>JANNWG010000036.1:0-19932 GCA_031414695.1 Burkholderiales bacterium
AACCTAGCCCCTTTAATTCGATTGTGATTCAAACAAGATGATTGCAAGTGTGAAGCCAACCAAATTTACGCCGCTGCGCGCCCTGATGCTATCAATTAGCTTGCTATTGATCACTGCATGTAGCCATCTTGAACGCAATAACCAAACTACATTTAAGCAAACCAAACTCAATGAGATTGATGCCGCAATTGTTCCTTTTATCGCCAATAAACAAATGCCGGGCAGTGTATTTCATTTAGAACGCAACGGTGCCGTGTATGAAAAAGCGTACGGGTTTTTGACCTACGAACCCAATGCGGAGCCGACTCGCACCGACATCGTATTTGATGCCGCTTCACTCACCAAAGTAGTAGCCACCACGCCTGCGGTCATGCTCTTAGTTGAGGCTGGCAAAGTCTCACTCGATGCGCCACTGGCAACCTATTTGCCCGAATGTCGCGGCAATGGCAAGGACGCCATGCTGGTGCGCCATTTACTCACCCACACATCGGGGCTCGCCGCTGGCATACCAGCCAAGCCGGAATGGCGCGGCGCAGACACTGCCTTAACACTTGCCTGTGCACAGATGCCGACCAATCCGCCCGGCACACTATTTCGTTATTCCGACATCAATTTTATTTTGCTCGGCCATTTGGTTGCGCGTGTATCGGGCATGCCGCTAGATCGTTTTGTCGCTGAGAGAATATTTGCGCCACTGGGCATGAACGACACCACCTATTTGCCACTACAAAAAATCAAATCACAACGGATCGCGCCGACCAATACGCTCATCGAAAACGACACCACGCGCACCTTGCAAGGCGAGGTACACGACCCGACCGCGCGTCGCATGGGTGGTGTAGCTGGTCACGCCGGGCTATTCACCACCATCGCTGATCTGGCGCGTTTCGCACGCATGATGCTCAACGAGGGTGAGCTGAATGGCGTGCGCGTGCTCAAACGTGAAAGTGTTCGCCTGATGCGAAGCGTACAGTCGCCAGCAGCCGTACCGGAGCGTCGTGGCATCGGCTGGGATATTGATACCCAATTTTCACGCCCGCGCGGCAGCGTATTTCCCATCGGTAGTTTTGGTCACACCGGATTTACCGGCTGCATTCTATGGATGGATCCATTTTCAAATACGTTTTATGTATTTTTATCAAACCGCGTTTACCCGAAGGACGGCACCAATATCCTGCCGCTGTATGCGAAGCTGGGCACGTTGAGTGCGGAAGCAATAGTCGGATTTGATTTTACGAATGTGCCAGGCGCATTGAAGCCAATTGAAAAGCCTTCTAGTGCCATGCGAACAAATTGATGCAGGGCAGAATTGGTTCTACAGATAAAAATATGAAACACCAATAACCACGGGCTATTTCAGCCGTTTTTCCGTCAAAATGTCCGTGGTTATTAGACTTTACTTGGAAAATCTAGCGAGAGGCTTAGTGTAATTTGTGTTGAAACTATTAACGCTGACATTCTCTGGTTAGCAGCGTTAAAAACCAGATCGCCACTTAAACTACTGTGCGGATTTGTTTGACCACTTCTGTTTGCTGCGCACCACTTTATTTGCCCACGTTAGTGATTTTCAGACAATCGCCCAGTCACATATTTATGTAGCACACTGGCAATCAGTGTTTGATAGGGAATGCCTTCTTGCAGTGCGCGGGCTTGAATATCGCGGAGGTCGCCTTTTGAAAGTCGGATATTGATTCGCTGGTCTTTAATTGCTGTGGCGCGTGCGGCTTCTCGCATTTGCGCTAATTCGGATTTGGTCGCAACAGACTTTAACTTGCCTGACTCAAATGCGGCGAGCACTTCTTTTTCATATGGATCGAGTTTCATGGATTTAGTCCTCATTTTGGATGAAGTCTCTGGTTGCTTTTCGACTAGGAATAATGGTCTTCAAGAAAAAGTAATCGTCTTCCTCAATAAAAGGCACTAGATAGGCATACCCTTCAACGTTAACGATTATGACTTTTTGTATTGGGTATTGAGATGGATTGTGATGCGGCACAATTTCAAGAAGATCTCCCGCCTCAATGGCGACAGTAATGACCTCAAAAGAAAGCCCACGTTCCAGAATTAACTGTTCGTTCTTCTCTTGATCCCAGCGAAACGGTTTTGTCATGCTCTGATGCTTATATGATGTGTGCCTTCTGTCAACAGAACACGCATAAATCAAATTGGTCAGCGTTGATAATTTCTACTAGATGATATGCAATTCGTGTCATATTTCTGACGAATAAAACAACCGATTCGTCGCTCGCCGGACAAACAAATGGGATTTGTGGCAAGCCACGCAAAAACTACTGCCCACTGTTGTGCCGTTTCGTCGCGCGGCATTGGTGCGTTACGTAACGTTGGGCTAATTGTAAAAAAACAAATGACGTTGACCACTTTAATGCGTTGTGCCGATGGGTCACCGGGTTGTTCGTCCAATGAGGCCTTATCTTGTGAAAAAAATTACGCTGGCCTCTTTGATTGTTCCAAACACTACCTTTTTTGATGCAAGTACAGGAAAATGGTCAATGCACACTGAATGAGACAGGCAGTAAAACCTCTTCCACGCCCTTTTGGAGAAGGGCATTTACAGTTAAATTATGGAAGCCCACAATGGTCTCATTAATTTGCAAACGAATTATACGTTTCAGCGTCTCCTCGCCATCCACGCGAGTAAGTTCAGTGTATTGAGTCCGACCCAGCTTCGCCTCGATACCTTCTACGATTAGCGCACGATTTTTCAGTATGTGCTGAGTGATTCTTTCAGCGTCAATTTGGTGAACGATAACCCCAAGCGTGGGAATGTTTATGTAGTGAGTGCAAATACTGATTTCGGAGCAATGATTGTATCCATCTTTGCTAGGTGGCATTTTTACAGTAATACCGACAGCCAACTTAGGAATGGTCCTCGCAGCCATTGATTCAGCCTCCTTTCGTTCGGCTTCTGCGTTAGCCCAAACCATGTCATTTGTTTTCGTCTGCACCTGCATCGTTTGTGGTGCGCTTTCATCCTGAGTAAGCATGCGTTGCGATGAGGGTGAGTTCGTAAGGATTACCAAAAAAAATAGGGCAGCAACACCACCCACAATTAACGCTATCAGGAATGTCGGAGTGATACCGGTTGGGCTTGCTGGTTGATTGAGTGTTGATGAGCTAACGGGGACTGAAACTGCACCTTCCCCTACATCAGGATGCGGCTTTTGCTCGCCAATTGCATTCGATCTTTGTTGTTCAAGATATTGGTCATATGCCTTCCGCGCTTCCGGATCAGATAGCACTTCAAATGCCTTGCCGATGAGTATAGTCTTTTGCTCCATATCCAGACTCCCTGAATTCTTGTCAGGGTGGTAACGCTGAATCAGGATCTTGTAGGCGGACCGTATTATGGCTTGGCTCGCATTCGGGCTAACCTCGAGAATTTCGTAAAAAGTCAAGTCCGGCATCGGTTGAGTCATCATTTGATTTCCATATTTAACGCTATGAACATCCCTGTCGAAATCAGATAGCAAAGCCTCGCGTCACCAATTGTGTCCTTTGCACCATCTGGCGTCGTTATCTTTGTCCTTGAAGAGGTCAAATTTCGAACCCAGTCAGTTACTGGCTTTTCGTTGAACGAAGCTTCTTTCGGATGGTGCGCAAAATGATTTCTGATTTTCTTGATTAGATGCAAATCTGTGCACTGGGTCTTAGAAAGCAACCCGAAGGCGTGAGCAAAATCAATTCGCTGGGCGAACGTCGAAAGAGCGCCGTCTGGTGAGAATATTCGCTCAGCAACCGAACGGTCGATCATTTTCGACCTTAGATGTAGACCAAGATGGTTTTCAACATAGCTATCGGCAAGCACCGCAGCGCCTCTATCGGACTCATTTTGAAACATAACTACCATTGATTGGTAGTCTGCGAACGTCGTGTCAACTGGTTTCATGTGAGGCCCAACGCTCAGCCAAAGGTGCGCGGCTTTGCCGCGTCACTCTTGAGGGTGTTGTTAGATTGTAAGCATGTCAATTGATTGCGTGGCGATCTCTGCATACAAACCCTCTCCCTTTGGAAGGCTGAAGTCGGCATCATGCGTCCAGACTGGCGCTGCGTTCGTTTTCTGAACCTCGACAAAGCTTACCGAAAGAATTGCATCCTTTCCGTCCCAAATGAACCTAAGTTGCTCGTGCCCACGACCGACGACAAGTACAAAGCTGCCAAATGACTCCGGATGATAAGAGTGCTCAAACAACGAGATTCGTTCGGATGCGAACTCCTTAAGAAGTTGAGCCAGCGATTCCATGTGCAGAATAACCTCGCGGTTGGTATCCATATTCTATGCAATCTAACTCAATTTCTGGCGACAGACCCAGTCCGCACAACTTTTTGGGCTGACGCATAACAAGTGTGAGATAGATCGAAAAGGCATTTTGAAATCAAGTCTTCCTGTAAGAAAGCTGTATAACTATACACTTACAACATACTCGAAGCAATCTAAGGGGTCAAAGTCGATTTGATTTTGGATCTGAGTGACCCGCGTCAATTTTTAAACTTCATATTGTTTATCGTTCGAGCCCAATGGCATAAACTCGGTACGCATAGCAGCGACAAAAGTCTCGGCCTGTTCCACCATTTTTTGTGCATCACTGATCTCCACCGGATCGCCTTCATAGTCGGCCACGTAGCGAAAAGTTTCTGCGTGCTTCAACAGACGTCCCATTTCCTTCGGCAGTGGCCCGTTTTTGACGAGTCGATCACTAAAGGCGTTGAGGACGCCCTTGTGTGTTTTTCCAACTTCAGCACCTGTGACTAGCAATACAGCTCGTGCGGCATCAAACATTGCGTAATAGGCGCGATTGCATGCGCCATCTGCGTCTCCGGTATCGAGTAGCACCTTGGCAGACGCGGCGGCCTGAATAGCTTTCGCCATTAACGCCTGTGCCTTCACAGCCTGATCCCGTCACGAGCAATGTTATGCAGCAGTGCAGGATTAGAAAAACGCTCCGGGTGACTCCATTCATCTGTCCATACGGGCAGGGGCGAAATGTTGATGCCTGTTTCTAGCAGAACGTCATAAGCGATGTCAGCCATCGCTAATGTCGTTGGCAGCATTCTTTGGTGCTCACCAGTCAGTAGAACGGCAACGTCAGCGTCGCTGTCGGGGCGGTGTGTCCCACGTGCACGGCTACCATAAACGATGGCACCCGCCACGCTGTAGTCTGGCGCCAGCAAAGTCAGGAAGCGCTTAACTGCTTCCTCAGTGTCTTGGTCAATCTTGTTCATGTGTTCCCCACAATGTAATTAGTTTTACGCCAAGAAGAAAATGACATGATCTTGCAGCACCCATAAACGTTGTCACATCTGCAAAATCGGTGACAAGATTCTGAGCGTTACATAACAATATAGATAAGTATAGTTGCACCCTAATAATTCAACGATTTAATGCATTTGTACACGTGCGCCAGACCATATGCATCAATGAATTTGAATCTGCCCACGCAGATTCATGAACGAATTAAACGCTACTAAGATTGTGCTGCATAGATTGATCCCACAGCCTCGCCACAACCGCTATATAACAACACAAAACAACTCAACAAAAAAAAGCACCAACTACAACGCAGCGACTGTCACCACCAAGCCGACAGCCGCTGGCATGTGTTTGAAGTAATACGCAGATAAAAAAGACAAACTCTAATAGCAGCAAGTAGTTCCGAGCATTTATGCCCCAAACTGCCCGCTAATAGCCGAGTTTATTTTTTAGCTAAATTAGCTATAACGCACGTTTGCTAATATTATTAGCCGTTGTGAAATACATTGCGCTGTGTTTCATTACGTTGCCGATGTATTATCATACGCACTAACCGATTGCCTCTCTGATCGCAAGCCTAAGTGCCGTCTGATCTAGTATGCTCAAGGTGCCTAATTGTTTGATCACAAGTGCTTGCTCTAAAGACGCAAATACCGGTTTGATGACGGATGGCTTAAGTAGATGAGCATTTTGCCAATCAGTGATTAAGGTATCAGCGAATCCTAGCGGCATGCGTATTTGGCTGGTGATGGCCATCACGATGACATCTGGTCTGGCGCGTGCATAAGCGTGTCGCGAGACGATCACCGCAGGTCGCTGTTTTGATGTTTGTTGGTTAGTAAACGGAAACGGCACCAGCACCACATCACCAAACTCAAAGGGCATCGTATGCCTCGTCCTCAGCGTTATCCCACACTTCGGCAAAGCTAGGTGCTGCGACATGCGCTGCTAAACCTGTATCAGCGCGCTCTTGCTCTTTATGCCGTAAGAATTCAACAAAATCATCCACTTCTGCTAAGCGCGCAGGCGGCAACGACTGTATTTTCTCAATCAACAATGCGGTGCTGGCAAACATAATGCGCTCCTAAAAACAAACAATTTGGCGGGCTGATGCATATCAACACTTCGCCAAAAAATATAATCAAAAAAATTTTTGACAATGCACTATCTAAACAATAACTAACTAGCGCCAATAATAACATTGGCGTTTAAGTGAGTCAGGTTCAAAATTAAATGGACCAACGTTAATAATTTCCACAACGCAACTATCTTGACTTCAGCTCACACCTGTTTGAGAAATGCTAGTCACTAACCACTTTGACTCTCATCCGCTGTTATCTATTTTTATTAGCCCTTGCGTCGCAAACTAACTTGCGGGGCATGGGTTAGTTGCACTCGTTCGCGAAAGACACGCTACTTAAAATTCTAACAACCGTGCGCGACAAAAAAAGTTTTAAAAACTTTCAGTGCCAACCATCAAGCCGCCTCACGAATGCGTATCTCTTTCACTCCCAACGCAGGCTGCTTAAATTTCACCAGCAACTCATCCCAACGTTTTTTAGCGTCTGTGTAATGGGCGTGTTTGACATGGCCGAAGCCGCGAATATGTTCGGGCAAGCTGGCTAAGTCAACCGCCACATCGTAATTGCCTGCGTTGGTATTGGCGATTAAGTCGGTGATTAATTTTTCGTAGTCGGCGATGAGCTGACGCTCCATTTTGCGCTCTGCCGTATAGCCGAAAATATCCAATGCGCCGCCACGCAGCCCTTTGAATTTCGCCAACACGCCGAAGGCGGCCATCATCCACGGGCCGAATACTTTTTTGCGTGGCTCGCCTGTGTTGGTGTCTGTTTCAGAGACCATTGGGGGCGCTAGATGAAAGGTGATTTTGTAGTCGCCTTCAAACTGGTCGGCGATTTTTTTAGCAAAACCGCCGTTGAAATTTTTGTCGGTATAAAGCCTTGCCACTTCGTACTCGTCCTTGTAGGCGAGCACTTTGTAGTAGTAGCGCGCCACGGCAGCAGTCAGGGATTTTTTAGTCGCAAAATTTGCGCTTTCAAATTCAGCAACGCACTTCACTAATGCGGCATAGCGATCGGCGTAGGCAGCATTTTGATAGGCCGTTAGATACTCACGGCGGCGTGCAACCATCTCATCAACTGACTCAGAGAGTTTGTAGTGCCCGCTGCGAGGCTCGACTGGGAATGCGACTTTTTTGACCGCAGATAAATCAACAGCCGCGCAGCGTCCCCATTCAAAGGCTTGTTTATTCTTTTCCACCGCTGTGCCGTTTAACTCAATGGCACGTTCAATGGATGACGCCGCTAATGGAATCAAACCTAGCTGAAAGCCATAGCCCATCACAAATGGATTGGTAAAAATCGCATCGCCCATGAGCGCTGTGGTCAACCCAGTAGCGTCAACAAAGGCAACTTCTTTCATTGTCTCCTTCAGTGTGGCTTCTAAATCGGCAACAGGAATATGCAAATCAGGATTTTTGGTGAATTCACCCGTGGTGGTCACATCTGCATTCACCACGCCACGCGTGAGGCTTAATTGCATTTTGGCAATCGCCTCATCCGAAGTGGAGACAATCATGTCGCAGCCAAGTAGTGCATTCGCCTCACCCGCCGCAATACGCACCGCATGAATATCGGCTGGTGCGGCGGCAATACGCACGTGGGTGTAAACACTACCGCCCTTTTGCGCCAAGCCTGTCATGTCTAGTACTGCGACACCTTTGTGCTCTAAATGCGCAGCCATGCCCAGTAGTGCGCCAATGGTCACCACACCCGTGCCACCGACGCCTGTGATCAAAATGCCCCACGGTTTATCGAGCGATGGTAATACTGGGTCAGGCAAGGCGTTGAGCACTTCTTGCACAACCGCTTTTTTCTTTTTTAACGTGCCGCCTTCGATAGTGACAAACGATGGGCAAAATCCCTTCACGCATGAAAAATCTTTATTGCAGGATGATTGATCGATGGCACGCTTACGACCGAACTCTGTCTCTACGGGCACAACCGATAAGCAATTTGATTTTTTGCCGCAGTCGCCACAGCCTTCACAAACGAGGTCGTTAATGACGATACGTTTTTGTGGGTCAGGAAATGTGCCGCGTTTACGGCGGCGGCGTTTTTCCGCCGCACAGGTTTGGTCATAGACCAAAATAGTCGTGCCGGTTAATTCACGTAGCTCGCGTTGTATGGCGTCTAATTCATCGCGATGATGAATCGTGACGCCTGGCGCAAAGTTAGCATCTTGAGGATATTTATCCGGCTCGTCAGTGACGACAACAATTCTGCCTACGCCTTCCGCGTGGCACTGCTGGGTGATTTGTGGCACATTCAGCGGGCCATCAAACGGCTGCCCGCCTGTCATGGCAACTGCATCATTAAATAAAATCTTATAGGTGATATTAACGTTTGAGCCGACAGAGGCGCGTATCGCCAATAACCCTGAATGAAAATAAGTGCCGTCACCGAGATTAGCAAACACATGCTTAGTCTCCGTAAATGGCGCGATGCCAGACCACGGCACACCTTCGCCGCCCATTTGCGTGAAGGTCATTGTGGCTTCGGGTTGAATCCAAGTCGCCATGTAGTGGCAACCAATGCCCGCCAGTGCTTTCGAGCCCTCTGGCACGCGTGTGGAGGTATTGTGCGGGCAGCCAGAGCAAAAGTACGGGATACGCGCAACTTTGGCGCGCGGGCGCGCGAGTGCGGCTTCTTTGTCTTCGATAAATTTCAAGCGCGCTTCAACAATGCGCGAGGTGTAAAACTTCGCAATGCGTTTCGCGATCACGCGTGCAATCATCGCCGGCGTGAGTTCCCCCGCCGCGGGCAAGAGCCAATCAGAGCGTGCCATTTCCCATTCGCCGTGTTCATCATATTTGCCGATAACGCGTGGGCGTACATCATCGCGCCAGTTGTAGAGCTGTTCTTTTAATTGATACTCGATGAGTTGGCGTTTTTCTTCCACCACCAATATTTCATCTAAGCCACTGGCAAATTCACGTACCGCAGTAGACTCAAGCGGCCAAGGCATACCCACTTTCATCACGCGTAGGCCAATCTCGGCGGCATGACGCGCATCAATGCCTAAATCTTCCAACGCCTGCATGGTATCTAAATAGCTTTTACCGGAAGCGATGATGCCGAGCTTTGGATTTGGCGAATCAATAGTGACATGGTTGAGTTTATTTACACGACAGTAAGCCAAGGCAGCGTAAATTTTATCGTGCTGCAAACGCTGCTCTTGCGCCAAGGGCGAATCCGGCCAGCGAATATGCACACCATCGGCGGGCATTTGAAAATCCGTCGGCAATAAAATCTTCGGTGAATCAATATCAATATTGACTGAGGCTGAGGCATCCACCGTGTCCGATATACATTTGAATGCCACATACAAGCCTGAGTAACGTGACATCGCAATACCGTGCAGCCCTAGCTCAATAATGTCAGCCACGCCAGTGGGGTATAGCACCGGAATCATCGCCGCATCAAAGGCATGCTCTGACTGATGTGGCAAGGTAGATGACTTACACGCATGGTCATCACCCGCTATTAGCAACACCCCGCCGTGCGGCGAAGTACCAAATGCATTCGCATGTTTGAATACATCGCCGCAACGATCCACGCCCGGCCCTTTGCCGTACCAAATGCCAAAGACACCATCGTACTTTGCGCCCGCAAATAAACCAACTTGTTGCGAGCCCCATACGGCAGTAGCGGCTAATTCTTCATTCACACCGGGGGTGAAAAATATATGTTTATCTTTGAGGTGCGATTTGGCTTTCCACAACGCTTGATCATATGCGCCAAGCGGTGAGCCGCGATAACCAGAAATAAAGCCCGCGGTATTTAAGCCAGCGGCTAAATCACGCTGTCGCTGTATCATGGGAAGCCGCACCAGTGCTTGTGTTCCAGTCAGATATGCACGCCCATGGTCGAGTAGGTATTTATCTTCTAAGGTGACGGCTGCGGTGTACGCAGGTAGGGTGGAAAGAACTGCTGACATCGACGAACTCCTCAAATTTTGTTATCGGCGTATTTCGTGGCGCGCTAGCGGTATGGCTGGCAGGCTTTGCCTTGATTTGTGTGTGATTGTGTCACACCTAAACGGCTGGCGAATTTTACCGGAAATGGGGGTGTAAATTATCTTGGTAAACTCAGGCAAGTTATAAACAACAATACTTAGACAACAGCACCTACCCAACAAAAATGAATCTGCTAAAAACCTTCTCCTCCACTGTTGCAATCTCTCTCGCGACAGGCTGCACCATTCTTGATCCAAACCGTATCGTTACGCGCACTAATATGCCGCCGCTAACACCGAGCGTTCCAGTCCCTTCAACAGATAATAATTGGCGTCAGGAAGCCATTGATTTTGTCTGGACAACGGTTAACGAGCGCTATTACGACCCGAAGCTAAATGGTGTTGATTGGAAAACCGTACGCGCACAATACGAGCCACGCATTATGGCGACCAAGACAGACGATGAGTATTGGGAGCTACTCGACAAAATGACTGGTGAATTGAAAGACTCACACACACGCATTCATTCGCCAAAACTCGTGATGCAGCAACGCAACAATGAATCACATAGCTTGGGCGTAGGATTTGCAGAGCTAAATGGCGCGATTGTTGTGACCTCAGTTCACCCGCAATCTGATGCGCACTGGGCTGGTGCGCGTGCTGGCATGATGATTAAAACAATCAATGGTGAGCCAGCGCTGCCGCTCTATCAGCGCTTAGTCAGCGAATCACGCGACACCTCAACGCCGTGGGCGCGCACCCGTGGTGCGGTTCGTAAAATAAATAGTGGCGATATTGATAGCGTCGTCAGCATGACATTTGTGCGGCAAGATACGAGTGAAATTTCGGTCACAATGAAACGGCGTAAATTTGCCTCGCCCGTAGAGATGACAGCGCGTACCTTGCCTAGCGGCTTTGGCTATATTCGCTTTTCTGGTTTTAATGGCTCGCTGACCGATGGCATCTTAAGTGAAATTAATCGAATGAAAAATACGCCCGGCATGGTCATTGATCTACGCAATAACGGTGGCGGCTCAGGTGCGATGGTGCAACGTTTGTTAGAGCAGTTTTTCAAAGAAAAACAAACTGGAATGACTGCCTCAACACGTGATGGCAAACCGATAAAAATATTTTTTATGCCCATCATTGAACTAGAGCCATTTTTAAAAGGGGTTGGCGACAACGCTTACACCAAGCCAGTCGTGGTGCTAACGAATGAATCCTCGGCGTCGGCATCAGAGATTTTTTCAGTCATCATGAAAGAAAGTGGCCGCGCCACTATCATTGGCCAGCGCACCTGCGGCTGTCTTACCGCATATATGGGTTTGGCGGATGTACCCGGCGGCGCGCAAATGGCCTATAGCGAAGTCGGCTACAAAACCAAAAATGGCTCACGCGTAGAGGGCGAAGGCGTCGCGCCGAATATTGAAGTTAAGCAAACGCAAGAAGATATATTGCTAAACCGTGATCGCGTGCTAGAGCGCGCTGTGCAATATTTATCTGACAATGCGGCAGTAAAAAGTACCGTAGCCGCTAAGTGATATTTTTATTAAGGAACGCCCTATGTTTGCCACTCATGCTTTTATGAAACGCTGGTTTGCCATCCTTGCGGCAATGATGGCAACGATGGCGATCTTAGCGACATCAGCAAATTCATCAACAGCGCCATCTAGGTCTGCCCCTGGCAACATTGCCATTGGTGAAACCGTGCCCGCCTACTTAGGCATTGATCGTGAAAATAACAAAATCAATGCGCCTGACTATGCGGGCAAAGTATTAGTAGTAACCTTTTGGGCGTCATGGTGCGGGCCATGCATTAAAGAGCTGCAGGTACTCGAAAATTTACAAAACGCCGCGAAGACCAATGTGCAAGTCATTGCCATCAACATCGAAGAGCGTGATAAATTTAAGTCAGTATCGCGCGCACTCAATACTCTCAATCTGAAATTAGCCCACGACTACACAAAGTCAGTCGCCGAAAAATTTGGTGTCAAAGGCATTCCGCACATGCTCATCATCGGTCGTGATGGCAAGGTGCTCAATGTACATCGCGGCTATGGTGACGGCATGATTCCAAGACTAGCCGCTGAGATCAATGCCGCAATGACCATGAAAGTAGAAGAATCAAGTACACTTACTGCAACAAAAATTGAAAGCCCACAATAATCGCAACACACAAAATGTAGTGACTTAGATTTGAAAAAGACCACACTATCGACAGCAACATCAGAAGTCGAAGCGGCATATGGGAAGCAATACGGGGAATTGTACGGAGAATTAAAACGGATCGCCGCATCGCACATGCGACGCGAACGATCCGACCATACGCTATCAGCGACTGCCCTCGTTCACGAGGCTTATCTAAACTTAGCATCAAGCGATGTTAAGTGGAATGACGCTTCACACTTTCGCGCCATCGCTGCGCGTGCGATGCGAAATATTTTAGTCAATCATGCATTGGCGCTTCGCGCCGAAAAACGCGGTGGCGACTGGGTAAAGTTGACGCTGACCGGCGATGCTATGGAAGCGGCAATGGGGGCAGCAAAGAAGGCTGCCGAAGATAGCGTTGACGTCCTCGACCTTGATGCCGCACTTAAATCGCTCGCCGCTGTTGATACGCGCCAAGCTGAGATCGTCGAGCTACGTTTTTTTGCAGGACTCACCATTGACGAAGTCGCGGAAGCCGTCAAACTCTCCCCCGCCACCATCAAGCGCGAATTAAAAGTCGCACGCCTTTTCTTAAAACGAGCTATGCCCAAATGAACATGACAACATCACAAAATAAACGATGGCTACGCGCTAAAAATATTGTCGCCGATGCGATTGACCTACCAAAAGAATCGCGTGCTGCATTCATTGAGAAGTCAGTTGCCAACGATGAAGATCATGAAGCATTACGACTTGAGGTGATGTCACTGCTTGCTGAAGATACTGGCTCAGGTAGCGATGTTAATTTCAAATTACGCGCCCCCTTCCCCGATCAAATTGAGGACACCAAACGTGATGGTGAGCTGCTTGGCGCTTGGCGACTTAAACATGAGATTGGCCGCGGTGGGATGGGCGTTGTTTATCTAGCAGAACGTGCTGATGGTGCCTATCAACAGCAAGTGGCCATTAAGTTATTGCGGCTCGCAGGCGCTACGCCAAACGAGGTGCAGCGTATGACGCGCGAACGCCAATCACTAGCGCAACTCGATCATCCCAATATTGCGCACTTGCTCGATGGCGGGCAGACAGAGGATGGCTCGCCGTATTTGGTGATGGAGTATATCCAAGGTCAGCGTATTGACGCGCATTGCAATTCACATCAGCTCACGCTACGCGCGCGCGTGCTGCTCGCGCGTGGCGTGTGTGAAGCAGTACAAAGTGCGCATCAACGCTTACTTATTCATCGTGACATTAAACCTGCCAATGTTTTGGTAACGGCTGCGGGTCAGCCAAAGTTGCTCGACTTTGGAATTGCCCGCTTACTCGAAAGTGACGCATCACTCAGTGGACAAGCCACGCACGAGACCATCGCGATAGCATTTAGCCCGCGCTATGCCAGCCCCGAGCAAATGCGCGGTGCGGCTGCGACAGTGGCAACTGATGTTTACGGCTTAGGGCTGCTACTCTACGAATTACTCGCAGGGGATACGCCCTATCAGCGCATTGCGTCATTCGCTTCTGCCAGCGCGGCGGAGGTGATTGAGGCGGTGCTGCAAGATAGCGTTCGCAAAGCCAGTGACGTGGCGCGTAGCGTGGCGAGCCCACATGCAGCGCAATTAGTAGGTGAGCTAGATACAATATTGGCGAAAGCATGTGCGAAGCTACCAGCCGAGCGCTACCAAACGGTCGCACAGCTAGATGACGATCTGGCGCGCTGGTTAGATAATAAGCCGATCCTTGCCAGACCCCAATCATGGTGGTATTCGTGCAAAAAACTCATCGCGCGCAATCGACTGGTGACAGCCGCCTCAGCCATAGCTGTCATCGCCACGGTGGCCGGCGTTATCAGCACAACGATAGAGCGCAATGTTGCCGAAAAACGTTACGCGCAGGTTCGTAAAATTGCCAATAGCTTTATTTTCAAGCATCACGCCGCAATCCACACCCTGCCTGGCGCGCAACCTATCATCAAAAACATGGTCGGTGATGGCATCGCTTATCTGGATGAACTCAGCGAGGATGCTAAAAAAGATCCGCAGCTAGCGCTTGAACTTGCCAACGGCTACCGAAAGTTGGCGCAGACCTTATACAACGGGCGCAGCTTGCAAAACATTGGCGATAAAGCTGGTGCTAATGTTGCACTGGCCAAAGTGCGCGTGCTGTTAGAGCAGGCGTTGCGCGAGATTCCAAATGACAACGAAGCGAACCAACAACTCGCACTGCTCGAATCCGAAGAAGCGTCGCTACTCCAAGAAGAACGCAAATACGATGAGAGTTTTGCGCGATTTAAGCTCGCGATTGCGCGCTTTGAAGGCATTCTCGTGCGTGACCCAACGCACTATCAAGCTGGTTTTAAGCTGGCACAGACGCACCTAGCGGTGGCGCATCTGCATAGCGATCAGGGCAAGCCTGCAGCTGAATTTATCGCCCAAGGCGGCCAAGCCACTGAGCGCTGGGCCGCACAGCAAAAGGACGACGACAATATCGAAAGCATGCGGCTTGCAGTATTGCGACGACAATTTTCTGACGCGCAGACAGCGAAAAATTTTGCGCTCGCGGTGAGCATAGCGGACAGTGAAATCGCACGCTACGATGCGCTATTGGCGAATAAAAACAAAAATTTTACCTATCACCTGCATCTACAAGTCGCACTACTTAATCGTGGTGCCGCACAGAACTCACTTGGCCGTTATGATGACGCCATCAAATCGCTACAGCGTGGCATTGAGTTCGCAGATGTCATGCTTGCCAGCGAACCAGATAGCCTCACGACAATATTGCGCTTGGCGCGCACCTATTTTCACTTGGGTAAAACGCATTCACTCTGTAACGATCCTGCCTCCGCGCAACGTACGTTTGCACAGTCTTTGCTTACCTATGCCCGCATAGGTAAGCGCGATGTTGGGCTGCGTGATCGTATTCAGCGGGCAGAGGCGTTTTTATGGATGGGCAATACGTCGCATGCAAACCGTGATCGCGCAGCATTGCGCGCCACCATAAACGAGCTCAACAGCTTTGCTAGTCTTCACCCGGAGGTTTTCGCCAAAGCACCACCCGCAGATTGGCTGACAACAGTGCGGGCGCTGGCTTTAAAAAATTGAGCACATAGTTAATAAAAGCGGCAGTTTCCAAGCATATTCGCCTGAAAAAGCCCGCCAATACTAGTATTTTTTATTAAAAAAAATCTAATCCGTATGGGTGCAGCATTAACGCTGCTGACGAATTCCCATAAATGCTCTGACTAACTCATCAAAACCAGGGCCACTTGAAGCGTTGTTAAGCTTCTCCTCCCAAGCCTTCATATCAGCCAGTTTTTTGTTGGTAAGTGCTCTGAGTGATGCGCGTTCAGTTGCGGACATGCCGTTACGCGTATCGCTTAATTCAATATCAATCACGCGGTGAACTTCATACCAAGTTCTGAGCCAACCACGAATATTACCCATAAATTCGCGTTTGTCTTTATCCGAGAAATTCCTGTTGAGTAGTTGCACGCTCTCGCTCATTTTTTGCTCAGCATTAATGGCCAAGCGCATAAGTTTGGTTATATCTGACTCCTGACCTCTCCCCGTGCTAGCACTCCCGCTTTTGCTGATGGCTGCAACGTTTCTCACTTCAGCTTCGGCTTTAGCTTTAGCTTCATCACGCTGCGCGGTGAAGGAGCGATTGCCGTTAATTTTTTCGTCTGTCGCTACTACAGCTAATGCTAGTTTGCTATCTGCATCCAATTTCGCTTTGAGCGTGGAATTTAGCGTCGCGTAATGCGGTGATTTTTGCAGCTCGGTATTGCGTTCAAAGGCGGCATAGAGCTGCTGAAAATCCTCAATATATTCCGCGCTGAGTTTCGCATGGAGTGTGCGGCAGTGCCCTTTACAGTAGCCTATGTTTTCTCTATCGCGAAGCTTCGGGTCAAGATAGTGCGCGTCCATGCGCACTCTTGCTTCAAATTTTTGCCCCAAATTATCGGCGGCACCTCTAAATTTTTCTAATGCCTGATTAAAATTTTGGTCATTGGCTAATTGTGGCAATGCGGTCACAAAACCATGCTCATCTTTGTTTTCTGGTCTCAGCTTTATAGCGGATTCTAAAAAATCAAACTTTGCATTTGATGACAATGCGGGCGCACGTTGCCCCACTGAAAAACCGTTGTCTGCCACTTTTAAGTTCGTGTACCCACAATAAATCGGCACTTTACGCTCGACGCTGCCAATACATAAATCGTCATTTTGTTTGCCACGGTATAAGCCGCTTAACTTGATGTCGTTTTTATCAAAATTGCTTTCCCTAAAACCATCAAATTCAATCGGCACAACCACTTGTCCTTGCGAATTCACATAGCCATATTTGTTATTTTTCTTGACCTGCAAAAATTCGCGATCTTCGCCCCTTACCTCATAGTCAATTTTTTCAATGTGCTTCCAGTCTTTGCTATTTCGACTGATATTCTCAGCTTGGCGGCTCAGGAGAAAGCCATTTTTATAGGCAATTTTTTTACCTCTTGAGACGGGTAACAACACATTACCTTTTGCCGTTTGGATACCAAAGCCCTCTTTTGTCTCAAACTCAATATCGCCCGTTGGCAGTAATCTACAATCTGTGCCCAGACATGGCACAACAGTGCCATTACGGGTCACCACCATCGAATTATTGTTTTTCCAAACCATGAAAAGACCCGCTGCTGACACCGCAGGATCATCTAAATTAAGTACGACTTTGTCATATTGAGGTGCGACAATCTGCTTACCATCAATTGTAAAAAAACCCCATTTTTTGCCAAACTGAAACGCCAATACACCCTCATCAGGATAATACTCGTATCCATCTGAGACAGCTGCTGTCGCCCCCTCAATTAGCACTTTTTCATCGCCATTTTTGAGTAATTGTGTTCCATAGCCTCTGTTCGCATAATGATTCGTATCAACCAGCAGCGAATAGTTTTCATTGAGCCGCACAATGGTTATCCGATCACAGCCAGTCGCCTTGTGATACAGCGTATCAGTAGCAACATCAATCAAGCCGCGCGTATTGGCTGTACACACTTGCAGCAGCCTATCGGCGCGTGGAATGGCATTATTTTTATCAGTACCTAGCGCGCGATATTTAATCTGTGCGACTTCCATCGCAGACAATTTTGGCGTTGCCGTGACTTTACCTAACGCATCCAAATACACTTTCTTGCCATCAAGTTGCTCAACAAAATACACGTCTAGGTTGATTTTGCTGACCGTTTTATAGTCAAACGACAACACCACTTTGCCCGCTTGATTAAGCGCGCCAGCCTTCTCGTTTTTAGTCAGCGCGATAAAGCCCTCTTTAATTTCTGCGCTCTTCGTATATTCCGCCGGGATGACCATCTCACCCTTGCTATTGATAAAGCCCAATTTGCCATTGACCATCACACCCGCAAGACCAAATTGAAAAGGCGTGTCTAAAACATAGTGGTCGTCTTTAGTGCGATGCACGAGCTTGCCTTTTTCATCAAAAATATCGAGTTTGCCGGTGGGCCTTGCTTGGGTTGCTTGTGCAGAGACCGTTGAGATATTGGTAGTGTTAATCACACAGACGGCAGCAATCAAAATGATTGTTTGGATGGTTTTCATATTTTTATTCTCGATTTTTATCAATTAAAAACTTGAAGACGCCCTATTGGCGGGCATCTTCAAGCATTATGGACGGTGATTTATTGCATTGCCTTGACGGCTGCACCAACCACTTTAACGAATTTGCCGACACCCGTGCGAATGCTTTCTACATATTTTTCAGGATCCGCAATGGCAGTTTTTTCAGTCAGGCGCGTTGATGTTTTGGCGCCCAGTGCCATTGCAAAAACAGCGAGGCCGACATTGGCGGCGACAGATGATGTGTCCTTAACATCTTTCACGGGCGTGCCCGTTAACGTGAGCGAGGTTGTTGACATGAGGCCGCTAAAGTCATTGCCTTGACCCGCAGAGACAAAGGTATTTGGCGCTATAGAAAGTCTTAATCGGCTACTCACCTCAGCTGTTGTGGCGCTACTAAAAAAGCCGCCGCTCCCTTTGGTTTTTTGCTCAACGAACTCAACTGGAATTTGCACTAAAAGCACTGGCACGCCCAGCTCCTCACCAATCGCAGCAGCCACACCCGCATCGCCAATTTGAGACGATAGCTGACTAACCGTTTTGGCGGCAGCCAATAGCCCGTCAATGGCATTCGACGAGCCAACACTTGTCGTGCGCGTAAAGATAAAACGCGAATTTGACAAGCCTGGCGTCATGCCTTTTGCCGAATAGACAAGCGCCTCAGCACCATGACCTGATTGTATTGATGGGCTGGTGAGTGCGGTTACATTTTTTTTGTACGCCGCTGTTGCCATCAATTGCTCGTACGGTATGACCTCAATACCAGCTGTTTTAAGATCCGCCACCAGCTCATCATAAAGCGCATCCACTGCCGCTTGCATCGCCTTCTGCGGCACACCATCAAGTATGTATGTCACGCTTTGCGAGACCGAGCCACCGCTAGATTCAACACGAATACCCAGCCCTGTTTTTGTCGCGGTCTCAATAGTAAATAACGGAATAGCAATTTTCGTTGCGCCCTTTAATACCGACTTAGGCGCGATATTAAATATGGTCGTAAATTCGGGATTTTGTTGATTGACATCGTCCATCGGCATATTTTTGTATTGCGCGAAGGCCGATGAGATCGTGAGCGGTATTGCCAGCGCCATGACTAGCGAAGCCAAGCGCTGTCGGTTACGTCTTGGTTGATATTGGTTTGTGGTCAACGTGTTTTTTGTGGTGGTCATGATGATTCCTTTTTTAGTTTTTCAGTTAGTGTTGAGGCGCTTATTCGTAAAGCGTAAAGAAAAAAATAACGCTCTAACTAGGTAAGCAAGGTTTCTTGCTAATTCGGCTCAAAAATAAAAAAACGCCCGACTAGCGGGCTTCAAATTGAAAACGCCCGACTAGCGGGCTTCAAATTGAAAACGCCCGACTAGCGGGCCTCAAATTGAAAACGCCCGACTAGCGGGCCTCAAATTGAAAACGCCCGACTAGCGGGCGTTTTGGAGCAAAAACATCTCAAACTAGCCGTCCTTATTGGTGATTGCGATGTGTCTATCAATAATCATTGGCTAGGGCTCTAGCGGCGTAAGTCCTGTGGGTGCAAAACCCACATCATCTCTTACAGCAGGTTGAGTTGGATTCGCCTTATTCATCAGCCACAAGATTAAGCTGCCATTGGCGCGCTTCCAGACGATATCAGTTGACCCATCGCCATCAAAATCGCCTGACGCATAAAATGTCGTTGTGTCATCAAGCGCCGGCATATTAACCTCAGCGAGCTGATTTGCGCTATTCATTAACCTATAAACGGCAGTCAACCTCATCTCTAAACACAACCCCCCTATACTGGGTGCGGGATTCCGAGTGTTTTACCACCACAGGAGGACTCACCAAATGGGTGAAGCCAAACGTCGTCAATTAGCCTTAGCGCAAGCC
>JANNWG010000037.1:0-112197 GCA_031414695.1 Burkholderiales bacterium
GCGGGCATTTCGATTAGCATTCATCTTGGTCGGCTCCTCGATTGGTGGGTGTTGTCTGGAAACGTCACCTTACCATTCGATGTGTGCCGACTGTTTTTTTATTTATATTCAATTACTTAGAGCTTAAGTAAGTGCCATTCGGGTCAGACTCCATTCATTTCTATGAAACTGCCCGCCAACACTTTGACCTTGAAGCTTATATCAACCTATTTAATTTGCCTACATGCCTAACCTCGCTGAACAAATTCGCGAAGCACTGTCGATGTTTGCACGCACTGGTACTAAGCCAGCTTTGATTGGCGGCTTAGCAGTGGTTGCGCATCAGGTCGTGCGCGCTACGCAGGATGTGGATTTTCTGTTGGAAGCCGAAGCCGCAGATAGCGTGCATGAGGCGTTGCTGCAATTGGGCTACGAATGTCTTTACCGTAGTCTTGACGCTGCCAACTATTTGCGCGGCACTGAAGGTTTGGATTTACTTTACGCGCATCGTCCCCTTGCACGTCACCTATTGAGTCAAGCATCTGAGCGCGACACCCCAATGGGTCGCCTGCGTGTTGTGAGTGTCGAAGGACTGATGGCCTTCAAGCTGCAAGGCTACGTGAACGATCGAACGCGAACGCGCGACTTAGACGATATGCGTGCGCTCGTACAAATACACCGCGCGTCGTTTGACATGGTTCACTGCGTGAATACTTTGCGCTATTTAATCAACAGGAATTGCTCAATGAACTCTTCGCTTAGCCAATCGAGCGAGTCGGCGACTCAAAGGCAAGCCGCGCCGAGTGAGCCCGCTGCTGCGACAAACACTGGCGTAGTGCTGGTGCGCGAGGCAGGTATTCCCTTCCAACCACGACATAGCACGACTGACTCATTCGTCGAATGGTTGAGCTTGATGGAGGTTGTGCAAATGCTGTGCCCCGTCTGGCCCATGCGCAACCGACTTATGACGGGAGAGGAATGGAAACTGTAAACGGCGTAAATGGGGTCCACCATAAATGTAAACACCATAAATGCGTAAATGTTCACGTCTAGCAACTCGCCATAGGAGTCCTCACATACTGCGACGAACAGACATCAAGCCGCAAGAAACGTATCAAACAGCTTGAAAAATTCCTGCGGCTTTTCGAAATACGGTAATGCACCGACAGACGATAGCGGCGTGATGTGCCAATTTTGACGATGCTCAATAATTGTTTTGCCGCGATAGTCTGTGAAGTCACCGCGGTCACCGTGTGACATCCACACTGGCATCGACAGCGCTTCGTAAATGGTGTGAATGTCTGCTGAAAAAAGTGCTGCTGACAGAAAGTACAGCGGGGCGTGCTCGGCACCCGCTACCCGCGTGGTCAATATATCGTAACGCCACAATGTCTCATCAATGTTCTTGGAGCCCCAAGTGCGCTCCAGAAAATAGCGAATCACGCTGGGTCGCGTTAGCCCACGAAATAGCGCGCCACCCCAGCCAGGCCCGCGCAAAATACGCAGCATTCCTCGCACTTCCCTGCTCTTCCCCGCAGCCGCTTGACGCTGCGTGCTGCCATTGAAGCCCGTCGGGCTCACTAGTGCCAAGCGGCCAAATGCGTCAGGTGATTCAACTGCCGCGCGTGCCAAATATTCGCATGATAGTGATACGGCCAATGCGTCGATGGGTATTGCACCGACTCGTTCACGAATGAAGGCGACTGCCGCATGTATCGCATCGGTCATCAGGCGAATGCTATACACACGATCACTACGATCAGAAAAACCATATCCCGGCAGATCAATAGAAAATACGGTGCGCGTGGCGCGGTAGTGCTCATGTAGGGGCCGAACCTCAGCCGCAGAAGCAGAGGCATTAATGCTGTGAATGAGCAGCAGCGGCGGTCCACTTCCCGCAACATAGATAGCGAGTGGCCCTACAGATGTCGGCAAAATGACACATTCGCCACTCACAGCGGCTGGTAATTGACTGACTGGCAAGTGTGCTGACAAGGTAGTGTGGCTTTCTCACGATTGAATCAAACATCATTGCACAGTTACGGGGTCAACATTCAAACACATAGCGATGACGTTTGAAAAATCAGTCTTCGCGCAGCCAACCGAGAAGCACATAAAATGAATGGGCTGCAACGCGCTGGTTGCCAAGCTGCGTTGGGTTGACAGGCATATAGGCGAAACTAAAACGCAAAGCCTAATAAAAACGGGCACTTTCAAGCTATTTTGCTCGAAAGTGCCCGCCAATATTAGATAGTGTTATCTTTAAAAGTTAATTTGCTGTAGCCACTTTTTCAGCTTCCGCAATCTCTTGATGCACTTTCACCATGTCGATGGCGAGTGAATTTTTAACCACTTCTTGCAGCATCGATTTAGGCAGCATGCCGGATTCGGTATAAAGCACGACTTGCTCGCGAAAAACCATCAGCGTGGGAATGGAACGGATGTTAAATGCGGCGCCGAGCTCTGGCTCCGCTTCGGTGTTGATTTTAGCGAAGACGACATCCGGAAAATCTTCCGATACCGCCTCAAAGGTGGGCGCGAATGCGCGACATGGCCCACACCATGGTGCCCAAAAATCGATGATGATGGTTTTACCGCTCTCGATGGTGGCGTTGAAATTTTGTTGGTTGAGTTCTAGCGTTGCCATATGTGGCTTTCAGTAATTTGTGAGAGAGATTAACTATGTGGCATTGTTTATATGATGAGCAAATTCATTTTTTCAATGGCCCGCATTCACGCACTCAATGATTAATGACTGTTGCCATCTTTGCCACGCTCGCACCAAGTGCTTTCAGGCTAGCCACTGCACGTTCATTGGCAACAATACCGTTAGCATTCACAATTTTATCTCCGCCTGGTACAGCCACAATCGGCAATACAAATGCGCCCAAATTAGACAATATCATTGCCACATGTGGCAGTGCGCGGATGCCGCCGAAGCCACCAGCAGATGCACTCATCAATCCGGTAATTTTGTTTTCAAATGGCAAACGTCCGCCACCAACGCCGGCGCCTTCGCTCACCGATTGCGATAGCCAATCTATGGTGTTTTTAAGCAGCGGCGTGATGGATGAATTGTATTCTGGGCTGGCAATGAGCAAACCGTCAGCGGCAATCATCTTTGCGCGCAGCAATTTTGCCACCCCAGGCACGCCATTGGCCGTGTGGAAATCGGCATCATAAAGTGGCAGCGTGTAATCACGCAGCGATATTATTTCAACTTCTGCACCTAATTCACGCGCACCATCAACGGCAAAACGCAGTGCTATTTGATTAATCGAGCCGTGACGATTTGATCCTGCAAAGGCGATAATTTTTGTTGTCATTTATTTATTTAATGGTTGTAAATTTGAATGTAATTTTTATATCATCGGCTACCACAGAGGTATCACTCCACTCTTTATCGCCGATTTTCCAGCCGAGCCGCTTCATGGTGAATGCACCTTCTACGATGGGAGTCGCGCCATCGGTCACGCTAAATTGCGCTTTGATTGGCTGCGTAATTCCCTTGATGGCGAGCTTGCCAGTGGCCTCAAATTTATTGCCGCCGAGTGCGCTAACCTTATCGGCAACAAATGTGGCGCGTGGAAATTTGCCCGCGTTTAGCCATACCGCACTTTTCGTCTCATCGTTATAGGCTTTGTCGCCTAAATCAACAGAGCCAAGATCTACGCCAAATTCAGCTTTGGTCGCATCAGGCTTTTTTGCATCAAAAAATAGTGTTGCATCAAACTTGGTAAATTTGCCCTTCATCGGTACGCCAAACTGGCTAAAGCTAAAGCCGATGCTGCTTTTAGCGGGGTCAAGTTTAAGGCTGTTGGCATTGGCACTGATTGTAAATAGTGCCATTGCAATTAGTGCTATTAGTTGTTTCATGTTTTTTCCAATCGGTTCTATTTGGATGTGTTAGACAAAATGTTATTTCGGTTGAAAAGGATTCATGCGATTCATGAGCCCATCTTTATCAATAAATTGATGCTTCAACGCCGCCACAATATGCAACGCTAGTAGTCCGCCTAGCAAGTAGCCAGCAAACAAATGCACTTGCTTGATGATGGGTGCAATTTCATCATTTTTATCAAGCAAGTCAGGCAGCGGAATGATGCCTAAATATACCGTTTGAAACCCTTTTGCGGATGAAAATAACCAGCCAGATATGGGAATTAAAAAGAATAGCGCATAAAAAAAATAGTGTGTCGCTTTTGCTGCATTACGTTGCCATGCTGGCATTTCAGGCTCAGGTGGTGGCGCTTGATAGAGCCGCCACCAGAGTCTAAACGC
Source organism: Burkholderiales bacterium (assembly GCA_031414695.1). Lineage (GTDB taxonomy): Bacteria > Pseudomonadota > Gammaproteobacteria > Burkholderiales > Usitatibacteraceae > UKL13-2. The sequence continues at coordinate 4,261 of JANNWG010000037.1, forward strand.
TGCTAGTACAAATACCGTTACCCCAATCCACTTATGCCAAGCGTAAAGTTTTAATTTATCAGGACTGATGCGTAGGTCAACCATATATAGACCCATCGCGAGGGCTACAAAAATCAGTAGCGCCATGAGCCAATGGAAGACGATGGCAGGTGCGGTGTAGCGGTTGATTGAGTCGCGCATGTTGGATATTGTGTAAAAGTGAAATTTATATTTCAGGTATTAAAACGCTGTAGTGACAAATAACTCAACAGTAAATAGTTTCAACACAAATCGCCCCCATCCTAGCCCTCCCCCGTAGCCGGGGGAAAGAACTGATTACTAGATGATTGAAATATTTCAAACGCATCAACTAGTGCAACACGGCCCCTTCCCCCGTGAGGGGGAAGGTTGGGATGGGGGTATCGTTCAATAACCAGAACCTACAAAGCAGCCGCACGCTGGTTAAATTCAACTTCGACCAATACTTCTACATCGTCGCCAATAAATGGAATCAATTCTTTCATACCCCATTCTGAACGTTTCACAATGCCTTTAGCCGAGAAGCCCACGGCGTGTGCTTGGGCGAAGCGATTGTAAACGCCACCGTTAAAGGTGACATCCCAAGTCATTGGTTTGGTTACGCCGCGTAGCGTTAAGTCACCAGTCATTTTGAATTTACCACCTGCAATCGGCTCAATCTTGGCTGATTTAAAGGTGATGGTTGGATTTTTTTCCGCTTCAAAGTATTCTGGCGCTTGTAGTTTTTTGTTAAACGGTGCAAGACCAGTATTGATAGACGTTGCGTCAATCGTAAATTCAACTTTACTGGCGGTTGAGGTGGCTGGTGTGTAATTAATCTTGCCGTCCATCTTGTCAAAGCGTGCGGTGTATTGCGATAGGCCTAAATGCGATATGCGCCACGTCACAGAAGCGTGCGATTTATCGAGCACATACTCACCTGCGGGCTGTACAGAAAAATCTTTGCTGAATGGGGCTTGCGCTTGCGCGTGTGCGTTCACCGATAATGCGGCACCCATTACACATACTGCAACTGCGGTTGATTTGAGAATATTGGAAAGCATTGTTGAACTCCTTGAAATAATGAAAATAATTTTGACTACGTTTGTTGTAATTACGCTAAATCAAATACTAAGACTTCTGCATTGCTGCCATCTTGAATCGTTAATGTTGCCGCTTCGCTGCCATTCGCTAATTTGAGCGCATCGCCAGCTTGTAGTGGCTGACCATTCACGCTGACTTCGCCGCGCGCCACATGCACATAGGCACGACGCGCCGGGGCAATGGCAAGGGTTGCCGACTCTGCGCCATCAAAAAGCCCCGCATAGACTTGTACATCGGCATGAATTTTCACTGCGCCATCACGCGCATCAGGTGAGGCCACGATGCGTAATTTGCCGCGTTTATCGGCATCATCAAAATGCTTTTCCTCGTAGGATGGCTTGATGCCCAGCTGATTCGGTTGTATCCATATTTGCAGCAGATGTGTGTTCTGATCAGCAGCATGGTTGAATTCTGAATGCTCAACGCCCGTGCCCGCGCTCATTCGCTGTACGTCGCCGGGCTTGATGGATGAGCCATTGCCCATATTGTCTTTGTGGCCAATGGCGCCATCGAGCACATAGGTGATGATTTCCATATCGCGATGCCCGTGCGTGCCAAAGCCCATCCCAGGCGCAATGACATCATCGTTGATCACGCGTAAGGCGCCGAAATGCATAAATTTTGGATCGTAGTAATCTGCGAATGAAAAACTGTGAAAACTTCTTAACCAGCCGCGGTTAGCATAGCCGCGCTCTTGGGATTTACGTAATTCAATCATTTTGAATGTCCTTATTCGGTTTGTTTCAGCTTTTTCACACATTTTTAGCTGGAACACATTTGATAACGATAATATGCACTTGCAGACAACGCTAAACAAGCGGATAATTTTGACCAATTCATTCAAATAATTTGAATATGAAGCTAACGCTGGATGCACTACAAGCCCTAGATGCAATCGCCCGCAATGGTTCATTTGCGCGCGCTGCAGCTGAATTACATCGTGTACCCTCTGCCCTTACATACACCATGCAGCAACTGGAGCTATCCCTTGGGGTAGCGTTGTTTAGCAAAGATGGCAGGCGATCATCGCTCACGGCGGCAGGCCATGAGTTGTTAAATGAGGGGCGCATCTTACTCAAAGCCGCCGCCGACTTAGAGTGCCGCATACAGCAAATCGCGAAGGGTTGGGAGACTGAGCTGCGCATTGCCGTAGATACCATTATCGATATTGGCGCGCTTTATCCACTGGTGGCGCAATTTGAATCACAGCAATCTGGCACACGCATTAAGCTGCTCACGGAAGTGTTTGGCGGCACATGGGATGCCTTGATTTCAGAGCGCGCAGATGTTGCCATTGGCGCGAGTACCGATGTGCCATCAGGCGGCGGCTATGCCACACTGCCACTTGGCGCGTGGCAGTGGTTATTTGTGGCGAGCCCGACACATGCGATTACGCGCGAGAAACGCCCTCTCACGGAAGCGACTATTTTGAGCTATCGTGCGGTAAGCGTCGCGGATAGTTCGCGATTGTTACCGCCGCGCACGGCAGGCTTAATTTCTGGGCAAGATGTGCTCACCGTACCGACCATGCAGGCTAAGCTAAACGCCCACGTCACAGGCTTGGGCGTCGGTTTTTTGCCTAAGCATTTAGCGCTACCCGAAATCAAAGCCAAGCGATTAGTAGCCATTGATATCGTCAACCCGCGCGCTGCCACGACGGTGTGCGTTGCATGGCGGGCAAATCGCACTGGTCGCGCGCTGCGTTGGTTTATTGATCAGCTTGAGAATCCTGCCATTGTGAAATCACTCCTCCACGCCGCATGAGTGCTGCGCGCTATATCGGGCGTTTCGCGCCCTCACCTACTGGACCACTGCATATTGGCTCGCTCATTGCCGCACTCGCCAGCTACTGCGACGCACGCGCCAACAATGGTCGTTGGTTGTTGCGTATTGAAGATGTTGATGAGACCCGCTGTAAGCCTGAGTACACAGATGACATCATCAATACACTCCACCAGTTTGGATTTCGCTGGGATGGCGAAGTCACGTTGCAATCGACGCAAAAAAATCGCTATGCGGCGGCGCTTACCGCACTAAAGAATCAGCAGCGCGTGTACGCCTGCTGCTGCTCACGTAGAGAGATTGCCGACTCCACGCAACACATCGGCATTGATGGTGCAGTCTATCCGGGCACATGTCGCCATCTGCAAAATCTGCAAATTGACGATCAAACAAACGCTATCCGGCTCTTAACCAGCAGCGATATCGTTTCATTTGATGATCGCGTACAAGGCCTACAAACGCAAAATATTGCAGCTGAGGTTGGTGACTTTATTATTAAACGTCGCGATGGGTTATTTGCCTACCAGCTAGCCGTCGTCGCTGACGATGCGTCGGATAACATCACCCACGTGGTGCGGGGTGCAGACTTGTTGGACTCAACTGCGCGGCAAATTTATTTGCAACACTTGTTGGGCTACGCTACACCTAGTTATATGCATATTCCTGTGGCGGTCAATGCGGCAGGGCAAAAACTGTCAAAACAAACACTAGCGCCCGCGATTAACAGCCGTGAGGCTGTGACAGCGCTCATCACCTCTTTAGGGTATTTGAGGCAGCCACTTGAGGGTCTAAAATCAAATGCAACGCTAACGCCGTCGCGAGTACTCGATATTGCCGTTAAACAGTGGCAGCCGGCGTTAATCGCCCCAACGCGAACGCAAACTTATGAATAGCGTCCATCGTGCGCCAATCGGCTCCTTCTTTTGAAAAACGGAAGGTTAAGAGGGATTATGCTCATCTTGCGCCCCGCGCCTTTTAATTCACCTGCAATTCATCCTGTATTTCATCAAATGGCGAATCTGAATCCGCATTTCGTCGCGTCTTAATGGTGGCTTAAGAACTTAAACTGCAAAATACAAACACATTACCTTAACTAACAACACCAATATGCCAAACGACTACACTGCATCGCCCTCAAAAAAACGCCGTTGGGTAAAACCTGCTGTGATTGCTTTACTTATTGCGTCTTTGTTGGGCGGCTTGGTCGCTTGGCGTGCGAGTAATGCTAAAAAAGTGGAGCCGACAAAGGACGAAGCCAAAGTCTTTGAATTTGCCCAACGCGACATTGCCAGCGTCTCGCTACGCGACTTAGGCAATGTCATTCCCCTTTCAGGCACCCTCACCCCACTCACACAAGCAATGGTGAAATCTAAAGTGGCGGCTGAAGTCTCAAAAGTGCACGTACAAGAAGGTGAGCGCGTGGGCGCGGGTCAGGTGCTAGTTTCTCTCGATACGCAAGATTTGCGTGCGCGCCTTGATTCGCAGCAGGCAATGGTGGCTGAGATGAAAGCGCGGCTTGAGCTAGCGGCTAAAAATGAGGCGAACAATCGTCAATTAGTGGCTAAAAATTTTATTTCTCAAAATGCACTGGATGCCGTGGCGAGCAATGCTGCGGTAGCCCGCGCCAATTTAGTTGCCGCCGAGTCGCAAGCGGCCATATCACAGCGTGCTTTAAATGATGCTGCCATTCGCGCACCATTTGGCGGTGTGGTGGCAAAGCGCATGATCAATATCGGCGAAAAAGTTTCGCCCGATATGCAGGTGATGCAAATTGTTGACTTAACCAAAATGGAATTAGAAGCCATGGTGCCGGTAGCTGATATTCCGAATGTAAAAATTGGCCAGACTATTTCATTTACCGTCGATGGATTTCAAGCACGCCAATTCACCGGCAAGGTTGAGCGCATCAACCCAACAGCTGAAGCAGGCTCACGCTCTATCGCTATCTTCGTATCAATTCCGAACATTGATCAGACACTTAAGGGCGGTATGTTTGCCAGCGGCAAATTGGCCGCATTAGCAAGCGCGCCGATAAAAGCCATCCCGCTAGTAGCACTGCGCGAAGAAGGCGGGCAGAGCTTTGTCTTCATCATCAACAAAGACAAAATTGAACGTAAGCCCGTAACGGTTGGATTACGCAATGTTGACCTAGGGCTAGCGGAGATACGCGAAGGATTAGTTGAGGGCACCGAAGTTGTCGCGGTGAAAATGGAAGGCCTAAAGGCGGGGGCAACGGCGATATACAAAAGCGCCAAAAGTGCTGCGGCACCAGCAACAGTTGTTGAGGCAAAAAAATGAAAGTTCACCTATTAGCGAGCGTTTTGCGGCATAAATGGCTGAAGGTGTGCGCCAATAGGCTTACTCTACTTTTAGCCACAGATGAACACAGATAAAGTCAAAAACTTTTTTCCGCCGATACACACCGATTGACGCCGATAAGATCAAAAGCCTTTGACCTCATTCGCTTTTAGTTGTTTTCATCAGTTTTCATCTGTGGCTAAAAATGTTTTTCCATTCGTAATCTCGCCCTACCCTACGGAGTTCCCCTCATGTGGATGACCAAAGTTTCGATTAACAACCCCGTCTTTGCGACGATGGTAATGGCCGCACTAATGGTGCTCGGCATTTTTTCTTACCTGCGCTTATCGGTGGATCAACTGCCTGATATTTCGATTCCGATTGCGATCATCAACATCCCATATCCAGGGGCGTCCGCTGAGGCAGTTGAGCAAGATGTGGTGCGCCCCATCGAGCAGGCGGTGAATACGATCAATGGTGTAAAGACGATTCGCTCAGGTGCACAAATTGGCTTCGGCTTTGTGGTGGTGGAGTTTCAATTAACAGTTGACCCACGCGTGTCGATTCAAGACGTGCGCGATAAAGTCGCTGAGGCACGGCGCCGATTTAATCGTGATGTAGGCGAGCCTACGGTGTCACGCGCAAGCATGGACGACGACCAACCAATTTTATATTTGGCAATGCGCTCTGATTCGCGCTCACTCAGAGAGATATCTGACCTAGCGGACCAGCTAGTCGTGAAGCGTCTGCAAGGCGCGCCAGGCGTAGGCAACATTTCACTCTCAGGCGACGTGGGCCGTGAGCTCGCGATCAACTTAAAGCCTGAAAAAATGGCGGCTTTCGGTATTGGCGTGAATGAAGTCATTGCGGCGATACGTGCTGAGAATCAAGATATTTCAGCAGGTGCACTCATCTCTGAGACCAGTGAGCGACTGGTGCGTGTGCAGGGCAAAATTCGCTCTGTTGAGGCGTTTCAACGCATCATCGTAGCCCGACGTGGCACCAACGGCACAACACAAGCCATCACGCTTGATCAAATCGCGGATGTAGCGGACGCCAAACGTGAGGAGACTTCTTTCTCAACCCAAAATGGCAAGCGTGCTATCTCGATTCAAATTCTTAAAACGCGCGGTGCCAACACCATTGAGATGGCCGACGCGATTAAAAAACAATTGGCAGAACTTAAAAAAGTATTGCCATCCGATATTAGTTTGGAGATTACATTTGACCGCTCCATCTTCATCAAAGACGGCGTCAATAATGTGAAGGTGACGATCCTTGAGGGCGCAATCTTAACCGTGCTGATCGTATTTTTCTTTCTCCACTCATGGCGCTCCACGGTCATCACGGGCTTGACCTTGCCGATATCACTACTCGCGACATTCATTGTGCTTTACGCGATGGGCTTCACGATTAACTTTATGACTTTGCTGGCGATGTCGCTCTCCATTGGCATTTTGATTGATGACGCCATTGTGGTGCGTGAAAATATTGTGCGGCATATGGCGATGGGCAAAACGCATCGGCAGGCGGCATTTGAAGCAACAAATGAGATCGGTATTGCCGTCATGGCGACGACATTCACCATCGTCGCGGTGTTTTTACCAGTCGCATTCATGGACGGCATTATTGGTAAATTCTTTTTGCAATTCGGCGTCACCGTGGTAGTCGCGGTGTTAGTTTCACTATTCGTCTCGTTCACGCTCGACCCGATGTTATCCGCCATCTGGCACGACCCGCGTTCAAAATGGATGGACTGGAAACCGCTTAAATATTTGCTTGATAAACAAGACCAAGGCATGGAATGGCTTCACAAAAAATACGATGCTTGGCTGCGCTGGTCATTAGCGAAACGTAAAACCACATTAGCCATTGCGGCTGCAACATTTTTCGGTAGTTTTTTATTAGTGCCACTCATTGGCACTGAGTTTGTGCCAGACGAAGACGACAACTGGACGAGCGTACAAATTCAAACGCCAATTGGGTCTTCCCTCGCCTACACGAATACCAAGGCCGAGCAAGTTGAATTAGCGTTAAAAGATTTCCCTGAAATTAAACATATCTCCAAAAACGTAAATAAAACTAGCGCGCGGTTTGAGTTACAACTCGTGCCAAAAGAAAACCGCAAGTTGAGTCAAAAAGAATTAGATGATGCCGTACGAGCCCGCTTAAACCGTATCGCCGGCTTAGAAATTAACATCGGCTTTAATCGGCCTATTCAAGTTTATGTGATGGGGCCGGATATTAAAGAGCTTGATCGGCTCTCGCAGCAATTGATGACGGAGATGAAAAAAGTGAAAGGTTTAGTTGACATTGAGTCTTCCTTTAAGCCCAATAACCCTGCACTCGACATCATCATTAATCGTGAGTTAGCGTCTGACCTTGGCGTGTCAATGAATGAAATTGGCGCGACTACACGCACCTTAATTGCCGGTGAACCGACTGGACAATGGGAAGGGCCAGACGGGGAGAATCATCAAGTGGTCGTCAGGCTACCGAAAGATCAGCGCACCGGCATTGGCGACTTAGATAAGATTTATGTGCGTGCCAATGGCATGAACGCGGATGGCACGCCGCGAATGGTGCCATTACGACAAATCGCTAATTTTGAGCCGAGCGTATCCGAGCGGCGTATCGATCGACGTAACCTACAACGCCAAATTCGCATTATTTCCGGTATTAGCAAAGACGTAAGTGCTGGCGATATGTCGGCTGAAGTGAAAAAAGTGGCGGATGCTATCACCCTACCACCAGGCTATCGTTTTCAATACGGCGGCTCATCGCAAGATATGGCGGAGTCGATTGGCCCCGCCATTGCGGCATTAGCCCTTGGCGTAATATTCATCTACTTTATTTTGGCGTCGCAATTTGGCAGCTTCTTGCAACCGCTGGCGATTATGGCATCACTACCGTTATCGCTCATCGGCGTATTTTTAGCACTACTTGCCTTTGGCTCAACGCTTAATTTATTCTCCATTATTGGCTTCATTATGCTGATGGGTTTAGTCACCAAAAATGCGATTTTGCTGGTGGATTTTACCAACCATGGCAGACGTGAAGGCCTGTCGCGCCACGACGCTATTTTGAACGCTGGACAAGTGCGATTGCGTCCCATCATCATGACCACGCTTGCGATGATATTCGGCATGTTGCCATTAGCGCTCGCTTTTGGTGCTGGCTCAGAGCAACAATCGCCGATGGCACACGCGGTGATCGGCGGCATCATGACCTCCACCATCATGACGCTCGTGGTCGTGCCCGTGCTCTACACCTACATGGATTCACTCGGCGCGTGGGCTAGCCACTTCTTCACCAATGCCAAACCACCAGAACAACGTGTGAGCGCAGCCGGCAGCAGCATGGAGCCCGTGTTGCAGGCTAAGCAGGATGATGTGGTGTAAAAAGTAAGTTAAACAATAAATAATCTAATAAGTCCTTTATTGGCGTGTCTTTTGAAGCATAAAATGCTGAAGATACCCGTCAATAGAGGACTTTTAACTTTTCACTAAGCCTGAACAAAAAAATCCCCGCATCGAAGGGAGGACGATGCGGGGACGTCGTGCTTGTTGCTACATCACATACAAACAGCAATTGCGGACTACACTTGCAAACAGCGCTTGCACACTACGATTACAACGACAACAACACTAAAAATACCGACTTCGTTACTGACGCACTACACCTTCAACAACATCCACTCACTGGATACTTTAAATAGGCAATCGCATTTAAATTTAGTTCCGCAATTTTTTAACTCTTGCGGCAATGCGTACTTGAAAAGCGATAGACGCGCCCCACATGAGTCGTAACGTATTTCGTTGCAACAAAAAATAGTCAATAAAATCAAACTCTTCCTTCAACTAAGACGCCAACAATCATGACCACAGCGACCGCCACACCCCCAAAAGAAACGCTTGCCTTTCAAACTGAAGTTAAGCAACTTCTCCAGTTAATGATTCATTCGTTGTACTCAAATCGTGAAATTTTTCTGCGTGAATTGATTTCTAACGCCTCCGACGCCGCTGATAAGCTTCGCTTTGAAGCGGTGACGACACCGGCTTTGTTTGAAAACGATAGCGACTTAAAAATCCGCGTGTCATTTGATAAGGATGCCAACACGCTCACCATTGTTGACAACGGTATCGGTATGTCCCGCGATGAAGTGATCGCCAACATTGGCACAATTGCGAAATCAGGCACCAAAGAATTTTTCTCAAAACTGTCGGGCGATCAACAAAAAGACGCAAACTTAATCGGCCAATTTGGTGTTGGTTTTTACTCAGCGTTTATCGTCGCTGATAACGTCACCCTTACCACACGTCGCGCAGGTGCTGCTGCAACAGAAGGCGTGCGTTGGGCCTCAAAAGGCGATGGCGAATTTAGTTTAGAAGCGGTTGAGAAAACTGAACGCGGTACTGAAATCGTCTTGCACTTAAAAGATGACGCAAAAGATTTCCTCGATGATTGGCGTTTGAAGTCGGTCATCCGCAAGTATTCAGATCACATTCAGTTGCCGATTGTGATGAAAAAATCCGAATGGGATCAGGAAAAACAAATACAAGTTGTCAAAGACGAAGACGAAACAATTAACAAAGCGAGTGCTATTTGGACGCGCGCAAAGTCTGATATCACAGACGAGCAGTATCAAGAATTTTACAAACACGTCTCGCACGATTGGCAGCCGCCACTCGCGTGGACGCACGCTAAAGTCGAAGGCCGTCAGGAATACACTGAGCTACTCTATGTGCCATCGCAAGTGCCGTTTGATATGTTTGACCGTGAGCACAAACACGGCTTAAAACTTTACGTCAAACGTGTCTTCATCATGGAGGACGCAGAGCAATTATTGCCGCGCTACTTGCGCTTCGTAAAAGGTATTGTGGACTCCAACGACTTGCCGCTAAATGTGTCACGCGAAATTTTGCAAGAGTCAAAAGACGTTGACGCGATACGCGCAGGCTGCGTGAAAAAAGTATTGAGCTTGCTCGAAGATTTGGCCGGCAGTGACAACAGCGACGATAAAGAAAAATACACAAAATTTTGGGATGCCTTTGGCCGCGTATTCAAAGAAGGCATTGGCGAAGATCACGCCAATAAAGAGCGCATCGCTAAGCTTGCACGTTTTCATTCCACCCATGAATTAGGCGCTACCCAAGCGGTCTCGTTCGCCGACTACATTGGCCGCATGAAGCATGGTCAGGAAAAAATTTACTACGTCACAGCGGATAACTTAATCGCCGCACAAAATAGCCCGCACCTAGAAGTATTTAAGAAAAAGGGCATCGAAGTTTTGTTACTGATTGAGTCTGTTGACGAATGGTGGCTAGGCTCGCTAGAGGAAATGGACGGCAAGAAATTGCAGTCCGTTGCCAAAGGCGATCTCGACCTAGGCGCACTCGCAGACGAAGCCGAGAAAAAAGCCGTCGAAAAAATCGCCGATGAAATGAAGCCCCTAATCGAAAAAATGAAAGCCGCCCTAGGCGAACGCGTAAAAGACGTGCGCGTGACTGATCGCTTAACCGAGTCGCCCGCGTGCTTGGTTGTGGACGAGAACGAACTCTCCGGCAACTTAGAGCGCATGCTCAAAGCGGCAGGACAAAAGGTCAACGCCGTCAAACCAATTCTCGAAATCAATCCAGATCATCCGCTCGTGAGAAAAATCAAAGCCGAAGAAGCGTCTTCCACATTTGATGATTTGTCTCTGGTTTTATTTGAACAATCGCTACTAGCCGAAGGCGGTCAACTCGAAGACCCTGCTGGGTTTGTGAAGCGGGTGAATTTGTTGATGTTAGGGTAGTAAAGCCGTTAAGCACATATGACGTGCCCAACGCATCTGCGTAACACTCAGCACACGGTAAATCAGGATTTAACGCGAGTGACAAGATGTTGGTGCGACATCAAATGGAATATTTTGATACGAAATACAATTAGTAAAGCCGTTTATTGGCGGGCAGTTTGAGCAATTAATTGCCAGAAATACCCGTTAATAAACGACTTTCACTTAATTCTTGAAGCCGGCATTCCCAATTTTTCTCACCTTTCACACTGAGTTTTTTACCTGATCATCATTTTGATAGCACCTGTGCTATCATTTTGCGATGCGAGATCGAATAATCTTAGATACTAATGTCTTGGTTTCCGCGTTTACAAGCGCAGAAGGATCATCACGAGCGGTACTGCGCGGCGTTCTTGAGGGTCGATGGCAACCGTTGATTTCGTTGTCACTGTTTCTTGAATATGAGGATGTTCTTTCTCGAGCGCAAACAATTGCGCGCTGCCCGCTATCTGAAGCTAAGCGTGAGGTTTTACTTAATGCCTTCGCATCGAAATGTCAGATGATTGAATTGCATTATCTATGGAGACCAAACCTGAAAGACGAAGCTGATAATCATGTGTTTGAATTAGCTGTTGCCGCACAGGATGCGGCATTATTAACATGGAATTTGCGGGATTTTTCCAGTGCCGAGCTGCGCTTTCCAGAGGTAAGAGTTTGTACCCCCGCACAGTGGATGACTTCGCATAAAGGAGAATGAATATGTCTGTACTGACCGTTAGGCTACCCGAAAGCAAACACGCCAGACTCAAAGAAATTGCGCGTGCAAGAGGACTTAGCACCAACAAATTTATCGAAGAGTTAACGACCATCGCTATCGCGCAACAAGACCTACTCACACGCTTTACGCTAAGAGTAAGTCGTGGCGATGCGGCGCAGGGCCTGGCGGTTTTGGATGAGCTGGATGCAGCATTGAAAAAACGGTAGCGCGATAGATTGTGGTGGAGAACAACATAAACTTCTCGAAGACTGAGCGCATTAGTTCTTACTAAAAAGTCTCAACCACCAACGCCCACACCACATGCTCCTGCACAAGCTCTCCCTCATGTGCGAGCGCCTCACGCAGCACCACCGTCATCTCCTCCTTGGCCTCCACCGATAACGAATCAGACCGCAACGCATTGCCCATCGCCACGGCAAGATTACGTCGCCAGCGTTGATAGCCAATTCGCCTGATAGCACTACCTTCCATGCGTTTGAGCCATTCCACTTCTTGCCATGACCATAACGTGAGTAATGAAATATCATCTAACTCGTGGCGAATCGCAAAATCTTTTTCAACCGTTTTCACCGCGTATTTGTTCCACGGGCAAACCAGCTGGCAATCGTCGCAGCCGTAGATGCGGTTACCAATCGCCTCACGAAACTCAATCGGGATTGCGCCTTTGTGCTCTATTGTTAGATACGATATGCAGCGGCGCGCATCGACAACATACGGCGCTACGATCGCTTGTGTGGGGCAGATGTCGATACATTTTGTGCAAGAGCCACAGTGTTCGGTGGTGGGTGTGTCAATGGGGAGCGCGAGATTGACATAAATCTCGCCTAAGAAAAAAAGTGAGCCTGCATCACGATTGAGCAATAGCGTGTGTTTGCCGCGCCAGCCGATGCCCGCTTTAGTGGCGAGTGCGACCTCCATGACAGGGGCAGAGTCGGTAAAGACGCGGTATCGAAATGTCTCACCAACGTCAGCAAAAATTTTATCGGCGAGTGTTTGCAATTTGGTGCGTAGAACTTTGTGATAGTCACGACCCAAAGCGTAGCGAGAAATAAATGCCGCGGCATCGTCCTCTATTACGCCCCAACTATCTTTGGCATTCGGTGCCACATAATTTAGCCGCACCGTAATGACGCGGATTGTTTCTGGCACCATTAGCTCGGGCGCGGCGCGGTTAACGGCGCCGCGCACCATATAATCCATTTCACCGTGATAGTCATTTTTAAGCCAAGCATTTAAGCCGATGGCCTCATGGGAAAGATCTGTGTCGGTAATACCAATCTCTTGAAAGCCAATTTCGCTTCCCCAAATTTTTATAGCTTTGGCGAGCGCATTGAGTTGATGAGAATTGTCCGTGTTTTCCATCAAAGTAGTCTAGCCCATGACCCTAGAGCCACCTAAAACGACGACAAATAAAATTAGCATGACGTTGCCTGACGAAGCAGCAACGCTCGCGATTGGCGGGCGCATTGCGCCGTTACTGGCTGCGCCGTTGATTATTTTTTTAATAGGCGACTTAGGCGCAGGCAAAACCACACTGGTGCGCGGCATCATGCGCGGGCTTGGCTTTACGGGACGGGTAAAAAGCCCAACTTACGCACTACTTGAAGTTTATGCAGTTTCTAGATTAAACTTGTATCACTTTGATTTTTATCGTTTAAGTGATCCTAACGAATGGCACGAAGCCGGTTTTCGCGACTACATGAATGCCGAGGCGATTTGCCTCATCGAGTGGCCCGAAAAGGCGCTGGGGGCGGGACTGTCACTGCCAGCGGCCGATTTGATATTGACCCTAACGCCAACTGCCAACGATCAACGCACACTGATGATGCAGTCAACCACACCAGCGGGCCAATTACTACTCAGCAAATTACGCGTGTAGCGATTTCGCGCCGCGCGTTTGTAGCTGCGGCGGCAGCATTGCCACTCGCGCCATTCGCGTCTTTATATGCAACCGACGCATCGGCGGCAACCAAAATCAATGCTGCCCGCGTCTGGCCCGCCTCTGAATACACACGTGTGACGTTTGAAGCGCCAAGCGCATTTAAATTCAAATATTTTTTTGTGAAAGACCCTGAGCGACTGGTACTTGATATTGAAAATATTGAGTTAGGGGATGCACTCAAAACACTCGCTGCCAAAGTGGGTAATGATGATCCGTATATCAAATCAGTTCGCGTTGGACTCAATAAGCCAACCGTAGTACGGGTGGTGTTGGATTTAAAAACGGAAGTGTTGCCGCAGGTGTTTGCGGTGGCACCAGTCGGTGAATTTGGCCATCGCTTGATGCTCGATATTTATCCAGCTAAGCCAGTTGATCCGATGTTGGCCTTGCTAAACGAAGACACTGCCGCATTCGGCCAAGGCTTGCCATCACAAAATAGTACACCCACCAATTTAGATAATTCAACTAGCGCCTCTAAACCTAGTGAACCCATGCCTGCGCCGCCAATAAACAATAAACCAAACGGCGCAGGCACACCTTCTACTGCAACAGCGGAAAAAACACCTGAGTCACCGCCCATCATCGCCGGTAAAAAACGACCACGCCCATTTGTGGTGGTGCTTGACCCTGGTCATGGCGGCGAAGACCCTGGTGCCGTTGGGCGAATGGGTACGCGCGAAAAAGATGTGGTGTTAACCATCTCGCGATTGATTAAAGATAGCCTCGATGATGATCCGCGCTATCGTATTGCACTCACGCGCGACGGTGATTTTTTTGTACCATTGCATCATCGCGTACAGCGCGCACGTCGACTGAAGGCAGATTTATTTGTGAGCGTGCACGCGGATGCGTTTACTCATCCGCAAGCAAATGGCTCTTCCGTTTTTGCGCTATCCGAACGTGGCGCGACTTCTACTGCAGCTAAGTGGTTAGCCAATAAGGAAAATGAAGCAGACTTAATTGGCGGTATCAATATGAATACGCAGGATGCAGGTCTTGCGCGTATCTTGCTTGATTTATCCACCACCGCGCAGATTAACGACTCACTCAAAATTGGCCGCTATGTATTGGCCGAGCTTGGCGAAATCAATCGGCTGCATAAACCGCAAGTCGAGCAAGCCGGATTCGCCGTGTTAAAAGCGCCCGATATACCGTCCATCTTGGTCGAGACTGCATTCATCTCAAACCTTGAGGAAGAGAAAAAACTGCGCAGTACACAATATCAAAGCAAATTTGCTGATGCACTAGCCGACGGTATTCGCACCTACTTCAAGAAAAATCCAGCACTAGCAAGAGCCTAGGAAAAAAGCAAAAACCTATATTTGACGGGCATTTTCAAGCAATATTGCTCTTAAGTAGCCGCCAATAGGCGCATTTCACCTTTGAAATGGATACACAGCGCCAAGCGCAAGTAGTGTCGTTAATTCATCAAGCGCCACTCGCACTTCATTGATAAGTGCAGGATCAACTAGATCTTCATCGCGCATACGATCACGATAGTGTTTTTCAACCCAGCGACAAAGTGCGTTGTAGAGATTGTCTGACATCACCACTAATGGGTTGATGGCGGCGGCTTCAGTTGCGGTTAACTCCACACGCAAACGCAAACATGCAGGGCCGCCACCATTCATCATGCTTTCGCGCAAATCAAAAATGAGCACTTCATCAATCGCACTACCATTGGTGGTGAGCGCCTGCAAATAGCGCCATACGTTTGGTGTTTGCCGACATTCCTCCGGCACGACAATGGCGAGTTTGCCATTCGGCTTTGACAACAATTGGCTATTAAATAAATAGCTCGACACCGCTTCAGCTACACTGACGTCGTTACGACTCACCGTGATGATATTGATTGTGCCGTGTGATTTCGCGTGCAACTCTGCTGCCATTGCATCTTGGTCAACGAATGCGTCTTGATGGCAAAACAAAACATTGCGATGACCGACAGCAATTACGTCATTATGAAAAACGCCTGCGTCAATCACATCGGGATGCTGCTGCGCGAAGACGGTATGCGCCGCATCGAGTCCGTGCAGTCTTGCTACCGCTGCAGACGCTTCTAAGGTTTGCCGCGCGGGAAAGCGTTTTGGTGCCGCTGCTGCCGGATTAAATCCTTCTGCGCCATAGACAAAAAATTCCACCCCGCGCTCACCAATCGCATCACAAAAACGCGTGTGATTCGCCGCGCCTTCATCGCCAAATTGCGGGCATGATGGCAGCGCGGCATGATGGGCGAAATATTTTTCATCGCTAAACATTGCACGCAAAATGCGCGATGTGGTGGGGTGTTCCATTGAGCGGTGAAATTTATTATTCAAATTAGCGGCTGTGAAATGCACGCGCTTATCGGCTGTATTCGCACTCGGGCTCACCGTGGCGGCATTCGCAGACCACATTGATGAAGCAGACATAACGCTATTAAAGACTTGTCGCGCATCACGCGCTGCAGTCATCGCGACATTCGCGTCCTCCCCTGTGAAGCCAAGCTGCCTTAGCACCTCAATATTCGGTCGTGCCTGCGGTGCTAACACACCCTGCTTCCAGCCGCGATCATGCAGCGCTTTCATTTTGGCGAGACCCTGCAACGCGGCGGCACGCGGGTTCGCCACCACGCCTTGATTTTTGCCAGAGGCAATATTGCCAAACGAAAGCCCGCTGTAATTATGGGTTGGCCCCACTAGGCCATCGAAATTCCATTCGTGCGCGCGCGCAATAGTCATAACGATAATCCCGGCGACAATGTAGCGGGCAGCGAAATGGTTTCAGACTCAAGACTTGCCTGCGGGTACGCGCAGTAGTCTGCCGCATAAAACGCACTCGCTCGATGATTGCCCGATGCACCAACACCACCGAATGGTGAAGCACTTGATGCACCCGTCAACGGCCGATTCCAATTAACAATACCAGCGCGAATATGGCGCTCAAATAAATAGTATTCATCGCGACTGATGGATAGCAAGCCCGCCGCTAAACCGTATCGCGTTTGATTAGCGTGCGCGATCGCGCTTGGCAAATCTGTGTAGCGAACCAATTGCAGGAGCGGGCCAAAATTTTCTTCGTCTACTAATTGACTGACTGCAGTTACATCCACCAAGCCTGGCGAAAGTAAGCCCGTATTTGGTTGCAAGGATTTCATTTCCAGCAGTATTGTCGCGCCACTTTTAACCAATGCCGCTTGCGCTGCCAACAATTTTTGTGCGGCATCAGTTGAGATTACCGCGCCCATGAATGGCTGCGGTTCATCGTCGTATTTGCCGATGCGAAGTTTGTTAGCCACGTCAATGAGTCGCGCAATGAGCGCATCACCTGTTGCGCCTGCCGCGACATACAGCTTACGCGCGCAAGTGCAGCGTTGTCCCGCTGAAATATAGGCAGACTGCACGATGTGATGTACGGTCGCATCCACATCATCAATTTCACCGACAATTAACGCATTCACGCCACCCATTTCAAGCGCTAAAATTTTGTCTGGCCGTCCGGCAAATGTTTGATGAATAGCATGTCCCGTGGCGGAGCTTCCGGTAAAAAATAATCCATCAATCTCATGATGGTTCGCCAGCGCCACACCGGTTTCACGCGCGCCTTGCACCACATTCAGCACACCAGCGGGAAGGCCTGCCTCAGCCCAAATTTTTGCCGTTGCCTCTGCCACTGCTGGCGCTAATTCTGAAGGTTTAAACACGACCGTATTGCCCGCAAGTAATGCAGGCACGATGTGACCATTCGGCAGATGCCCGGGGAAATTGTAGGGCCCAAAGACGGCCACGACACCATGCGGACGATGCCGCAGTATTACCTCTGCATCTGCAATCGCGCTACGCTTTTCACCCGTACGCTCAAGGTAAGCCTTAATTGAAATCTCAATTTTGGCGATCATGGTGGCAACTTCAGTCACGGATTCCCAACGCGGCTTACCCGTCTCATGTCCGATGGTGTCCGCTAATGCCGCCTGATGCGTGCCCAGTAAAATCGCGAATTGTCGTATGACGCGAAAGCGATCATCAATCGACGTTTGCGACCATGTTTGAAATGCGGCGCGCGCTGCCGCAACTGCCGCATCAACTGTCGCGCTATCGGCCACATTGCCTTGCCAGACGACAGCTTGCGTCACCGGATTGACCGATGTAAAAGTAGCGCCCGTGCTGTCTCGCCACGCGCCGTTGATGTAGTGTGATGTCATGTTGCGCTTTATGTGTTTAGGTTTGACTGATTTAGTTATGTCTGTCGCGCGGACTCAGTGCAACAAAACGCACATCATCACCAATTGAGAGTCCTAGCGCTAGTGCGGCATCAGCCTCAATCGCAATGCCATCTGCCAACACCTGAATACGCGACAGCGCAACCGCAAATTGATTGATATTAGTATGGCTCAACATATAAACCGGCGCGGCATCATCGGCTTGGCGATCCAGTATTTTCGCCACACGTGTGCAGGCGCTTTTCTTTATCGCGTCAATATCGTCAAGGTTTGATTCGACCGCTGGCCCCGCATCAAATATATCAACGTGGCCCTCAAAGCGAAATCCTTCTTGCTCAAGTAAGCGTCTGGCCGGGCGCGTTAATTCATGGGTTTCGCCAATTGATGCTTGCGCTTCTGCTGACAAAAATGAGCTGTACAAAGGATGCTTTGGCATCAACTCGGCGACAAATGATTTTTTACCAATGCCGGTCAAGTAGTCAGCTTCAGCAAAATCCATTGAGAAAAAATGTCTGCCTAAACTTTCCCAAAAAGGTGAGCGACCATGCTCGTCAGAGACGCCGCGCAATTCAGCAATGACCTTGGTTGCAAAACGCGCACGGTTCTCAGCCATGAATAAAAATCGTGATTTGGACAGCAGTGCCCCGTTACGACCAACGCGATACTCAGGATGCAAATAAAGCGAGCAAAGCTCGGTTGAACCAGTGTGATCATTAGATAAAAATAACGTGGGTGTCTGCGTAAATATCGCTAACTCACGTGAAGCATGAACCACTGTGCCAACACGATACGAGTACCAAGGCTCACGTAATCCCACTGCACCAGCAATGGCAGCAATACCTACTACGCGTTTACTAGCCACATCTTCCATCACAAATACCCACTGCTCGTCCGCCTTAGCCGCTGTACCTGCAAAGCTCGCAAGTGAAGCGGTAATGCGAGCCTGCAACAGCGGTTCATTATTCGGCAGCGTAGTGAGGCCAACACCGGCATCTTTAACCAGCAACATGAGCGAAGCTAGGTCAGCGGCTGCAATCGGGCGTACGATCACCATGTTGCATCCTCGGCTATGCTGGGTTGCACTTCTACCACCCGCACCGCATCTTGCTCGACAACATCAAGCGCTGCTGCTGTCTCACGCGATAGGCGCACACCTGTTGGCGTCACGCGCACGCGCGCGAGTGTGGCGCGGAAATTTTCTGTTTTTGTATTGGTAATAATTGAGACTTGCTCAACACCATCTTCACCTGCGCGACTTTGCACCGGTAGCCGACGCTGACGACGCACTGAACGCAGCGTCTCAACGCGCGCTTCCACTGTTGGCCCGCCATCGAAAATATCAATATAGTTATCGGCCTCAAATCCCTCATCCATCAAAATCGAAAATGGCAGCTCGCCATCAGGGTGCAATTGCCCAATCGCTAACTTGGCTTCATCAGGCAGTAACGGTACATAGATTGGATATTGCGGCATTAACTCAGCGATGAATGTCTTACTGCGGCCACCGGATAATTTTTCTGCTTGCGGGTAGGCCATGCCAAAAAAACGCTGCCCAACCGCATCCCAAAATGGCGAATGGCCATCGGCATCACATACGCCTGGGTTTTCAGCGGCGAGCTTATCGGCAAAGCGCTGACGATGCTCGGCGATAAAAAGTAACCGTGCGCGTGAAAGCAGCTGTGGCAAATCACCATCGGCAAATGCAGGGTCAATGTAGAACGAGGTGAGTAGTGAATAGCCCGTTAAATCGTGACACAAATGCAGCGCGTGAATTTTGTTGCTGACTTTTAATTCTTGTGAAGCATGTACGATGATTTCATTACGATACGAATAAAAGCGGTCATGAAACCCTGCCGAAGCCGCAATACCGCTAGTGCCGATAATTTCGCCCGTACTCGCATTTTCCAATACAAAAAAATACGTCTCTTCGCCGAGCACATCCACTTCGGCTGAAAACGCATAGCGGGAGTGATTGATTTTGTCGAGCAAGCGCTGCTGATTTGGCGGCAATGATGTAATGCCTATCGCGCTACGTTGTGCGATAGCTTCTATCTGGGAGAGATCGGCGAGTTGCGCGGGGCGTAATACGAACATGGGGATTATTTTCTACGCCGCGACAGAAACAACGCGTGCAATGCCAAATGTGGCAACAAATTTTTCCAACGCCAAACCAAAGCGCGCTAAGCCTTCGCGTATATCTTCGGCTGTTATGAGCAATGACGGCGCAAGTCGCATTACAGAAGGGCCGGCGATGAGTAGCATTAAGCCTTCGACCTCAGCAGCTTTGACTAAGTCTTTACCGCGACCATCGAATTCTTTGGTTAATTCACAACCAATGAGTAATCCATCACCGCGTATGTCGGCAAACACATTGTATTTTGCGTTTAGCGCATTTAAACCATCGACCATTTGCGTGCGCCGCGCGCTAACACCCGCGAGCGTTTCGGGTGCAGCGACAATATCAAGCACCGCCTCCGCCACTGCACAGGCGAGTGGGTTACCACCATAGGTACTGCCGTGCGCGCCAACGCCAAAACTCTTTGCTGCCTTCTCAGTAGTCAACATTGCCCCGACCGGAAAACCGCCGCCCAAACCTTTGGCTGACGACAAAATATCTGGTGTCACATCGTATTTCATATAGGCAAATAGTGCGCCCGTACGACCCGCACCAGACTGCACCTCATCAAAAATGAGTAGCGCATTATGTTTGTCACATAACTCGCGCAGGCGGACGAGAAATTCGCGCTTAGCGGGTGTGACGCCACCTTCACCCTGAATCGGCTCAACGATAACAGCACAGGTGTTATCTGATATGGCAGCCTCGACAGCGGCAATATCGTTATAAGGCAAATGCGTAATGCCCTGCGGCAGCGGGCCAAAACCTTGCGTGTATTTTGGCTGGCCACCAGCGCTCACCGTAAATAAGGTACGGCCATGAAAACTATTCGTAAAGGCAATGATTTCAACTTTGTCGGTTGCGCAATTGCAGCCGTGCTCACAAGGTGCTGTGCGCTTATGCGGAAAATTATCACTCGCCACTTTACGTGCGAGTTTGAGCGCGGCTTCATTCGCCTCGGCACCGGAATTACAAAAAAAGACCCGATCTGCAAATGTGTGGGCGACCAACTTTTGTGCAAGTTTTATCGCTGGCTCATTGGTCAATACATTTGCCACATGCCAGAGTTTGTCAGCCTGTGCTTTCAGTGCACCCACCACTACTGGATGGGTATGCCCAACCGCAGAGACTGCGATACCACCTGCGAAATCAACATACTCACGCCCGGCTTGATCCCATACGCGTGAGCCATGCCCACGCACGGGAATAAACGCGGCAGGCGCATAGTTTTGCACCATGACATCATCAAACTGGCTGCGTGTAGTGGGAGCAGCGGTGGCGTGAAGTGTTGCAGGTATTGTATTCATGGTTGTCGCCTCGCTGATGCTTTTGAAAGTTAGTCAATTTTAGAGTGTTGCTACAAACTCGGCTATCGCAAATGCGACCAAGTTTTGTATTCAGTGCTATCTTAAGTCTATTCTGCCGCTTCTGCGTCTGAAGCTGACAATACCGTTAAACGCCGACTGCGCTCATCACGCGGCGTCATTCCATAGTGGCCGCGATATGCACTCGAAAAATGTGGCCCCGATGAAAATCCGCAAGATAATCCAATTTGCAAAATCGACTGGCTTGTCTCACGCAGCAACTGTCGCGCACGGGTCAGCCGCATCTCCAAATAATAGCGCGATGGCAGACTTGCAAGATGCTGCTTAAACAGCCGCTCTAGCTGTCGTCTTGACACACCAACTAAACGCGCAATTTCCTCAGTGGGCAGTGGCTCTTCAAAATTAGCCTCCATGAGCGAAACGGCCTCAGTTAATTTTGGCTGACCACCACCAATGCGCGCCGAAAGCGGCACGCGTTGTCGCTCATCCTGATTACGCGCGCGCTCAATGCCGAGCTGATCCATTACGTCTGCGGTCATCTCAGCGCCGTACTGTGCTGTGACAAGCGCTAGTAACAAATCCTGCGCGGCACTACCACCCGCAGCGGTCACACGCCCACGATCAATTTCAAAAATATGCGACGATACGACAATATTCGGAAAGTGCTCCGCAAATAGCCCTGTATAAGGCCAATGAATCGTGGCGCGATAGCTATCCAGTAGCCCCGCCCTCGCCAGCAGCCACGCACCTGTGCCAATGCCGCCTAAGCGCATGCCACTTGTCTCAGCTTGTTTTAATTTCGCAATGATGTCCTCATAGCCGGTCTCCGCCAGAGGCGCATCGCCGACGACGATCACCAAATCAAAACGCGAAATCTCATCCAGTGAGACAGCCGCAGCAACAGCTATTTGCGAAGCGCTCTTAATCAATTGATTCGGCTGACCAATGATGGAGGTGCGAATCAGCGTATCTCCCGCCACATCATTAGCCGCCTCAATTACCCCCAAGGCACTACCCAATGCCGACAGCGAAAAACGCGGCAGCAAGATAAATCCAATTTCTTGAAGACTGTAGGTTGGCATTTGGTTGGTATGCGATAAATACTTGTTAACGTATTATCCAAGAAACAGGTGTCAATCGCTAGACTATGCTTGAAACACCGCGCCAATGCTATCGTTTGCTAACTTACGTTTGCGCCAAGCTGCAAAAGTTTCAGCGCCTACTCATTGCCCAACGCCACAATTTTTCAACAGGCACCGGCAATACTAAAAACCAATGTTCAAGCACCGCAAGCGTCAAGAGAGTAGCAAGCAACGTGTATCCAGTACGCTCAAAGGCACTTGCATGCTGTGCTAGCGCAACCTGCCACAGCAGGTATGCCGCAACACTAGCGGCGGTAACGACAACGGGAAACAGCAGGTTTAAACTGCGCTTGCCGAAATAACTTTCAAGGTAAGCGAGTTGTGGCGGCAAAAAAGATTCATACCGATTGCGTACGCCAAAAAATAAATTAAGTTTGGCCGATAAACGCATCACCCATAGAATCAGAAAAGTGTATGCGCCAATCTGGTTAGGTTGTTTCCAACTTGCCGCAAATAAGACAAGCATAGATGCAATCAGCGCGAGCTCATGAAACAAAATGGCTTCTGTCGCATATAAAAATTTTTGCGTTTCAGTCGCCTGCGGTGGGCAAAGCGTACGACGAGTCCCGGTGACAAAGCCCATCAAAAAAGCCATTTCTTGCCAACCCCATACCAACAACGCCGCTGTGAAACCAATATACGCATTAGTTTCAGTCGCTTCATGGCTAGCTAGCGCGAGCATCATCAGTGCACCAATCGCTAATGCAGTTGCACCGGCCATACTGGTCAAATAGGTTTTAACAGGCCTTTGGTCAAGAAATAAAATTAAGCCCGTGCTGAACCACCATACCAGCAGGACAAACACTGCTGGAAAAACCAGAGTCGTCAATTCCACAGCAAAGCCAACTTAGTTGGCTATAGAAATACAAACAACTACCATGCAGGCACCATACGAATGTCTGCAGGCAAGGCGTGATGCTTAACAGGGAAGCAATATAGGCGTAGAAATGTGACGCCGCCAGCAATTGCCCACATGCCTTGCTTTACCAAGCCTAGTAGACCGCCGCGTTTTTTGGCTTGGGCAATATTGTCAGAGATGGTGTGCAAGCGTTCAAGAGCAGCTCGAAATTGCGGATGATCGCTATCTAGCGAAATTGGAAATACTTGTTTGGTAATCTCAGTAGTGATACGAAAAACGGTGTAATCGTATTCTTTTGGATCTAGCCCCATTGCGATGTGCAACATGGGGCGAGTATGGTCACGCACATACATGGTGGCATACACAGCGACTAAGAAAAATCGAATCCAATAAACATTTAACCCCGTGAGTAATTTTGGATTCGCACGCATGATAAGAGCAAATGATTCGCCATGTCTAAACTCATCATTACACCAACGTTCAAACCAACGAAAAATAGGATGAAAGCGCTTATCCGGATTTTTTTCTAGTTGACGAAAAATAGTGATGTACCGCGCATAACCAATTTTTTCGGATAAGTAGGTTGCATAGAAAATAAATTTTGGCTTAAAGAAGGTGTATTTTTTAGTCTTTTTTAAGTCACCCAAATCAACGGCTAATCCATAGTCGCGCAGTGATTGATTGATAAATCCCGAATGTCGCGATTCATCACGCGCCATGAAGGTCATCAGCTGTTTAATATCAGGATTTTCGACATTCTTACGAATTTCGTTATACAAGATTTGTCCTGAAAATTCAGATGTCAATGAACTGACTAAAAAATCCAAAAATTCTTGCTTAAGCTCTGGTGACATATCGTGAATTTCAGACGCAAATTCTGGCGTGCGTTGAAAGTGATCATGGTTATTGTCGCCCTCGTATTCAGTCATCATCTGATCCCACTCACGGCGAACGCTCGATACATCGAGTTTATCCATGGCGGCAAAGTCAGTGGTGTAGAAACGCGGACTAATGAGAGAATCGGCGCGAGCGCGGCTGCCTGCTTCTGCGGCACTATTTATGTTGGAGGGTGTTGACATAGACGTTCCTTACAGTTTCTGTGTATTACTGAATGATGATGCAGGAGATACTGCGTCATCTTTTATATTTTTACTACGATATAAATAGAGGCGCAATAGGCGGACTAGATTTATCTTCCGGTCGCTTCGTCGCTGGTCGAACGGTTAAAAATTGCTCAAATACAGCTGCATTAGTTGCGCCAAACGATTTCAAATCTACTTGCCGCTTAGAAATAGGATCATCTAATGTCAACCTACCGTCAACACGCGCCGACAAGATAAACGGCGTTTCAGCACCAACGCCCAAGCGACGCCGCTCTCTTGCTAAACCACGCAATGTACCGCGCAAAAAACCGTTAGTGCCGGGAGCGACAGTATCAATCACGCTGCCATTACGCGCATCAACAATAGCAATGCTGCCGTCATTACGATCTACAAAAAATAACTCTCTAACTTGCTTCGCTTGTGCGGTCGTGATGTAGGTATCGCTTAAATCGCCAAGGCGGACGATGGTAACGGAGATTAACGTCAGCGCAACCAAGACGCCGATGACAATCAGCGGAATTCGCAGGTGGTTACCTTGGTAGGTCACTACCGCGCCAACTCGTGCACCATCGGGACTTGGAACTTGATTCATACGTTTGCAACTAACCCATTGTGATTGTTGGCAGCTGAATTACCTACAACAACTTCAGTAGTGGGTACATTTGTGGCAATTCCGCCAGAGGCACTAGCCATAGCTTCCGTCAAAATATTTGCGACTGTTGCTACATTTGGAACTGAACGCATCATCGGCTGAGCTTTAACAAAATGCCAAGGACGCGCATGCGGCCAAAGATGTAAATAAGCAATTCGGTCATTGCTTCCTATAGTTAATGCGATATCACCAGCACCATTAGTAAAGCGTTTAATGCCAACGCTTTCAAGCGACTTAAACGGCAAGTTATACGTTACTGAGAGCACAATCCCAACACGCATAACCACACGCTGGTCGGTGATAGTGTATGCCGTGGTACGCGCGGTGAGCCACGCAATTAGCGTGGTTAAGCCGACTGCTAAAATCGCTAATGGCGTTAGTATTAACACTGATAAAACGGTGTCGGCAACACTAGCGCCGTCACTCAATGCAAATACCGCGCGCAGCAGCAAAATGATAGCGAAATAAATAACGAGTTTACGCACATGGAATGCTTCGATAGCAAGCGTTTGCCAACGGGGCGCGCCTTGCCAACGAACGACCTCGCCTGAAGGTAATTTCTCAGGCAGGCCGTGCTCTGGCTCGAACTCATGCTCAGGTACGATAAAAACTTGACGCGTCATATTAGTGGCTCTGCACGCTCAGGAGAAGCGTACAAGGTGCCAGCGCCATAGTAGGCCATGATGCGCTCCTCTTCCATTAGGGTAACGCTCTCAGGGTTTTTAGTGCCAGGCACGTCGGCAAAATGTTTAGCAAAAATTGCGCGTACTTTTACGCTATTGGTGATGCGCGCAAAATTCATCGGAATAAGTACTGTGCGGTTATTGGCCGCCACTTTGACTTCCAAATAACGAATTAAAATTTCGGCGCGATCTACCCAAACATCTGTCACTGTACCGGCGATAGCATTGTCACCAGCGATGACATTCATGCCAATTGGATTTGGGTCTTTAGATTCAAGATGAAAGTTAGACGCTATACGCAGAGGAACAATTTTAATTGCGTTATCTACTGTCATATCAGGTACGTCAGGACGTATTGCATAAGCACCTGGCCCTACACCCGCAAGCATTGGATTACCAATAGGGTTATATGGCGCGCCAGGATGACCACCTGCTGAAACAGCTTTGATATCAGCATCATTTCCTGAATTGGCGTGCGGAGCAGTGCGTGTTGAGCCATCGCGTAGCAAATATGTTTTAGCGTCAGGTATTCCCGGAAAACCTTCTACTCTGTCGCCTGGCGCGTCTTCACGTACTAGCGGATATCCTTCGCGTTTACCTTCTTGATGCAGGTAATAAATTAGACCCGCAAAAAATGCCCAGAAAACGTACAAAACGATCTGTGCGACATCTATGTACTGCGTGATTGCTCCATTCATGACTGTTTCTCCTCATTTGAATTTACATCAACACTTAACGACACATTGCATTCAATATTACTAAAAATTTACCTAACTCGGAAACTCTGCCAAACCAAATTTTTGCGTTGCTTCTTTTTTCGCATTTTCATCTTGTTTTACGGATACTTGCGCTAACGGCCCTATCACGACCAAAGTCGCAAACAATAACAAAATTTCAAGGTGATAAACCACGCTATAGCCAATTGATGGGCTTGATAATGCCTCTCCCAAATAGCCGCTTACAGACAAGTACGTTACTAAATCGCGTATGACACCGCCGGCTGCTATGGCCAATCCACCAAACGTTGCTTGAACAGCACCCCACGCGCCAAGTGCTAAACCGTTATAGCCACGGGTCTCAATATTCATGGCGGCAGTGAGAGTTGCAACTGAAAAGAGTCCCCCACCGAAGCCGACCAAACAAGCACCGATGCGAAAAATAGTGGGAGAGTCCAAGGGTGCGGCGAAAACCACCAACGAAAAACCAGCAATGCCAATGAGAATGCCGATAGCCGCAATGCGGCAGGCATCGTACCCACGAGTGAGCCATTTTGCCGCTAGGGCAAATGCGACAAGTGAGCCCCCTGCCATGAGAGCAGTTAGTAAAGACGTAGCACCAACAGAAAGTTTTAATATTTCGCCACCATACGGCTCTAATATAATATCTTGCATGTTAAACGCCGCTGTTCCAAAACCAACTGCGACCAAAAGCCGTGTCGCGTTTGGCGTTTCACGAAATGCGCGCCACGCTTGATTAAAACTTGGACGAATAGCTGGCGCCATTGTCTTTGAAGGCGCGCGCGCTTCTTGTTTCCATAGCGCGATGATGTTTAGGATCATCGTCACGACCGCCGCACCTTGGACAACTTGTACCAACCGAATTTGCGAAAAATTGGCGAGCAATACGCTAAAGATAAATGAGCTTGCTACCATACCAACCAGCAACATGACGTACATGAGTGCCACCACGCGAGGACGCGAGGTGGGTGAAGCCAAATCAGTTGCCAGTGCTAAGCCAGCAGTCTGTGTGGTGTGTAGGCCTGCACCAACCAAAAGAAAAGCCAAGGCCGCGCTAATATGACCAATACCATTAGGGAAATGAGTGTCACCAGACAATATCAATAGCGCAAAAGGCATGATGGCTAAGCCACCAAATTGTGTCAATGAACCAAACCAAATGTAAGGCACACGCCGCCAGCCGAGCACGGAAACATGGGTATCAGACTTGAACCCAATCAATGCGCGAAACGGTGCAAACACCAATGGCAATGCCACCATTAATGCCACTAGCGAGGCCGATACACCGAGCTCGACAATCATCACGCGATTTAAGGTACCCACCATGAGCGCTAAGGCCATGCCGACGCTAACTTGAAAAAGCGATAGCCGTAACAGCCTTGCAAGTGGTAATTCTTCAGTTGCCGCATCTGCGAAAGGCAAAAATCGCTTACCGACAAAGCGCCAGCTTTGGCTAACGTAGTCGTTAGCCTTCTTTACTGTAGAGGCCGGCGTTGATGTTGTCATGTGGGATATACCACCGACGTAAGTTCTAATGCTTGCGATGTATAAAACCCGCTTGAGATTTTTTGCGTGCGACCAATTTGCCACGATTGTAATTGCGTGTTTTCACCAATTTGTCGCGTGAGTACGCTAGTAGCGATAGGCTCCAACCACGGCGCACGATCTCTCTTTGGGAATAACCTACCGATACCAATCATGGTGGCTAAAATTGGTGTACGTGGTGCATAGGTAAATAAAATGCTGCGTTTAGTACGCGCTGCAAAACCTGCAAGGATATTCACCACATCACTAGTTTGGTAATGAATCAAGGAATCCATTCCCACCACATAATCAAATTGACCAAGGCTAGCATCAAACATATCGCCAGCGCGAAATTCAATTTCGCCTGATACAACGTTAAATTTTTTTGGTGCGCGTTCGCGAGCTAAATCAACCAGTGTTGGCGATAAATCGATTGCCAACACAGATGCACCACGGTGCGCTGCCTCAACCGCTAATGCACCCGTGCCACAGCCCGCATCCAGTATGCGACATCCACTCAAATTTTCCGGCAGCCAATTGAGTAAGGTCGCGCGCATTTGATCGCGACCAGCGCGAACACTTGCACGGATGCGACCAACTGGTGCATCCGACGTTAAACGTTTCCACGCGTCAACAGCGGTACGATCGAAATAAGTTTCGATTTCACCACGCCGCGCCTTGTAAGAAACATCAGACATCAATCAAATCCGAGTAGGTCAAAAATATCGCGGTCTTTCATCGGCATTGCACTCAACGGCTCAGTTCCCGCCCAAAGCTTTGCAGCTAAGCGCATGTACTCTTCTTTGACGATGGTTAACTCAGGCGAGTCTTCCATTTCAAATAGTGTGGCTTTTTTCAGGCGACTGCGGCGAATCACATCCAAATCAGCAAATTGCGCCATTGTCTTCAACCCGATGACATTGTTAAATTTGTCAATTTGATCAGTCTCGCGACTGCGGTTAGCAATCACGCCGCCTAAGCGCACATTGTAATTTTTAGATTTCGCTTGAATTGCCGCCACAATGCGGTTCATTGCAAAAATAGAATCAAAGTCATTTGCGGTCACAATCAAAGCGCGATCCGCATGTTGTAGCGGTGCGGCAAACCCGCCGCAAACCACGTCGCCCAACACATCAAAAATGACAACGTCTGTGTCTTCTAGCAAATGATGCTCTTTCAGTAGCTTCACGGTTTGCCCGACAACATAACCACCACAGCCTGTACCAGCCGGAGGGCCGCCTGCCTCTACACACATGACACCGTTATAACCTTGATACACAAAATCTTCAGTGCGTAATTCTTCTGAGTGAAAATTGACCGACTCTAAAACATCTATCACAGTGGGCATGAGTTTTTTGGTCAAAGTGAACGTGGAATCATGTTTAGGATCACAGCCGATTTGCAGTACACGTTTACCCAATAATGAAAAAGCAACAGATAAATTGGAGGATGTGGTGCTTTTGCCAATACCGCCTTTGCCGTACACCGCAAATACCTTCGCATTACCAATTTTCATATTGGGATCTAGCTCTACCTGCACGCTGCCCGCGCCGTCACCACGCTTAGGCATGCTTGATGACTTGCCTATGACGCTGCCGTCTTGACGCTTAATTTCTGAAAATGGTACGGTAGTTGAACTCATTTTGATTCCTAGTTTGGTGGTACTAATTTGACTACTTTTAAATTACGCTAAAACTTAAGCAACCGCCTTTGCAAGCGCAGGGTTCACGACTGGCGCTTCATACACGCCCTCTAATCGGTCTTCTAACTCTTCACCCGCACGACGCAGTGCATCAAGCATTTTGTCGTCTGGTTGCCAATAATTGCGGTTGCTAGCTTCTAACAACCGATTTGCAACGCGTGCAGATGCGGTTGGATTCAATTTTGCTAACCGGTCACGCATTTCAGGGTCTAGCATAAATGTCTCGCTAAGCTGCTGATAAACCCATGGTTGTACCTGCCCTGTTGTTGCGGACCAGCCAAGTGTGTTTGTTATGTGAACCTCAATTTGGCGAACACCTTCGTAGCCGTGCTTCAACATGCCTTCGTACCATTTTGGGTTGAGCATGCGTGTTCGGGTTTCTAGTGCCACCTGTTCGCTCAAAGTGCGTACCGTACCGCCACCAAAACTATCGCGCGTTTGATCGCCAATATAAACAGGCGCCACCTCTGCATCACTACCTTTTGCGCGCTTGATGGCGCGGCTGATACCACCTAAGGTATCAAAATAAGTATCTATGGTTGTCACACCTAGTTCGACCGAATCTAAATTTTGATAAGCCATATCAACCCGCGCCAACACGCTTTGCATTAATTCTGTTTGCTGCACGGGTTTACCTGCACGGCCGTAAGCGAAGCCTTTGCGGCGACTAAATGTTTCGGCAAGTTCGTCACCATCTTCCCAACGACTGTTATCAATCAAGCTGCCAACGTTAGCACCATACGCGCCCTCCGCATTACCAAACACCCGCAAGGACGCAGTTTCCATATCGACAAAAGCTTCGCCACCATGTTCGGCAATATAGGCGAGCGCATGTTTGCGAATAAAGTTTTCAGATTCAGGCTCATCCGCACTTGCGGCCATAAACGCCGCTTCAGCGAGCAATTTAATTTGTAGTGGCAATAAGTCGCGAAAAATACCCGAAAGCGTGATGATGACGTCAACACGAGGGCGGCCAAGGTCTGCAAGTGAAATCAGTTGCGCACCTGCCAGTCGGCCATAACTATCAAACCGCGGTTTAGCACCCATTAACGACAACGCTTGCGCGATAGGACCACCTTCGCTTTTCAGGTTGTCAGTTCCCCAAAGCACAATGGCAATTGATTCTGGAAATTTATGTCCATCGCTCATATGCTTTTGAAGCAGACGATCAGCTTGTCGAGCACCGTCTTGCACGGCATATGCACTTGGGATACGAAACGGATCAAAGCCATGCAGGTTGCGTCCAGTCGGCAATATTGCAGGCGTACGAAGCAAATCACCACCTGGCGCGGGGCGCAAAAATTTACCATCAAGCGCATGTAGCAAGCCGTCAATCTCATGATCCTCGGCAATTAGCTTGTCGGTCGCGGCAATGGCGATTAACACATCAATTGACGTTACCGTTGCGTCGGTGACTTCGGCATCACTAGCGAGCGATAAACCCAGCGAATACGCTGCTTGTGGCGACAACCCGGCAACAATGGCTTCTACCACTTCGCGTTGTGGATTTACGCCATGTGAAGCTTCGGCAAATGACAACAACAGATCTACACGCTCAGCCGCACTTGGCGCTTGACCTACGACATGTAAACCGTAAGGAATGAGCGTGTATTCAAGCTCAAGAATGTCTTCTGTTAGTTTATTAACAAAAACATCTGCATCTTTACCCCAAGCAGGCTCAGGCTTCGCAAGCTCAAGTTCACATGCTTGCGCTTGAATCATGATGGTGAGCTCAGCGCGTTCGTTGGTGGCCTCGGGCTCTAATCCGCGATAACGCTCAAGTGAATCTTTTAGATCAACCAAGCCTTTGTAGAGTCCAGCTTGCGCGACTGGTGGGGTTAAATAGCTAATTAACGTTGCAGCGGCGCGGCGTTTGGCAACGGTACCTTCCGATGGATTATTGGACGCATACAGATACATATTGGGCATGTCACCAATGAGCCTATCCGGCCAACAGGTTGCCGTCATGCCGCTTTGTTTGCCTGGCATAAACTCCAGCGCGCCGTGCGTACCAAAGTGAAGCACTGCGTTAGCGCCAAAGTCCTCACGCAACCAACGATAAAACGCGGAGAACGCATGCGTCGGTGCAAAGCCCTTTTCAAACAATAACCGCATTGGATCGCCTTCGTACCCAAACGCGGGTTGGATACCCACAAAAATATTGCCGAAGCGCTCACCCAAAACGAAAATTGAGCTCCCGTCACTTTGTTGTTTGCCAGGCGCTGTACCCCAATGTGCTTCAATTTCAGGCAAATACTTTTCGCGGCGTACATGATCGTCAGTGGCGATACGAGCGTGCACATTTGCCATTGCGCCGAAGCGAGCGGCGTTGCCTGTGATGATACGTTCACGCAATTCATCCACTGTCGCGGGTAGCTCCACCACATAGCCTTCGCGCTGCATGGCGCGCATGGTGTTATGTAGTGACTCAAATACCGACAAGAATGCAGCAGTACCAGTAGCACCCGCATTTGGCGGAAAATTAAAAACAACGGCAGCGATTTTACGATTTGCGCGCTCTGAGCGGCGAAGATCAACTAGCTTGCCGACGCGTGAAGCCAGCATATCGGCGCGCTCAACGCAGCTATGCATATCGTGTGTTTCGGCGACGTTGGTAAATTTGCAGCCGCGTTCACAGCCAGTGCAAGCAACTTGCGCGGCGCTGCCACGTCCACCAAATACCATTGAGCCAGTACCGCCATCTAATTCAGGGATTGCCACCATGATGGTGGATTCCACTGGCAACAGACCACGCATTGAGCCGCCCCATTGGTCGAGCGTTTGGAACTCAACAGGATGCGCAGCGATGTATGGCACATCGACCTTTGCCAATATTTCTTCAGCCGCTTTTGAGTCGTTGTAGGCCGGGCCGCCAACAAGCGAAAAGCCTGTCAGGGACACCATGGCGTCGATGACAGTTCTACCATCTTTTAGGAAAAATGCGTCTATCGCGGGACGGCCATCTAGGCCGGTTGCAAACGCTGGAATCACCCTTAATCCACGCGCTTCCATTGCGGTAATCACGCCGTTATAGTGATCTGCGTTGCCCGCCAAAATATACGAACGCAGCAGCAATAAGCCGACTGTGCCGCGTTTGCCTACAGTGGCATACGAAGGCAACAAATCGGCGGTCGCTGCCATTTTATTGACGGCTTCAGGGTGCGACATTTTTGGGTGGTACACGCCGATTTCAGGGTACTCCACTGGAGCAGAAACGGGCGAAACACCACGCAATATTTTGCGTTCATTATCGGCATAGCGATCAACTAAAAAGTGCACCATGCTGCCGACGTTTTCTTCAGAGCCCGCCAACCAATATTGCAGCGTCATGAAGTAGGCGCGCAAGTCTTGTGCCGTGCCCGGAATAAAACGTAAAATTTTTGGCAGCCGACGCAGCATACGCATCTGTCTGGCACCAGCAGTTGATTTGTTATCGCTGCCTGCCGCACCCGGTGGTTTGCCGCGTAGTTTTTTGAGGAACGTCATGGCCGCACCAGCAGGCGCCGACATATCGAGCTTACCCATGCATGTGAGCTTGCTGACTTCAGGTGCAGACAGCACACAAACCATGGCGTCACAATTTTCACGCCGCGCGGCTAGTGTAGGCAATATTGGTAAAAATTGGTCTTCTAAAAACAACATCGCAGCGATCACAATATCGCCATGCATGATGTCAGATTTACATTGTTCAATCGCAGCTGGATCATCCGCCCATTCAGCGGCGGCATGCACGGTTAATTTCAACCCTGGCATGAAGGACGCCATTTTTTTTTCAGCTCGCGACGCTGCACTTGCCAAATGGCTATCCATGGTGACAATCACCACATGGATGCTCTGTGGCGCAGGCTTTAGCGTTTTTGCAGACGCGTTAGCGGCTGTAGTGAGCTTTAGCATCATAGAGTGTCTCAACGGTAATGGTGGCAAGCGCCTGCTCATTGGCATAGCGCTCAGTATTGCGGCGGGCCTTCCCGCGCACAAAAAAGGGTATCTTGCCAAGCTCCTTTTCGGCGTCTGCTGCCCATGTGATGGTTAGTGGTGAAGTTGGTGAAACTACAGCAGTTACAGCTTTTAGTTCAACCTCTACTATTGGCGGGCTAATTGGCGCAGTTTGTGCTGAAACATCGCTCTGGTGTTGGGGTTTGACTTTTCCGCCTAGGTGCGAGGAACCTGCACCATCGTGAAACTCAAAGTCGTTACGGAACATACCGAGTAGGTGCTCTTCAAGTCCCATCATGAGTGGATGCACCCATGTATCAAAAATGACATTCGCACCTTCAAAACCCATTTGTGGTGCGTACCTTGCAGGAAAATCTTGCACGTGAATTGGTGCGGATATTACGGCGCACGGCACGCCCAATCGTTTTGCAATATGCCGCTCCATTTGTGTGCCTAAGACAAGCTCAGGCTGCAATTCTGCGACCTTAGCTTCGACATCTAAATAGTCGTCAGTAATGAGCGGCTCGACGCCGTAAATCTTTGCAGCCTCACGAATTTCACGGGCAAATTCACGGCTGTAAGTACCAATACCGACCACCTTAAAACCAAACTCTTCCGATGCCATGCGCGCTGCCGCAACCGCATGCGTGGCATCGCCAAATACAAACACACGTTTGCCTGTAAGGTAAGTGGAGTCTACCGATTTGGCATACCAGCTAGAGCGTGAGCGCGGATCGTTGAGCGCAGGTGCAGGGTCCACATTGGCGAGCTTAGCAACTTCGGCAATAAATTCACGTGTTGCACTTACGCCAATCGGAATCGTTTTAGTGAATGGTTGTGCAAATGAACGCTGCAACCAGGTGGCAGCTTGCCCGGCTGTTTCGGGATACATGATGACGTTAAAGTCGGCTTCACCAAGACGCGCGATATCATCCGGTGAAGCGCCGTATGGGGCAATGACATTAACATCGATGCCAAGCTGATGAATTAAGCCAGTGATTTCTTTAATGTCATCACGATGACGAAAACCTAGTGCAGTTGCACCGAGCAAATTGCACGATGGGCGCACACCATCAGCGCGTACTGGACGCGCCACACCAGGCGGCAACATGTGTGGTGTGCATAGTGTGCGAACCAGTTGATAAAAGGTCTCCGATGCGCCCCAATTTTCTTTACGCTGATACGCAGGCAACTCAAGGGGCACTACGGGAATAGGTAAATTTAGCGCTTTTGCCAAACCACCCGGATCGTCTTGGATTAACTCTGCAGTGCAAGAAGCGCCAACTAACATCGCCTTCGGCTGAAAACGTTCATAGGCTTCACGTGCGGCGGACTTAAATAATTCTGCGGTATCGCTGCCTAAATCACGCGCCTGAAATGTGGTGTAGGTGACCGGCGGCCGCGCATCGCGACGCTCAATCATCGTGAACAACAAATCGGCATAGGTGTCTCCCTGTGGCGCATGCAACACATAGTGCACATCGCGCATCGCGGTGGCAATGCGCATTGCGCCAATATGCGGTGGGCCTTCGTATGTCCAAAGCGTTAATTGCATCAGGCAACCAATCTCATGCGGCGATTTAATGGCCGCGCAAATAATTCTGCTAAATCTGCGGCTTGTTCGTAGCCTTGAATTGGTGTGAAGACTAACTCAATAGCCCATTTGGTGGTCATGCCTTCGGCCTCAAGTGGATTGGCTAAGCCTAAACCACAAACAACAATATCAGGCTTGATTGCACGGCAACGGTCTAGTTGTTTTTCAACATGCTGACCTTCAGAGAGCTGCACATAGTCAGGCAGCATTGCGATTTCTTCGGCCAAATGCTGCTTATGCAAAAACGGTGTGCCGACTTCCGTCAGCGTCATGCCACACTCGCGGGCAAGAAAGCGTGCAATCGGGATCTCTAACTGAGAATCTGGGAAAAAGAAAATACGTTTACCTTCGAGCATCGGACGCTGATGCTGCAATGCGCGGACAGCGCGCTCACGTTTAGGCATTGTCACCGCGTCAAATTTTTCAGCAGACACACCAAACGCATTTGCTGCTGCACGTAGCCATTCAGTGGTGCCTTCAACGCCTAGCGGGAATGGCGCAGGCAAGCGCACCGCACCGCGCTCCTCAAGCGCACGTGCTGTGTCAGCTAAAAATGGTTGGGCTAATAAATAACGTGTATTTGCGCCAACCGTTGGCAACTCAGTCGAACGACGTGGTGGGAAAAAAGACACGTTCGTCATGCCCATCTCAGTAAATAAACGCATCCACTGGTCTTCGACCACATCAGCCAAACAGCCAACGATTAGAAGTGACATCGCAGCATCAACTGGCGCTTTCGGCAATGACGGCACTAGCGCGGCTAAACAGGCATCTTCGCCTTGCGTAAAGGTGGTTTCTATACCGCTGCCAGAATAATTAAGGACGCGCACATTTGGCGTGAACTGGGTAGATAAACGCTGCGCGGCACGCGATAGATCCAGCTTGATCACTTCTGATGGGCAAGAGCCAACCAAAAATAATAATTTGATATCGGGACGGCGTTCAAGTAAGCGCGTGACCACGCGATCTAATTCATCATTGGCATCAGACAAACCTGCCAGATCGCGCTCATCAATAATGGCCGTGGCAAAACGTGGCTCAGCAAAAATCATCACGCCCGCTGCCGATTGAATCAGGTGAGCGCAGGTGCGTGACCCCACCACCAGAAAGAATGCGTCTTGAATTTTGCGATGCAGCCAAATAATACCTGTCAGCCCGCAGAACACTTCACGCTGACCACGCTCACGTAATATCGGAATGACTTTAGTCTCCGCACAACCTGTTTCTAATTTGGCAACATTCATGCGACCACCGCATTGTTGGCGTTTTTATCAGTAACTTGTGAGGCGTTACGCGCTGTTTCGAATGCTTTAGCTTGCAAACGCGCCGCGCGTAATTTCAAAATAAATTGCGCGGCATTAATGACATAAGTTACATAAGCAGCAAGTGCTAAATAAAGCTGCTGTTCCACCGGTATCGCGTTTGTTATCCATACATAGAGAAAAGCAGTATGTAAGGCAATGACCAACATGCTGACCACGTCTTCCCAAAAAAACGCATCTGCAAATAAATACTTAC
This sequence comes from Burkholderiales bacterium, assembly GCA_031414695.1. Taxonomy (GTDB): domain Bacteria; phylum Pseudomonadota; class Gammaproteobacteria; order Burkholderiales; family Usitatibacteraceae; genus UKL13-2. The sequence continues at coordinate 41,027 of JANNWG010000037.1, forward strand.
CAAACACCACTTTTTCCCAAATTGCGCCGGTCACCATGATTGTATACAGCACAAAGGTTTTGACGACGACAGAAATGGTAGCGGCAAGCTCACCTTCACCCGTGGCAAGGAAGCGCCAGACAAGACCGACACTGACCAAAAAAACTAAAAACTGTACTGGCGCAAGCAGGCCTTGCACGAGCGTCCAAGGCGTTTGATCACGGCGACGCTTTTGCTCTGCTGTATAGAGCAAAGAGACGTGCTTAGTCCTATTTTGTTCCATTACGCCGTCTTCTCCAGTACATATTTTAGCGAATTTAATGACATCGCTAAATTCTCATTGTTGTATACATAAGTCAATTTAGCCCCGTTAGAAAATAGTGTCAAGAGAAATAGACATATTTATTTTATGTACATGAACAAACTCGAAAATTTTGAACAATGTCACTAACTTTAATAAATCAGATTACCGTAAATGTTTGAAAAAACCGATTTAAAGTACTAAAAACCTTCAACTTAACGTAAAAATAGAAGTTGTTATAAAAATCTTACACTTTTAATTTCCATAATAATCAACAGCTTACTAAATTTATAATTATATCTGTCAAGAACAGTTGACAATATGACGCGACTAGCGCCTACTTGGTCAATGTAGTTAGTTGCCTCCAGCCTGCCAAATATGACGCATCGACACTTGGTAGACAAAATTAGCGGGTCCCAAGCAATAAGGTAAGTTCGATGCGCGAAGGAAATACCATGAGAGATAGCGCAACGTATCAGGATGTATCAGTGTCAAATGACTCTGACAGCGCAAGCATCACTGTTTTGCCTAGAGGTATTACACCTTCAGGCATTGTTACCCCCTCATCGCAAGTGGTTACACCACCCGTGAACAGAGCGCGTCAAACAGTAGTTGCTAGCGTTATTGAGGCGCAAATCATTCCGCGACTACTCGCCTCTTCATTACCTGCAGCGCCACTTCGCGTAAGGCCAAAGGCTACCGCGATTGCACCACACGACGTGGCAGAGTTTACTGAGCTGATTTTGTCCGGCAATGACATGGCGCTTACGTCCTATATTGATCTATTCCGTGCCAAAGGCATCTTAGTCGAGACCATTTATCTTGATCTTTTAACAGGAGCAGCGCGACAACTTGGTTCGCTGTGGGGCGCTGACGAATGTAACTTTTGCGAAGTCAGTATTGCAAGTTGGAAGATTCAAAAATTAATGTACGAGCTACGACCTGCGTTTTTTGCCGAAGGTAGCAGCAAAATGCCGTCAGGCTATCGCGTGTTGTTTGCACCGATTGCAAGTGAACAACACACGTTAGGCACCATGATGGCCGCCGAGTTTTTCCGCCGTGCAGGATGGGACGTCTCAAGCGTATTGCCGACTGACAATCAGGAATTGCTCGACACGGTCGCAAATGAGCATATAGATTTGGTTGGCATATCAATATCAAGCGAGTCGATGTTGCACACGTTGGCTTCTAGTATTACCGCAATCAAGGCGGCATCCTTAAATCGGCATATTACGGTGATGGTTGGTGGATGGATTTTTAATCACAATTCGACGCTTGCATCGCAGCATGGCGCTGATTTTTCCACGCCAGATATTCGTGATGCGATTCTTCAAGCTGAAAAACATGTGTCTCGCGCTTGGGGCGTGAGCACTCAAAGCAACAACAAAACGCGCAGCCCCATTACAAACCATCAAAACGCAACTTATTAAACTGATAGAACCAAACGCAGCCGCATTTACGTTAGAAGGAAATTTTCTTGAGCAATGATTCACAGTGGGCTAATCCACCTCTGCCAAATTCACGGACAGCACCTAGGCCTACCAACGTTGGCACTGATGCGATTGGTCTTGAGACGGCAATGCGCGTTCCTGCAGGGATCGATATCAGTGCTGCCGCGCAACTCGTTGCCGTCGCGGCCGACATTACCTTAGTCATCGATCAATCAGGCGTTGTGCGATCCGTAAATTGTGGTGCGGATTTTGCCTTTGACGGCTTAGAAAATTTGGTTGGCCGGCAATGGACAGACACAGTCACCATCGAAACAAAATCTAAAATTCAATCGCTTATTAATGACGCTGGCGAGCCTGTGCAGGGCAAAACCAAATGGCGGCAAGTTAATCATTTTTCCGACTCCGGCACAGACATTCCAGTGCTGTACGCCACCATCAAAGCTAACAGTAGTGGCCATATCATCGCGTTTGGCCGTGACCTACGTGCAACCGCCGCCTTGCAGCAACGTCTCATTGATGCACAGCACTCCATGGAGCGCGACTACTGGCGACTACGCAATGCCGAAACGCGCTATCGGCTACTATTTCAGATGTCGAGCGAAGCGGTAATCGTGCTAGACGCGAATACGCAAAAAATAATTGAAGCCAATCCGTCCGTCGCTAAAATGCTCGGTGATATTGCCACGCCAGTCGTCGGGCAACGCTTTCCAACTGGTTTTGATGCCCGCAGCACCAACGTTATTGAGTCTCTATTTGCGCGCGTGCAGTCTAATGGCCGTGCTGAAGAGGTCAGCGTTTGGTTGACCAGCCGCGCATCGAATGCTACGGCAAGTCAAGCAGCAACGCCTGCAAAAGATGGCGAATACTTTGTCTCGGCCTCACTATTTCGCCATGAGCAGCAGTCGTTATTATTGGTGCGTTTATCACGCACCCATGCTGATCCAAGTGTTGATATTGAATCCAAAAGTCTCCTAGATGCGCTTGCACAATCGCTTGATGGATTTGTGTTGTCCTCCACTAGTGGCGTCATCATTTGGGCGAATCAGGCATTTGCAGATTTGGCGCATGCAGCAGGGCCGGACAAATTACGCGGCGAAGCCCTTGAAGGCTGGCTTGGCCGCACCGAGATGGAATACAACGTACTCATTGCTAACCTTAAGCAACGAGGCGCAATTCGGTTATTTTCGGCTGGCGTTCGCGGCAGCGATGGTTTGATTGCTGAAGTTGAAATTTCTGCTGTCTCGCTGCCACAGAGCAATCCGCCCGTACTGGCCTTTACCATTCGCAATATTGGCGGACGGCTATCACATCGTAGCGGCACACTGCCGACACTCGAAATCGCATCCGTTCCTGTTGACAACAGTGCGGCGTCTATCTCACCACCACTAAATGCTGCGTTAGGCCCGACTTCACGTTCAGTTGAACAATTGACAGCACTGGTCGGCAGAATGCCGCTCAAAGAATTAGTTGGCGAAACGACCGATTTGATCGAAAAACTCTGTATCGAAGCAGCATTAGGCTTAGCCGAAGATAACCGCGTTGCCGCCGCAGAAATGCTCGGCCTCAGCCGTCAAAGCCTGTATGTAAAAATGCGTCGCCACGGGCTAGGCGACTTACCGCTAGAAGCAGATAGTTAATATCGCCCTGTTTTTTTAACGTCTATTGAATCCACCAACTCCACCTACCGGCAGACGCAAAAACTAACATGACCGCTGCTATACAAAATCTGCCATTAACCCGCCCAGCGCTCGCAACGGTGGCAGAACTGTTAAAGCCGATTACTTGGTTTCCACCAATGTGGGCGTTTGGTTGTGGTGTGGTTTCATCCGGTGTATCAACCGACGGTAAGTGGCTTATGATTGCCACAGGCGTCATTCTTGCCGGCCCCATGGTGTGCGCAACCAGTCAAGCCGCCAACGATTGGTTTGACCGCCATGTAGACGCTATCAATGAACCCAACCGACCGATTCCTTCTGGTCGTATGCCCGGCCGCTGGGGTCTTGGCATAGCCATACTTTGGACAATTCTTTCGCTATTGGTTGCGGCAACGCTTGGCGCATGGGTGTTTGGCGCAGCAGCGCTAGGTTTAGCGCTCGCATGGGCCTATAGCGCGCCGCCATTACGCTTCAAACTTAATGGCTGGATTGGTAATGCTGCCTGCGGTTTATCCTACGAGGGACTGGCGTGGATAACTGGTGCCGCTGTGATGCTTAACGGTGTAATGCCAGATCAAAAAATATTATTGCTAGCGCTGCTCTATAGCATCGGCGCGCACGGCATCATGACCTTAAATGATTTCAAATCTATCAGTGGTGATAGCCAAATGGGCGTGCGTTCGCTGCCGGTGCAACTCGGGGCAATACGCGCAGGTTATGTGGCTTGCATCATGATGTTAATCCCGCAAATTATCGTTGTAGGCTTACTCATTTCATGGGGCACCACTAATTACGCCATTGCGGTAGGCGCTCTCATTATCGTGCAGGCAATACTGATGGCACGCTTTGTCAAAGACCCGATTATGCGCGCCACTTGGTATAGCGCGATCGGCATTAACTTTTTTGTCAGCGGCATGTTGGTGAGTGCCTTTGCGGTTCGTAGTCTCGCACTTTAGTTCACTATTCAAAGCCCACAGATCACCTGTCACGTAATAACTAAGAAAACAAAAATGCAGCAACAATATTTCAGTTGGTTCAGCATCTTTCGCCTAGGGCTTGTGCAAACAGCGCTAGGCGCAATTGTCGTGCTAACCACGTCTACCTTAAATCGCGTGATGGTAGTAGAACTCTCGTTACCAGCGATCTTGCCCGGTGCGCTGGTCACGCTTCACTACGCGATGCAAATGCTGCGCCCACGCATGGGCTATGGTTCAGACTTAGGTCAGCGACGCACACCGTGGATTATTGGCGGCATGGGCACGCTTGCCATCGGCGGTGTCTGTGCTGCAATCGCCACCGCACTCATGGCAACCAACCTAGCGGCAGGTGTTGCGCTAGCAGTTGTGTCATTTATGTTGATTGGCGGCGGCGTGAGTGCTTCTGGCACATCGCTGTTGGTTTTACTGGCAAAGCGGGTTGCGCCTGAGCGCCGTGCCGCCGCGGCAACACTGGTTTGGATGATGATGATCGCTGGCTTCGCGATTACAGCGACTATGGCAGGCAAATTACTTGATCCATTTTCATTAACACGTATGGTCGCTGTAACTGGAGTTGTCTCGCTGAGCGCATTTTTACTTACACTCTTGGCAATTTGGCGTGTCGAAAATAGTGCCACAACACCTGACCCTGCCGATATGCATAGCAGCGTACCTAAGCCCGCCTTTAAGCAAGCACTTCAGCAAGTATGGCGCGAGCCTGATGCGCGGCATTTCACCATATTCGTGTTTGTATCCATGCTGGCGTATAGCGCACAAGATTTAATCTTAGAGCCTTTTGCAGGCGCAATTTTTGGGTTCACGCCAGGCGAAACCACCAAACTTTCTGGTGTACAGCACTCTGGCGTATTTATGGGCATGTTACTTGTTGCGATTATCACTACCGCTTTCAAAGGCAAAGCGATTGCATCACTCAAAGGCTGGATGATTGGTGGCTGTATTGCCTCAAGCGCTGCTTTAGTCGGCTTAACCTTAGCGGGTGTATTAGGTGCAAGTAGCGCTTGGCCAGTGCGTGAAAATGTATTTTTATTAGGCGTGGCCAATGGCGCATTTTCGATTGCTGCGATTGGCGCCATGATGGCGATGGCTAACCAAGGCCAACAAGCACGCGAAGGCGTCCGTATGGGCTTATGGGGCGCTTCTCAAGCTATTGCGTTTGGTGCCGGTGGCTTTATAGGCACGGTATTAGCTGATGCTGCGAGATGGATTATTGGCGGCGCAAACGCGGCTGGTTATGCCTATGCGTTCGTATTTGCACTGGAAGCGGCAGCGTTCCTTATTGCTGCGTGGTTAGCCGTCTATATCGTAATCGGCAAAACTAAATCAAGCCTTCCCAGCATTAACCAAATCACAACACCCTCATTAAAAATGGCATCAGACATGCCGCGCATGTAAACAGGAGAATAGTATGTTGAATCAAGATTTGTATGATGTCGTGATTGTCGGTGGCGGGCCTTCAGGCGCAACAGCGGCAACTGACCTTGCGCGGCTTGGCAGACGAGTCTTGTTGCTCGATAAAGCGGGCCGCATCAAACCTTGCGGTGGCGCGATACCACCTGCGGCTATTGCAGAGTTCAGCATCCCAGACTCGCTATTGGTGGCTAAAGTCAACTCAGCACGTATGGTTTCGCCTAGTGGCGTTGAAGTCGATATGCCCATTGATGGCGGCTTTGTTGGCATGGTCGATCGCGAGCATTTTGACGAATACCTCCGCGAGCGCGCTTCTCTTGCAGGCGCTACACGCGTTACTGGATCGTATGATCACATCAGCCGTGATAGCGCCGGTTACGCTATTGTTCACTATCAAACAAGCGATAGTGAAAACAATGAGCACGGCGACAAAAAAGCCCATGCCGTTCGTACCCGGTTAGTCATTGGCGCAGACGGTGCATCATCTAAAGTTGCACGCCAAGAAGTCGATGCGGCTGCGGATACTAATTATGTTTACGCTTACCACGAAATCGTACGCTCACCTGCACCCACTGCAGACGGCAAATTTGACCCTAAACGCTGCGATGTTTATTACCAAGGCAAGGTCTCGCCGGATTTTTACGGCTGGGTTTTTCCGCATGGTGACACGACCAGTGTTGGTATGGGCACCGCACAAAAAGGGTTTTCAATTCGCAATGCCACCGCTGGACTGCGCGAGGCAGCAGGGCTAGCTAATGCAGAAACAGTACGCCGTGAAGGTGCGCCTCTGCCAATGAAACCACTATCTTGCTGGGACAATCAACGCGACGTGATACTCGCGGGTGATGCAGCAGGTGTAGTTGCTCCTTCATCGGGCGAAGGCATTTACTACGCGATGCTTGGTGGCAGACTAGCTGGAGAAGCCGCGCAAGAATTTCTCGTTACCAATAACGCAAAGTCACTTGCATTGGCGCGCAAGCGCTTCATGAAAGCGCATGGTCGTATTTTCTGGATACTCGGAATCATGCAACGTTTTTGGTATTCGAGTGACAAGCGCCGTGAACGCTTTGTGAGTATTTGCCGCGATAAAGATGTGCAAGAACTCACATGGCAAGCCTACATGCATAAAAAATTAGTCAAAGCAAAACCGATGGCGCACATCCGCATCTTTTTCAAAGATTTAGCGCATCTGACGGGTCTCGCACGATTGTGAGCGAACCCAGTAGCCGCACCACTGAAACGCCTATTTGGAAAAGCGCATTGGTGGCGGCGTCATTGGTTGCCATTACCGCCATTATTGGCGGCTGGTTTAGCACTATTGGGCCTTGGTATCGGGCACTAAATAAGCCTTGGTTTCAGCCGCCTGATTGGCTGTTTGGCGTTGCATGGTCACTTATTTATGCGCTCATTGCCACCGCCGCTGTTGTGGCGTGGCGTCGTAGCGGGCAACGGCGTCTACCTGCACAAGTGCGAAAAGTACGGCAAATATTGCTGCTGGCATTCGGAGCAAACCTGCTACTCAATATCGCTTGGAGCGGGCTATTTTTTACACTGCAACGCCCCGATTGGGCGCTAATCGAAAATGTTTTTCTTTGGCTATCTATTTTACTGATGATTATTCTCGTCAAGCCAGTTTCACGCGGTGCGGCGTGGTTGTTAGCGCCATATTTGTTATGGGTATCACTCGCGTTTTTTTTAAATGTCGCAATCGTTAAACTCAACACCCCATTTGGAAATGGTTAAACATGGCTATTCAAGACACACATATCACCGCAACGACACTGGTTGATCATCCTGATCGCTTCACGCTCGCTGCGGAAGTGCACGCGCGTTTGTCTATTGAGCTTATTGCGCCTGCACGCGCAAGCTACATGGCAGCACTAATCGCGCCGCAAGATCGTGATGCCGAGCACCTACATTTGGTACAACTATGCCAGCGCTTTAGCGTCACTCCACCGCAAGTCGGTGCCACACACTTTAGCGCGCAGCTTGATAATCTACGTATCAAGTGGGAGCGTCACGGTGAATTTTCAGGCTATACATTTTTTGTCGATGGCTTAAGCCGCGAGCCATTTGTCGAGCCTGCCGTCACTTTTTTGCCTGATGGCTGGCTTGAGGGCATTCCCGGTCAGCGCATTGTTGCCGCACATGCAAAATTTGCACCGCGCAAAATGTTGCTCAGCCAAACTGAACTCGAAACCTATTTTTTGGGCAACATCGCGGTGGGCGCCAAAATCGGCGATGGCGTGGGCTTGGCCTATACTGATTTCAAAATTCATAAAGATGGCTATAGCCGGTTTGTCATTTTTGATGATGGCTTAGCACCCGACCAAGCAGGCCGCACAGTGCAGCGTTTTTTTGAGATTGAGGCCTATCGCATGCTGGCTTTATTAGGTCTGCCAATTGCCCGCCAAATGAGCCCTAATGTCTCCTCACTTGAACGCCGACTTGTCAGCGTCACTGACGCCATCAGCGCTGAAGCCGCGTCAACCACGAGCGATGAACTTCTGCTCGCAGAATTAACACGACTCGCTGCAGAAGTTGAACGTAATCTCGCCGCAAGCCAATACCGATTTGGCGCCAGTCGCGCTTACTATGATTTAGTCTGCAACCGCATCAGCGAGCTACGCGAGCAGCGTCTGCCTGGCGTGCAAACGATCGAAGAATTTATGACGCGTCGGCTCGGCCCCGCCATCGCTACCTGTACCACCGTATCACAACGGCTACGCGATTTATCAGACCGCATCGCGCAGACTAGTAGCCTACTTTCCACGCGCGTTGACATCACTCGCGAAAAACAAAATCAAGCGCTGCTCGCCTCAATGGATCGGCGTGCCAAAGTACAATTGCGCCTACAACAAACCGTAGAGGGCTTATCGATTGCCGCCATCACCTATTACATGGTGGGCTTAGCAAGTTGGTTATACAAAGGTATTTACGCCGCGGGTATCGGTATCAATGTTGAGATGGCGACAGGTATATCTATCCCATTGGTCGTGCTGTTGGTGGCACTAACAGTGCGCCGTGCTCGACAAAAAATTATGCGCAATGACAGTAACGATAGCGAACGCCACGTTGACTATTGAGATGGCTGATATCGATAATTTTTTCAGCGTATTTTTTGCCAGTGGTCATGTCGCTAATTTAATCTTAGTCGTGATGGCAATTGAAGGTTTGGCACTCACCATGTTCGCCAAAAAATCCAAACACCGCATGCGCCCTTCGCGCATTATCGTCAGCCTGGGCGCAGGCGCAGCACTGGTGTTGGCACTACGCGCCGCGCTTACCGGCGCAGGTTGGCACTGGATGGCACTCGCCCTCAGCGCGGCATTTGTGGTGCATTTAGTGGATTTGTATTGGCGTTGGACGGATGGAGCGAAGTCATAGCGCGATATTAAAACTCTAATATCGACGGACGTTTTCAATCGTTTTTGCTTGAAAAGGCTCGCCAATATTAGACTTTTAGCATTTATTAACACTTAACGTGTTCATTACAGCCGCATCACACATTAAAATGAGCGCACGGTAAATTGGGGCACGATAGAACGTGTACAGACGCCATTTATGTCTCACCTACTTCGGCCTGCCCCTGCCCTTTGATGACGCCCGCCTCGGTGTTAACGCCTCAATCTTGCGTTAAAGCAGCTCGCTGCCCAGCGCCCAGCCTTTGTGGCTCGCATCTCGTATTAAGCGCAGCTCATTCAAATCTGCTGTCTCTTTGAACAGCACACGATACGCCAGACTACGTGCGATAGTCATTACGTAAGTGAATGGCTATGACGAACGACTAACGAATATCATTAAAAGGAGTCCTGCATGAATGAGCATTTCGATGTGATTATCATTGGCGCCGGACAGGCAGGGCCGGCGCTTGCGGCTCGCTGTGGCAGGGAAGGTTTGAAGACTGTGCTGATTGAGCGCGATCAGATGGGTGGCACTTGCGTGAACAATGGCTGCATCCCAACCAAGACGCTGGTTGCATCGGCGAGAATGGCAGCGATGGCGAGGCGTGCGTCTGACTACGGGGTGATGCTTACTCAGCCGCCGCGAATCGATATGCCCGCCGTCAAGGCGCGCAAAGATGCCATTGTGCAGGCGTCGCGAACAGGCGTGACCAACTGGATGGCTAGCGCAAAAAATGTGAGCGTGATTCACGGCCATGCACGCTTTATCGGCGCAAACGAGATTGATGTCGGCGGCAGATCGCTATCGGCGGCGCGAATTTTCATCAACGTTGGCGGGCGTCCGACCACGCCAACGCTCGCTGGCATTGAGGGTGTGCCGTATCTCAATAACATATCGATGATGGATGTGGACTTTGTACCGAAGCACTTGGTTATCATCGGCGGCAGCTACATCGGGCTTGAGTTTGCGCAAATCTATCGGCGCTTTGGTGCCGAGGTGACAGTCTGCGAGATGGGCCCACGTTTGATCGGCCGCGAAGATGAAGATATTTCCGAGGAAGTGCGCGCCATCTTGGAGCGCGAAGGTGTGAGTGTGCGCACCGGTGCGACATGTCTTGCGGTCGAGCCGCACAGCAGCGGTATCGCGGTTGGTTTGACATGTGAAAGCGATGCACCGAAACTTGAGGGTTCACACTTGCTGCTTGCAACCGGACGCTCGCCAAATACCGATGATCTGGGGCTGGATCGTGCGGGTATCATCACCAACGCGCGCGGATTTATTACCGTCAACGATAAGCTCGAAACCAACGTGCCGGGTGTTTACGCGCTGGGTGATGTGAACGGGCGTGGCGCTTTTACGCACACCTCGTGGAATGACTATGAAATCGTCGCCGCAAACCTGTTTGATCACGACACGCGAGGCGTCACAGATCGCATTAGCACCTACGCATTGTTTATCGACCCACCGCTTGGACGCGTCGGCATGAGTTTCAAAGAAGCGTGTGCGACTGGGCGGCCGCTGCTGGCGTCGAAAATGATGATGACGCGCGTTGGGCGCGCCCGTGAGGCAGGGGAAACGCAGGGCTTTATGAAAGTTGTCGTTGATGCGGAAACGAAACGCATTCTTGGCGCGGCGATACTTGGGCTTTCCGGCGATGAAGTCGTGCAATCGATTCTTGAAGTCATGGCGGCTGATCTGCCCTACACGGCGATTACCCGTGGCATGCATATTCACCCGACGGTAACCGAGCTGGTGCCAACCTTGCTTGAAGGACTAAAGCCGCTTGAATGCATAAATGGGGTTGCATAAATGGCATCAATCATAAATTTTGCCTGATCCAACTAATAGGGAGGTTCTCAAAACCCCCGTTCGCCCTGAGCTTGTCGAAGGGTAGCTCTTGTAAATGATTGATTTAATTAAACGTGCGGGTGGTTCGACAAGCTTACTACGAACGGTTTAGAGGTTATGAGAAGTACCCAATACTAAAAGTCATTTATTGATAGATGTTTCCAGCCATTTTTGCTTCAAAATGGTCGTAGATAAAGGCGTTTTTAAATCAAGCGCAATTTGCATTCAATCAATCAGCGGTGCAACCGCAGCTGCCATCAAATGATTATCGTGCGTCGCCCCCGGAACAACTTGCATGCGCCAACCGAGGCGAACGCCATATTTCTGCGCCTGTTTTTTCGCATTTTCGAAGAAGTATTGGCCGCGCGCGAATCGATGTGGGCCTTGGCGCATCGACCCTGCGCTACGCGATAAGCTTTCGTGATTGGGATCATTGTCGGCATCGCCCAGCAGCACAATCACGTCCTTTGTCAGTGCGCTTTTCAAATGTGATTCCGTAACAGGTGTATTGCCCAAGCCGTGGGGAAACGGTTCGCTGTAATCTGGCAGTGTGTACCAGCCCGCATTGGCCGCGATAAACCGCTTCGCACGCGTATTTTGCTTGAAGTAAAGAAAGCGATGCGTGAATTGCGATCCCGCAGAATGGCCGTAGATCGAATAGTTGTTTTTATTGCTGCCAATCTTAGTGCGTACCGTATCAAATAGCGGCTCAATAACGGAGAACGTCCAAACGGATTCCTCTTGAATCTGCATAGTCTGTTTATGATAAATATTGCCGCGTGTGTATTCGCCAGAATCAGGGTAAGTTTTCAACGAAAATTCTGGCGCGATAATAATTAGGCCATGCTGATTCGCAGGCTCGACCCACTCGCGCAGGTAGCGATGCGGATCGCGTTTTGCACCATGCAGCATGAATAGTATCGGCGCACTAGCGACATTCACACCCGCAGGAATATAAAACCATACAGGAATTTGTGCGCCACCCCAATTGGTAAAAGTGAAGCGATTAATTTGTCCAGCCTTTATCTCGCGCGCATCCGTAAGATTGATCGTCTTAATTTCATGGAATGGGTTTTCAACCGCCATCCGCGCCGCTGGCTTTATAGGCGCAGTGGCTGGCTCTGTCGCTGCGCAGCCGTACAAAAACAACGAGATCAATAGAAGAAAAATAATCTTCATTCGTCAACGCCTAAAGATAGTGAGTAATTTTGTGTGCGCAATTGCAGTTATTCGTAACATATGCCGATTGTATTTTCAGCTAAAAATTAAGCGGCGCGATCAATTTCGTCTGATTGATGCGTGAAAATAGTATCACCGGAATGGACGCAACTTTATCGTTGATATTCATTGCGGGCAGTATTACACGATAGTCGTATTCTGGACTCGCATCCATCGCGATACTGATTGAAAACGTGCTTGCGAATTTGACACCATTTATCGACCAAGGTAAAAGGCGCCGCGCTTTTGCGGCGTCCAGCGACCGAAGGGAGAGACTTTGACCGACGTGTTATGCATCGCGCTCATCCGATGTCGCCGCACATAATAGACACGATGGCACCCCCGATGAAAAAAATTGCCCCCATGACTGGTGCGTAGATGGCTGCAACAGTACATCGCGGAAAATCTGGAGACATTGCTTTCCCCACAGAAATAGTTCCGCTAATGAGAAGAGCACCAAACAAGGACCAATAAAATGGCCACCTCCAACCAGGCAAAGGCGCATGGCCTGGTGGAACCGTGGCGTTTGCCCAGACGATGAAAAGAAAGAGAACGAAGGGCACACCAAGAAGTGACCAAGCCAAAAGAACTCGCGATAATTTTTTAGGATGCATAACTTAATTTGTGGCTACAGACCCAGTCTCCACAACTTTTGGGGTTGACGCACAACTTGTATGAAAAAAATGTAAAACACATATTGAAATCAAGCCTATACGCAAATAAACTGTATTTATGAACTGTTACAACAAAATCAAGTTTTCCGGCAAAAATTGTTGACCTATAACGCACGCTAACGACGTGTGTTTGGCGATGATGGCGAAGTCACGATCATTATGCAATAGCCCGATGCGATGTTGAATACAAAGACACAGTGGGTAATAAAAATAAGCCAGCGCAATAGCTGGTGCTAATTCGCCGCTGCTAACCTCAACTACGCAATGCATGCCCGTTGTGATTTGCAATACATTACGCAAATCTTTTAGGCGACATAATTCGCCGCGTTAATTTGTCGCTTAAGTGTGAGCGCTAAGCGCGTAGCTAATTAACCTATATTTAGAAAAGTGTTGATACCTCTAAATAACGCGATTGCACATCATCAACTTGAGTATTACAATGTTAATTGTAGTAATACTTAAGGAGCGACAACATGTCAACATCTCTCACCAGCAAGGGGCAAGTGACGATCCCCAAGCAAATTCGCGATGCACTCAATTTAGCCCCCGGCAACCTAGTTGACTTTGCTGTTAACGACGATGGCGAGGTGGTGATTGTCAACGCGCGCGCTAAGGTAAGTCGTAAGCCAGATCGTTTTGAAGCGGCGCGTGGCAAAGCCGATATTAAATGGCGAACCAAAGACCTCATGGCGCTATTGCGTGGTGATAATTGATGCTGCTCGTTGACACGAATGTGCTCGTTGACGTGCTTGAAAACGATCCTGAATGGGCAGACTGGTCGATTAGCCAATTGCGCGCGCAATCAAAAGTACATCGACTTGCGATAAATCCCATCATCTATTCTGAAATGTCGCTGACTTTTTCGACTGTTGAAGCGTTGGATAAAACCATTGACGCACTTGAACTGACGATGATCGAGCTACCACGCGCGGCGTTGTTTCTGGCGGGCAAAGCATTTGTGCGCTATCGCCGCAAAGGCGGCACAAAGACTAATGTGCTTAGTGACTTTTTTATCGGCGCGCACGCAGCGGTAACCGGTCATCATTTACTGACGCGCGATACGAAACGCTATGCAACATATTTCCCCAGCGTGAAGCTCATCGCGCCAAATTAACAAAAAAATAATGAAGCACTAATATCTACGGGAATTTTGAAGCAATAATTCGCCAAACTGCACACCAATAGGCGACTTTTAACTATTTATATTGAGTTCATCAACTACGCTCAAATACCGCAATTGATTCCACGTGTGCGGTGTGCGGAAACATATTGACCACACCTGCGGCGGTGAGGCGAAAGCCATTGATATTGACCATGACATCGGCATCGCGTGCGAGGGTGGAGGGGCTGCATGATACGTAAACGACGCGGGTTAATTCGGGGCGCAGCTCGCGCGTGAGCAGCTTGCACACTTCGAATGCGCCATCGCGTGGTGGGTCGATGAGCATCTTGCTTGCGCGCGGTACACGCTGCATGGCCGCTTCTTGGTCGGTGTATAAATCGGCGGCGAAAAATGTGGCGTTCGCACTTAAATTATTGCGGGCGGCATTTTCGGTGCCGCGTTGTGTGAGCGATTCGCTGCCTTCGACGCCGACAACAATCGCGCCCCGTTTTGCCATTGGCAGCGTGAAATTACCGAGGCCAGAAAATAGATCAACAATACTTTCACCCACTTGCGGGTCAATCAGATTCACCGCGCGCTCCACCATTAAGCGATTCACCGCGTGATTAACTTGAGTAAATTCAGTTGGCCGAAAATGAATGTCGAGATCGAATTCTGGCAATGTGTAGGAAACAGGTGGCATATCGAGTGGATACCACGGCACCGCTGTTTCGGGGCCTTTGATTTGTAGCCAAAATTGCAGCTTGTGTGTGGCACGGTAGTGATCTGCGAAGACTTTTAATTTTGCTTCGTCATTCGGCGTGAGTGCATCCATGATGCGCAGCACCAATGCGGTGACGTTTTCGCCCACAGCAATTTCTATCTGCGGAATGCGATCACGAATATCGAGTGTGGTGAGCAAATCACGTAGCGGATCAATCAATTGCCCTAGCCCACCTGCAAGCACTTCGCATGAATGCATATCGGCGACATAGCCTGATTTTTTCTCACGAAAGCCGACTAGCACGCCGCCTTTTTTAGCAACGTAATTTGCCGAGATGCGTGCACGATGACGATAGCCCCACGGTGCTGCATAAATCGGCGGCAAGATGCGCTCTGGTGTGACTTTGCCAATGCGGGCAAGATTGTCCTCCAGCACACGCTGCTTCGCGGCCACTTGTAGGCGCATGTCGGCGTGTTGCAAAATACAGCCGCCGCAGATTTCATAGTAAGCACACTGCGGCGTGACGCGGTCAACGGACGAGCGAGAAATATTTAATAGCGTGGCTGTTTCAAAATTTTTCTTTTTGCGCGAGGGCTGGTAGGTCACCACTTCACGCGGCAATGCGCCTGCAACAAAAACCACTTTGCCATCGACATGGGCAACACCGCGGCCTTCGTGGTCTAGTGACTCAATATGGGCAACGGGGATAGCTAATGGTGGAGATGTCGTCATTGGTGTGTGTGATTGAAATTGAAATTTGACTGCATTATCCCATTGCGAATATGGGCTGTGCGAATCTGTGTGTGTTAGGTGCAGTTACTGAAAAACCCCTCCTACCATTCGGAGGGAGGAACTGGTGTTGTCGTAGTTATTGTGCTGGGTGGTTGCAGCCCAAATCCCTATCAACTTTTGAACCTAGAAACGGGTATTGCAAATCTAGCAACGTGGCAGCCAATGTCGTGTCGTTCTTGATACGACGCAATCCCCTCTACCTCCCCTTTTTCAAAGGGGAGAACTGGTTAGCGGATTTTTGCAAAATTGAACTCGAACCCTAGATTGGCTCCTCCCTTTGAAAAAGGGAGGGTGGGAGGGATTGTGGTGGGTATTGCAAATCTAGCAATGTGGCAGTCAATGTCGTGTCGTGCTTAATACGACGCCGGAAAAGGGAGGGGCCGATTGGTGGGGTTTTAAAAATAGCGCTCTGATTTCACGATTGTTATTGCATTCAATTTAATAAAGTGTAAAACACACGTGCTAGCATTCACGCAACTAAAAATTGTGCGCCTAATGACCCATCTCATCCCCAAATTTTGCAGCCAATGTGGCAGCGATAAGATTACCCAGCGCATTCCAACAGGCGACGATCATATTCGCGATGTGTGCGACAACTGTGGTCACATTTATTATTTCAATCCAAAAATAGTCGTTGGCGCATTGCCGATTTGGCAAGACCGCGTGCTCTTGTGCAAGCGCGCCATCGAGCCGCGCTACGGTAAGTGGACATTGCCCGCTGGCTTCATGGAAGAAAACGAAAGTCTAGAAGACGGTGCGATGCGCGAGACGCTTGAGGAAGCCAGCGCACGTATTCATTCACTCACGTTGTACACCGCCATCTCACTACCTGATATTTCGCAGGTGTATATGCTGTTTCGCGCCGAATTAAGTGACCTTAATTTTTCATCTGGCACGGAAAGTTTGGAGGTGAAATTATTTACCGAGGCAGAAATCCCTTGGGATGAAATTGCCTTTCGCACGATCACCGCAACGCTTAAACATTATTTTGCCGACAGAAAACACGGTGTATTTCCAACCTATACCGAGACGCTCAGACACAATCGTGGATAGGCATCTATTTCATCAATTGCAATGAGCCTACTCACTCACACCCCACGCGGCCTTTATTGCGAAGCGGGTGATTTTTATATTGATCCGTGGCGGCCAGTGAGCCGTGCTGTTATCACCCACGCACACAGCGACCATGCACGGCCTGGGCATGGTGCATATCTCGCCACACCGAATGCATTAGGCGTACTCAAAACGCGGCTGGGCGCTAATGCCAGCATCACCACCCTGCCCTATGCGGAGTCGGTACTGATCAACGATGTTAAGTTGTCGTTTCACCCTGCTGGGCACGTGCTGGGTAGCGCTCAGGTGCGCCTAGAACGTAAGGGCGAAATATGGGTGGTCTCGGGCGATTACAAGCTTGACACCGACCCTACCTGCGATAGTTTTACGCCAGTGCGATGCAATACCTTTGTGACTGAATCCACCTTTGGTTTGCCTTTCTATCGCTGGCGCACGCATGATGAAATGTTTGGCGAAATTAACCAATGGTGGGCGGCAAATGCAGCAGCAGGCCGCACAAGTGTGAT
The DNA here is from genome assembly GCA_031414695.1 of Burkholderiales bacterium. Lineage (GTDB taxonomy): Bacteria > Pseudomonadota > Gammaproteobacteria > Burkholderiales > Usitatibacteraceae > UKL13-2. The sequence continues at coordinate 58,161 of JANNWG010000037.1, forward strand.
TTACGCTTATGCCTTTGGCAAGGCGCAGCGCATCATCAAAAGTGTCGATGCAGCGATAGGCTCTATTGTTTGTCATGCAGCTGTTGAAAACTTAAATCGCGCTTATCGCGATGCAGGTGTGGCGCTGCCGCCAACATTAATGGTGTCTGAAAATGCGGCTGATTTTGATTACAAAAAATCTTTAGTCATCGCTCCGCCATCGGCGCGCGGCACGCCGTGGCTAAATCGTTTTGAGCCATATTCGGATGCATTTGCATCTGGCTGGATGGCGCTGCGTGGCACGAAAAAGCAGCAAGGTGTGGAGCGCGGCTTTGTGGTATCGGATCACGCCGATTGGCCTTCGCTGATTAATGCGGTGGAGGCTACTGGCGCATCACGCGTGCTAGTCACGCATGGTAGCGTACCAATCATGGTGCGTTATTTGCGTGAGTGTGGGTTAGAGGCAGATGCGCTAGAGACGGAGTTTGGCGGGGACGATATTGAATTGCCCTCGACATGAAACGCTTTAGTCAACTCTACTCTGCGCTAGATAACACCAATCGTACGCTCGATAAGGTGGCGGCATTGGGTGATTATTTTTCGCGTGCTGAGGAAGAGGACGCTGCATGGGCGGTGTATTTTTTAATCGGCAATCGCCCGAAACAAGCCGTGCCTTCTAAGCGGCTTAAAACAATCGCCGCTGAAGTGGCGGGGCTTGCCGAATGGCTATTCGCCGAATGCTATGACCAAGTGGGTGATTTGGCCGAGACCATCGCCAATGTATTGCCGCCAGCCAATCATGCAAGTGATTTGAGTTTAAGCGAATGGGTGACGACACGCGTGCTCGCGCTACGCACGCTCGATGAAGCGACACAGCGGCAAACTCTCATTGATTATTGGGATGAACTTTCAACGCATGAACGATTTGTATTTAATAAACTCATTACCGGTGGCTTTCGTGTTGGCGTGTCGCAATCGTTGGTAGTGCGCGCGCTAGCTGAAGTCGGCAATGTGAATGCAAAAATAATCACGCATCGTCTCGCTGGCGATTGGCAACCATCGGCAGCAGCGTATAAAAAATTAATTGCAGCGTCAGCAGATGCATTCGACCCATCGCAGCCCTACCCGTTTTTTTTAGCGCACCCATTACAGGCAGAACCAAGCACCTTGGGTGAAGCCTCAGAATGGCAAGCCGAATGGAAATGGGACGGCATTCGCGGTCAGCTCATTAATCGCAACGGGCAAATTTATTTATGGTCGCGCGGTGAAGAATTAGTCACACACCAATTTCCAGAAATTATTGCAGCGGCAGCCACCCTCAAAAGCGCTGTCGTTGATGGTGAAATACTCGCGATGAAAGATGGCCGCGTGATGCCATTTACCGCGCTGCAAAAAAGATTAGGCCGCAAAAGCCCTGGCAAAAAAGTGCTGAGTGATACGCCAGTGGTATTTGTGGCCTATGATTTATTGGAGCTAGATGGCGTGGATATTCGCCATGAACCACTTGCTGAACGCCGCGCTAAATTGCACGCGCACATTTACGCACAACCAATTAGTGACAAAACAGAGCGCGTCATACAACTATCCGATATCGTGCGCGCGCCATCGTGGGCGACATTAGCCCTTGCCCGACAGCAGTCACGCCAAAACGGCACCGAGGGCTTGATGTTGAAGCGGCTCAACGGCAAATACGGCATTGGCCGCACGGTAAGCGAAAACGGCGCCGACTGGTGGAAATGGAAGGTGGAGCCCTACACAATTGATTGCGTACTCATGTACGCGCAGCGCGGCCACGGCAAGCGCGCAAACCTCTATACCGACTACACATTCGGCATATGGAAGTCTAATACTGGCGTGCCGTTACAAGCAAATATGCCTGAAAACGCCCGTCAATTAGTCACTTTTGCCAAAGCCTACTCAGGTCTTACGGACGCCGAAATTCGCGAGGTCGATGCCTTCGTGCGTAAAAATACGCTGGAAAAATTTGGACCTGTGCGCACCGTAAAGCATGAATTGGTATTTGAATTAGCGTTCGAAGCCATACAGCAATCAAAGCGTCACAAATCTGGCTTTGCCGTACGATTTCCCCGTATTTCACGTATCCGTCATGACAAAAAAATTGAGGATGCCGATACCGTTGCCACGATTGCGGCGATGATGCACACGCCGTAATGAATTATCATAGACAACAATTGTTAATCAAACTCCACCTTCAACAAAAATAGAATAATCCATGGCCACCCCCGCAAGCAAAATCGAAACGCCAAAGCTTATCAATGTTGCTGATCGGACAGGCGGTGATCGCCGCTTAACCTTCAAAGAAGTCATGGATGGACTAATTGAAGATGGCTTTGTCAATGCCGCTGATGCGGAACGCGTGACCAAAGAATATCGCGCTAACTCTGTTGACCATCATCCGCTGGTAGCCATCAGCATGGCGAAGGTGAAATCTGCCAAGCCACCGTATCGTAATCTTGATATTCCTGGCTTAACAGAATGGCTTGCCGGGCGTGTTGGCATGCAGTATTACCATATTGATCCGCTCAAAGTGGATATGCGCGCGGTCACTGACGTGATGTCATCTGACTATGCCGGTAAGCGCAATATTTTGCCGGTGGAAGTCAATGGCAAACACGCCGTGATTGCTACCGCCGAGCCTTACATTACGAGCTGGCAGCGTGATTTAGGCGAAATGTTGAAGATGAGCTTTCGCGTGGTATTGGCGAATCCGCAAGACATCACTCGCTACGTCGGTGAATTTTATAATCTCTCGCGCTCGGTAAAACGCGCGGAGAAGGCTGGCACTGGCGTAAGTGGGCTCAATAATTTTGAGCAATTAGTCGAGATGGGGAAATCGGGTCGCACTCTGGACGCGAACGATCATCACATCGTCGTGTTAGTAGATTGGCTGTGGCAATACGCCTTTGATCAGCGTGCATCTGATATTCATCTTGAGCCACGCCGTGAGACGGCCACCGTGCGTTTTCGCATCGATGGTGTGCTGCATGCGGTGTATCAAATGCCTGCCTCCGTTGCCAATGCGGTGACGGCACGTATCAAAATTTTAGGCCGCATGGACGTGGTGGAAAAGCGCCGCCCACAAGATGGCCGCATCAAAACGCGCACCCAAGAAGGCTTAGAAATCGAGCTGCGTTTATCGACACTACCCACAGCGCACGGCGAAAAACTCGTCATGCGCGTATTTGATCCTGAAGTCTTAGTGCGTGATTTTTCTGAGCTAGGCTTTACCGCTGAAGACGACGCGAAATGGCAAGACCTGATTAAAAAACCCGGCGGCATTATTTTAGTGACAGGCCCGACAGGCTCCGGCAAAACCACCACGCTCTACACCACGCTCAAGCAACTTGCCACCGAAGAAGTTAACGTCTGCACCATTGAAGACCCAATTGAAATGGTGGAACCCTCATTCAACCAAATGCAGGTGCAAACCAATATTGACTTGGGCTTCTCCGAAGGTGTGCGCGCGCTCATGCGTCAAGATCCTGACATCATTATGGTCGGCGAGATTCGTGATTTGCAGACAGCAGAAATGGCAATTCAATCTGCCTTAACGGGTCACCTGGTGCTTTCTACCCTGCACACCAACGACGCGCCCACCGCCGTCACACGCTTGCTTGATTTAGGCGTGCCGCCGTATTTATTTAATTCCGTCGTACTCGGCATCATGGCGCAGCGACTGGTGCGAACGCTCTGCCCACACTGCAAAGAAAAAGTGCCGTTTGATCAACCCAATGATCATAAGATTTGGAGCGAAATGGTTTCGCCTTGGAAAGGTGAGCCGCCCAAAGATGTCTATCGCCCTGTTGGCTGCCTAGAGTGCCGCAACACTGGCTACATGGGCCGCATGGGCATCTATGAAATCTTGATTATGAATAACGAATTAAAACGACTCGTCAACGATCACGCTGACATCGTCACCATGACTGAGGCCGCCTACAAATCAGGCATGAAGCCGCTGCGCTTATCGGGCGCGATGAAAGTCGCACAAGGCTTAACCACTACCGATGAAGTATTGAAAGTGGCACCGCTGGCAACTTGATGCGTAGCGTTTTTTACAACAAAAAAATGGGCAGGCATTTCGCCTGCCCACAGTTATCGCTAAAATTTTACGCGCACGCCAGCCAGGTATTCACGCCCAGTAACGTGATACACGACTGAACTATTTCGGGCGCGACTAATGAACTGATCATTAGGCTCATTAGTTAAGTTAACGCCTTCCAGTGTAATGTCGATGTTTTTATTTAATTTATATGACACAGAAGCGTCAACATTTGTCGAGCCGTTTTTTCCTTCAACATCGTTATTGTTTTGCCCCGGAACGCGCGTGATAAAACCTTTCCGATTTGCAACGGAAGCACGTGCGCTAAACGTGCCATCGTCGTAGTAAAACGTTGCATTCCATGATTTAGGCGATAGATTCAATAAATCATCAGTAATTGTTGCTGAACTGGTCGGAGATACAAGATAGTCAATTCGCGATTTTACGTATGTGTAATTGAGAATCGTACCCGTATTCCGCAAATAACCTGGAAGGAACTTAAAGGGCTGTTGATATGAGATTTCGTATCCTTTTAATGCGCCACCGTTCGTATTAATAGGCGTTGTGACTGAAAATATCTCATTGCCTGTAAAGTTTGTTGGCAGCAAAGACAGCGGTAACCCTGTTTGGTTATACGGAATATTATTTCGTAGGTTTTGAATGTATGTGCCAATATCTTTGTAAAAAAGCCCAATGGAAATCAGTGCGTTTTTTTCGAAGTACCATTCGAAACTTGCATCAAGTGTTTTTGCACGGAAAGGCTTGAGTAAAGGGTTACCACTGTTAATAGATAGCGTTCCCGTAGTTGAGATTGATCCGCCGGGGCTCAAGAAACCTAGTTGCGGACGTGCCATCACCTTTGCAACAGCTAGGCGTACGATAAAATCGCGTGTAACGTCAAGCGTTACATTGGCAGATGGCAGCAAATCTTTGTAGGTATTGTTGATTGTTACTTCTGTACCGCCTGCTGTTGCTTGGTAGCCAGTGGCAATTTGTTCTGTCTTTACGTAACGAAGACCTGCGTTGCCGCGGATAGGCAACCCTGCAAGCTTGATATTGAAGTCCGCCATCAAGAATCCACCTGTATCGGTCTCGGTAACTTTGCGGTTGTTCCCGCGGGCATTACCATTCGTTACTGACGAAAGCGTGAAGTCTCCTGGTCCGCCAACTGGTCCTGATTGCAAGCAGTTGCAATAGATGTTGTATGCCTGTGCAATTGCAGCTAAGTTAGGAATTGCCCAAGACGTTGGTGTGCCACCAGGTAAATTTAAGCCTTGGCCAAAGTTAGTGATGGTCGTGCTGAGGCTTGCTACTGTTGTGCCTGCGGGCGGTGCAAAGATAGTGTCATTTTGGTTTACGCGGCGAAATTCATAGGTGTCAAATTGATATTCTTTGTAATTGCCACCTGCTTTGATTGCGAGCTTATCAGGCACAACATCCCAAACCAGATCAACGCTTGCGATATCGTTACGATTATTAGACCCTTGAGGACGAATACGTATTTCACTTGTCGTTGTATTAGTTATCGTCGCGGGCTGTGTTCCCGTAGTTGCGAGTGGTATGCCAACTAACGTCAGCGCCCCGCCTAATTGCGATACGTTGAATGGATACACGATACTTGGCAAGCGATCATTGCTACGAAAGTCAATGCTGTAACCGTTTACATTCAACGCATCAAGGGTCGTTGTCGTTTGAATAGGATTACGGAACTTTGAGTCAGCCCGACCGAATTTCGCATTGATACGAAGACCTTCAGCTAGCTCATGCTCTATAGTGAGTGTCGGCTGCGTAAATGTTGTTGATAATTCGTCATACCGAGACTCGGCCCTAACATCTACTCCGTTATATAAGCCATATAGCAAAGCACCGTTTGATGCATAAACGGTATTAAGAACGCTAGTCTGCGGCTTTCCACCCTGTGCAGCACTACGACTAAATGAAATAGCCTGCAAGAAGTCCTCTTGGCGTGTTGCCTTGAGTTTTGAGTAAAGCATGTCGAGTGTTAGCAATGTGCCGTATATAGGGCGAAACTGGATTGAGCCAGTTAGCCCGACGCGGTCTTGGTCGTGAGTAAGTCGTCCGTAACGTGGTAGACGTGGATGGAAGTTATTGACGTTACTTGCCGCATTGTAAGCATCAATGTTCGCACTAGTTCCAGCTACTCGCAGTACTCCTTGTGCTGTGGGACCACAAGTTGTAGCCGTTGAGGTTGTTGGATTAGCTGGCGTTACGCCGATTGGCGCACACCAACCTCCAGATGAAGGACCGTTGTCCCAACGAACTGAACTAAACCCCTCTTCATTCAGTTGGCGTTTTGAATATGCGCCGGATAAGAGAACACCAACCTTGTTATCAGCAAATGTGTTTGTCACGAGAAAAGCAACTCGAGGGTTTGTTTTTTCTGACAAGTCGTTATATCGACCTTGAATAGAAGCAGATGCTTTAAATCCTTTGAAGTCGAACGGGCGAGAAGTTTGCAAATCTACCGTTGCGCCGAGCGAGCCTTCGTCAACATCTGCAGATGAACTCTTGCGAACAGTTATTGAATTAAATAGCTCTGACGCGAATACGTTAAAGTCAAAACCACGTGAACGATTAGCGCCACCAGAGCTATCTGTACCGCCCGTTGTTGCGAGACCTTCTATTCCGTTGATTCGAACTCGCGTAAAGTCTAAACCAAGCCCACGAACAGTAATGTTTCGCCCTTCACCAGCATCACGATCAATCACGACCCCGGGGACACGTTGTAAAGATTCCGCTAAGTTTGTATCCGGAAATTTTGTAATATCTTCTGCTTTGATGACATCTACAATGCCGTTGTCTTCGCGTTTTTTATTCAGCGCATCTTCGAGCGAAGCGCGAAAGCCGGTAACAACAATGGTTTCTATTTTTTCTGTAGCTTCAGTTTTGGAAGTAGTTGGCTTTTCAATTGGCGCTTGCACAGGCGTGCTGGGTGCTGGCGCGTTTTGCGCGAAGGTTGATTGCACGCCAGCAGTCGAAGCAAAAAGTGCTAGCAACACATATATGTTTAGTGGTTTAAGTCGTTGATTGGCGCGTGAGCTTGATATTTTGTGCATTGTTTTCTCCTCCACATAGTGGATATGACTCATTGTAGATTCCTGCGTCACGAGCGGCGCTGGCAGGCGTTTTTGGGTATTTAACTTCATGTTTTTATTAAGTAACCGGTGTCATTTTGATAAGTCAGGCCACGCAGTAACATATTGCATCACAGCATCGCTTCGTCTATGGCATTTGGTACGGGTGCTAGCAGCTTTAAATACTAAATCAACAAGTTTGCATCGTAAAATAGTTTGTAAGTAACCGGTGTCATTCTGATATTATTTTGAACATTCTGTAATGTCAAGTCAAATTCTTACAAGGAGTCGTGCAATGTTAAAGATACTCTCGTTTGTTGCCTTTTTGGTTGCATTTTCTGTACTACCTGTTTTAGCGAGAGAACAAACCGCCCCAGCTTTCGCAGGCGCTGTAGGCTGGGCGGCAAAAACGACAGTCGGTGGCCAGGGCGGTAAGATCATTCGGGTAACTAACCTGAATGCAAGCGGCCCAGGGTCGCTTAAAGAAGCAATAGATACTAACGAAAAGCGAATTATCGTTTTTGAAGTTGGGGGAGTCATTGATCTTGAGCGCAACACCTTAAAAATTAGACACCCCTACCTTACAATCGCAGGGCAGACGGCACCATCTCCCGGAATTACGATTATTCGCGGCGGGATTGATGTACATGGACACAATGTGATCATTCGGCATATCCGTGTGCGAACGGGTGTCGATGGACAAGCAAAGCGAAGCGGGTGGGAGGCAGATGCTTTATCTACAGTTGCTGCACATAATGTAATCGTTGATCACTGTACGTTTAGCTGGGCAATTGATGAAAATATGTCGGCATCAGGCCCTAGGTTCACTGGCGAAACGCCAGACGATTGGCGCATGGGAACTAGCTATAACATTACTTTTTCGTACAATCTAGCAAGTGAAGGGCTGGCTGACGCGAGCCATCCTAAAGGCGAGCATTCTAAGGGTTCGCTAGTGCATGACAACGTCACCAATATTTTGTTTTATCGCAACATCTGGGCGCATAACGTCGAGCGTAGTCCACTCTTTAAGGGGGGTGTACGTGGCAGCATAGTTAACAACTTGATTTATGATCCCGGAAAGCGTGCAGTTCAATACAATCTTATGGCGCTTGAATGGGGAAAGCGCCCGTATCAAAATGGGCAAATGTCTGCGGTTGGAAATGTGATGCGCGGCGGCCCATCAACGGACTACAAGCTTGCATTCCTGATGCTTGGAGGTGACGGCGATCTTGAATACTATGAGAAAGACAATATTGCAGTTGACAAGCATGGAAAGCCGCTGCCGATGATTGGTCGATATGGAGAGACGCGCGCAAAGTTGCTCATTGCAAAGTCTCCCGTCTCGTGGCCTGATGATATTCGAGTTATGCCCGCGCGTGACGTTGAAACACACGTTTTGGCTAACACTGGCGCTAGGCCATGGGATCGCGATGCCGACGATAATCGTGTTTTATTCTTTATTGCTGAAGGTCGAGGAAAAATCATCGACGATGAAAAAGAGGTGAGTGGTTATCCTGTGCAAAAAGAAACGCGCTTACCATTCGTTGAAACTGATTGGAATTTAATTACGATGGAACCTAAATCAGGTCTTTACCCAGGACAAAAAAATCCCATACAAGAACGACTTAGCCCACGAGATATTCTGATGCGTAACTAAGTACCGGGTTGGATATACGGCGCGTTTGCAAAAAGTTCACGTTCTCGTTGCCGTGGGTTAGAAACAACTATTGATGTTTTATCGAATAACATCGTTTGGCGATCCTTGAGATCATAGGCAGGCCAACTGGGATTGCCGTTTTTTGCAAAACTCAAAAATGACAGCATCATGCGTTGACTCATGTCGAGTTGCGCTTCTGTCATTGCCGGTTTGGTTCCAAAAACCAAACCGATGTCATCGGTATGAGCAGCATTCTCAAAATTGAGCTGGTAGATAAATGCTGGGTTACTGGTACGCGAGCGTGCTTCTGCTTGAATGATTTGTCCACGCCAACTGCGACTATCTGTTGTTGCCGCAATAAATATTTCAGCCGGTGTTTTAGCGGGATACCATTGCCGATACTTACTAACGACTAATTCTGGTAGCAAATCAACACGCAATTCTGGCCCTAAACGTTCGGCTAGATTGCCCCATTCAAGTCCAGCTATTAGCCGATGTGTGGCGGGGAAAAAAGCACGTGTTTCAGCGACGGTGTTACCCATCAACATTGGTATTGCATTGCTCTGTGGATTAGCTTCAGGATAAAAAGGATGGCGCAAAAGTGTTATCCCATCTACAACAGGGCCGAAGTAAAGTTGACCGCTCAACAGTGGATCAACTGTGTCAAGTGCCTCAACCAGTTTTTGATGCGGTATCGTTTTTATGTCACCGCTGATGCGACGAAAATAAGCCATCGCACGTTTAGTCGCATTAAGTGGGCCCGAAGCAGTTACTTGCTGGCCGCTCATGGTTGCGACTTTATGAAAAAGCCCAGCCGCTCTGGGTGTTCCCATTAGTGTCGCAATTTTTGCGCCTCCGCCCGATTGCCCAATTAAAGTGACATTTGATGGGTTGCCGCCAAATGCAACAATATTGGTTTGTATCCAATCCAAGGCAAGAATCAAGTCAAGTTGACCAACATTGCCACTGTCTGGAAAACGGCGATCAAACAGCCCCATAAATAAATAGCCAAATGCATTCAGCCGATGCGTCACCGTTACCACCAAGACATCGCCAGCTGCACTTAATATCTGGCCATCCGTTAACGGGTCATTGCCACTACCGGTGGAATACGCACCGCCATGAAAATAAACCAAAACTGGACGTGTCGCTTTCGGATTGGTTGTTGTTGTCCAAAGGTTAAGCCGAAGACAGTCTTCGCCCTGAATTTCTACTGATGCGCTTCGTTGTGGACAGGCTGGCCCATTTTCCCAAGCTTTGAATAGGCGTGGCTCAGGCGTTGCAGGCATCGGTCTACAAAAACGCGTTGAGCCCGTATCACGGCCATAACGAATACCACGAAAGATAAACACGCCATCACGTTTTACGCCGCTATATGTTCCTGACGGTGTGTGAACAATGGTTTCATCAATTGAGGCTAATGCAGGATACTTCGTTGCTGAAATAAACGCTTCACCAGTGATGACAAGTGAGCTGGCCAATGCTGTCTTGATAAGATTGCGGCGACCTAACTTCAAATTATCTTTGAACATCCATCGATCCAGTTTTAAAGGCATCAATATCAGCTTGTCGAAATAAGCTCGCGTCACCCGGCAGCGTGTGTTTCAGACAAGTTAAGGCTAACCCCATCTGCGCCATATCATCGCTATTGCCGCCATTGAGCATGGCGTGTAGCACGCCCGCTGCAAATGCATCGCCTGCGCCAATGCGATCTACAATTGCATCAACAATCATGTCATCAGTCTGGGCGAAGTGGGTTCGCGTATCAACCCTTGCAGCAATGTGATGACAGTCTGTGCTAACAATGTGGCGTGAAGTTGAGGCAATAAAATTTAGCGCTGGAAATGCTTCGAATGCGGCATTAGCAGCTTCACGCCGTCTTTCAGCGCCCTCGGTAGAAAAATGCTTACCTAGTACCAGTGAAATATCGCGATAATTGCCAAATAAAATATCGGCATAACTAATCAGCTCATACAAAATCGTTTTAGGATCACTTTCCCACTCTGCCCAAAGTGAGGCGCGATAGTTACCGTCAAATGAGACTGGCACGCCTAGGCGTTTAGCCGCTTTTGCCGCACTAATCGCCAGCGCCGCTGATGGCAAACCTAATGCAGGAGTAATGCCTGAAAGATGCAGCCTCGTCGCACCGCTCAGCAACTGATCCCAATCAAAATCTTCAACTCTGGCATTGGCAAAACAAGAGCCTTGGCGGTCATAAATAATTTCAGTCGCTCGTGCGCCCGCGCCTTGTTCCAAAAAATAGAGGCCCATGCGGCCTCGGCTCTGTATTACCGAACGGCAGTCAACGCCATTTGAGCGCAATTGGGATAGCGCCGCACGACCCAAAGCATTATTTGGTATCACACTCACCATGGCTGTTTCATGACCCAGCGACGCTAGAGCGACGGCGACGTTGGCTTCTGCACCGCCAATATTGAGATTTAGCTGCCGTGATTGCATGATGAGTGCCCGCTCAGGCGCGCTCAGTCGAACCAAAAGCTCACCAAAAAATACGATTCGGCTATGCATGCTGTTGTCGATTCATAAACATATTGGCAGTAGGCAATGAGATTGAAAATATTCTAGCGCGCAAGCCAACCGCCATCTACGGCTAGCACGTGACCATTCACATAATCAGACGCAGAAGATGCCAAGAACACGGCTGCCCCACCAATGTCTTCAGGTGAGCCCCAGCGTCCAGCGGGAATCCTCGATACGATTTGTTGATTACGAACCATGTCTTTTTGCAGCGCGAGTGTGTTGTTGGTTTCAATATAGCCGGGCGCAATGGCGTTGACGTTAATGCCTTTAGCCGCCCATTCATTGGCGAGTGCTTTAGTCAATCCGCCAACACCGCTTTTTGCTGCGGTGTAACTAGGTACGCGCACACCACCTTGGAACGTCAGCATTGATGCAATATTGATGATTTTCCCGCTACCCGCCACCAGCATGTGTCGCGCGGCACGTTGCGACAGAAAAAAAAGTGACTTCAAATTGGTATTGATCACATCGTCCCAATCAAGCTCAGTGAAATCAACGGCATCGTTACGACGAATAATGCCTGCGTTGTTAACCAAGATATCAAGTTGGCCAAAATGCGCTAACGTTTTTACAATCACATCGTCAACTGGTGCGACGGTTGAAAGGTCAGCATCAATATGCAATGCACGCCGACCCAACGTAACAATTTTTTTACGCGTTTCATCTGTTGCGGAGCGACCGACTAGCGCAATATCTGCCCCTGCTTGAGCGAGCGATACCGCAATCGCTTGACCAATGCCGGTATTAGCACCTGTCACGATGGCTACCTTGCCAGAAAGATCGAAGGCGGTGTTCATTTCAGTTGGCAAATATCGAGAACATTCATATCGGTGTAGTCAAGATTCTCGCCACCCATCGCCCATATAAACGCATAGGATTTAGTGCCAGAACCCATATGCACAGACCATGGGGGCGAAATAATGGCCTGCTCATTTTCGGCGATGATATGACGCATCGCATTCGGTTGGCCCATATAGTGGAATACACGGTCGTTTTCGCCAAGCCCAAAATACATATAAATTTCACTCCGACGATCATGCAAATGCGGTGGCATGGTGTTCCACACGCTACCCTTTTCGAGAATAGTCAGACCCAAAAGTAATTGCGCGCTTTCACAAACACCGGGGATAACAAGCTGATAGATAGTGCGCTTATTGGATGTTTCTAAATCGCCGCGCACCAAAGGAGTAGCTTGTTCAATTGAAATTTTCTTTAGTACACATGCCTTATGAGCAGGTAGCGAGACCAAGTAATAACGCGCATCGACGCCGATAAACGTAACCTCTGTGGTTCCCATCGGAATGTACAAGCAGTCGCGTGGTTGCATTTCGAATGACTGACCATCAACGATGATGACGCCTTTACCACTGCCGATATTGACTGCTGCCATTTCGCGACGCTGTAGAAATGGATGCCCTGCTGCACTAGCAGGCTCAGTCTGCTGCGGCAGTTTAAGCTCTGTACTACCTGGTACCGCGCCGCCAATCACAAAGCGCTCGTTGTGCGTGTAATTCAGAATGACCTTACCTTGTTCAAACATACCGCTAACTTGATAACGATCCTTCAGCTCTTCATTGGATGCACCAGGCATCATGGCAGGGTGTGTTGCGTGAAATGTCTTTGCAAACATGCGTTTTCCTCTATGTATTTAGTCAGCGTACTGTTTGAATGGTAACCGGTGTCAATAATTTGTGCAAGCGCCGTTGGTGTTTATGCTCAAGCAGACGTTTTCTTTGGCGGCGCGACGGAGCCTCGGCGAATCAGCGTTGATATAAACGACGATGGTTCATCTTCTTCATCCGGATTGGCAAATGTGCCACTGATTAGCTTTAAAGCAGCTGAGCGCCCCATTGCAACAATAGGCCACCGCACGGTTGTCAGTGGAGGCCAAACGCGAGAAGCAATCGGCGTGTCGTCAAAACCAATAATCGAAAGATCCTCTGGAACACCAAGCCCGCGCTCGCGTGCCGCGAACAGAACACCAGCAGCCATTTCGTCGTTGCAAGCAAAAATTGCGGTGGGACGTACAGACAGATCCAGCAAGCTGTCTGTGGCTGTAATGCCCGACTCAAATGTGTATTGCCCATCAGCAATCAAGCTACGGGGGAGTTTGATGCCAGCTTCTTGCAGTGCAAACTCAAAGCCCTCACGTCGCTCGCGTGCCGACCGAAACCCGTGCGGGCCGGCAACTAAGCCGATGCGGCGATGTCCCTGACTGATCAAGTAGCGCATCGCCTCAATGACGGCATCGCGATCATTAGAAGCCACCATGTGTTGCGCATCATCCAGTGTGGCAGACCCCATTCGCACATACCGACAGCCAATTTCCTTGCACAATGTTGCAAGCGCATTATTCTCAGAAATTGGTGGCAAAAAGACGACGCCGTACAGGCGCTGTCGTTCAAGGAAGTGGCGAATGTCGTCAAGCATTGTTGCCGAACCACGATCAACTGGCCGCACCACCAGTCCAAAATCAGTGTCGTGTAAGGCTTCCAAAATCCCTTGCTGCATATTGAGGATCATCTGTGCATTAGGGTTGTCGTGGATGAGCCCTATCAAAAAATTACGACCTAGCGCCAGTGCACGCGCTTGTGGGTTAGGCACATAGCCCGTCTGGCGGATGACCTCTTCAACGCGTTCGCGTGTGCTTTCATTGAGCAAAGGCGAACGATTAATAACACGGCTAACTGTCTTTTTAGATACGCCAGCCAGACGAGCAATATCGTTAATAGTCTGTTTGCTATTCGGTGTTGTATTGGCTCGACTATTTTTTTCAATAGGAGGTTTTTTTTGGCGTGTCGTCATAAGTTAATCATAGCAGCTCACAAAATAAACTGGTTAAAAGTAACAAATCTATCTGACGGCGCAGTCGTAAATGCAAGTAAATTAGAGGCGCTGCCGTGGTGTCACACACTAAATTGCTGTACGTCCAAAATCAACGTCGCACGTTTATAAAAAACAATGTCGCTGAGAAGAATTTCACGTCTACCTGCTTTAAACAAAGCACGAGTTGCAAATGACACCGGTTTCCTTTAGCATCTAATTATTGATTAATAGACAACAGAGGAACACTTGCACGCAATTACCACAGAGGCAGATGAGGTGGCGACAAAATTTGTAGCCGCACGTGCGGCAGGTGCATCGCTTGCGGACTTTCCTGGCAAGATACCCGCATCGTTGTTTGAAGCCTATTGCGTACAAGATTTAGCAATATCGCGCATCGCTGACACAGTGGGCGGCTGGAAAGTGGGACGCATTTTCCCGCCACAGTCAGACCAATACGGTAGTGATCGCCTAGTGGGGCCAATTTTTAGTCGCGCCATTCAAGTCGCTAGCTCTGCAAACACGGTTGTAGGTAAGGTGTTTGTCGGTGGCTTCGGCGCAGCAGAGGCGGAGCTTATTTTTAGGCTTGGCGAAAATATCAACACAAAACAAACAAAATTCTCACTCGACGACGCCGCGAAATTAGTTAATAGCGTGCACATCGGAATTGAAATTGCGAGTTCACCATTGGCCACGATCAATGATCTTGGGCCACCCGTCATCATTTCTGACTTTGGCAACAATAATGGGTTAATCATTGGCTCGGAAATCAAAAATTGGCAGGACTCAGGCTGTGCAAATTGGCCCGTTAAGGTATTGATTGATGGCAAAGAAGTGGGCGTTGGTGCAGCATCAGCATTTCCTGATGGCCCAATTGGGTCAGTACGTTTTTTACTAGAGCTGATGGCTACGCGCAGGATATCGTTGCCAGCAGGCACTTGGGTTTCTACCGGCGCCATATCAGGCGTGCATTCCGTCAATGTTGGTCAACACGTCGAAGCGCGATTTGGCGATGAGCGCTCGATCTCATGCATCATCGCAAGCATGTCTGGCAACAATTGAGATAAAGGCTAGGTTGTAATAAATTAAGCGCGAGCAAAAAATAACGTGCAAGATAATTTGTATCACACACTTGGAGGGTATATGCAGTCAGTAAATTTTCAACGCCTCACGCCATGGTCATTATTGTCCAGCGCACTTTTACTATTGATGAGCGCCAGCGCTGATGCGCGCGACTTTCGATCCTCCGATGTGCATCCCGCTGATTACCCGACAGTAATGGCCGTTAAAAAGATGGGCGCTATTCTGAAAGAGACATCAAATGGACGACTCGGTGTGCGTGTTTATCCGTCAGGAAGTTTAGGCACAGAAAAAGACAATATCGAGCAGCTCAAAATTGGTGGCTTAGACATGATGCGGATTCATGTCAGCACCCTAAATAGCGTCGTGCCAGAAACGATGGCCACCGTGCTGCCATTTGTTTTTCGATCAAAAGAGCATATGCAAACGGTACTCGATGGTGCAATCGGTGATGAAATTTTGGCCGCAATGGCATCCCAAGGCTTAATCGGTTTGGCATTTTATGATAGCGGTGCACGCTCGTTTTACACCGCTAAAAAACCGATCACCAAGCTTGCCGACTTGAAAGGGCTGAAGATACGCGTCCCGCAATCTGATTTGTTCGTGTCCATGATTGAGTCGCTCGGCGCAAACCCGACACCAATGCCCTTGGGTGAGGTTTATACCGCCTTAAAAACAGGCATCGTTGATGCAGCAGAAAACAACTGGCCGTCCTATGAGTCTTCACGCCATTTTGAAGCCGCAAAATTTTATAACTTGAGCGAACATTCTCATGCGCCAGACGTACTCGTGTTCTCGAAAAAAACATGGGACAAGCTGAGTAAAGAAGATCAGCTTGCCTTGCGCAAAGCCGCAAAAGATTCTGTGCCGCATATGCGAAAACTTTGGAATGAACGTGAGCAAAAATCGCAGAAGACGCTAGAAGCAGGCGGTGTTAAGACAGCCAAAATCGCCAACATACAAGAATTTGTTGATGCGATGAAGCCGGTTTATAGCAAATTTGCGAATACACCAAAGCTCAAAGATTTAGTAAAGCGCATTCAGGAAACTAAATAGTTAATGTCAACAAACAAGCCCCAGTACAGCATATTTACGCGCATCAATCGGCGTCTTGCACGCTATGGCATGTTTTTTTCTGTGACAGGGCTATTTGTCATTATCGCAATTGTGTCGTATCAAGTATTTGGCCGGTATGTCCTAAATGACAGTCCAACGTGGGCTGAGAATTTAGCACTGGTATTGATTCTTTATGTCACGCTTATAGGTGCAGCCGTAGGCGTGCGCGATGCCGGGCATATCGGCATGGAGTCGCTGCTGATTTTAGTGCCTGTGCGGATACGGCACAAAATTGAAATGATTATTCACCTACTAGTTGCTACATTTGGCGCTGCAATGGTCTATAACGGATACATTTTGGGTGAATCCGTCGCGTCATATCAGCTCGCCAATGTTGGTATCTCAGAAGCATGGCGATACCTACCGCTGGTGTTGTCAGGTGGACTCATCATCCTCTTTTCAATTGAACACTTTATCGCGCTCGTTAAGGGTACAGAGGTAGAGCCTGCATGGAATTAACAATACTGTGCATCAGCTTTATTGGCCTGCTGCTGCTTGGCGTTCCAGTGGCATTTGCGATAGGTTTAGCAGCAATTTGCACCATTTTGTATGAAGGCCTGCCGATGGCGGTGCTCTTCCAGCAGATGATGTCGGGGATGAATATTTTTTCGTTTCTCGCGATACCATTTTTTATTTTTAGTGGCGAGCTCATGCTGCATGGCGGTATCGCAGACAAAATCGTGACCCTCGCCAGAAGTGTAGTCGGCCATATACGTGGCGGGCTTGGCATGTCAAATGTCGTAGCGTGTACCCTTTTTGGCGGCGTTTCAGGTTCACCCGTTGCTGACGTGTCAGCCATGGGCTCAGTCATGATTCCAATGATGAAAAAAGAGGGCTATCACGCCGACTACGCAGTGAATGTAACAACCCACGCATCTCTAGTCGGCGCGCTCATGCCCACCAGTCACAACATGATTATCTATTCGTTAGCGGCAGGCGGCCAAGTCTCAATCGGCACACTCATTGCCGCAGGGGTTGTACCCGCATTAGTGCTCACCATTTGCATGTTAGTTGCGGCCTATTGCGTGGCAATCAGTCGCGGTTATCCGGCAGGCAGGTTTCCGGGCTGGTCAGCGGTGATGCGATCCCTTGTTGCAGCACTACCTGGCTTGCTTGTTATTGTGATCATTCTGGCTGGCATTGTTACCGGCGTTTTTACAGCGACCGAGTCGGCGGCCATCGCCGTTGTGTACTCAATGCTTTTGACTACCTTCATCTATCGCACGATGACACGGCAAAAATTCCTTAAAGCGGCTGCACGCGCTGTCAAAACAACAGGCGTTGTGCTGCTGCTGATTGGTGTATCAACAATGCTTCAATACTTGCTGGCGCTGTATGGCGTTGCCGATCTTGCTGGTGACTTGCTATCGCACATATCCACCTCGCCTTGGGCGGTTTTTTTGATGATTAACATCATCCTATTTTTACTCGGCACATTCATGGATATGGCGAGTACGATCCTCATCTGCACGCCGATCTTTCTGCCTATTGCCATGAAATACGGGATGGATCCGGCGCAGTTTGGCATCGTGATGTTGATTAACTGTGCGCTAGGATTGAATACGCCACCTGTGGGCACCACTCAATTTATCGGCTGCGCGATTGGCGGCATTTCAGTTGGGCAAGTGATGAAAACCATCATGCCTTTTTACGGCGCGCTCATTGCCGCGCTATTAATGGTGACATACGTGCCCGCTTTTTCGATGTGGTTACCGAATTGGTTGGCTAAGGTCTAAGCGACGACAAAAAGGCAACATTAAGAGCGCTAGTAATGCGTAGAGATTGCGCGCTAATCTGTGGTTCCTGTTAATTAAAACAGTGAGAAAGTGCAGCGCAAATTTCCACTATTTTGACAAAATGTGATGATGGCATATTAAAACTAAAAACCCCGCCAATGGCGGGGTTTTTCACGGCATTTGCGCTCAAAGCGCTCATCAATAATAGGGTTTCAACTTTGACACAACGCTCAAGGTTCTGCCGAAATCACTTCTGGTTCACCTTCTTTTTTGACTATAGGCTTAACGAAATCTTCTCTCGATACGCCAAGATAGTTAGCAATTGGGCACGCCACTAACACCGATGAATAAATGCCGAAACAGATGCCAATGGTGAGTGCGAGTGCGAAATAAAACAGCGTTGGTCCGCCTAATATAAGCATGGCGAGCACCATCATTTGCGTGGTGCCGTGGGTGATGATGGTGCGTGAAATGGTGCCCGTAATTGCCGCATCAAAAATCTCAGTTGTGGAGGCTTTACGCATCTTGCGGAAATTTTCGCGGGCACGGTCAAATACTACTACCGATTCATTGACTGAGTAACCCAATATTGCCAACACCGCAGCCAATACCGGAAGTGAAAATTCCCACTGAAAAAACGCAAAAAAGCCCAAGATGATAATCACATCATGCAAGTTGGCGATGATGGTGGATACCGCAAAACGCCATTCAAAGCGAACCCACAAGTACGCCACGATGCCAACAATCACGGCGAGTAACGCCATCGCGCCATCATAGGCAAGCTCTTTACCGACAGCCGAGCCGACGAACTCGGTGCGCTTCAGTGTGGCTGAGTTGTCGTTGGCTTTAAGTGCGTTCATCACGCTATCGTTTAATGCCTGCATCGCCGCATTTTGATTCGCATCTGTTGCTGCAGGCCGCGGCAAGCGAATCAATACATCTTGTGCAGAACCAAACTTAATGACTTCCGCGCCGACCACTTTTGCCTCACGCAAGATCGTGCGAACTTGGTCGGGCTCTACCGCCTTTGCATACTGCACCTCCATGACGGTACCACCGGTAAATTCGATGGACAAATGCAAGCCGTTCTTCCACAAGAAAAATACCGCAAGTAAAAACGTGACAAATGAAATCACGTTAAACACGAGTGCGTGTTTCATGAACGGGATTGATTTTTTAAATTTGAATAATTCCATGATGGTAACTTTCGATTTTGCTTATTTACAACGTTGCAGGGCAGTACAGTTATTTAATGCGCCGTTCGCCCTGAGGGTTCGTATGGCTATTCATAGAGCCCTTCGAACCCACAGGTTGAATGACAAGTTTCAACGTAAGTCAGTCGCTAAACTGCCTTTGCTGTCTTATCCCAACTCACATCGCCAATTGGTAGTGAGGTCATTTTCTTTTTGCTGCCATAGACAAAATTAACAATGCCGCGTGAAACCATGACGGCTGAGAAAATGGACGTTATGATTCCCAAACAATGCACTACCGCAAAGCCGCGCACTGGGCCTGAGCCCCAAATAAGGAGCGCCAAGCCTGCAATCAGCGTGGTGATGTTGGAATCGATAATCGTGTCCAATGCGCGGTCATAACCGGTGACGATTGCCATTTGCGGCGACATGCCGCTTCGCAGCTCTTCACGTATGCGTTCGTTAATCAGCACGTTCGCATCAATAGCCATACCAAGTGTTAGCGCGATAGCCGCAATGCCAGGTAACGTTAATGTTGCCTGCAACATCGACAGTAGAGCAACTAAAAATAACAAGTTAGCCGCGAGTGAAATAACAGAAATAACACCAAACCAATGGTAATAAAAAATCATAAACACGGTGATAAGCGCAAAACCAAACAAGAGTGAATTTTTACCCTTATCGATATTTTCCGCACCAAGACTTGGGCCGATGGTGCGTTCTTCGATGATTTCCATCTCTGCCGCCAATGCCCCTGCACGCATGAGAAGCGCTAAATTTTTAGCTTCCTGTGTAGAGGAGATGCCGGTGATTTGGAAATTCACGCCAAGCTCACCCTGAATCGTCGGCCAGCTCAACACTTCAGGCTTACCTTTTTCGGTGAGTATCACTGCCATGCGTTTACCGATATTTTCACGGCTGACTAAGGTCATTGCGCGACCACCAGGACCATCTAGTCGCACGCTTACATTAGGTCGATTGCCCTGCTGGGTATCAAAACCGGGCTGCGCATCGGTGACTTTGTCACCCGTCACAATCACTTGTTTACGTACCAAGACAATCTCACCAAATGCGCCAACCATTTTGTCGGTGCCAAATGGCGCGGGCTCGGTGCGAAAACGCTCGAAGCTGCCACCACTCAGATGTTCCTCAGCGGCCATACGAAATTCGAGTGTAGCAGTACGGCCGATCACGTCTTTCGCCCGCGCCGGGTCAGTCACACCTGCTAACTGAATCAAAATACGGTCTTGACCCTGCTGTTGCACAATCGGCTCTGATACGCCAAGCTCGTTCACCCGTTTACGCAGTGCCGTAATATTTTGCTGTAACGCCGCATCTTGCAGCTTCACAATGGTCTCAGGCTTCATGTTAAGAGAAAGAACAATTTCCTCTCCTACAGTGGCGTCTTTAATCGCTAGGTCAGGGTTTTGCTCTTCAATTTGTTTAATCGCTTTATCGGCTTCTGCGCGCTCTTTGAAGCGTACGACAACGGTATTGGCCTCACGCGAAATGCCGTTGTAAAAAATCTTTTTATCGCGCAACAATGTGCGTGTGTCGTTGGTGTAACGATCAACCGCCTTACTCACCGCGCCTTTCATATCGACCTGCATCAAGAAATGCACCCCGCCGCGCAAATCCAGTCCTAGATACATCGGCAGCGCATTGATTTTTTTAAGCCACGATGGCGAGTTTGACCAGTTATAAAGTGCAGCGACGTAGCCCTCACCGAGGAGCTTTTGAATAGCATCTCGCGCTTTTATTTGCGTTTCCGTATCGTCAAATTTCATACGGAGTGATTCGCCTTCAAGCTCATTTACACCGACGACAATATTTGCTGCTTTCAGCGCATCGGTCACGCGGGTTTGCAAACCGGCGTCAACTTTATTGGTGCGAAGTCCGGATATTTGTACCGCCGGCGACTCACCAAAAAAATTCGGCACCGTATACAAAAACGCGATCACCGACGCCACAATAATGACGACATATTTCCATGTAGGATACTTATTCATAACAACCTCAACGATGTTTCAACAACACAACCAAAAAAACGCGCCGCAATGGCGCGCCAACACAAACGCCATTATTTTGTTACGTCGTTAAACGTACCCTTAGGTAACAAAATATTAACGGCCTGCTTTTGAATATGCAGCACTGTGCCATCCGCCACTTCTAAGCCAATGTAGCCGTCGCTGACTTTAGTAATGCGACCAATCATGCCAAGAGCGATGACTTCATCGCCTTTTTGCAATGCATCCACCATTGACTTTTGCTCTTTTGCCTTCTTCATCTGCGGGCGAATCATGAGGAAGTACAACAAAATGAACATCAAGAAAATTGGCAATAAGCCAAGCAAGGTGTCGCCACCGGTGGCTTGGGCAGTTTGTGCGTAAGCGTTACTAATCATGATTTAACTCTCAAAAATAAACGGCAACATGCGTTCTTAACAATAAAAACGCACGGGGAAAAAAGAAATGTGCAGTGACCATATGGTTATGGGGACAGCGCGCCGGAAAACAACCCAAAATTATAGCGGATACGACTACCTCTACGCTTGTAATGTTTGTGTTGTTTTGCTTGCGTGACAATATGCGAAAAATGAAGATCGCCTATTAGTGGGCACTTTCAGGCAATTGTGCTCTGAAACGCTCACCAATAGGCGCTGTCATCATGCTACTATAATTACGGCCTAAATCAGTGCGTAACTTAATCGCGTTACGTCATTAACTTCGCCGAATTTTAAACGGCAGCAACATTTGTACCCAGCGCGTGCTAAATCTCTTCATTGAGAGGCTTTCATGAAACATAGTGACGGACGCGCCGTTAATTTGCGTATTTACAATGGAGCGCGCATAAAACGGGGTGTCTTCGGCGGTTTTAATCACAACTGGTTTGGCGCCCTCATCGCAAACCGTGCGGCGCGTAATGCCCCAGCCGCTTCGGCTTAAAGTGGCTGGCGGCGGTGGGGCAACGTCGTGTACGTGTGCGCCTGACGCATCAGCGCTAAATCGTTTTGCCAGCTTGAAATTTGTACCGTCAGTTCGCGTTAGGTCATAGACAATGAGCGTGGAGTCGCCATTGTTTGCAGGCTTTGTACGCGACCAATCCCATGCTGTAAATGCCGTCTCTAAGGGCTCGCTACCGTAATTAGAATCCCAATAGGCGGCCCCTTGCCATGAAAGCGCTGGTGAGGACATTTGCACCTCAACGCGCGCAAGCGGTGCAATTGGCCGCCACTGATGCCGATGCTGGGCGTCAAGCGGATAAGAATCTGTAAACATTGTTAGCGGCGTCACCACAACTTTGCCACGAAGCGGCTTGGCAAACGGCGCTTGCATAAACGCTGGCGCCGGAAACGGGATATTAAGTTCATCAATATCAATGGTCAGCTGTTGACCATCCCATTGCAAGGTGGTGTTCGACACCTTAAAGCGCGTGGCATCGCGCTCTACCAGCCTGCTTTTTTGACCTAAACCGCCCAGACCATCACACTCTGTTAACACCCACTGGTGAGCCGCTTGGCGGTTGACCTGCTGGCCATCTGCAACCGTATAGAGGGCTACATTTATCGCGCAGTGCTTCATAGGATCTACGCGATTTGGCGAGTTCTGGCGTCTTGCATTGGCATAAAACGGCGAAAACACGCAGCCAACAAAGGCGATGATGGTAAGTGCGTACTTGCCGTCATCACTTAAGGCGTCAATATAAAACCATAAATAACCGTTTTCACTTACCGGCTCATTAAATAATGGTCCAGCTGCTAGGCTCGCGGGCCGATTTGTTGGGTTTGTCATCTTAATATCGGCGATTGGCAATTATGTTTGACGCGTTTAGGGAAAAAGTGTCAGAAAAAATTGACGCTTTTGAAATCTGGGTGTATAACTTAATTTACATCATCTTTGTCATCTAACGTTGACAACAGCTGCAAAAAACTGTTTTACAGTCAATTTGATCTTATTTGTCGTTATTAGTCGCTAATTGCAACTTACCTTTGGAGCAGCACGCTATGAACGGACACGCACAAGTCGAGCAAGCCATGTCGAATGCGATTGAGAATACCTTGGTTGCGACATTAAAAGCGTCTTTAACGGAGGAGTCCCCACCATTATTAGCCGCCGCAATGGAGTACGCGGTGTTTCCAGGTGGTGCACGAATTCGACCAAGGTTGAGTTTGGCCGTGGCGTGTGCCTGTGGGCAAGATGACCCCGCCATTGCCTGTGCAGCTGCAGCGGCTATTGAGTTACTGCATTGTGCGTCACTGGTGCATGATGATTTGCCTTGCTTTGATAATGCCGCTACGCGTCGTGGCAAAGCCAGCGTACATCGCGCCTACAGCGAGCGATTAGCGGTATTGGCAGGAGATGGTTTGATTGTGATGGCATTTGAATGTTTAGCCCGTGGGGCAACGGCAAAACCGGAGCGTTTGGGTGCGTTGGTGACGATCGTTTCACGTGCTGTTGGCATGCCGCTGGGCATCTGCGCAGGGCAAGCATGGGAAAGTGAGCCGAAGGTTTCGCTATCGGCCTATCAGCAGGCTAAAACTGGCGCTCTTTTTTCCGCCGCCACCATGGCAGGTGCCGCTGCCGCTGGTTACTCGCCAGAGGCATGGCGGGTGTTAGGCGAGAAGCTCGGTGAAGCGTATCAAGTTGCAGACGATATTCGTGATGTTGCAAGCACCGCACAAGAATTAGGCAAGCCGATTGGCCAAGATGTCGCCCTTGGCAGACCCAGTGCAGCACGCGAATTAGGTATTCAAGGCGCTATTGCAAGGCTTGATTATTTAGTGGTGGGCGCACTGGCCTCCATTCCTGATTGCCCCGGTGCAAACGAGCTACGCGCGCTGATAAAGTTAGAAGCTGACGGCTTACTGCCGAAGAGTTTGCAACGCATGGTGGCGTAGTGCTGGTTCGGTTCGCCACTGAAAACCAAACTCTATATTCGGCGGGCATTTTCAGCATAAAATGCTCTGAATCGCTCACCAATAAACGACTTTGTCATAATTATTTGCAGCAGATGTAATGACCACACCCTCGTTATTGCCAACGTCGTCGCCAACGCGTTCTTGGTACAGCAAACTGCAAGAGTCCCTTGTGTGCAAACGCAATCAATTGCTCACCAGCCCATCTTTTCAACGCTGGGCGGCAGGATTTTTCTTAACCCGTCCCATCGTTAGACACAGCGCCAGCGCGGTGTTTGACTTGGTGTCTGGTTTCATTTATTCACAAATTTTATTGGCCTGCGTGCGGCTAAATTTATTTGAAGTTTTGCATCAAGCGCCACATTCACACGCGCTTGTTGATCTCGCCAAACGCCTAGATTTGTCGCCTAGCGCCATGAAGCGTTTACTCGACGCTGCCATCTCGCTCGATTTGGTGACGCGCATCGGTCAGCGTGCGGACAAAATCGAAGATGAAGTGCATATTCGCTACGCGCTTGGCATGGCAGGCGCACCCTTGGTAGGCAATCAAGCGGTGCTATCCATGGTTGAGCACCATGCAATGGTTTATGGCGATTTCAACGACCCTGTGGCGCTGTTGCGTGGGCGCGAAGGAGCGCAAGACACCACCCTCTCCTCCTACTGGCCCTATGCGGCCAACGATGTCGATGCCAATGTCGCCAATGCGCGTATTGCCGCCTATACCAAACTCATGTCAGCCTCACAGCCCTTGGTGGCGGATGAAATACTGGATGCGTATCCGTTTGACCAACATCAGCAATTGCTCGATGTCGGTGGCGGCGATGGCTCTTTTATAGCGAGCGTAGCAGCGCGCCATACTCGCTTACGTTTACAGCTTGTTGATTTACCAGCGGTAGCGGCACTCGCCAGCGAAAAATTTGCCACGCAGGGTTTGCAACATCGTGCCACGGCGACTGGCGCTAATTTCCTGTCGGAGCCCCTGCCCGTCGGCGCTGACATCATTTCATTTGTACGCATCATTCACGACCACGATGATGCGCGTGTTTGCCAACTATTAAACGCCGCACGTATGGCGTTATTGCAATCTCTTCATAGCGGCCGCATTGGACGCGTACTCATCGCCGAACCGATGGCAGATACGCCAGGTGCGTCGCGCATGGGCGACGCTTATTTCGGCTTTTATTTACTCGCCATGGGGCGCGGGCGCGCCAGAACACCAAGCGAAATTGGCGAATTACTCAAACGCTGCGGATTTAATGCACCAACCCTCCTATCAACTCGCTTGCCGATGCAAACCAGCGTGCTAGTAGCAGACGTAAGTCATTGATTTGATGAGCACAATTACCATTAAAAATAATGTGTATGATTTACTTGACAGTTTATTTTGTCAGAGTATTATGACATTTGGCAGTTTTGTTAAGAACCGCACATAAGCAGTAAAAAGTTTCAAAAACCTGTCAACCAACAATGACAGTTAAATAAAAAGCCAAGTGGGCAATATGACCCACGCCAGCTAAAAGAGGAATCGTTTGAACACTACTAAAGCCGTCGTACTCGAAAAACCAGAAACGCTCAAGGTAAGCATGCTGACCCTTGACGCGGCTGGCGAGGAAGACGTAACGGTAGATATCAACTGGAGCGGTATTAGCACAGGCACCGAGCGTTTGCTCTGGTCAGGCCGTATGCCCGCCTTCCCTGGCATGGGTTATCCGCTCGTCCCCGGTTACGAATCAGTCGGCGTCGTTGTAGACGCGGGCATCAGGTCAGGCTTAACAGTCGGTGAATGCGTATTTGTGCCAGGCGCCAAGTGCTTTGGCGACGTGCGTGGCTTATTTGGCGGTGCTGCTCAGCGTGTCGTATTACCAGGCGCGCGCGCCTTAGCCATTGACCGCAATCTTGGCGAAAACGGCGTCTTGCTGGCACTCGCAGCAACGGCCCACCATGCTATCGAAGGCGCAACACCCGATTTAATCATCGGCCACGGCGTATTAGGCCGCGTATTAGCGCGTTTAGCCGTGTTGGCTGGCGGCACACCAACAGTTTGGGAAACTAACGTAGCGCGTCAAGCGGGCGCGGTTGGCTACAACGTCATTGACCCTGCCAACGACACACGTCGCAATTACAAAACAATTTGTGACGTTAGCGGTGACGCAAAAATTTTGGATTCACTCATTTCACGCCTGTCACTTGGTGGCGAAATTGTCTTAGCGGGCTTTTATGACGAAGCGCTTTCATTCACATTTCCGCCCGCCTTTATGCGTGAGGCACGAATTCGCGTTGCCGCACAATGGCAGCCAAGCGACTTAATCGCCGTTAAACGCGCGGCCGAATCCGGTGCGCTTAATTTAGATGGGCTCATCACACATCGCGCCGAAGCAGCTGATGCTGATGCGGCTTACCGCACCGCCTTTGGCGACGCCAACTGCTTGAAAATGATTCTCGACTGGAGAGACGCATGACCGCAACTTCCACCACATCGCCAGTACAGTTTATGAAGACCAATTTGCGTCAAGAGGCCTCTATTGAGCCTGATGCCGTCCACACTGGCCCTGTCACCAAGACCACACAAATCATCGCCATCTATGGCAAAGGCGGTATCGGCAAAAGTTTCACGCTGGCCAACCTCTCCTACATGATGGCGCAGCTCGGCAAAAAAGTATTGCTCATCGGCTGTGACCCAAAAAGTGACACCACATCACTACTTTTCGGTGGCAAAGCTTGTCCGACCATTATTGAAACATCATCGAAGAAAAAACTCTCTGGCGAAGCTGTTGCCATTGGCGACGTATGTTTCAAACGCGATGGTGTGTATGCGATGGAATTAGGCGGCCCAGAAGTTGGCCGTGGCTGCGGTGGACGCGGCATCATTCACGGTTTTGAAACGCTCGAAAAATTAGGCTTCCACGAATGGGGCTTTGATTATGTGTTGCTCGACTTTTTGGGTGACGTAGTCTGCGGCGGATTCGGCTTGCCAATTGCGCGCGACATGTGCCAAAAAGTGATTGTGGTCGGCTCCAACGATTTGCAGTCACTCTATGTCGCTAACAACGTTTGTAGCGCGGTTGAGTATTTCCGCAAACTTGGCGGCAACGTGGGCGTAGCTGGTATGGTCATCAACAAAGATGACGGCACCGGTGAAGCGGCCGCCTTTGCAGAACGCGTTGGTATTCCCGTACTCGCTGCCATTCCAGCACACGATGATATTCGCCGTAAATCGGCCAGCTATGAAATCATCGGTCGCCCTGGTACACAGTGGGCATCTTTATTTGAAACACTTGCCACTAATGTCGGCGAAGCGCCACCCGTGCGCCCTAACCCACTGACACAAGATGAATTGCTCGGTCTTTTCTCAGCCGATATTACCGGCCGCAATGTGGTGCTCGAGCCTGCGACCCAATTTGATATGTGCGGCAAAACGGACACCACAAAAGCGTCCCTTGAAGTGGTTTACGACACGGTTTAAGACTAAAACCAATACCAATTAAACACAAACTTATTTAACTTACGCTTAAAAATGTCCACGTTCGATCAACCCATTATTGCTAACCCTGAATCTACACAAGTAGATGGTTTAGGTTGCCATTCCGGCAAAGATCAATTATTAGCGGCGGCAAAAAACGCGGGTAAATCTGAAACGCTCGACCAGTACGCCAAAGACTATCCAAAAGGCGCGCATGACCAACCACAATCAATGTGCCCTGCGTTTGGCGCCTTGCGGGTTGGCTTACGTATGCGCCGTACTGCGACTGTTTTATCTGGTTCGGCATGCTGCGTGTATGGCTTGACCTTCACGTCACATTTTTATGGCGCGCGCCGTACGGTGGGCTACGTGCCGTTTAATTCTGAGTCACTTGTTACCGGCAAATTATTTGAAGATATAAGGGAAGCCACCTTTAAATTAGCTGATCCCGCTTTATATGATGCAGTGGTAATTATTAATTTATGTGTGCCAACCGCCAGTGGCGTACCACTTCAGTTGTTGCCTAAAGAAATTAACGGCGTCAGGATTATCGGCATCGACGTACCAGGTTTTGGCGTGCCAACCCATGCGGAGGCCAAAGATGTGTTGGCTGGCGCCATGCTCAAATATGCGCGCACCGAGGCTGAACAAGGCCCCGTGCAGGCGCCGCGCAATGGCAAAAATGAAAAACCAACAGTTTCAATCGTCGGCGAAGTATTCCCTGTTGATCCTATTACCATCGGCATGATGCTGGAGCCAATGGGCTTAGCGGCAGGCCCAGTCGTACCTACCCGCGAGTGGCGCGAATTGTATGCAGCACTTGATTGCGTAGCCGTTGCGGCGGTTCATCCTTTTTACACCGCTAGCTTGCGTGAATTCAGTGCGGCAGGCCGCACCATCGTTGGCTCTGCACCCGTTGGTTACGATGGCACAGAAGCATGGCTACAAAATATTGGTGTTGCCGCCAATATCGGTCAAGACAAAATTGACGCGGCTAAAAATAAATATTTACCCGCCATCAAAGCGGCATTGTCAGCCATGCCGATTAAAGGCCGCATCACCATGAGCGGCTATGAAGGTTCAGAATTATTAGTCGCCCGTTTACTGGTCGAGTCTGGTGCGGACTTACGCTATGTCGGCACGGCCTGCCCACGTACCCAGTGGAGTGAAGCTGACCGCGATTGGCTGGTTTCACGTGGCGTACATGTGCAATATCGCGCCTCACTTGAGCAAGATTTAGCCGCGATGCATGAATTCAAACCCGACTTAGCCATTGGCACTACGCCGATCGTTCAGGCGGCTAAAGAACTAATGATTCCTGGTCTATATTTCACCAATTTAATTTCAGCGCGCCCA
Source organism: Burkholderiales bacterium (assembly GCA_031414695.1). Taxonomy (GTDB): domain Bacteria; phylum Pseudomonadota; class Gammaproteobacteria; order Burkholderiales; family Usitatibacteraceae; genus UKL13-2. The sequence continues at coordinate 87,172 of JANNWG010000037.1, forward strand.
CTCATGGGGCCAGCCGGTGCGGGCTCACTTGCCACCGTGATAAACGCAGCAATCGCTAATAAAGAACGCTTTCACGCGATGAAAGAATTCTTTAATGGTGTAGGCGAAGGCCACACCTCTGGCGTGTGGGAAGCCGCCAATGGCGTGCCACAAGATCGCCCTGAATTTAAGGATTACACCAAACGTCAAGTCATCAAATTGATGAAGATGAAAAAATCAGAGGAGATGATCTGATGTTGGTGCTCGATCATGATCGCGCAGGCGGCTATTGGGGTGCGGTGTATGTATTTACCGCCGTCAAAGGCTTGCAGGTCGTTATCGATGGTCCAGTGGGCTGCGAGAATTTACCGGTGACATCGGTTCTGCATTACACAGATGCCTTACCACCGCATGAGCTACCGATTGTTGTAACAGGTTTGGCCGAAGAACATTTGGGACGTGAAGGCACTGAGGGCGCGATGAAACGTGCACATGCCACACTTGACCCTGACCTGCCAGCTGTTGTTGTCACTGGCTCTATTGCCGAGATGATTGGTGGTGGCGTGACGCCAGAGGGCACAAACATTCAACGTTTCTTGCCGCGCACCATCGATGAAGACCAATGGCAGTGCGCAAACCGCGCAATGTTTTGGCTATGGGTGGAATATGGCAATAAGCGTGGCGCCGTGCCTGAAGCCAAGCCGCGCGAAGCTGACAAAGATGGCGTCGTTCGTCCACTCGTTAATATTATTGGACCTGCATACGGCACATTTAATATGCCGAGCGACTTAGCTGAAATAAGGCGCTTAGTTGAAGGCATTGGTGCTAAGGTCAACATGACGTTTCCGCTGGGCACACATTTAGCTGACGTTCGAAAATTGGCTGATGCCGAAGTCAATATTTGTATGTATCGTGAATTTGGCCGCATGCTGTGTGAGGCGCTGGAGCGCCCCTACTTGCAAGCACCGATTGGATTGCACAGCACCACCAAATTTTTACGCCGCTTGGGTGAGCTTTTGGGTATTGATCCAGAACCATTTATCGAGCGCGAAAAACACACAACAATCAAACCAATCTGGGACTTGTGGCGATCAGTTACACAAGATTTCTTTGGCACCGCCAGCTTCGCAGTGGTGGCAAATGAGACTTACACTCGCGGACTCAAAAATTTTCTCGAAGTCGAAATGGGGCTGCCATGCAATTTTGCGGTCTCACGCATACCGGGCGCTAAAACAGACAATGATGCCGTGCGCAAAATGATTCGCGATAAAGCCCCGCTCATTATGTTTGGCAGCTACAACGAACGTATGTATGTGGCCGAATGCGGTGCCCGCACTTCCTATATCCCAGCGTCATTTCCTGGCGCCATTATTCGCCGCCATATCGGCACGCCGTTTATGGGCTATTCCGGCGCCACGTATTTAATACAAGAAGTCGCAAACGCCTTATTTGATGCGCTGTTTCACATACTTCCCTTGGCTAGCCAAATGGATAAGGTTGACCCCACCCTAGCGAAGGTTATGAAAGCCTTGCCGTGGGGTGATGAAGCCAAAGCATTGCTCGACCAAATGGTGGATGACCAGCCCATCTTAATTCGTATTTCAGTAGCCAAGCGGATGCGCGATCGCGCAGAACGCGAAGCAAGATTAGCAGGCGAAGAGTTAGTTTTAGAACAACACGTAATTAATGCACGAGATGCACTTCTAGAAGGAGCTACCGTATGAACAGCACACATATTCAGTCGCATGCCGACAAATCGAGTGACAGAGTTTTTTTGAAGAAACGTGATGAACGTTTGTTTCAAGCGCTCTTCTTTGTCAGTTTTCCGGTGTTCTTAGCGGTGGTATTTACGACACGCTTAATACCCGCAGGTAGTGAGCAAAAAAAACAAACATCGATGATTAACGAAGCCCGTGAATCGGCTCGTTCAACCATCGCGTTGGCATTGACAGATTAATGCCATAACGAAAACGCTCGGCAGTATGAGCGTGCTTTGGTTCAATTGAGCGAACTCAGAGCAATCCTCGCCGTACGGGATGGGTACGGTGCTATACCGGAACAACATTAGTTGTACCGGATGTCATGAAGGAGATTTACATGTCTGAAGATAAATCGTTGTCAGGACTATCCAGTGATGAAGCAAAAGCGTTTCATGGCTTGTTTATGTTTAGCTTCGCTGGCTTTACCGTGATTGCAGTTGTGGCTCACGTGTTGGTATGGGGTTGGCGTCCTTGGTTTGCGGGCTAATCACCGTTTGTTTGCCTAGGTAATCAACTTTGACTAACTTGTAATTGTTTCTAATTATTTTAGGAGATTGAAACATGTGGAGAATTTGGACGTTATTCGATCCGCGGCGTGCTCTCGTAGCATTAGCAGCGTTTCTATTCACGCTAGCAATTGTGATTCATTTCATTTTGCTCAGTACCGATCGTTTCAACTGGCTCGCCGGTCCCGCAGTAAAAGCAGGCCCAGCAGTCTCACAAATGGCACCAGCGCCGAAGTAATAGCGTGTAGTACCGCAGTTAACGGGTGACGTTTGCTGTGGGGAAGTTGACAGACTTTAGGGCTCTACAATTTAGCTGGCGACAAACCTCACCCGTTGTTTTTTTGTAGCAAAACGATGTAACAAGCACAAGAATATTGCACGACCAACCGCCGCATTGAAGCTCGTCACTCGCACGGTGTTAGCGACGACTCAAACGGAAAATATCAGACCAAGAAAGCCGGAGGAAGCCATCATGGCAATGCTGAGTTTTGAACGTAAGTACCGAGTCCGCGGCGGCACGCTGCTAGGCGGCGATCTATTCGATTTTTGGGTGGGGCCATTTTATGTTGGCTTCTTTGGTGTCACCACCATATTTTTTGCGGTGCTTGGCACCATGTTGATTCTATGGGGCGCTTCACAAGGGCCGACATGGAACGTATGGCAAATCAATATCTCACCGCCCGACCTTAAGTACGGGTTAGGCATGGCGCCGCTGATGGAAGGCGGGCTTTGGCAGATCATCACCGTCTGCGCAATAGGTGCATTTGTCTCTTGGGCACTGCGAGAAGTTGAGATTTGTCGAAAGCTAGGCATGGGGTTTCATGTGCCGTTCGCTTTTGCTTTTGCGATTTTGGCGTACGTTACACTGGTGGTCATCCGACCTGTACTGATGGGCGCATGGGGACACGGTTTTCCCTACGGCATCATGAGCCACCTCGATTGGGTATCCAATACGGGATATCAATATCTTCACTTTCACTACAACCCTGCTCACATGATTGCAGTGAGTTTCTTTTTTGCCACCACCCTAGCGTTGTCACTGCACGGCGGGTTAATTCTCTCCTCGACAAACCCTGCACGTGGCGAGCCAGTCAAAACAGCTGAACATGAAAACACTTTTTTCCGTGACGCAATCGGCTACTCGATCGGCACTTTAGGCGTACATCGTCTCGGCTTGTTTTTAGCGCTAAGTGCCGTTTTTTGGAGTGCGGTTTGTATTGTTATCAGTGGCCCATTTTGGACGCGTGGTTGGCCCGAATGGTGGACTTGGTGGCTAAACTTGCCAGTGTGGAAATAAGGGAGAGACAATCATGGAATATCAAAATATTTTCACCCGTGTTCAAGTGCATGCACCCTATGATGGTGTGCCATTACCCAAGAGTGATTGGTGGGGTCGCGACGGTAAACCCTTCTTTAACTATTGGCTCGGCAAAATAGGCGATGCGCAAATCGGGCCTTTCTACTTAGGTGGCCTAGGTGTTGCCTCAATTATTTGTTTCTTTATCGCTTTTGAGATTATTGGTCTCAATATGTTTGCCTCTGTCAATTGGGATCCGGTGCAATTTGTCCGCCAACTGCCATGGCTAGCGCTTGAGACGCCTTCGCCTGCATATGGACTTAAAATTCCGCCGCTAAATGAAGGCGGTTGGTGGCTGATGGCTGGCTTCTTCCTGACGATGTCAATTTTGTTATGGTGGCTCCGTATGTATCGTCGCGCGCGCTCTCTCGGTATGGGCACGCATGTGGCGTGGGCATTTGCTGCCGCCATCTGGCTCTATTTGGTACTCGGTTTTATTCGCCCTGTCATTATTGGCAACTGGGGCGAGGCTGTGCCATTCGGCATTTTCCCGCATCTGGACTGGACAGCGGCATTCTCGATTCGTTACGGTAATTTGTTTTATAACCCGTTCCATATGTTGTCTATCGTATTTTTGTACGGCTCTGCGTTACTCTTCGCAATGCACGGTGCAACTATCCTAGCGGTTAGCCGCTTCGGTGGCGAGCGTGAGATTGAGCAGATTACCGACCGCGGCACGGCATCAGAGCGCGCTGCATTGTTTTGGCGTTGGACGATGGGCTTTAATGCGTCGATGGAGTCTATACATCGCTGGGCATGGTGGTTTGCCGTGTTGTGCCCACTTACCGGTGGCATTGGCATCTTGCTAACTGGCACCGTCGTTGACAACTGGTATTTGTGGGCGGTTAAGCATGGCGTGGCACCAATGTATCCAATGGTTTATCCATCGCCGGTAATTGACCCTGCACTATTGCAAGGAGTTGGCAAATGAAACTACTCAATAAATGTGTTGCTGCTAGTGTGGCGCTGCTAACAATGGCTGGACTCACCGGCTGTTGGGAACGTCCACCAATTGATACCTATCAGCGCGGCTATCGCGGCACGGCAATGGTGGAAATTAACAATCCACGCGATATTAAAAAGCAAGCCGCCGCTAATATTGCGCCGGTTGCATCGCCTGCTGCACCTGAAGGCGGGCCAGCAGCCAATACGGTGTATAAAAATGTGCAGGTGCTGGGCAATCTAAGTCTGGGCGAATTTACCCGCACCATGGTTTCTCTCACCGCATGGGTGGCACCTGAAGAAGGCTGCACTTATTGCCACAAACCAGGTGAAGGCATGGAGTCAGATTCGCTGTACACCAAAGTGGTAGCGCGCAAAATGTTGCAGATGACGCAAACCATTAATGCCGAAAATAAGACACACGTAGGCGCAACAGGTGTGACTTGCTATACGTGTCACCGTGGCAAACACATTCCTGACGAAGTATGGTTCACACCAGCGCAAGCCAAGACTGAAACGCGCATGGTGGGTGGCGATGGCTTACAAAATAAACCTTCGCCTGATGTTGGCTTCATGTCGCTACCATCTGACGGACTAACGCCATTTTTAAGCAAGGCAATGGAAATTCGCACCGCTGGTTCAACGGCTCTACCGATGCGTGGTGAGAAGAGGAACCTGCAGACAACAAAGCAAACCGAGTGGACATATTCGCTCATGGTGCATATGTCTGAAGGCTTGGGCGTGAATTGTACTTATTGCCACAACACACGTTCATTTTCATCATGGGAAACCAGCACGCCGCAACGCGTGACCGCATGGCATGGTATTCGCATGACGCGTAATCTGAATAACACTTACATGGAACCGCTGACTTCAGCCTTCCCAGCGGACCGTAAAGGCCCGACAGGTGACGTTGCCAAGATTAACTGTGCAACCTGTCATCAGGGCGCTTACAAGCCTCTCTACGGCGCGCAAATGGCGAAGGACTACCCCGCATTGCTCACTAAAACGGCTGCTGTAGCACCGCAAACAGTAGCGGCCATAGTGCCTGGTAGCCTGGTTGGTAAATTACTCTTCGGCGCGGGGCAAAGCGATCTAAATGCCGAAAATCAAAAGTTTCTAGCTGATGTTGCGGCAGCACTCAAAACCAATGCTGAAGCTAAGGTAGATGTTTCTGGTTTTGCTGACAAAACCGGCAATGCCACTAAAAATCTTGAACTCGCCAAGCTGCGTGCATTTGCAGTGCGTGACGCACTCAAGAGCGCTGGCATTGACGACAAACGCATTCAGCTGAAAAAGCCTGAGTTTGTTGTCGGCGGTGCAGAGACAGACTCACGTCGCGTGGACATTGTGGCGGCAAAGTAATTCGACGCAGATGAATAACAAAAAGGGCGACCATTGGTCGCCCTTTTTGTTTATGCTTTTAACCTAGAAACGGCAGTTGACCGCTGAAGTTGCTTGAAAGAGCGCATGTATAAAGGCGTTTAGTGAATTACACCATTCATCAATATGGTGACTCACGCTACGGATGCGATTGCCGTTTCTAGGTTTAAAGTTGTTTATTGATGCTCTTTTTCAAGGCAAAATCAGCCAAACTGCACGCAAACAGGCGGCTTTCATTTTGGGGCACTTCTCAAAACCCCCAATTACCTACAATTCGCGATTTACGATTTTTTTAATACGTATCGTCAGTATTTTTTACGTTTTCACTTGTAACTTACCTCGGTTTTTAGGGGATCTTTCCCCGTCTTTCTCATGCTGCTCATACACAAGACCCACCTCGGGCATCCAGCGTCACCCAACGCCGTAGGTTAACCACCATCGCCTGCATCGTAATCTGTGCAGTCGCACGGATGAGCCCAACACAACGAATCGATTTGCCAATCACCTGCTCCCATGCCCCAAATACATGCTCTACACGCGCACGTATGCGGCCTAGTCGCTTGTTACGCGTGTGGATGTCTGTTTGATCAAATCGTTTACGGTCATCCTTACGCGAAATCGCATCACGTAGCTGGTTGGCCTTGAGCGTCTGTCGATTAGCCGCACTATCGTAACCACGATCAGCATGCACGGTCTTGCCGGCCTGTTTGCGTTTGGGGGTGGTGTCGATGATGGGTTCAAAGTGGGTCATGTCGCTGTTGCTGGCGGAGGTGATGTCCACAATGCGAATCAATTTGTGCTTTTGATCTGCATTGACGTGCGCTTTGTAGCCGTGTTGCCATTGCCCCCGTTTGGCGGTCCAGCCCGCATCGGTGTCTTTGTGGGCAATTTGTTTGTCACTCCAGTTGTCAGGTGTCTTGCCTTCGGCTAAGCGTTGTTTCTCATCTTTGGTGAAGTGCATCTTAGGGGTGGGGACGATGGTGGCGTCGATCATTTGTCCGCCTTTGGCTTCTAGCCCAGCGGCGTTGAGCTGGCGCTGGACGTCGGCAAATAGCGCCGTGCTGGTCTTGGTCTGGGCGAGTTGGTTCTTGAAGTGCCAGATGGTGCGGGCGTCGGGCAGGTTAAGGGCGTCGGTCATGCCAATGAAGCGTTGCCAGCTGCCGCGGTCAAGTAGGGCGTATTCGGTGTCTTCGTCGGATAGGTTGCCGTAGAGTTGTTGCAAGACGATGAGTTTGACGAGTGCTTGAGTTGGGTAGGCAGGGCGTCCGCCTTTGGGCTGGGGGGCTTCGCGGCCAGTGCTGTCATTCACAACTTTGGTCAGGGCGTCCCAATCAACAAGTTTGTTGAGGGCGTCTAGTACTTTGGTGTACTGTGCAATCTTCTGAAGACGCTGATCCGCTACAAATAAGTCAGTGGTTTGTTTGTTCATTCTTTTATCCCCTTGGCTGCTGTGCGCTGTTTATTGCATTGTGCTTTTGGCGTTGGGGGTTATTAGAAGTTCCCATTTACAAAGGTGCAATAACTGCAGCTACTTTCAAGCACAAATGACTGAAGTTGCCTGCTAATAGGCGACTTATGTCTAAATACATATCAGGTTAGGCGCAAGGCATTGTCGAAGTCGAATGCCTCATTAACAGGTGGCATTCCTCAGTTGCTGTCGAGCATGCTGACAGCTACAAGATTTGAATTAGCGTGATAAAGATTCACATAATAAAAAAAGCGCCCCCAGAGACGCCAATAAAAATTCAGGTCATATTCACTAGAATTAATTTATAAAAAAGGATTTATATGCGTGTTTCAATGACTAAATTGAAATCGCACCTTGCCCGATATGTTCGGCAGGCGCAGTCAGGCATTGTGGTTGAGGTGACATGCCACTGGAGAGTGGTCGCGCGTCTTCTTGGGATTGCCGCAACAGATGGCACAGCAGCATCGCGACTGGTGGCAGCAGGTGCGGCAACTTGGGGTTGTGGCTAACCGAAAGGTGGCGCACTGCGATTACGTGATGACGCTAAATCTAAATCTGTATCTAAACTTGTATCGCAGCTCGTGCTGGATAATCGCGATTAATTATTTGTAGTGACTCAACTGTAATGGCTAAACTTAATGTTTAGCACCAAATCTACGAGCAATCTTTTTCACGATGTTCGTATGCTGGAAAAAAAACGAACAGCATTAAAGTTAAACTTAATGCTGCATGGTTAGCTTACAACATGAGTCGGCCTGCTACGTTGTATCTTCGTTGCCAATGCTTCTTCTGTGTATTTGTTTATGCTGATATTTGCCTTTTGTGCAGCGATGGCAATTTCACGGTGCATATCTTGCGGCACACGAACTTGAAAAGTGCCCGTAAACGGTTTTTCGGGCTTATCACCTAGTTCACGACAAAGCGCTAGATACTCATCAACTGCGTTCTTAAAGTTTGCAGTCAATGTCGGCACATCTACGCCGTCATAGATAATCAAATCACGGATATAAAGCACCTTTCCGTACAGCGTTTCGTCTTCCACGCTGACATTAACGGTTCCGCAATAGCCTCTGTACTCCAAAAGATCGCTTTCGATTTTAGTTGTCATCTTCATTTTCCTCTGCGCGTCCGAGCGCCTCTAAAAATACCAGCACAAGTTGTAGTTGGTAGCGTTTTATTTTCTCGGCGCCATGCGGCTTATACATTCCAACTAACTTTCGTTTAGTTGAGGTATTAACAAAACTGCCATGAGAGCTACCGCCTGAAGAAGTGTGCCAACTAAAGCCGAAAGACTGCATGACCGGTATCAATTCATTCCAAGAAAAATCTTTGGGTAGTGTTTTTAAGCGGGCTAATCGTTTTGCTGACGATGTCATTATGGCTAACTTTTTGGATTGTGCAACTGAACTCTAGTTGCAGTGGCTAAATATACAGTATTGACCATGCAGTATGTACATCGCTATGGGTAAGACAATACTGGAACATGTGCAGACATGACAAAAGCAACCTCAATCGCGCTCAAACCCCACCCACGCCCGCCTCTCCACATCCCACAATTTACAAACCGAAAACGCGCGCAGTGCGGTGCTGATGCTCATGCGCTCTTGGCGAATGTCTGTCGCGAACGCTTTGTTTAATGCGGCTTGTGCTTTTGGTAGGTAGTAGAGGGGGATCTTTGGGTCGATGTGGTGTGCGGGTGCTCTAGGATATTGAGCATTGACCAACTGCTGCCCGTCGGAAAACCCATGTGGATTGTTGTAGTCAGTTGTCGTTTTGCAGCGGGCGTTGTTTTGCGTCGGTGTGCCGCTTTACATGTATGCGCGAGTGACGCAAATCAAGCGACAATAATCCTCGCACCACTATGCTGCCGCTTGACGTTGCATCCTGCTTATTTCACCAGCATCCACTCCATAGTCGGTAGGATTTTCACAGTTATCCATCGCTTGACGAAGCATCTCACTATACAAATGTCCCGAAACACGCATCGTGTAGATAACGGCATCTAGATCGTCTTGCGTATGAATAAGTCGCTTCAGGTACTCAAACATAAGCATGTTATGCGCCTGATCGGCTTCAATATGTTCCATCAAAAATCCGAGTGCGTTGGCAGGCACGCCAGCGCGTTCAAGTGCTGCCTGATAGATATGCCCAACTTGCGTTGGCATAAACTCAAGGAAATACAAATAGCCTAAATAGCCAATCGGATTACGATATATGATTTGATAAAATGGAAAAGCGGTAAGTGCAATGGTGGCGGGTAATGGATTTGAGCTTGCAATGTGAGAAACGTCCTTACCCATGTTTTCAAGATCCTTCAGCGCGAGTAAATCATGCCCCACTTCAGAGATAGCATGTTTGAAAAACATTTTTACGGTATCACGATCAACGCCACGAAAATAGACGGCGGCTAACCCCTGCATTTGTGGGTCTTCCTTAGTGTAGTGATATACCTCACGCAAAATTGATTGGTAATGGGCTATTTTGAAATCACCCGCAATCAGCTTGGCGATAGGTGCTGATGCATTAAATGCAACCATAGTTGATTCAAAAGCATGGGCAAGTTCTTCTTTAATATTCATGGCTTGATTAGTCTCAGCGTCTAAGTACAGTTGATGATAATTAAATATTTTTCTAGCTACGCCGCTAACGCTGTGGCAGCTAAATGTAACGCCACCACGTGCGCCAATGGGGACTTAATCTCCTCTAGGTACTGCATATCATCAAGGTGAAATACTAGCGGCGTAGTTTCGCCAAGCTCTGGATGAATACAATTTTCGCGATATTCACGATAGCCAAGCCGCTTAAAAAAACCGACTAAATGACTATTGCAATCTATACAATTAAATCTCACGTCACGCAGTAACCCTAACTGATAGCACGCAGCGGCTAAGTCAATGGCCAGCGTACTGCCACGCTTTTGTGGGTCGATCATCAGTCTAGTTACGATGGCAGCTTGTGTTTGCGGTGAGTCACAGTAGGCGGCGATACCATACAATTCTTCATACAACCCTAGCTGAGAATCACGCGCAAGATTGACGCGTACAACGCCTACGATTTGATCGTTCTGCCATGCAACAAAATTGGTCGCGCAGGCATCAAGGGGATCACAAATAATTTTGCGCGAATGATCGGCATATTTTTGCGGGCGTTTCATTTCTTCGTGATAAATCTTGTATCGGTATCGGTATATTTCCATCAAGTCTGCTAACGAGTGAGCAGCCTTTATGGTGATGACGTTTTTAGCTTCGTGCGTGGGCGTTTCACATTGTTCGTTGGTTAAGATTGTCATTGGTGACTCTGCTTGTCATTTGTATGAGTAGCGCTCTGATTGATAGTCGAATTTATATTTCTTACCCTTAACTTCCCAAACTATCATTCGGCGATGGCCCTGTCAGGTATCCCATGTAGCAGACCTTGCCATCGGCTTCGCATCCAAACGGGTAAACGCTTTTTTCACCCTCACCGGGTGCCACATCATCTTTGCAGGCAAAGACGCGGTCAAAGAATCGTTTGGCAACTTTGAAACGCTTGCGACGCACCATGTCCAATGTTTCCCCTTCAAGAAAATAGCGATGCCCAGCACCACCAGCTGCACCCTCAAAATCGACATATCGCACTTTGGGATTTGGCGATGGTGGTGGTGATGATTTTGGAATCATGCCGAGCTTGACATCGTTATCAACAACACTCGAAGCCGCCAAAATCCAATCATTTTTATTAAACGTGACGTAGACTTTTTTCAGAGGTGATAAATTTGCCAGCAATTTGTGCTGAGCTGTTGCATCGACAGCGGGTGCTAGAAATATTACATTGCAAAATTGTGCAAGGTCACTGTTATTTCGAATGATAGTTCGATGCAGTAACTCAGAGCCTAAGCTATGTGCAGCGACTGAAAATGTACACTTTGTGGCATTGGCTGCTACTTTAATTTCAGCAATCAATGTTAAGAAATGATCTAGTGCATTTGCCGAGGCAGCTGCGTTCAATTTTGCTTGTTGGTATCGACCACTTTTTTCAGAAAACCAACTTTTATATTTTTTCTTGTCCGATAACCCATCGTCATCACCTACAACGGTATCAAACTCACTTAAATCATCAAGCTGCGAAGGTAAAAAACCTTCGGATGGCCAGCTAAAGCCAATGACTTCTACCGCCTCATATGTTTGAGAAATAAAATGGCAACGATCAAGTGTTTTTTCAAAATTATTGTTATTGCCATGTATGTAAACGAGGATGCTTCGTCCGTTACTCACAGCATTGTTAGCGCAATCGGTGATTCGCCTTTTGATGACGGCGTCGCTTGCATTAAGAACAATATTTTGTGTATTCCATTCTGGGTCTTCTAAGTTACCGCTGGTATTGCTGACATCGGCAATGCAGAGGCTGGAATTGTTTGCTGCGAATTTAGAGGTGAAAGCCTTACCGCCATGTTGCAAATTTGCTTCTGAGTTTTGTTTGCGGTTTGTAATGATTAGCATGATGATTCCATTTGGAAAATAGTGTTGTTGCGTTTAATGAACGTACTCTATCGATTTGTAATGAAAAAAAACCTACCTGCTAAGGTAGGAAATCTAGCTGAATTGTTGTGTATGTAACTATCTGACTAACACCGTGCTAACAATTTATTTTTTGTAAAAGTGCAATAGCGGCGGGCATTTTCAGACATAAATGTCTGCAGTTAACCGTCAATAGGTGACTTTGCTTATCAAAAACTGTAATCGTCGTCACTTGCTAAGAGTTTCTATAGGTTGTGAAGACAGCACAACACCCGTTCGGGTTAGGTGAATTGAATTGTTCACATGTGTTTAATGGACAGCGCCAAACGTGACGCAGCGCTCGCACTTTTGCAGTCGCTATGTCAAGATTTGGTTAGTAGTTGAGCACCATGCAGACATTAGTCATAAACAAGGTTCAACATGAGCAATCTAATGTAGCGAGCAAACTTTCAAACGACATTGGCGAGCAAACTTTCAAACGACATTGGCGAGCAAATGCCATATATAGAATATTGCGCCAAACTTCAGTACTGTTTAATTATTATCGTAGCAAACCTAAATATAGTATGTTAATGTATGAATTCATCCATTAATTTACTATATTTATGGCAAAGCGCGTTTTAACCATCGCCGAGCAGCAGCAGCTCAGGCTGACATTGCAAACAGCAACGATTGCGGCATTGATGGATTCGCGTCGTTGGGCGCCCGGCGACATCGCCTTTCAAGGCGGCACGTCGCTACATCTGGCGCATGGTTCTGCTCGCTTCAGTGAGGACTTAGACTTTATGGTGAGAGGCGGGTTATCGCTTCGTGCCTTATCAGCGCAAATCGAAAAAAAACTACGCTTGCCGGCTGATATTCCGGCTGATCTTGCCCTAGCAGTTTCAGCGAGCAAAGATGATCGCAATCCACATGTATTCAATGTCACGCTTAGTGGCCCCAATGTGCTTGGCAGCGCAAAACTAAAAATTGAACTGTGGCAAACACCAGACGCCGCCCTTAAAACATTACAGTTAAAAATTTCAACTATTACGTCTGCTGCGGGTCAAGCGTTTGTTCCAACATTGACCTTAAGCGAAATTTTTGCAGATAAGGTTTATGCCATTGGCGCACGTGCACGAATTAAGCCGCGTGATATTTTTGACCTTGCTTGGTTGTGTGAAAAGCAACCCTTTGAACCCACAGCAGAGTCACTTCTTACGCGGTTAGCAATTTACCCCGTTGAAAGCGGCAATATGGCCGATACAGCGTCAGCGTGGCTGGCAAATGCAGAAGAGCGCTTAATTGAGCTCAAGTCACCTACCGCAGCAAAAAAAGTCATGACTGATTTGAAACGCTGGTTGCCAACATCGTGGCGAATGGACGAAGTCGTTGCAGCGGAAATGCTAAAACCTGCGGTAGTACACCTGAGTGCAGCAATGACGATCATGCGTAATGCAATGAACATGCCGCAAAAAACATTGGCAGCTGCGGGCACTGACGCCAAGGCAGCGCCCAAAGCAGTGAAAAAAAATGTGCGCGTGAAAAAAATGCGCTAAGCAAATACGATGACGATATTTTTATGAAAGCACAGACAAACACCTATCAATCCGCATTAAAACGCTTAGACGCCGTCCCAGAAATTTTTACAGGCGGTGACCTTACGACGTTGTTCGGCTGGACATCGGCTATCTGTTCAAATTACTTAGCCGTTTGGCGCAAAGCAAAGCTAGTGAAATCGCTGGGTGGCCGGGCGGATGTGCATATGAACCTGCTGCGTAACCGCAACGCTAATATTGAAGCAGCACTCAGAAGGCTCTATCCACGGGCGATTAAAGTTGGTGTGGATATTTTGCGCGAAGCTGGCTGGACAACACAAATTCCACGCACCATCGAAGTAGCCGTTCCACATAAAAGCTCTATCTATCGCTTACATGATGTTGAAGTCACCACCAGAACAGAAAAATGGTATGTGACTGTAGCGGTGGGCACAGAGCGTGTTGCACAGTCCATTGATCGTCTTAATCCTGCATGGGCATTAGCCGATATGCTTAATCGCGCAAACGATAAACGTATTCGTCATCGCTGGCTGTTAGCACCCGACGATATTGATCTTGATGCTGCGCGGCAAGATGTGTCGATGCATCAAGCGATTCAAGCACTCGCTCTGAATAAGTCATGTTTGGATGAAGCCGAATATACGGCGCTCTACGATAGCCTCCTGCATGAATAGTTGGCATGGCTTTATACGATAGGGTTTACAGCGTTGCGTCTATGCATTGTTATTGAATGTTGCCTTCGTACTTATGCCTCAAACCCCACCCACGCCCGCTTCTCCACATCCCACAATTTACAAACTGAAAACGCGCGCAGTGCGGCGCGGATGGTCATTCGTTCTTGGCGGATGTCGGCGGTGAAGGCTTTGTTTAATGCGGCTTGTGCTTTTGGCAGGTGGTAGAGGGGAATCTTTGGGTCGATGTGGTGTGCGGTGTGCTCTAGGATATTGAGCATCGCCCAATTCGTACCTACTGGAAAACCCATGTGGATGGTTGAAGTCAGTTGTCGCATGGCGGCGGGTGGCGCTTCTGCTTCGGTGTACCACTTCACTTCGGGGTGAAAGTGATGCAAAAAAGTGACGAAACCCATTTGCCAATTCCACACAAACTGCGTCACCACAATGCCAAAAAATAGCATCACCCAAGGCGAAAAATTGGCGGCGGGTATTAAGCCAGCTTGTGCAAATAAGCCTGAAAAAAGTGCGATTTCCAGCGCGAGCCAAGTGAGTAATAAGGCACGATCAAGCCAATAAAATTGCCCCGCTTTTTTATATACCTCACGGTTAGCCGCACTTGGTAGTAGCTGCTTGGTGAACCACTCTGGAAAATAAAGTAAGCCTGCCAGTGGCGCACAGCGTGATGCACGATAGCGCATTTTTTTGCTGCTCGAAAGTGCGGCGTACTCTGTAACTGTTAGCGGTGGATAGCCAGAGTCAAGTTCCAGTATTTGCGTATGCCGATGATGAATAAAATTGTGCCGAAATTTCCACGCGGTAAATGAATGCAGACTTGGCAGAAAAGCGAGCTGCCCAAGTATGCGATTTAAGCGTGGGTGCGGCGTTAATGATTCGTGGCAGGCGTCGTGGCCGACGATAAACGTAGGCCCTATTGTGAGTCCACGCACGATTGCCGCCACAATTAATATCCACCAAGCAGTTGCAAAATATAGTGCTGTGGTTGCCACGCCATAGACGACAAAGGCCGCTGCCAGTACGAATAATCCTTTCGCAACGCTTCGTGAAAAGCACTGCTTTGGTATTGCTGCCTTCAGGATTTCAAACGAATGATTGCGTTGCTGACTAGTATTGGCGCCTTGTTGATCGTCAGGCATGTGATGCCACTTTTAATGAAACAACCTCGTCTAGCTTTAGTGCGCGTCTTGCCTTGGCGCGTGCGGCAAACAGAATTTCACAAAATTCATCAATATCCACCTCTGTATGGTCAGCCATTACCTGTAATCGAAAGCGGCAAGTATTACGTGACACCGCAGGATATTCAACGAGATTGACCAACGCGCCACCTTCAAGCGTAAAGCGACATATCAAACGTGAAATCCTACTGTCGCCCAAAATGACAGGGACGATTGATGATGGCGCACCAAGCACTTCAAAATCCATTTCAGTTAGCCTATTTCGCAGCAAAAGAATGTTTTGCATTAGGCGATTACGACGGGCTGCACCCTCTGCTGACTGCACGATGTTCAACGCTTCGAGCACAACTGCCGACTGTACGGGTGAGATGGCGTTAGTGAACGTTAGTGGTCCACATGAATAGCGTAATGCCACCTTCATGCCCTCATGATTTGAGGCTACAAAGCCGCCATTTGATGCAAATGTCTTGCTAAATGATCCCATCACAATATCGACATCTTGCATCGCGCCTTGCAGCGATAAATGCCCCTTACCATCCGCACCTAAACTTCCCAAATCGTGTGCGCAATCTACAACAATCGTTGCATGGTATTTGTGAGCAATCGCGGCGACTTCCTTAAGGTTAGGTGTGTCTGAGTCCATTGAAAATAGTGATTCAGTCACAACCAAAATGCCTGCGTCAGGGTATTCGGCGCGTATGCGAGAGAGTTTTTTCTCTAGTCCGCTTGATGATAAATGCGGAAATGAATGTACGTTTGTCGTGGCGGCACGCGCGCCTTCCATCAGGCATGCATGTGCCAGCATGTCGATTAGCACGTGGTCAGTGGGTCGCACCAGCGCCTTAATAATGCCGTAACCTGCGCCCCAGCCAGTTGGAAACACCGTAGCATCGGCAAACCCTAACCAGTCTGCAATACGTTGTTCAAGCTGCCGCGTTTGTGTGGTCAACCCCATTAGCGCAGCAGAACCTGCCGAATGCACGCCACATTCGTCTATCGCTTTGACCGCAGCCGACTTAATTTGCGGATGACCAGCTAAGCTCAGATAATCCTGTGAAGCAAAATTTGGCCCTTGAAATTTACGTCCGGCGCGATCATGTGCCTGCGAACGATTTTTTATGCAGCCGCTGGTGTGTTTTGAGTAGGGTTCAACTTTGTTATTTAACCGTGCCGCTGACCATGTAGCATGTGGCACAAGTCGATTGAGTAAGCAGCGGCCAGGTACATCCCGATACTGAGCTACGTCACCCTCAAGGAAATAACTACTTTCCGCGCTGCTAGGGTCAAAACCAAGTTCATCAATGAGCATTTGATGTGCGTTTGCGATGCTACTTTCTACAACGGTCGATGCAACTTGCTCTGCATCAGTAGTTGTGGGTAATGCAAAAGCATTTTCGTTTAAGTTCATTTATTGTTCCCTAATGTTTGGTGATCGTTATTGTTTTAAACATTTCCGCACTTGTGATGTATGTGTGTTGCATTACGAAAGATTGAACTCTATCGAATCACGACAAAAGAAAACCTACCAGCGCAGGTAGGTTCGTAAGCGATTTTTTTTGGTAGGCTTCGCTTGTGAAAACAATTCCTCAGCCAACTAAACAAGATATAAATGTTCAATATCCATGGGCATCTTCGAGCAATAATGCTCGAAACTATCCGTCGATATTAGCGCTTGTCAATTTTATGCGGCTTGCGTGGCCGCTATCTTGTGCTTTCTTATTCACGAATCGCCGTCGGTTTTATGGCGCGCTAGCAGGTGTGTTGATTTCTGTAGCGTTGATGCAATTTCAAACATCTATGGTTGCGGGCTTTTTACATTCCGCAAAATCACCCATTCGCGCGCTTAATGCACAAATATGGGTGACGCCTAAGCACCAGCCATCGTTTGAATTCGCCAGTACATTGCCGCGTGCATATCATTTACTGTTAATCGGCCTAGACGGCGTGGCAGACGCCGTGCCTGTCGTGAATGGTTTTGCATCACTCAAGACGGGCGCTATTGAGTCATCTGATGCGACTATCGTGCGCGCTTCGGTGGCGTTGATAGGGGTGTCACTTGCGCGAGTTGATGCGCATCTTGGCAAAGCGGGTTTGCAGGCAATTGACACCCGCAACTTACCGATTGCCGTCGCGATTGATGTCATTGATCGTCAATTATTAGGCGTGCGTGCTATTGCAACGCCTGTTGAAATCAATGGTATCGCAGGGGAAGTGACGAGCTTCGTAGATGGTTACGCTACTTTTCTCGGTGCACCGTATGCGTTTGTTGAGATAGATCAGGCAAGGCGTATGTTTCGTATGGCGTCAGAGGCCACATGTGCGGTGGCGATATTTACCAAGCCTGGTATGGATAGCGCAGAGATAGGTGCACTGGCACGAAATATTGGTGAGCGATTTCCCGAGGTGAGTGTAATGACCGCTGCTGAGTATGAATCACGCTCAGCAATTTTTTGGCTAATCCGCACGGGTGCTGGCGGCGGATTACTGCTCTCAGCAGTGCTGGGTTTTGTGATTGGTTTCATCATCATTTCGCAAACTTTATTTGCGCTGACCATTGAAAATGTAAAAGAATTTGCTACTTTACGCGCGATTGGGGTGCCGTCATCGCGGCTGATGGCGGTGCTGCTACTACAGGCGGGCACGCTAGCACTGGCAGGCGCACTAATGGGTGCAATTTTAGGCGCGGCCATGGTGTGGGCGACGCGCGCGTTTGTATTGGGCTGGGTCATGCTGCCGCTGTGGTTGCCGCCTGTAGTGCTGACAGTGACGCTACTAATGGGGGCGCTCGCCAGTCTATCTAGCGTGCGTATGCTCTACAAAATACAGGCTGCCGATGCGTTTCGACAATAAATTAACTGATACGGATAGATGCAACAAATGTTGACGCTAAAAAATCTATCCTACACATTGCGCTCAGCTAGCGAATCACGTCAGTTGGTAGATGATGTTTCTGCTGACTTTGTGTCTGGAGAAGTCGTCGCCATTGCAGGTCCCTCCGGCAGCGGTAAATCTACTTTGTTATCGTTAGCAAGCGGATTACTACAGCCGGACGAAGGTGAAGTGCAATTTGCTGGGATAGCGTTACCGCCTGATGAGGCGCTGTGCGCGGCAGTACGTATTAAGTCGTTTGGCTTTGTGTTTCAGGATATTCGGCTTATCAACCAAATAAACGTCTTTGACAATATCGCCATTCCAGCTGGGTTTGCGCTGGATAGCATCGTTGCAGGTCGACATGCAGCAGCGCAAATGTTTGACGCACTCAACATCACTATTCCGCGCACCGCCTATCCACCCACACTCAGCGGCGGCGAGCGTCAGCTTATCGCGCTAGCGCGTGCGCTAGCAACGTCGCCCACCGTAATCTTTGCTGACGAGCCTACTGCCGCACTTGATTGGAAACGCGCGGAGCATTTTCTCGCTGCATTACGCGCACAGACTATAGCCAAGCGCATTGTTACTCTCATCGTGACACACGACGCGCGTGTGCTCTCGTATGTTGATAAGACATTTCAACTCGATGGCGGCAAATTAAATTGTCTTAAAACAACACAACTGCCAATCGTAACGGCATAACAACATCACACTAAAAAATGAAGACACAACATGTGGGCAACTAAAATGATGACTATTTTTTTTAGCAAGTGCATCATATTTATCGCGCTACTAAGCACAATAAATTTAACCACAGCACGTGAAGTACGTAGCTTCTCCGCACCTGCTCGCCTCGAAGGCGCTGCACCTACGATCAAAATGGCATTCACCATTGCGGGCATGGTGAAGGAAATTCATGCGCGTTCGGGTGAGACTAAAAAACGCGGCAGTCCACTCATCACGCTCTATTGTGATGATCGTATTGCCGCAGTGCAGCTCGCACAAAGCCTGATAAAAGAAACGCAAGCCGAAGCCGATAAAACACAAAATGGTGCGCGCGTAGAAGAGCGCGATGTATTGGCGGCACGCATAAAAGTGACCGAAGCTGATGTGGCGGCAGCTGAGAAGCGTTTTCATCGCTTTG
The DNA here is from genome assembly GCA_031414695.1 of Burkholderiales bacterium. GTDB lineage: Bacteria > Pseudomonadota > Gammaproteobacteria > Burkholderiales > Usitatibacteraceae > UKL13-2. The sequence continues at coordinate 106,483 of JANNWG010000037.1, forward strand.
ACCAACTCAAACAAAAAGGTAATTTCATCTCAGATGCTGAGCTCGATAGCATGCGTGATGCACTTACTAACGCGCGTGCCAAAAATAATGCAATGGCCGCCGAGCAAAAACTCACTAATGCCCCCGCGCGGCAAGAGGACCTCGCCGCCGTCCGTGCAAAAGTCAACATGACGCAAGCAAAGCTGGCACAAGCCAATGCGGAAGTCGAAAAATGCACCCTGCGCGCACCCGCTAACATCATTGTCCTGCGTAATTTGGTAGAGGCTGGCGATAGCATCAACCCGCTTAACCCTACGACATCCACCGCAGCAATCACAGTAGCCGACATCTCGCGCCATCGCGTACGTGCAGAAGTCGATGAACGCGATATTAGCTACATCAAGCTAGGGCAACGTGTGAGCGTCATCAGCGAATTTGATAAGTCACTACAACTCAGCGGCAAAGTTAGCCACATCGAAAGTGAAATGGGCAGGCGCACCATCAAAAGCACAGACCCCGCCGATAAAAATGACCGCGATGTGCTGGAAGTAATGATTGATTTGGAGGCGAATGCAGCTGCTAAGACGCTAACATTACCAATAGGGTTGCGGGTAGTGGCGGTATTTGGGCGGTAGGGGTTGTACTAAGCGATGTGTAATTAAAGATTTTGTAGCACTTTGTGGTTAGGATTTTGAAATTTTCAATACATTTATATGCACTACTTACTGCATGCCTTAATTAGTTTTTATGTGGTCTGCTTACACCATCTTGTAGTGCCAATGTACTACGTGCCAAAGTAGTATTTAATGCTGAAAAAATGTGCCAAATTATATATATCTTGATCATTGGTAATACTCAGATGCTCGATTTAATAAATTGGCTGGTAATGGAGATCTAAGTTTTTTGGAAGCGACTCTATTTAGAGCGAAAACGAATTTTGTGGGTAGTTCAATTGGAATATCACCAATGTCTGTGGTGTTTAGTGATCGGTAAATATATTCTGCGGCTTTGGTTGCATAGTTAAAGTCTTCTGGGCCATAGCTCATAAGTCCGCCAGCTATAACAAAGTCTCGGTGCATGAAAATTGCAGCCTTGCCACATTTATTGAGCGCTTCAATTATTTGCTTGTAATGCGTACGTAGTGAAACATTGGTTTCAAAACTAAAAGCATCCATGTTTGAGTCGCAAATGATTTTTTTTATCTTTGCTGCGTTAGCTTGAACCGGAATTAAGTATTCAATCGTTTTAATACCTAACCTTGCAGAAACGTCATTTAGATTGTGTTCAGTTTTATTTGGGGTGCTAAGTTGATCTACCAAAATTCCAATCTGTTTATTTTTCTTATTTGCCTGAGTGATAATTTCTAGCCTTTTTTTTGCCGTTTCCGCATATGAAACAAAACCCGTCATGCTTTTTCCAGGCCGCTTCAAATTATCAACCAGTCCTACGGCTCTAGGATCATAAATGCCACTAAATATCATTGGTGTAGTTGCATTAAGTAATCTTATTTCTTTTGCAATTGTTGTGGTGGTTGCATAGATAAGGGAGGGCGATAACTTTAGCGCCTCTTTAGCACAATCACTTTGTATGCGAACGCCGTATTGACAAACGACAAAGTCAACATTTGGAATTTGTGTAGCGCTAAACTGTAACCTTATTGCCTCATTAAATTGTTGGCGAAAAACTTTTGTACTGACTGCGTCTCGCATATCAATCACAACTACTTTAAAGGTCGGACTGTTAGGAAGTTTTTCACAACCAAAAAATATCAACATACTTAATGGTATCAGCACATAACAGATTTTTTGTAAGGAGTTTTTCATAAGCACCTGTTTTTATAGTAACTTACTTTCTGGCATTATCTAACGCTAGAGATAATTTTTTGGCGCATCAATACTTTCTTGGAGAAAAATATGAGCAAATCAGCAAAAATCATAAAACCTGCAGCAACAAAAGAAAGCAACGTTAAGCAAGTGCCTCGCACCCAAACAAAAGGTGCAACACAAGCCGTTGCCATTCAAAAGCGCAACCGTTTTGTTGTCATTGGCTTTGACCCCGAAAATACAAATGCGCTATTTAAAGATGGTGAGGGTAACCAGGGCGGTGGCGATCCGGGTAAACAAGGGCTACCCACTAGTCCGATGGGCCTATTTCAAGATGGCGTTGTTTCGATTAAAGGACAAAAGCCTCCCACCAGATATGGAGCAATTGAATTTCCATCTGCCGGCGCCGCATTTGCATGGATTTATTCTCGACAAGGTGAGGCGTTTTGCAAAGACTACAAGCGCGTTTTTATACAAGCAACGTTTGCCTAGTATGCCGCACATCGCAGCCAGTTAATGTGGAATAAGTGCTGAAACAATTTATCGAGTATGCACCTACTTCACTGTATACGCTTGTTCACTTAAAGTGCCTCTAAATGAAGAAATTTTTACTTTATGTAAATATTGATAACGACCCTTATTACGCATACCTTTTTTATAAGTGTGTAGCAACCGGATTTGAAGTTGCGTACCGCACAGACACCGTCAAAAAAAATATCAAGTTATACCTGCATGGTTTTTTTGCAAACCCATTAAGGATTGATGACGAAATGAATGAGCGGGAACTGCATGTTAACCCGTTGCGGATTTCAACTCCAACATTTCAAAAGGCTTCAGATATTTTTGATAAGAGTAAAGTCCAGCAAGTTATAAATAACACTCATAGCACTGGTGGCGCGCTTTCTGAATTTATCAAAGAGGCCTCAACAAACTCTAGCGTAATTGGGAAGAACGATGTACTAACAATGTGGGGGCATGGTAGTGGTCGCGGATTATCAAAACAATCTAGCGATCTGCTTAGTGCATGGAGCCTTGATCAATCAAATCAAGTTTTATTGGAGAGACTCAATTTGTCGGTTGATGAATCTGTAATCGACTCTCTTTTGTATCCGTCTGAAATTGCCGCCGCATTAAACGATAACAAGCTTGGGCTAATTGCCTTTAATTCCTGCTTTGCTGGCACGCTCGAATTTGCGGTAGCGCTATCTAGCAACGCTTCCTACATGCTAGCGCCGCCATCGACTGCGCTAGAAAACAGCTTGAAATATCAAGATTGGTGTGTCTCACTCGCTGATCCGAAAAATCGTCCGGGTGGAAAAATAGCAGGTGAGATTGCCATCAATCTGCTCAAGACTAATCCAGAATCAGGCGTAATGTACTCACTGACTGACCTAACAAAAATCCAGCGAGTAACTTTGGCTGTTACTACCTTTGTGATTCAAGCTGAGCAACTTATATTGTCAGCACCTAAATTTAGAGAAAAAATAATTGATGTGCAAGCGAGCTGTCAGCAATTTGCTATTCCGCTACCAAGCATAATGTGTATAGATTTACACCAATTTGCTGTGCGGTTAGGTGCTGTAGGCGTACTCAAGGCTGAATGCTTAGAAATAGCCAACTCCATTGAAGCTGCAATTGTGGCGCGTACTAACGATACAACATCCACTTACTTTGACAGCTCAATTTATGGCCTTACAGTTATGATTCCGAGTGGTGAAGTCACTCCATATCCTAGCATTGAGCCATTTAATAAAATATCTTTAAAAACTACACTCCCGCCTGCATTCAACAAAACTGGCTGGCTTAGCCTAATGCGCAGCATTTATCAGCCAACACATTGAGAAAACTCGGACGCATAAAGTCGCTAAAAATTACATATTTATACTCAGTAGGACTGATTGTCTGCGCTGCAGTATTTTTAATCACAACTATAGATGCGTTTACTATCTACGATCAGGTAAGCGCTCGGCTTCATACAGAACAAACAACGCAAGTCAACCTTGCTAAGGCAAGAATTTCATTAAATGTTGAGCGTATTAAGCAAACAGCATCAGATTTTTTCCGTAGCGCAGAGGTCAGCCTAGAGCACAGCCCTGGTAATATCTCGCATGAGCTTCATCGTCTGATGAAAATCATGCCCGAAATCGAAGAAGTAGCTCTAATTTCTCGATATGTACAATTGCGTTATAGCGCTGCAAGAATAGGCTTGGATCAAGATGCATTAGTGCCCTACACCAGCGATCAACTGGTGATGTGGAAAAGTGAGCAAGATTGGGCATTAGGACCAATTACGGATATTGATGGGCATAGCCCGCACATCGTGCTTTGTTATTGCGCGTCAAACGCTGCATATTTAGGGCTAATTAAAGTCAACCTGAAGTTTTTAGCAGATGCAGTGATGCCCATTATTAACAGTGGTGAAAAGGCGATATTTATAGTTAGTAAGTCTGGCAAAGTTCTTGCGCATACTAACTATTCTCAAATATTAAAGAGACCTAGTTTTTTTTACGACACGTTACAAAACACAGTTAGAAACCATAATATTGCTGATGACATATCCATTCATCGCGCAGGTGGTGTGGTTTTCAGTGATGCTTACTTGGCCTCCACCACCATAGCACCACTAGACTGGCGGATTTTTTCTGAAATACCAGCTTACACAATTTATAAGCCGGTTTGGTCTGTTGTTATACGAGGTATTTTTAGCAGCCTAGTGATGTTAATTTTGCTTTATCCGATTGTGTCATTGTTAGCAACTAGGATGGTGTTACCTATTAGATTAATTGAGGCTTCGAGTCTGAAAATAGCGAATGGCGACATGACTATTCGACTAGTAGAAGCTGGAGATCAAGAAATTATTTCTGTTACAAAAAGTCTCAACAACATGGCCGCCCAACTCCAAGACTACACCCAAAACCTAGAACAAAAAGTCGCTGACAAAACTCTCCAACTCGAGCTCGCCAATAAACACAAAAGTGAATTCTTAGCCAATATGTCGCATGAGTTACGCACGCCACTCAATGCGGTGATTGGCTTTTCAGATGCCTTGCGGGAGGAATATTTTGGGGCTTTGAATGCCAAGCAGCGGGAGTATGTGAACGACATCGCCAGTTCGGGTCAGCTTTTGCTTTCACTGATTAACGATATTTTGGATCTCTCCAAAATTGAATCCGGCATGATGGATTTGTCGCTCACCAATTTCTCAGTGACATCTGCAATTGATAACGCGATGGTGTTGATTCGTGAGCGTGCTATTCGGCAGGAGGTGACGGTTACGTCCGAAATTGGCGAAGGGGTTAATTTGCTCTACGCCGATGAGCGCAAGTTTAAGCAGGTATTGATTAACTTGCTGACGAACGCGGTGAAATTTACCTACCCGAATGGTTGGGTAAAAATCAGCGCGGTGATTGAAGGTGCGAATCTTAAAGTGTCGGTTGCCGATAGCGGGTTGGGCATTGCGGCAGAAGATTTTGAAACGGTGTTTCAAGAATTTCGGCAGTTGACTAGCGTGGGCGAGGCGAAGCATGAGGGCACTGGGCTGGGGCTGCCATTAGCCAAGCGGATAGTGGAGCTGCACGATGGGCGGATATGGCTTGAGAGTGAGTTGGGCAAGGGGGCGACGTTTTTGTTTGTGATTCCGCTGGATGTAGCTAGTGACGAAAATTTGATGAAAGTGCAATAACAGCGGGCGTTTTGGCTGGTTTATGCTTGAAGATAGCCGTGGTTATTAGGGTTTTGGTACGGACTTAAGTTATTGATTCGGCAATTAAATATGAGCCTCTTGCAAAACCCTAAGGATGTGAACATTTATTTACGCAGGGTGCATAAAAAAGAGAGGTGGGCGCAACCATTGCTGGCATGATGCGAGTGTCAAAACAAACATCTGCGCCCACCTATGAATACTACGCAACGT
>JANNWG010000038.1:0-14956 GCA_031414695.1 Burkholderiales bacterium
ACGTTGCGTAGTATTCATAGGTGGGCGCAGATGTTTGTTTTGACACTCGCATCATGCCAGCAATGGTTGCGCCCACCTCTCTTTTTTATGCACCCTGCGTAAATAAATGTTCACATCCTTAGGGTTTTGCAAGAGGCTCAGGTAGCAAACAAATTGTCCGCCAACCGTTTGGTGCCGTTGATAGTAGCGCACGTATTGTCACAAACGACCTTTGGTGGGGCGGCACGGGCCAAAACGGCTGGGGCTTTGCGCTCGCGCAGCAAGAGCGTACCTTGTTTGGCGTATGGTTCACCTATGATAGCGCTGGCAAAGGCACATGGCTTGTCATGCCAGGATGCACCTGGAGCGGCATGGATTGCACGGGCGATCTGTACACCACCACAAGCAGCGCATGGGTTGGTGCGACCTATGACCGCAGCCGCCTAATAGCTGCACGTGCAGGTAGCGTGACGCTAGCATTTAGTGACCCCGATAATGCCGTCATGACCTACACCGTGAATGGTGTCACACAGAGTAAGCCGATTAGTCGGCAGCCGTTCTGATGACGTTAAGAATGCTGACTTAGATCAGCACCGTTTAATTAACAAACGTTCGCCCCCGTACTGAGTTCGGGGGCGAACGCTCGTTAACTTTAACTAGTAGCATTGAGACTAGAATAAATATGTACAGGCGCAAATAAAAATTTCATCAACGTCGTAATAATGTACAAGCATGACAACCTCTCAAATTAAGTAAACAACGCGTTAACAAAAGCGTGCACAATTACTTCAAAGTTGACTCCTAAACTCAGGATAAACTTGCTTATCCTAAGCCAATCTCAATACTGTTTACTTAGTCGTTTTTCGCCGTTGGTACTGAATTATCGAACAGCGAGTTACGAGGCATACACAGTTGAAAACACAAATATTGACGGCTGCCTTCAGACATATTTGCTCTAAAATACCCGCCAATAAACGACTTTACTAAAAAAAATGCCACACACAAGTACAAACGATATCCACGTTGAAATCCGCAATCACATTGCCTACGTGACACTTAATCGTCCGCAAGCACTAAATGCGTTAACGCTAGAAATGCTGCTCGCACTCCGCCAACACGTTGACGCGTTTACCCAAGACGATAGTATTTACGCGTTGATTTCACAAGGCGCAGGCGGCAAAGCTTACTGCGCGGGCGGCGATGTGCGTGGTTTGTACAATAGCGTAACTGGCATCGGCGAGCGCTTGCATGAATCATTTTTTCAGACTGAATACACGCTTAATTATCAACTGCATCGTTTCTTAAAAAATTGTGGCAAGCCTTATATCGCGCTGATGAATGGCATTGTGATGGGCGGCGGCATGGGTGTATCGCAAGGTGCGACACTGCGTATTGTTGGTGAGCTAACAAAGATGGCGATGCCCGAAACAAAAATTGGTTTATTTCCCGATGTCGGTGGCACGTATTTTCTCTCGCGCGCCACGGATGCAATGGGGCTTTATATCGGCTTGACCGCGAATGCCATCAATGGCGCAGATGCGCTTCATGCCAAGCTAGCCGATATTTATATGACCACCGATGCACAGGCGAATTTCTTACGCGCACTAGATAATCACGCGTGGACGACGAATCATCTAGGCGACATAGTTGAGCTTGCAAAAAGTTCCACTGTCAGTCCACCGCCCTCACCTCTGGCTGCACATCGAGACACCATCACAAGGCATTTCACACATAAGGCTAATGTGAGTGAAATCATCTCCTCCCTTGAGCGCGAGACAAATTCCAACGACGCAACTTGGGCACATGAGACTGCACAACATATAGCGGCACGCTCACCAACCTTACTCGAAGTCACGAAGCGACAAATTGAAAACGGTCATACACTTACGCTCGCCGCCTGCCTGCGCCAAGAGTACAACATGATGATGGCTGTGTTTGATCATCCTGATGTAGTGGAAGGCATACGCGCGCTCGTCATTGATAAAGATAATCAACCTAAGTGGCAGCCCGCACACTTAGCAGATGTGACCTCACCGATGGTTGATGCTTTTTTCACGCCACGTTGGTCAACACACAATCACCCGCTCGCCAATCTTGAATCACAATTTGGATAACCATGAAACTTGTCACCTATCAACCGCTCAATACTACCCAACTCTGCACTGGCATCTTGCACACGAATGACACTGTGATTGACCTGCTGGCTGAAATCAATGCACGACAAAGCGGCGTAAACGTCAACACCATGCTCGATATTATCGAAGGTGGTGAGACGACAATGGCGCTGCTACGTGAAATTGCTACCACTCCAAAAACAACGCCAATCATGCTCAACACTCTGCTGCTGAAAGCGCCCATTCCGCGTACACGCAAAAATGTATTTTGTGTCGGCTGGAATTATTTAGAGCATTTCACCGAAGGTGCGACCACGCTACAAGATGGCCGCGAAATACCGAAGTGGCCGGTATTTTTTTCTAAAGCACCGACGGCTGTCAATGGTCCTTATGATGTGATTCCGTTTGATGCTAATGTCTCTACGCAGCTTGATTGGGAAGTCGAGCTCGCCGTCATACTCGGCAAGTCAGGTAAAAATATTGCTGAGGCCGATGCCATGTCGCACATCTTCGGCTACACCATCGCTAACGATGTGACGTGGCGCGATGTGCAGCGCAGACATGGCGGCCAGTGGGATAAAGGCAAATCACTCGACGGTACCTGCCCGCTCGGCCCATGTATCGTCACAGCAGATGAGATTGACCCAAATAATTTAGACATCGAATGCCGCGTCTCAGGCGTGGTGAAGCAACAATCAAACACCAAACATCTCTTCTTCAAAATCCCGCGCTTAATTCACGATCTCTCACTCGGTCAAACCTTAGAAGCGGGCGATATTATTTTGACCGGCACACCCGAAGGTGTCGGCTTCGCGCGCACACCACCAGAGTGGATGAAGCCGAGCGATTTATTAGAAACTGAGATTGCGGGTATCGGCGTAATGCGAAACCCGATTGGTTATTTGTAAAAATGTTAATCAATAGCGAACGCTGTATCGCGAGTGCAATATTATTTTTTGCCTTGGCGTTGCCCGCATTTGCCACGCCAATTAGTACGCGAGAGGCCGCGTTACCATTTCAATTAGTCATGATAGACGCTGCAAGTGAAGCCAAGCTAGGCGCATTCCCGATTGATCGTGCGCATGTTGCTAAGGCTGTTGACATACTGTCATCTGCTGGCGCAAAGGCTATCGTCTTAAAATTTTTTTACGACATGCCGAGCCAAGCTAGCAGCGATACCGCACTCGCAAAATCCATCAGCCAATCAAAAGTACTCTTACAAGCGCGTATTGACGATACTGAAGCCAAACCCAATCCACTACTGAGCCGATTTTACTTAGACCTAACCGACGCACCAACCGCTATCAGTGGCAATCGTGGCTGGATACCACTACCAATATTTGCCAATAGCGCCGCAGCGCTTGGCTTTGTTGACACCACAGACGCTAACAATGTGCCCGCCATATTGCGCTATCAAAACAAAACAGTTAGCTCACTGACGGTGGCGTCGCTTCACGCAGCATTAGGAAATAACGTCGCCATTCAGCTACAGTCTGGCAAATTTTTACATCTTGGCAAACATCGACTCGCGCTCGATGATAAAAATCAAATTTTGTTATCCGCAAACGCGTTAGATGAAAACAGTAGCGTCAACAAAATTCCAGTGCTATCGTTTATCGACTTGCTCAACAAACAATTTTTGCCTGACGACATCAAGGGTAAAGTGGTCATTATTGGCTACGATGGCATAAAGAGTCCCGTTTTAAAAACACGTTTTGGTGAAACTAAAATTCATCGCGTGTTTTATCTAGGGCTCATTGATGCATGGCGGCAATTGCAAGTGGATTAGACTAAATACATCACTAAAAAATTTGACTCAACCATCGGGGGTTCATATGCTGCACAACATCAATTCACAAACCGTAAAATTTGTCGGCGCTGCATTAGCCATTCTCGTTTCATCATCCGTATTCGCGCAAGTTCCCTCCGGAAGCATCGTGCACAGTGGTGCCATCACTAGCCCATTGGGTAATCTTTGTTTAGATGTGGCACGTGCATCCGCTGATGATGGCTTAAATGTGCAACTTGGTAGCTGCCAAAACGGCACTGCCGCTTGGGACGCCTATGATCAAGGCCGCGCTGAATTTGTGTTTATCAATCGTCTGACAAAACGTGCACTAGATGTGGCGGGTGGTGCAGGAGATGACGGCGCAAATGTGCAGCAATTCACATTGAATGGCAGCGCCGCACAACGCTGGCGTTTGGTGCAATTGCCAAATCGCGCGTTTCAATTTGTTAACGTCGGCAGCGGTAAATGTTTAGATATTGCCGGGCGTGGTACGACTGCAGGCACTAATGTTGCACAATGGAAATGTCATGGCGGCGATAATCAACAATGGTTTTTAGGCGCAGCACCGTCACCTGTTGCACCAACAGCACCAACAACGTCAGTGGGTGGCGAACGCCCTACCATTACCCCAAGCGTGCCCGGTGCTGCGCCTACAGTTGGTGGCCGATGGAATAAACCTGCCGTGCTCTCATCCAACGACAACAATAGCCGAATCAACATCGTCAACGACAAAATACAAGGCCGTACACTTTACGCAGGCATGATTGTCAGCCGCGCTACGGCGAAGTGTATCGACCTAGAAAACGCGGGCAACACTGATGGCGCTAATATTCGCCAGTGGACATGCAATGCGGGCGCAGGACAGTTGTGGGATTTTTTGGATGCGGGCAATAACGAAATGGTGATCGTCGCGCGCGCATCGAGTAGCCGCGTGATGGATGTCGCGGGCGCATCTAACCGTGATGGGGCGAATGTCTCGCAATACGCATGGAGCGGTGGAACAAATCAACGTTGGCGTTTAGAGCCGACTACAAGTGGTTTTTTTAAGTTAGTCAGCGTCAATAGCAATAAGTGTCTAGACCTGAGCATGGATAACGGTGGTCGCCAAGACGGTGCAAACATTCTCCAGTGGACTTGTCACGGCATGGATAATCAGCAATGGCGTATTGAGATTAGTGGCAGTGGCCAAGGTTGGACAAACTATCGCCCCGGCACTGTGGCGCAACCCAACGTGAGCTATACCGATCAAGCGCCGCCTTCGATTGTCGGCACTTGGGAAGGCTACAACCCTGCCTACCAATCCGCAATACGGCTCACCATTAACCGTGATGGCACAGCAATCGCCCAAATCGATGGCAACTTAACCGTCAACGGCTACTTCCGCGCAAACCGCTTATACCTCGGCGCTGAACGCTACGACATTCAACGCGAACGTCGCGGCTTCAAAACGGTACAAGTAGGACAGACGAATAACGTAGTGAGCTATACGCGCGCTCGGTAGTTTTTTTATCGGGGTGTTGTGATGCCAATGGCTTTTAATTTCAAGCCAGCACCCCATCTCGCCTCGCTGCATACCCTGCTGAATACGCATACAACGGCGCTGCAAGCGCCACAGGTATTGCGAGTATCAAGAAAAATGGCGCTTCGATTAAGCAATACGCACTTGCACCCCAACCCATTGCGCTCATCATTTCTAGCAAAGAAGATAACCAATCTGCTTTACCGCGTTTAGCCATCTCTCGTCGATTGGCTTTTTTCGGGTTCAAGATGTAGCACAATGCGCTGCTTAAAGCCGACAGTGGGGCGATTAAGCCAAGCACTAATGCCTGCAACGGATTTTTGCCGAGCCAAAAAATAATGAGCGGAATCAGCAACAACAACGGTGGCGTGACGGCCGCCGCAGCTTTAATGATCCGCACCCGATTTAGTGTTATCGGTGCTGTGCCGATTAAGTCAGGCACATCCTCTGCGGCCACCGTTAGCCATGCGAGGTTCCCCACTAACATAGCAGTGAGCACCACTAGCGAGGGAATAAGCAATGTCGCGCTCTGAGAGCCGCGCAGCCCGATAAATAACAGCGGCAACAAATACAAAAGCTGCAACAGCGTTTGCGTGATGATTTGCGGGTCACGCAGGATCAAGCGCCATTCTTTTTTGAGCATGATTGCCGTCATTGAGCCCAACACGCCGCGCGAAAAATTGACTTTTGCATTCGCGTCCAGCGGTTGCTTTTTGATGACGCCACTACTACTGCTATCTTGTGCGCCAATAACAAATCGTCGGTAGGTCAGTGTCGCGACTAGCCAATAAAGTACAGCCGCAAAAGTAACAAAAGCGAAAAGTGGTACCAGCTCTCCCATGAACGCGCGCACCGGCCACCATAGCGCGCTATCGGGCGCTAACAAACCAGTTGTGAGCATTTGCTGATTAAACCAAGTTGATAACGCTTCGCGCGTGCTTTTCGGAATAATATTTTGTAATTGAAAGCCAAGAAACACACTGGCGCCAATCAGCGCGCCGAGTACCTGCGCGGCAGTTTTGGCTCGCCTTGCGCCTAACAGTTTGACGAGTGTCATCGTGAGCCAGATACCAATGGCCGCCGCGAGTAATGCCATTGAGATAACTGCCGGGTAAATAGATAAAAATTTAGGCTGCCCGGCAAGTAAACCCACATGAGCAAATGGCAGCAATAACAATATCGGAAAAAGTGAAGCCGTTAACCCCACACCAAGACCACGCACGATCAAAATATGCTTTGGGTTTAAGGGAGAAGTGAGCAATAAATCCATATCGCCACGCGCAAAAAATGCATTTATAGCGAGTGCCAATGTCTGCGATAACAACAGCGTGAAGAACACCCAAAAACCGATACCGGTATAAATAATTGTCTTCGGTGACAAAGTCACGCCACGTTCTAAGGCAGCTGAAGCACCAAAAAAAATGGCGGCAGCAATGAGATGCACCACCAACCATGCGAATAGTACGATAGCAACATGGGTGCGTGGCGATTTACTGCCAAGATTGCGCCAAGCAAAAAGCAATTCATATTTGAGCAGCCACGGCAGTGTGCCGGGATGCGAAAAATATTTCGCGATCATAGCTGAGCAGTGTCACTTAATTTTGGAGCCGCAGTGTTAGCGCCCTCAGCCGTTAAATTCAAAAACACATCCTCTAAGGTCGCACCGGTTTGCCCAGCGGTCGCGCGTAATTCATCGAGTGTACCAACCGCAACAATTTTGCCTTTTTGAATAATAGAAATACGCGCAGCGAGGCGTTCCGCGATTTCTAAAATATGCGTGGTCAGCACAATGGTGTTGCCACGTTTTACATAATCGGTGAGCATGTCTTTTACGTCACGTGCAGCATGCGCATCAAGCCCTGTCAGCGGCTCATCCAAAATCATCATTTTTGGCTCATGAATCAACGCGCCAGCAAGCGCTAATTTTTGGCGCATGCCGCGTGAGTAGCCTTCCGTTAATTCATTGGCTTTTGACCAAAGGTCTAACCACTTTAATAAATCCTCAGCCCGTTTGGCCGCAATTGCCGACTCTATTGACCATAGCCCCGCGACAAACTCTAAATATTCCAGTGCCGTTAATTTGCCATAAAGCAGTGGATCATCCGGCAAATACGCCATGATGCGTTTAGCCGCAATCGGGTCTGCTGCGACATCATGCCCAAACACATCGACCTGCCCTAAATCAGCCTTCACCAAGCCCGCTACGATACGCAAGGTAGTGGTCTTACCCGCGCCGTTGGGTCCCAATAATGCATGAAATTCGCCCTGTGGAATCAGCAAATTTAATTGATCAACTGCAGTGTTACTTTGAAAATTTTTGACGAGATTGGTGATTTTGAGCGCTGGGATATTTGTAGTTGACATCAGCTTGGTTTTCTCGAAAAACGCAATACAGTGAGTATGTTGGTAAGTTTTTTTGTAACACAAGTGGTAACTGCAACAGCACACAAGTTGAGCAAATTGCCCAACTCAGAGGTCAAGGTGTTATTGATGCAACAAAAACTCTCGCAGCAATGCAATTGATGCCGCATCTTGAAACATAGGTGCATGGCCGGTGTCGGCAATTTCAACGCCGCGCACGTTGGGCTTTGCGCACATTTCGGCGTAAGTCGTTGGTAACAGCAAATCAGAATTCACCCCTCGTGTAACCAGCACGGGACATTTAATTTCATTCCAAAATGGCGTTAGGTCTACATCAACAATCGGTTGCGATTTAAGTGCTAACGCAATTGCAGGGTCATAGCGAAGTTGCCATTTTCCATTTTCCGTTTGTTTGATAAGCGGGAGCGTAGTGGCATACCATTGCGCATCTGTTAAGGGACCAAACGGACTAACGGCGCGCACGGCAGCAATGACGTCTTCAATGGACGCAAACGTTGGACTAGATTTTGCGTTCATGAATTTTGAAATGCGTTCAAGAGACGATTTTGGAATAATGGGGCCGATATCATTAATTACAAATCGCGCAATTGGTGAATGCGGCTGCGCAGCTAACAACATACCAATAATGCCGCCCATCGAGGTGCCAACCCAGTGAACTGTTTTTGCCCCTGACTTAGCAACCAAGCGCACCATATCCGACACATATTGTGGATAGTTGTAGTCAGCCTTATTGTCGAGCCAATCAGATTCGCCGCGCCCAACAATATCGGGGCACAGCACGCGATATTTATCTGACATTGCCTTAGCAAGCGCATCAAAATCACGTCCGCAGCGGGTTAAACCGTGCACGCAAATGAGCACATTAGGATTGTTAGCGTCGCCCCACTCAGTGACGTTAAGATGGTGTGCGCCAGAGGAAGATTGACAGGTCAAGGAAAAATTACGCAAGCATACTCTCCTGGTATTTGCCGCCTTTTTTACGCGCAAGCACACGCTCAGCAGATTTCAATGTGTTGCCGAGTAACATCGTGATGGTCATCGGCCCTACCCCACCGGGCACGGGCGTGATGGCTGAGGCAACAGCACTAACGCTGACAAAATCAACATCGCCACAAAGCTTGCCATCCGCGCCACGATTGATACCCACATCAATCACCACAGCGCCCGGCTTGACCCAATCAGCCTTAACAAAATTTGCACGCCCTACCGCGGCAACCAAAATATCTGCCATGCGACAAAACGCGGCAAGATCAACTGTTTTAGAGTGGCATATCGTTACTGTCGCCCCCGCTTTTAGCATCAACATCGCTTGCGGTTTGCCAACAATATTAGAGCGCCCGATGATTACTACGTGCTTGCCTTCAATTTGAATTTCTTCGTATTCCAACATTTTCATCACACCGTATGGTGTGCATGGCGGATACGGGCTTTCATCAATGACCAGCGCACCCATATTGGCGTAATGAAAGCCATCAACATCTTTTTCTATTGCGATGGATTCAATCACCGCGCGGTCATCAAGATGCTGAGGCAATGGCAGCTGCACTAACACGCCATGAATAGCGGAATTTGCGTTGAGTGTGGTTATCAGCGCTTGTAATTCAATGTAGGATGTTGAGGCGGGCAAAGCGTGAATTTCAGAGTGCATGCCAATAGCCTCACAAGCCTTAGCTTTATTGCGCACATACACTTGCGATGCAGCATCATCTCCAACAATGACGACCGCAAGGCCGGGTCTCGCGCCCTCAGCGATTAAGCGATCAACGCGCAGCTTATATTCGCTACGAAAAAATTCAGATATCACTTTGCCATCAATTAATTTTGCGCTCATGCGTGTACTTTAGAGGATAAAAAATGTTGCGTTTGTGTTGCGGTAATCAGCGTGTTAATTTGAGCATCGTGAGATTCAGTTGGTACATTTGCAATAACTTGGCAAGCATAAGCAATTGCAATGTGATGCGCTTTACTTGCAAAGAGTAGCTTGTCATAGTAACCGCGACCATAGCCTAAACGATTTCCTTTGTTGTCAAACGCCAAGCCCGGAACAAGAATTAGATGAATTTCATCAATTGCGGCAGGTACCGAATTTAGCGCTGGCTCGTCAATACCAAACCGACTTTTTTCAAATGTTGTGTTAGCGTCAAACCAAAATAGTTGCAGCTGCATAGTCTTCATATTGACGCGCGGAAGTGCCACGCGTTTTCCTAGCGACAATGCATTATCAATTATTGTGCGCGTATTCATTTCATCACCAAAATTTAGTGTGCACAAAATGGATGGCGCCAATTGAAATGCAGACAATGCGAATAGTGCTTGATGACAGGCCGCCGTTTCGGCGTCACGCGTCGTAGCATCTAGCGAACGGCGAGCACGCGATATTTCAATTCGCACTTGCGATTTTTGTACGGCAATCGAAGGTAGTGTTGAGGCTTGCGATGACATGGGGTTAATTCATTTTTTATAGCAGATAAACGTGAGTTAGGACAACGGCCTTCTAAAACCATATGAATATTCAATTATCGTCATCAACTTTCACAACATCAATTAACGCTTCAGCTTACCTGCCCCCGCCATGAAACCATCAAAATTTTGCTCCGCCACGCGCGACCAAAGCACCTGCTCATCGCGAAAAATTTTCCACGCATCATAGATTTTTTTAAACTGCGGATTTATTGCTGACTCTTCCGCATAAACCTCATTGGCTGCGTGCCAGCAGGCAGTGAGTATCTCGCGGCTAAAGGGACGAAGTTGTACTTGATGGTCTACCACTAAGCGACGTAACGCAGCCGGATTGAGCGCGTCATATTTGGCGAGCATAGTGATATTGGCTTCGGCACAGGCGGCTTCCAATATGGCTTGGTACTCAATGGGCAGTGCTTTCCATGCATCACGATTAATAAATAAATCTAGCTCAGGGCCACCTTCCCACCAGCCGGGATAGTAGTAGTTTTTTGCTACTTTATGAAAGCCTAATTTTTCATCATCGTACGGCCCAACCCACTCAGCCGCATCAATTTGACCGCGCTCAAGCGACGGATAAATATCGCTCGCCGCAATTTGTGTGGGCACCACACCTAGCTTGGCGAGCACACGTCCTGCAAAGCCGCCAACGCGGAATTTGAGACCTTTCAAATCCGCCACTGTTTTAATTTCTTTTCGAAACCACCCGCCCATTTGTGCGCCAGTATTGCCCGCCGGAAAATGAATGATGTTGTAACGCTGATAAAACTCGCGCATCAGCGCCATACCACCGCCGTGATACATCCACGCATTTTGATGGCGTGCATTCATGCCAAATGGCACCGCGCAGCCAAAGGCAAATGTTGGGTCTTTGCCAAAATAAAAATATGGCGCGGTATGCGCGCATTCAACTGTTTTGTTTTGTACTGCATCAAGCGCTTGCAATGCAGGCACGATTTCACCTGCGGCAAAAATTTGTATTTTGAATTTGCCACCAGTGGCAACATCAACGCGTTTAGCGATAACTTCTGCCGCGCTAAAAATAGTGTCTAAGCTTTTTGGAAAGCTTGATGTCATACGCCATTTGATAGTTGGCAATGAGGCTGCCTGCGCACCAACCGTCAGCGGTAGAGCCGCCAGGCTAACGCCTGTCGCCGTTAAAAACTGGCGTCGCTGTCGTTGCTGTCGTTGAATAGTCGGCTTCACATGCCCCTCTACTCGCCTGCCACCGACATTTTATCGATCAAAATTGAGCCAACACGTTTTGAGCCATAAGGCAACGCATCGTTAGCAATAGCGACAATGCCTTTAAACATATCGCGAAGATTTCCCGCGATGGTGATTTCTTCAACCGGATACTGAATCTCACCATGCTCGACCCAAAAGCCCGCCGCGCCGAGCGAATAATCGCCAGTTACACCATTACCACCGTGACCCATTGTTTCAGTGACGTATAGCCCACGACCCATTTTTTTGAATAATGCGGCGAGATCAATATCATCGTGCGAAACAATTAAATTGTGATTGCCGCCCGCATTGCCAGTAGAAGCTAGGCCTAATTTACGCGCGGAATAGCTGGATAAAAAATAACCCTGCAAGACGCCATTTTTGACCACATCACGCGCGACTGTTGCAACACCTTCGCTGTCAAATGGCCCGCTCGCCAAGCCGTGCGGTACAAACGGATCTTCAAATATTGAGACGGATTTAGCAAAAACGTCGGTGCCCACGCTGTTCATTAAAAAACTCGCTTTGCGATAAAGCGATGCGCCACTTACTGCACCAACAAACGCGCCAATTAGGCCAGGTGAGACAGTTGCATCAAAAATTATCGGCATATCGGCGGTGGCAATACGCTTGGCATTGAGCCGTGAGACTGTACGCTGACCTGCCCGAACACCAATACTGGCGGGCGTTTCCAGCCTATTTTGGCTTCGTGCCACGCTATACCAATAGTCACGCTGCATACCTGCACTGTCGCTAGCGATCATCGTTACACTGGCGCTATGTCGTGTGGTGGCATAGCCGCCCATGAAGCCAAGTGAGTTGGCGTAAATAAAATCAGACTCGTAAGTTGATAAGGTCGCACCTTCACTATTGTCGATACGTTTATCGACTGCAAAAGCGGCAGTTTCCATCGCGCGGCAGTGCTCAATTGCATCTTCAATACTCGGCTGCCAAGGATGATGTAAGTCGTAGGTGGCAAACGGCGCGCGGGCTAATCGCGATGCATCCGCTAAGCCCGCAAATGCATCCTCAGCGGTATATTTGGCAATGGCTAACGCGGCATCTACGGTGCGGCCAATAGCCGCAATGGATAAGTCTGTTGTAGAAGCATTGCCGCGCTGCTGCCCCACATAGACCGTTACGCCAAGCACTTTGTCGCGATTATGCTCAATGGTTTCGACTTCATCCAGACGTACCGTGACGTTTTGTCCAACTGAAGTGGAGACTTCAACTTCAGCCGCGCTTGCGCCGTGCGATTTAGCGAATTCAAGGGCTTGCACAGCAGCAGTTTGTAACATAGTGGCAGATGACATAAGGACGAAAGGCTTTCGGTAAATACAAAATGAATTGAATGTAATTGGCTGAGGTATGATTGCCGACTATTGCATCCTGCACAACAAATGAAAATATGAAATCAGACATTAAACAAAGACGTGCCTTAAAAAAGACTGCACCTGTTGTTTTTGAGGGCGAAGAAGTCTTGGAAGACGAAAATTCTATCAGCAAAAGCGAGGCCAAACGGCGCATGACCGCCTTGCAAAAGGTAGGCGAAGAGTTAGTGGGGTTATCAGTTGAAACCTTAAAGAAATTTGATTTGCCTGAGCGGCTACTCGAAGCACTACTTGACGCCAAACGCATTAACCCGAATAAACACGGTGGCATGAATCGACAAATGCAATTTATCGGTAAGCTCATGCGCGAAGTGGATGCAGAAACCATTGTCGCCAAGCTAGACGATATGAAAGCGCCTTCGCAAAAACAAAATGCATTAAATCAGCTCGCCGAGCAGTGGCGCGCCCGCATGCTCGCCGACGCGACTGCTGTAGGCGCATTCAGAAATGAATTAATGGCTGACGACGACGAAACAGGCGAAGCGCTCGCGGCCTTAGTTGCGCTCGCCAAAGACGAATACATGAAACACCAGCCACCAAAATATTTTCGTCAGCTATATAAAGTCTTGCTCAAACACATTACCGTTGCCGCTGCGCCACCGCCAACTGACATATGAGTCTAGCGCCTGTCACTATTGGCTTATTATCGATCAGCGATCGCGCATCTAGCGGCGAATATGAAGATAAAGGTCTTCCAGCACTTCAAACATGGCTAAACGGGGCGCTCAAAAATCCGCTCAACATCGTCTCACACGTAATACCAGACGAGCAGCCGTTGATAGAGGCCACGCTCAAGGAATTTGCCGACACCCATCAGTGCGCCCTCATCCTGACCACTGGCGGCACTGGCCCGGCGCTACGTGATGTAACCCCAGAAGCTACCCTCGCGGTGGCGACACGCGTCATGGACGGCTTTGGCGAACGCATGCGGCAAATATCGATGCACTTTGTGCCTACCGCAATATTGTCGCGGCAAGTCGCTGTTATTCGCGGCCAATGTCTCATTGTTAATTTACCGGGGCAACCCAAGGCGATACAAGAAACACTAGAAGGCTTTAAAGATAGTAATGGCAAACCGATCGTAGTCGGTATATTCGCCGCGATACCTTATTGCATAGATTTAATCGGTGGACCGTATATAGAAACGAATGATGATGTGATTAGTGCCTTTAGGCCTAAGTCGGCGCGGCGGTGATTTTTTAGCCGCCGACAACAATCGTTTACCTTATCGACACAAGAAACATTTAAAAATAGTTCTTGCTATTTCTTCCAAAACTGTATAAAAAGACAGCTATGGATAATCTAACTACTCGGCAACAAGAAATACTCGACTTCCTCAAACAATGGATTGCGGAGCATGGTATGCCGCCGACGCGCGCTGAAATGTGCGCTTCACTTGGCTTTCGTTCTCCTAATGCCGCTGAGGAACATTTACGCGCCTTGCAGCGAAAGGGCGCCATTGAAATGCTGCCAGGCTCATCTCGCGGCATTCGCATCATGGGCGATGATGATGCCAGTAATGATGAAGAGTTCGGTTTGCCGCTGATCGGAAACGTCGCTGCTGGCTCACCCATTCTCGCCCAAGAAAATATGGTCGGCCGCTATCCAGTAAGCCCACTCATGTTTCAACCACGCGCGGATTATTTGCTGCAAGTAAAAGGCATGAGCATGAAAGATGTTGGCATCATGGATGGCGATTGGTTAGCAGTTCACAAAACCCAAAACGCTCGTAGCGGGCAGATAGTTGTTGCGCGCGTCGAAGGAGATGCAACGGTAAAACGCCTAAAAGTCAAAGGCAAACAAGCGTTTTTGATCGCCGAAAATCCTGAATTTTTGCCTATCGTTGTTGACCTATCAAAACAGACGCTTGATATCGAAGGCTTAGTGGTTGGTGTGGTTAGGACTATGTAACCGGTTCGATTTTATTAACCGCTTTGCCCTAAACTTATATTGACTGAGCCTCTTGCAAAACCCTAAGGATGTGAACATTTATTTACGCAGGGTGCATAAAAAAGAGAGGTGGGCGCAACCATTGCTGGCATGATGCGAGTGTCAAAACAAACATCTGCGCCCACCTATGAATACTACGCAACGT
>JANNWG010000039.1:0-21701 GCA_031414695.1 Burkholderiales bacterium
TGCACTGAATAGATTTATTGTGCATTTTCATCTGAACGCCCTGCCCATGCAGGGCGTTTCGTTTTACCGTGTTTTAAATCATTTTATTTTGTTGCATTTATGTTATCGAATGAAGGTAGCCATGATTGACTCCACGATGACTAGGTACAAAGCTTCAACGCAATACAAAGAAATTTACCTTAATTGAATTGACGATTGTCGTGGCAATCATCGGCATATTGGCAGCGATTGCGATTCCGCAATATCAAGATTACATCGTCAAAACGCAGGCAAGTACTGCCATGCAAGAGTTAGCAACAGCGAAGACGGGCTTTGAAGTCGCACATAACGATAATAAATTACCTTCCACAACCACCGTAGATCCTGGCTTTATTGGGATTAACGCGAGCACTGCCTATTGCACGATGACGGTAACACACACGCCCGGTACCGGTGAGGGCGAGATTAACTGCTTAACAAAAAATGGTAATGCATCAAAATTTAATGGCCGCTCAATTAAGATGAAGCGATCCAGTGGCGGCGCATGGAGTTGCGAAACCGTTGGACTTGAGGCGAAATATAAGCCTATCAGCTGCACGTAAGGCGTTGTATCACTCGTATCGAAGTGCCTCGACTGGCTTTAACGTAGATGCACGCTTCGCTGGATAAAACCCAAAGAAAATACCGATCATCGCTGAAAAGCTAAACGCGATGATGATGCCAGTCATCGATATACCGACTTCCATTGGTGAAAAATTAGTGATGGCGAGCGAGCCTAGATAGGCTATGGCAACGCCTATCGCACCACCGCAAAAGCAAATCACAACCGCTTCGGTTAAAAATTGCAAAAGCACATCACGCCGTTTGGCGCCGAGCGCCATGCGAATGCCGATTTCTCGGGTACGTTCGGTAACCGAGACCAGCATGATATTCATAATGCCGATGCCGCCAACGAGCAACGAAATGGAGCCGATCGCGCCAAGCAATAATGTCAGCGCGGTCGAGATACCTTTGGCTTGTTCGGCGATAGAAGCCAAATCACGTATCGTGAAATCATCATCTTGATCTTCACGAATACGATGCCGAATTCTCAGTAATTGTGTCGCATCGTAAACCGCATCTTGTACTGTTGCAGCACTAGTCGCTTGCGCTAGAGCATAGTGAATACTGCCGGGCTGCCCCCAACGAATGAGCTGCTGACGCGCGGTGGAAAACGGCACAAATACCGCATCGTCTTGATCGCCACCACCCAAGTCACTACCTTTACTGGCAAGCACGCCGATCACTTCAAACGGTCGGCTGCGAATACGGATGGTTTGCCCGATAGGGTTAGCTTCGCCATAAAGATTATTGGCGACACTCGCACCGATAACGGCCACGCGCGAGGCGGAGCGAATTTCAATCTCGCCAAACAGTGAGCCCTTGTCGGCCTCCCAATCTTTGACGGTAAAGAAATCAGGCGTCACGCCCATCACGTTTGAATTCCAATTGGTTGTGCCGCTGGCCACCTGAAACGGCTGCTGCACAATCGGCGCTACCGCATTAAAAGTTGGCAATTGCGCCATAGCTTGTGCGTCGGCGAAGGTAAGTGTTTGTACCACGCCGCGACCTGCTCTTACGCCATTGGCAGTTGAAGAGCCTGGAAAAATCACCATCACATTTGAGCCCATCGCCGATATTCGTTTGTTGATATCGCCGCTCACGGATTCACCGATTGCCAGCATCAATACCACCGCGCCCACGCCGATGATGATGCCCAACATCGTGAGTCCTGCACGCAAACGATTCATGCCCATCGCGCGGAAGGCTTCGAGGAAGACCTGAATTAAACTCATATTGAAAGTCCTTTATTGGCGGGCGTCTTGAGGCAATTAATGCTGAAAACTGTCTTAGTTATTAGGGTTTGTATAAAAAATTAAAACTGCGCGTCTTTCACCGGCCCATCATAAGTAACCAAACCGTCTTTTAGACGCACTAATCGTTTTGCATATTTCGCGACATCAGGCTCGTGCGTCACAATCAAAATACTCATGCCGTTTTCTTCATTGAGTCGCGTGAATAACTTCATTATTTCTTCTGATGTTGCCGTGTCTAAATTACCTGTTGGTTCGTCAGCCAATATCAACGCTGGCTCACAAACTAGCGCACGTGATATGGCCACACGCTGCTGCTGACCACCTGAAATTTGATTGGGCAGGCGTTTGGTAAATGCACCGAGGCCCGTTTGGGTTAGCTTTTCAGAGGCACGTTTACGCGCTTCACTCATACTCACACCGGCATACAAAAGCGGCAGCGCAACGTTATCAATTAACGGCATACGCTTGAGTAAATTAAAACCTTGAAACACAAAGCCGATCGTCTCGTTTCTGACTTTGGCTAGTTCGTTATCAGTCAGTTTCGCTGTCTCTTTGCCGTTGAGTTTGTAGCTACCCGTCGTGGGCGTATCAAGGGCGCCCAAGATATTCATCAATGTCGATTTACCAGAGCCTGATTGACCCATGATGGCAACAAATTCGCCGTGCTGAATCGTCACATTGATGCCATGCAATACGGGCGTTTCAACATCAGCTGAAAAATAACTTTTCTTAATGTCGGTGAGCTGAATGAGTATTTCAGCGCTAGGTTTGGCGACGGCATTCATCTGTTGCGCCTATTTCTTCGCTTTATCGAGCAAATCACGAATCACTAGTGCATCACCTGGTTTCACATCACCATCAACTAATTCTGTGTGCTGATTACTTGCCACACCGGTGCGCACGGCGACGGCAACTAGCTCATTTTTGTCGTTTAATTTATAGACTGTCCCCACACCGCGTCTCCCACCGGTGCCCGCTGCGCGGACTTCAGTCGTTGAAGGCGATTGTGCGCTACGCTCGGCCGACTTGGGCGCTGCATTTGCAGCACCTGCTACTTTGGCAGCGTCCGCCTTTTTCTTCGTTTCAGCATCATCTTTCTTATCATCCTTTTTGTCATCCTTTTTTTCATCTTTAGGCGGCTTAAAGCGCAGCGCAGTTGTCGGTACGCGCACCACATCATCGCGCTGTGCGGCGACAAAGCTCACCTGTGCTGTCATGCCAGGCTTGAGTAGCTGACCCTCGTTAGTGGTGTCCACAATCACGTTGTAGGTGACTACCCCTTGATTGATGGTGGGGTTCAATCGCACCAAACGAATCTCGCCTTTAAATTCGCGATCCGGGTAAGCGTCCACACTAAATTTCACCGGCATGCCCTGCTTCACCGTGCCAACATCGGCCTCAGCAACGGAAGTATCAATTTGCATCGCCTCCAGTGACTTCGCAATTTGAAATAACGTTGGCGTGCTAAAGCTGGCCGCCACTGTTTGCCCCACATCGATCTTGCGATCAATCACGATGCCGTTAATTGGTGAGCGAATCACGGTGTAGGAAAGGTTGGTTTTTTCACGATCTAGTTGTGAGCGAATCTGCGACACCTGCGCTTTTGCCACATCCAGGTCACGCGTATTTTGCTCAAGCGTGGCGTTAGAAATAAAGCCCTTATTCACTAATTCTTGATTGCGCTTTAAGGTAGATTCCGACAAGCGCTGAGTCGCTTCAACGGAACGTAAATTTGCTTCAATCTGCGCAAGGCTAGCTTTTATTAAGGCTGGGTCTAGTTCCAGCAAAATCTGCCCAGCCGTCACAGGCTGGTTATAGTCGGTATAGAGCTTTACCACTGTGCCTGATACCTGTGTACCCACGCTCACCACTGTTACCGGATTCACAGTACCGTTCGCCGTAATGCGCTGAATCACTGATCCTTTGTCGACGACTACTGTGCGATATCGATCCGCTTTTGCTTCAGCTGATTTATTACGCATCGCCGTCACGCCAAAACCGATCAGCGCAAGAATAATGAGCGGTATCAGCACCTTAGCGCGGAAGATAAATTTTGCGACGGATTTAATGAAATTCATATCTTAAAGAGTCAATGTTGGATGGAAATGAAGCAGTTGCTAGACAGTTATTGATTTTACTTGGTTTGAGCCCGCTAACGAAGATCGCGCGCGTAGCAAGGACGCGCTTTAATGACGCTTTTCCGCATTCGGTCGATGTTGGCGCTTATTAGCGCATGATGGTGAAAGTTGCTATGTGCGACTAGCGCGTAGGTATCGGTGGGCGCAGCGTTAGCCCATTCGATATGGCAGATAAGAAATACTCTAAATCGTTAAACTGCGGCGCGTTAATGGCCAATGGTTCAGCACCAACACGCGTCATACAACGCTGAAATTGCGCATGCAGGCGTCGCACATTGCCGCCCGGCTCAACGCGTGGCCACGCCAGCACCTGACCAACCGCTGGGGATAACGCCACACCATCGACAATTTGCCCTGCCTGCAATACGTGGCATGAGGCGCAGGCTAAATCTTTTTCGCCCAAACGACGACTAAACCACTCGCGCCCCACTTGGTAGCGGACTCTTGCCGCTGGCGTTGCCACGCGCACCGCCAATTTTTGCCCGACTGACAAGCTACGAAAATACGCTGGTAACGCACCAAGCAACAGCACATCATCGGCAGAGAGCATCGGTTCATTGTTATTCGATAAGCAGCGCTGCAATGCCATTTCGATGGTGACGACCATGCCTGCTGTTTCGTCAAATTGGGGATAGGTTAATGCGGCGCGTTTGCCCTGATTTGGAAAACAATCGGCAAATGATTTGCCGTTCTTAAACTTACGCATCCACTGCTTTTGACCAATCGCCAAGACATCATTTACATTGGTTGCATTTGCGCCGCCGAGTGGCGAGACCGCAAGTGTTGGCGAGATTGCGGCACTACCTTGGCTCCACTCTTCAACTGGCAATGCGGGAAAACGCTTTTGCAAAAGGCTGATAAGGTGACGGCGGTCAAGCTCAGGCGTTGGGTTGGCTGCAACACCTTGTGCTTTTGCGGCTGATGGTGCTAACAAAATTGCACACAATACAAATATCAAAAGATAAAAACGGCACATCATCCCAATGCCAATATTTTTTTCTTCGTCTCTGGCACTCTATCGTTTTCGCGTTCTTTTTCTCTTTCTTTGTCATCCTCACGATCTGTATCTTTACGTTTTTCACCTGGCAAGAGCGGGCGATTTTTATATTCTAGTTTTATTTCACGAAGCCTCGCTTCAGCGCTGGATTGCTCGTAAAAATCACCATCTTTTGACTTGAGCGCAATCGTTAGCTGCTCCACCGCACCCACCAAATTACCGCGTCGATAATAGGATTCACCAATCGCACGATGTTGCGCCATTTTTTTGCCTTTACGTTCGTAACACTTAGCGGCAAGCTCATGCAACATCGGGTCATCTTGAATCGTTTTTAAGCGCGCGTTGGCCAGTGCTAATGCCTCATCAATTTTGCCCGCTTGGTAATGCGCGTCAATTAAGCCAAGTGATAACGCGCGGCTATCGGCAAATTGTCTCGCGGCATCGCGATAAATGGTGATGGCCGCGTCAAATCGGCCTTGGCGCATTTGTATTTCAGCGGCAAGATTTTCCACCCAAGGATGCGGACTTGGCGTGTATCTAATTTTCGCCAGCTCACGCTCTGCATTGGCAAAATCACGTGCGCGTAGATGCGCCATTGCGAGGCCATAGACATCCGCACGGTTTCGCAAAATTGTCCGCTCGGCTATCGCCTCACGAAAAAAAACAGTGGCTTCCCCCGCGCCTAAGCTCATCACACGCAGCTTCGCTTGTGCAAATTTATATTCAGGGCTTTCGCTATAAACGCGTAAATTTCTAGCGCCTTCGTTGACCAATTGGTCAATCCGATTTTGCATATCGGCGATGCGCTCGGTAGTTAGCGGATGGGTGCGAAGGTAGCCAGGCGCTTTGCCTTCATTGTGCCGATTGGCGCGGAGCAGCCGATCAAAAAATCCGACCATGCCTTCGGGATTAAAGCCCGCCCGCATCATGATTTGGATGCCAATACGATCTGCCTCACGCTCAAAGTCACGCGTGTAATCAAGTTGATTTTGAATCGCGAGCGCTTGGCTACCAACAAGGGCGGCTTCAGTAACCTGCCCTGCCGAGGCGGAATTTGATCGCGCTGCAAGGATCGCCGCCGCGAGCGCGGCTAGCTGCCAGATGCCGCCATTACGCTGCCCCATTGCGCCACGTGCGGCATGGCGTTGCGTGATGTGCGCGATTTCATGCCCCATCACACCGGCTAATTCCGACTCATTACGTGAGGCTAATAGCAACCCTGAATGAAAGCCGACAAATCCACCAAGCAGCGCAAAGGCATTGATGCTGTCGTCATTCAAAATAAAAAATTCAAAGTCACGACGATTATCGTTTGTCGAGCCTCGTGAAGCTGTGACGAGCTTGTTGCCGAGGCTGGTGATGTATTCGCTTAACTCTGGGTCTTCGACGAATGCTCTATCGCCACGCACGTCAAGCATGATGCGTTTACCAATAGCGCGCTCTTGCGGCTCGGTGACGGCCGTATCAGAGGCGTCGCCTAAGTCGGGCAAATCTGCATAGGCTAAGGGTGTGAGGCTAAACTGTGATGAAATTAAGGCGGTAATCACAATGCGTGATATGCCTCTCTTCATACGTAATGAGCTTGATTGATGTTTCACAATAGTTGCAGATTTTTTAACTAACAATGTATCTCCTAGTGCTAAACGTCATCAAATATGAACGCGTTACGCGTAACTGGTTCATAAATAATCCTGCGACATTCATTTTAATCACGCTAAATTAACTAAAAAAGCATCTCATGACTCAATTAAATCACTTTAATGAACGGGGCGACGCGCACATGGTAGATGTCGGCGAAAAAGCTGAAACCCAGCGGGTTGCCGTTGCGAGCGGGCAAATTCAGATGCAGACCACCACGCTGCAATTAATCAGCACAGGCAACGCCAAAAAAGGCGACGTGCTGGGTGTGGCGCGAATAGCCGCTATACAAGGCGCTAAAAAAACGGCGGATTTAATTCCACTTGCACATCCTATTGCAATCAACAACGTCGATATTGTTTTTGAGGTAAATGTGGAATCCTCCACCATTACCTGTCGGGCAACAGTTGCTACCTTTGGCCGCACGGGTGTTGAGATGGAAGCGCTGTGTGCGGTATCAACGGGGCTCTTAACGATATACGACATGCTTAAAGCGGTAGATCGCGGCATGATGATTTCCAATGTACGTCTGCTGGAAAAGCATGGCGGCTCCAAAGGGGGTTGGCTGCGAGAATCAGCATAAATGCAAGGGTCGCGTTTCGTTTATCTCGATATTTCCTTGCTTATTAATCCAACTCAGCAATCTGTCAACGGCAAGTTATTATGACGCTACATAAAACGTTACCGCTACGCATTCGCGCTGAGCTTTTTGCCCAATTGGCGCAAATGGAAACGGCTGGGTTGCCAACGGATCGAGCGTTTGCGGTATTGCAAGTTGCGACTGTGGCCGCGCCACGGTTAGTGGCAATGCGGCAGTTGATGAAGCGTCATCCGTTAGCCACCGCAGGCGAAATGAGTGGCTTATTTACCAAGCTAGAAGCACGACTCATTCACGCATCCATGATTGCGGGCAGCCCGGCGCGTATTTATCGGCGGCTAGCGGATTTTTATACCGCACGCGCGATGCAAGTGGCCACGATGAAATCACAGATGATGATGCCCGTGGCGGTTTTATTACTGGCGCTGGTCATACAGCCTTTGCCAGGCTTGGTAAGTGGCGCACTCGGTTTTTTTGGCTATCTATTTCAGGTGCTTAGGCCGTTAATTTTTATCGCGTTGTTGGTGTTTGCGGTGCGCTGGTGGCTCGCACAAAACAAACATCGGCCTTCGCCATTGCTGTCGCTACCCATCATTGGCAAATTAATTATTCGTCAAAATGTGCGAGATTTTTTTGAAAGCCTCGGCTTAATGCTTGAGGCTGGCGTGTCGATGTTAGATGCCTTACCTATCGCGTTGGAGACAATAGAGGTGCCAGTGGTGAAGCATGAATTTGCGCGCATCGCACCGCGCGTAGTAGCTGGCGCTACGCTAGCGGAGGCAATTAGCGATGTCCCTTACTTAGGCAATAACGCGAGTCGTGATCGCGTGGCAGCCTTTGTGCATACGGGCGAAGCCAGTGGTAGCTTATCCGACATGTTGCTGCGCCATGCTGCGCTCGAAACCAGTGCGATCAATGATTGGATGGCGCAGCTAGCAATCTGGGCACCGCGCATTTTGTATGGCTTTGTGATGCTCTGGATGATCGTAAGCCTTTTGACTGGCGCAGGATTTTCATCGCGTGTACCACTGGATTTGACCAACTAATCATCAAGCCAACAAATTTTTGGCAGCACCAACACAACCACATATCAATATTACCCAAATCACATTGAACTTAAAGCGCATCAGTCCGACTGCCGCGCAGATGGTAATTAGCGCGGCCCACAGATCAAACCCACCGGCAAATGGCGTGACTGCAGTGCCGTTAGGCCACCAAACGTGCCATGCAAAAAATATCGCCAGATTAACAATCACACCAACCACCGCTGCTGTGATCGCATTAAGCGGGGCACTTAGACTTAAGTTATTGCGAGTGGACTCGATAAAAGGTGCGCCGACGAGAATAAAAATAAATGACGGCAAAAAAGTAAAAAATGTCACCACCAGCGCTGCCACCGTCCCAGATAAAAATGCATCACCACTCACTACGGATTGCGACACCCCACCCAAATAAGCCACAAACGCCACCACCATGATCAAAGGCCCCGGCGTGGTTTCACCGAGCGCAAGCCCATCCATCATTTGTGTTGGCGTCACCCACTGAAATGTTTCGACCGCACCTTGATATACATACGGTAGCACCGCGTAGGCGCCGCCAAAGGTGAGTAGCGCCGCCTTAGTAAAAAACCAGCCCATTTGCGTGAGCGTTGATGTCCATCCGCCGTGCCAAAGCAGTATTGCAAATGCACCTAGCCAGATGGCTAAACCACTGATTGAAAATTGCCACATGCGTGTTCGCTTAAAGATGGCATGTGGCGGTGTGGCGGTGTTGTCGTCAATTAAAGCCGGCCGCTGTTGCGCCGCATTTGTGTTGGCGTTGGCGTGTTGTCCGCTAGTTGTGGCAAATAAATGGGGACGCCATCGTGCACCAACTACGCCTAATAATGCTGCGCTAAGTACGATGGCGGGAAACGGTACGTCGAAAAAAAATATAGCGACAAATGCCGCCAGCGCGATCGCCATTAGCGCATGGCTTTGCAGTGTTCGCCCACCAATGCGCCATCCGGCGTTGAGCACAATCGCAGTCACCGCAGGCTTAATGCCGTAAAAAATTCCCTGAACAAGAGGCAACTCGCCAAAGGTTACATAAACCCACGACAGCGCGATTAGTATCAACACTGACGGCAATACAAACAACACACCCGCGATAATGCCGCCCCACGTACCGTGCATGAGCCAACCAAGATAGGTCGCTAGCTGTTGCGCTTCAGGACCAGGCAGCACCATGCAGTAATTAAGCGCGTGTAAAAAACGCCTCTCTGAAATCCAGCGACGTGTCTCGACTAATTCACGATGCATAAGGGCGATCTGCCCAACAGGCCCGCCGAATGAAATAAAGCCGAGTTTCAACCAAAAACGGAATGCCTCGACCCTACTGATATGCGCTGTCGGAATACGATAATTGGTTGTATGTGTACTCATCTTGGTAAACTACCACAGCTATTTTGCAATTTAATTGTCTCTACGTTAATCATGAATACAACCGCCATTGATAAAGCCCTTGACGTTAAAGGACTCAACTGCCCACTTCCTATTTTGCGTGCCAAAAAAGCGCTAACGGACATGGCTTCAGGCCAAGTGCTACAAGTTATTTCAACTGATCCTGGA
Source organism: Burkholderiales bacterium (assembly GCA_031414695.1). GTDB lineage: Bacteria > Pseudomonadota > Gammaproteobacteria > Burkholderiales > Usitatibacteraceae > UKL13-2. Next base: position 9,816 of record JANNWG010000039.1, read on the forward strand.
TCGGTGAAAGACTTTGCGGCGTTTTGTAAACAAACTGGCAATGCTTTGCTATCCACGGTCGATAACGGCGCAGACTTTACATTTTTAATTTCGAAACGATAATCGAATCACAAAAACAAAAAGTCGCCTATTGGCGGGCATCTTGAAGCAATAATGCTTTAAGCTGCCTGCCAATAGGCGACTTTTGTTTTTTTAGCTAAGCCCTCGCTACACGTATTTTTTAAGCCACGCAAAATACTCACGATACCAAAGCCTTGAATTTTGCGGCTTGATGATCCAATGATTTTCATCGGGAAAAAAAACCAATTTCGTCGGCACGTTTAGCGATTTCAGCGTGGAATAGTATGCTAAGCCCTGCTGATCAGGGACACGATAATCAAGTGCGCCATGCATGACTAAGGTCGGTGTTTTGGCATGTTGAATTTCAGTAATTGGATTTTGTGCGGCAAATTTTTCACTATCTTGCCAGTAAGCGGTTTTCAACGAATAGTTAAACCAATAACCCGCATCGCCGCCATACATCGCACGCCAATCAAAGCAGCCTGCATGGCAGACATAGGCTTTGTAACGATCGCCACCGCGTTTTTTATTGTTGCGGCCATTCATCCACGCGACCATTTTGCCGCCGTAGCTACCGCCACTCGCGGCGAGCCTATTTTTATCAACCACACCTTTAAATTCGCGCAACATAAAATCGGTGCCTGCCTCAACATCAGCGTGTTCTTTAGTCCCAAAGCTACCGTTGTTGGACTCTAAAAATTGATTGCCCCAGCCGAGCGAGCCGTGATAATTCACGCAGATCACGACATAACCTTGCGCGGCGAACACATGGTTATTCCAGCGAAAATGAAAGTTATCACCCCAATTCGCGTGCGGCCCACCGTGAATGGAATGCAATAGCGGCCAAGTTTTCTTTTTGTTTGTTTCGTCAAAATTTGGCGGGAACACGGCCCACATTTGTACAGGCTCGTTATTCCAGCCGCGCACGGTGTATTCACGCACATCGCCTAATTTAAAATTAGCCATCAACGCATCATTAAATGTTTCAATGGCCAGCTCGCCACCTTCATTGCATACAAACACCTTGGGCGGACATGACATATTATTTTTAACGACAGTCAGCGTCGTTGCACCCACATCAAAATCCGAGACCGTGCCGCCTTGTGAAACGATAGTTGGCGCGGCTAATGTAAGCGTCCATTGATACAACGACAAACGTGATGCCTCATCGGCAGTGAAGTACACAGCACAACTATCGTGCGACCATTTGAGCGGATGATTGACAACACGATCCCAAGTGGTTTTGACGCGAATTTTTTGCGTAGCACGATCAAACAACGCTAATTTATTATCATCATCCATCGAACGCGCAATATTATTAGTCAGTAGTGCAATGCTATTACCATCGGGTGAATAGCGCGGATGATGCCACGTATATTTAGCACCCTTGATAAGCGTGATTGCGTTGCGTGTATTGACATTCATCTCGACCAAATCGTATGCTTGGTCGCCGCGCTTATCTACATTTGGATTGAAATTAAACGCAATCGTTTTACCATCCGGCGCAATATCGTATTCGTGCTGATCGGTATCAAATTGCGGTAATTCATACTCGCTATCACGAAATAAATCACTCGATTTGCCGCTCACCATATCCACCACATGCACATGCGGCACGCGCCCATCGGATAGCCAATGATCCCAATGACGGAATGCTGAATGCGTCACCACATGCGCGCTGACTTTGTTATTTTTTTTGTCAAATAAACGTTTAGCTTGCGATTTTTCATCGCTTAAATCGGGCCATACCCACGAGATAAACGCGACTTTTTTGCTATTCGGAAACCATTTAATACCCGCTACACCAGTGGCTAGCTTAGTGACACGTCGCGCTTCACCGCCATCCGGTGCAATCACATAAAGCTGCGGCGCATCGTCACCTACTCGTTTCGATACAAAAGCAATCTGCTTACCGTCGGGCGACCAGGCAGCCTGCCCGTCTTTATCACCACAGGCAGTAAGCTGACGCGCCTCACCGCCAAATGTTGAGAGCAGCCACAATGCCGCACTGCTGGTGTTTTCCGCCATATCGTAGCTCGTCAGTGAACATACCACTTGGCTTGCGTCGGGCGATATGGATAAGCCTGTTGGACGTTTAATTTTCCAAATGTCGTCAATGGTGATATTGGTTTTTTTCATGTTGATGACTTTCTGGGTAAAGACAGATGTGTATTATGAATCATCATTTGACAAAGGTTTATGATGTTGTCATTATCTCCAACATGAAAGCAACACAACTAATTAGAACGCGTATTCCGTACTCAACTAATTCGTTTGCAGAACTCGTCCTTTGGCTCTTGACAAAACCTGTGGCAGGCTCAGTACATCCGTATAAATATCGGCTGGCCTATGTGGTTGATGGCATTTGCGTTGTGCGATATGACAACGAATCAGGCAAAGGCGACCATCGTCATTTTGATGATAAAGAACGGGCTTATCAATTTAGTACAGTGGATAAACTTATCGCTGACTTTCAACGAGATTTAACAAGGTGGCAACATGAAAACAATCACGCTTGATGTACGAACACCGTCTGAGACGATGACACAGTTTGTGAATACTTGGAAAACTGGTAAACCGCAAAAAACCGCGCACATTAGCTTTGCTACACCAGAGTTATTGTGGCAAGTACTTACCGCCAAACGCTGGGAATTACTCAAGACGCTCTGTGGTGCAGGCCCTGTCTCAATCCGTGAAGCAGCACGCCGCGCTGGTCGCGATGTGAAAGCGGTTCATGGTGACGTCACCGCCTTGCTGAATGCAGGCGTGCTTGATCGCACGGATGACAACCTGATTGTATTTCCCTTCGTTGCAGTAAAGGTCGAATTTTTGTTAGCTGCAGCGTAGCGTACTTTATCAACATGATACGCGGTCTTGCCATTCTTCTTATTTTTCAATCCCTCGGCGAGGTGCTGTCTCGCGTTATCGGCAATATCATGCCAGGGCCGGTCATTGGTTTAGTCATGCTCTGGATTTTTTTGAGCGCGCGCAAGCAAATACCCGTGAGCCTTTCCACCGCCGCCGACGCGATGCTCGCTAATTTATCCATTTTCTTTATCCCTGCGGCAGTGGGTGTCATGATTTATGCGAGCGCTTTATTGGAAAGTGGTGTGACGTGGATACTCGCCATCGTTGTTAGCACGGTTGCTTCAATTGCCACAACCGCATTGGTGCTGAGTTGGCTTTCACCGAAATCGTCCGTGCCTGACGACGGCAAACAATGAACACCGCCGGGCTAGATCGTCTCGCCGATATTTGGGTTTACCTCGCGGCCACACCATTGTTTGGGCTCACGCTCACCTTAGTTGCGTATGTACTCGCCGATGAAATTTATCAACGCAGCAAAAAGCAGCCACTAGCAAATCCGGTGTTAATCGCGGTTACGCTAATTATTATTGTTTTAACGCTTTCGGGTACGTCGTATGAAACCTATTTTGAAGGCGCGCAATTTGTGCATTTTTTATTGGGTACGGCGACTGTCGCACTCGCCATACCGCTTGCACGCTTGTGGAAAGAACTCGCCGAACGAGCGCTGCCATTATTGTTAGCGATGCTCTCTGGCGGTCTCGTTTCGATACTATTAGCAGTAGGCATCGCAAAATTTCTCGATGCGCCGCCCGCTATTGTTGCTTCCCTCATTCCAAAAAGTGTCACCGCGCCAATCGCGATGGGTATTGCCGCGCAAATTGGCGGCTCACCTACCCTCGCGGCTATATTTACACTCTCTACCGGTATCATCGGCGCGCTTATCGCGACACCATTATTAAATCTTTTAGGCATTCGTGATTGGTCGGTGCGTGGTTTTGCGGTTGGCGTCGGTGCACACGGCATCGGCACCGCGCGTGCTTACTCAGTGAACCCACGTGCAGGCGCCTATGCTAGCCTTGGCATGGGCTTACATGCGCTGGTTGGTGCATTAATTCTACCGTGGATAGCAAAACTTATTTTATGAAGGTCGCCTATTGACGGGCGCTTTGACGCACTATTGCTCGAAAATACCCGTCAATAGGCGAGTTTCACACGTTCATCAAACACCGATGATGAAAACGTAAATGCTCCTCCATGAATGAGGCGACAAAATAATAGCCGTGGTCATAGCCATCGTGATAGCGCAGAGTTAGCGGTTGGCTCGCTGCCGTACATGCCGCCTCAAGCAAATCGGGCCGCAATTGCTGCTCGGCTAAAAATTTATCGGCTCGACCTTGGTCCACCAATATGCCATTAGCAAAATGCGCGGCTTTTTGTTGAATCAACTGGAATGCATCATGCGCTAACCATGTTGATTTATCGTCTCCCAAATAACGGCTGAATGCTTTCTCGCCCCACGCGCATTGTGAGGGTGCGGCAATCGGTGCTAAGGCTGAGACTGACTTAAACACCTGCGGATATTTCAACGCCAGGGTTAACGCACCGTGTCCGCCCATTGAGTGACCAAAAATACCCATGCGGTTTTCATCCGCTGCAAAATTTTTTATTATCAGTGCGCGTAATTCACCGACGATATAGCGCTCCATTAGAAAATACTGATGCCACGGCCGCTCTGTAGCATCGATATAAAACCCCGCGCCTTCGCCGAAATCCCAATCTGTTGTAGCACCTTCAATGCCTGTTTTACGCGGGCTAGTGTCGGGGCAAACTAGCATCAAGCCAAGCTCTGCCGCTGCACGTTGCGCGCCAGCTTTGATTGCAAACGTTTCTTCAGTACAGGTGAGCCCTGCAAGGTAAAACAACGTAGGCACGCGCGTCGTTTTAGCATGCGGCGGCGCGTACACCGCAAAACGCATCGGCAAACCGGTAGCGTTTGATTGATGCGAGTAGAAACCCTGCACACCGCCAAAACAGACATGCTCGCTCAATGTTGTGAACATTAGTACAGCACCACAGAGCGAATCGATTCGCCACTTTTCATCAGGTCAAAACCTTTGTTAATATCTTCCAAGGGCATGGTGTGCGTGATGAGATCGTCAATATTGATTTTACCTTCCATATACCAATCGACAATTTTTGGTACATCAGTACGACCACGTGCGCCACCAAATGCCGAGCCCTCCCATTTGCGGCCCGTCACTAATTGAAATGGCCGTGTGGAGATTTCTGCACCCGCTTCTGCCACACCAATGATGAGTGAGCGTCCCCAACCCTTGTGCGTACATTCCAATGCTTGGCGCATTGTTTTGGTATTGCCGATGCATTCAAAACTATAGTCTGCACCACCGTCCGTGAGTTGCACAATCGCGTCCACCACATTTTCAACATTCTTCGGATTGATAAAATGTGTCATGCCAAATTTGCGTGCCAGCGCCTCTCGTGCGGGGTTGAGGTCAATGCCAATAATCTTATCCGCACCGACCATCTTTGCGCCTTGAATCACATTCAATCCAATGCCACCTAAACCAAACACCACCACATTCGCACCCGCCTCAACCTTGGCTGAAAAAATCACCGCGCCAATACCGGTGGTCACACCACAGCCGATATAGCAGACCTTATCAAAGGGCGCATCTTCACGAATTTTTGCCAGCGCTATTTCGGGCGCGACAATGTAATTGGAGAATGTGGACGTGCCCATATAGTGAAAAATTGGTTTGCCATCAATTGAAAAGCGGCTCGTGCCATCGGGCATCAAGCCTTTACCCTGTGTAGCGCGAATCGATTGGCAAAGATTCGTTTTGCGCGACAAACAAAATTTGCATTGCCGACACTCAGGCGTGTAAAGCGGAATTACATGATCACCCTTTTTAAGCGACGTCACGCCCGCACCAACATCAACCACCACGCCTGCGCCCTCATGACCGAGGATCGACGGGAAGATGCCCTCAGGGTCAGCGCCTGATAGCGTGTAGTAGTCAGTGTGACAAATGCCAGTGGCCTTTATTTCCACCAGCACCTCTCCTGCTTCAGGTCCGGCAAGATCGACCTCTTCAATGGTGAGCGGCTGGCCTGCTTGCCATGCGATTGCGGCTTTGGTTTTCATCGAGTTCTCCTTGTTAATTTGCGTAGTGTTGATTTGCGTAGTGCTATTTTGCCGTATAGCTGCGCGTTAATGGTTGGTGTTTTTTTCAGCATTCGTTGGGTGGGCAGCGCCAAGTAAGCGCATTTCAATGTGGCTAAAGCGCCGAAAAAAAACAGCAAACCAAATTCAATCTATGCGCCAAGAAACAACCGCTGCAAAGGCAAGCTGCCAGCTAACAGTGGCTAATAAATCAAGGCGCGCGGCGCGTGCCAGCAGCGCTTTAATACTGCCTGCATGGGCAACAATAACAATGTGCTCGTGCGGCACGACATTACACAAGTGGTCTTGATAAAAGTTGCCGACACGATCGGCGAGCTGTAATCCAGATTCACCCTGCGGCATTTGATAGCCCACAATATCACGCGCCCATTCGTCAATATTGGCGCGCGCAATATCATTCCACGCCACCCCTTCCCATTGCCCAAAATCTAGCTCTTGCAATCTAGCGTCAACGCCTATTTTGGCATTGGCAGTGCGTGCAATGTATTGAGCAAGTGTTAGCGTGCGTTTTGCGGGAGAGCTAAATAGTTGCGTTACCGCTGGCAGCAAATTAAGTGTGCTCGCGACAGCAGCTGCCTCATCCGCAAAATTCATTGCGACATCGACATCAAGCCTGCCATAGCAAACACCTTTTGCGATGGCCGGTGTGGTGTGTCGGATTAAGGTAACAATAGCCATTCGAAATTAAAGTAGCCGCTGCGGCATCGTCAGCGCACCAAGCCAGCCGATGTAAAAAGCGATTTCACAGAGCTGCTGCGTGGCACCTAAACAATCCCCCGTATAGCCGCCAAGTCGCACTCGTAATCGCCATACTAAATATACCCACATCAATAGTGTGCTGAAAATTGCCGTCGCCAATGCGTAACTTAAAAAGTGATTACTTGTCACTGTTATTAAATAGTGACAAGCGGCGAAAGCAATGGCTAACGCTAACACTGTTGTGATGAATGCCACCCACATATTAAGTGTCGATAGTGAGTCCGCAGCTGGCTTTGCGCGCGCATCATCAGCGTCGCGAATGTAGCGTAGTGGCCGCATCACCAGCACCGCCGCAAAACGGCTCGTGACGTGCCCCATCACTAATATTGCACTCAGCATAGTGGCGGCATGGGGCTGACCTACTAATGAACCTATCTCATTGAGCGCATGAAATTTAATCAGCAGCACCATCACGATAGTAATAGCGCCATAGCTCCCAATGCGCGAATCTTTCATGATGTCTAGGACGCGTTCACGAGTAAAGCCGCCGCCCATGCCGTCCGCATAGTCACTCACGCCATCTTCATGAAATGCGCCTGTGATAAAGATACTAAACGCCATTGATAACAATAACACCACTGACAACGGCAAGAAACAAGAGCCAATGATGATCACAGAAGCAGCCAGAACACCCACCACAGCGCCGACTAGCGGAAAGTAACGTGCCGCATTATTGAGCTGTGCGGGCGAGTGACCCACCCACGTCGGCACAGGAATGCGCGTGAAAAATTGCAGTGCGGATAAAAATAAAATGAGTTGCTGCTTCAATTTAATGCGTCTAAGTTTGACGCTTCTTTGAGCGCAATGGCTTGGCTGACTTCTGCAGCCTCAAAGGTTGCCATTTCGCTCAGCAGCTTGGTGGCTGCAATGATGATGGGAATAGCAATCGCCGCACCTGTGCCCTCACCTAAGCGCATTTGCAGCGATAACAGCGGCTTCACCTCTAGCGCATTTAACATCAACGCGTGACCGCGCTCGTCGGACAGATGCGCGCAGATGGCGTAATCTTTCACGTCTCTATCGATTGCGGCTGCCACGAGCAGTGCTGCGCTGCTAATAAAGCCATCCACCACAATCACTGCGCGCTGTGTGGCAGCACCCAGCATCGCACCTGCCATCATGGCGATTTCAAAGCCGCCGTATTGGGCGAGCGCGTCAATGACATCCGCATCTTTTTTAATATGCGTCACCGCTCGCGCGAGTAGCGCTTGTTTGCGCGCAAGCCCTACGTCATCAAGGCCAGTGCCGCGACCGATGCAATCAACCAGTGGCACGCCCGTGAAATGATGCATGAGAAGCGATGCTGAAGCGGTGTTCCCTATGCCCATTTCGCCAAACGCAATTAAATTTGTGCCTTCACTACACACGCGCTCTGCAATTTTTCGCCCTGCCGCCAACGCTGCACACGCCTCATCTCGTGACATTGCAGCGCCATGCACAAATGACTTAGTGCCGTGCGCAATTTTTTCGTTGATGAATTGTGGATGAGTGGTGTGACGCTGAAAAATGTGCGCCTCGAAATCATGGTTAACGCCCGCGTCAACCACGATTAGACCTAAATTGTTCGCTCTCGATAAGACAGAAATCGCCGCACCGCCGCTAAGAAAATTATCGACCATCTGCCACGTAACATCTTGCGGATAAGCGCTCACACCATCAAGTGCTGCACCATGATCACCTGCAAAAATAAGTACCTGCGGCGCGGTGATGACAGGGCTTGTGACCCCTTGCATCATGCCAATACGAAACGCAAGGTTTTCTAATTGCCCGAGCGAGCCGACAGGCTTTGTGAGGCTATTTAATTTAGCATGCAGCGCATTTGTAAGATGCAGCGCTACGCTAGGAATAGGTGGGCTTTGCCACTGCATACTGACTCCGATTTTTTTAGTTTAGGCTGAAACACCCCGCTAGACGGGGTGTTTCAGCCTATCATGCGACAAGACTGGCTATAAAAAACTACATGCTCAACCGAATGTTGAGTAATAACTGTCTACCAAGCTGGTTATAACCACGCGCTAATTCGTAACGACGATCACCTAAATTATTGCCAACAAGTTCAAGCTGCCATTGCGGGCTTAATTGATAACGCAAATTCGCATTGACCAGTGCGTAACCACCCATACGCGAGCTTGACGCTTCGTTGGCAGAATCAAATCGTGCGCCATTGCCCACCACATCCGCGCGCCATGACCATGCGCCTACAGTCTGGCTCACGCCGACAGTGCCGAAAACTTTTGCGCGGGAACGAAGCAGTCGGCCAGTTAATGCATTTTCAGGCGATTGTGACGTCAGCGCTGCACGCCAATTGAGTCCAAAAAGGTCGATTTCCGCATTAGCTTCCCAGCCCTTAATGGTTGCGCGCTGTATGTTTTGCGGCCTTGACGTTACAAAATCGAACGCAATTAGATTCTCAATTTTGTTATCAAAGTACGCGACATTTACCTTAGTGCCAGTCGTTGTATAGCGCCAACCCAGCTCATGTGAGCGCGATTTTTCGGGCTGCAATAACGCATTCGAGAAGCCCGGAAAATAAAGATCATTAAATGACGGCGCACGAAATGCGTTACCCGCGCTGACATACAGCAAATGCGCGCTGGCGGCCTGCCAACCTAGACTCACACCACCGGTATTGCGGCTACCAAATTGATCTTCACGATCACGCCGGATATTTGCAGATAGCAACATCGCGTTAAATGTCTGCGAGGTGGCTACAAAAAGTGAATCTGTAGTGCGTTCTTTACGGTTGTAATTTGTCGTGCTATCGACCTTCTCTTCGCGTCTCTCTGCACCGATGATGACCGTGCCGGCGCCGAGCGTCAAATCGTTTTGCCAACCAAGCTGCTGTTGGGTTGTTTTGAATTTGCCAGGAAAGGCAGAGGTAACGCGGCTGTCATCAATGGTTTGGCCGAAATTGAGTCGCGATAACCAAATCGGCGCAAATTGATTATCTGACTTGATTGATGCGCCCGTATGAGTCTGCTGATTGTAGGTATCAAGATTACCTGGGCCTGAATCAAATCGTGTTTTGCTGCGCGACTGCCACACATCAATCGCCACACGATCTAATGCGTTGTAGCGATGTGCAAACCCGATTTTGCCGTTGGTGTTTTGGGTAGGGTCACGGTCAGGGTTAAAAGTAAAACTACCCGCAACAGGATTCGTCGCCGAGGGCGCATCAATCTTGGTATAGCCTGCAGTGAGGCTGTAGGTGGTGTCACCGTTGACCGCATTAAATGCGGCATTGAGATTACGCGTATCGGTACTGCCCGCACCAAGAGTGACTTGCTTGCTAGTTTTATTCGCACGCCGCGTGAAAATTTGGATCACACCACCAATTGCATCCGAGCCATAGAGGCCAGAGCGTGGGCCTTTTACAACCTCAATACGTTCGATGATATCCAGCGGAATATTTTCAAATGCTGGCGCACCCGTGGTCGATGAGCCCAACCGCATGCCATCGACTAATACTAAGGTGTGATTTGAATTAGCACCGCGGATAAATACGCTTGATGTTTGCCCTGGCCCGCCAGTCGCGCGAATTTCGATACCTGCTCGACGCTGTAGTAACTCCACTAGGCTTATGGGGCCTGCTGCTTCAATATCATCACGAGTGATGATGGCAGCTTGTGCGAGTAGTGAAGCAACCGGAGTGGCGGTACGAGTGGCGGTAACAACAATATTGTCGTTCGCCAATGCAGCTGAGGAGGCAAACGCCAAGGCCGAGATGATGTTGATGTGAAGTATTGCTAAAGAAATAGGACGTGCAAAAGTTTCGTTTTTAATAGTTTCCATGGTCGTTTATAAATATCACTGGCGTCCCCGCAAGTGAATGAAATGACTGGCCGCATAATGTTTATGCTACCAATCCCGCGCTACGCGCATGGATAATGCGCGTTAACGATGCAAGGCCGATATCCGGACTGATGGATGAACGACTTGCGTCGTTATTGGTATCTCCTTCCCAGATCAAGTTGCAATCCAGTGGACCTACGACACCAATTATTCCAATCACCGTTGCGGGGGCAGTGTGCGATTGGGCTGAACTCAAAATAGCCGCACGCACTTCCCGTTTAACAACTATTAAGCGCTGCTGCTTAATAACTGCACCTTACATAATCGTATTTTAGCGCGGTATCATCTCAGCATACGGTTTAGCTCACTTCAAATTAACTATGAAAAAAATTACTACATTACTTTTCAGCGCTATTTACGTTTTGCTATTTGCGGGCTGCTCGACATCGCTTAAAGTTGAACCCACACCATTAACTATCGCGCCAACAGACGTACAGGTGGCAGCTGCCGCTATGGTCAACATGAATGCAAGCCAACTCAGCGCACTCATCAACAAGCCACTCTTCCGCATGAAGCCTGATGAAGTTGGTCGCTACATTGCCTATTTGCAAATTGCTGAGCCAAACTTACGCGCGCGCATCGCGCATTTGGGTCGTAAAAATATTGGTCAGCCTTATGATATTTATTTGCTCGGCGAATTTCCGTATGAGACGATAGATGATCAGCCGCTGTTTAATTTAGAAAAAAGTGATTGCGTGGTGTTTGCCGAACACACCTACGCTATGGCGTTATCGCAATCATGGCAAGAATTTTTTTGGATGCTGCAACGCATCCGTTATCGCGATGGCGTGATTGGTGTGACCACGCGTAATCACTACACCGAGGCAGATTGGAATCCGCAAAATCAATGGTTGGTAAGTGATATAACCGCAGCCCTTGCAGGCGAGCGTACGCAACGCTACCCGCTAACCGTGGATCGCACCAAATTTTTCAAGAGCCGTTACAACCTAAATCACAGCGTGCCAATTGAAACCGTGACAGAAACATTTGTGCCAAAAACTGCGATTGCCAATGTTGCCAGTCAGCTTCAAGAAGGTGACTTTGTGAATGTGATTTCCAGTGGACAAAACGGGGGATTTTGGGCGTCCCACGTTGGCATAGTTGTCATCGGTAAAAATGGCGAACGTAATTTACTGCATTCAGCAGAGCCAATGGTGCGCGAGGAATCCTTTGACGCCTTTATTCAACGCGCAACTGATCGT
>JANNWG010000040.1:0-66829 GCA_031414695.1 Burkholderiales bacterium
CTACGTTAAACCGCAAATCAGGAATCTCTCATGACCAATCAAGCGCATTTAGTCGCGGCATGTGCCGCAATGGCTGTTCTCGTATTTCTTGTTGCCTTACGCTTATTGCAAAATCGCGTTAAGGAAATGCGCGCTAAGCGTGTTAACCCACAGGACACGTCAAATTCAATTCAAATGGCCGCGCTGCTAGAAAATGTGCAGGCTGCGGACAACTATAAAAACTTGTTTGAAGCGCCCGTATTGTTCTATGCACTTTGCGCAATCGCAATAGCAACTGGGTATTTGCCAGATTGGCTAATCTACTTTTCATGGGGTTTTGTCGCCCTGCGCTATCTGCATAGTTTTATTCAGTGCACGTACAATAAAGTGATGCACCGTTTTCCTGTTTTTTTGACCAGTCTTACGCTGATCACTGCGCTATGGGTTGCATTTGCAGTGGGGTATTTAAATCACACCGCAGCTTAGCAATACATTTAAGCCGACCCAATTTCTATGCATCTGACACCCGTATGCTGTAGAGCTGCAGCGCTCAGCTGAACTTTGCTGCACTACTCGAATCTACATTTAGGCAAACGGGGAAAATCGTAAGCGCTTAAAAATTTTGAGCTATTTTTACGGAAGTGATTTTTTGAAGAACTTGTCATATCAAGAACTATATTCTGCTCAAGCAAATCAGTTGACGCTCGGTATTGCGCTAGAGCTGCATTATCAATTTAATCCGCAGTTCACGCGTTGGTATATGTATAAAAGTGCTGAAGCTAAAGACTTGGTAAAGGCGCACGATATTTCGCACCTTATTTTCGGTTGTGACACTGGTCTCTTAGGAGAAATGCAGGTTCAGATTTGGTCAAAATTTGCCATCACGCCAATGAGCCTTAGAGACAAGATTCGCTATGCGAGAGATAAAGAAAGCAGAGTCCTACTTAAAAATCCAATCGGATTTCCCAAAATGGTTGTTTTCTTTTTTCGCAATTTTGGGGAAGTGAAACGTATTAAATTGAGATGTTTAGGGATGTCAAAAAAATGGACGTACCTTGAAGGCGCTGATTATTTTTCGGTGACGTTAGGTGAAATTCGCTCGGGTTTTGGAATCGTTCTATGACGATAAATTCATTATTGATTCGGCAATTAAATATGGTTAAAAATTTAATTGAAAAATGCACGTGAAAAACAGTTTTTCATCATCATAAATTGCGTCCAATATATAAATTTGTCATCCCGAGCGTAGCCGAGGGATATGCTTTCTGGATGCACAACGAAAAATCGAAAAGCATATCCCTCGGCTACGCTCGGGATGACACAAACTATTTGTCATGTTTAATTGCCGAATCATAAGAAGTCTGAATTTTCAAAAACGCTAATAACTAATAGCTAATAGCAGCGTTCATCTTCAGTCAAATATCATTCAAACGGCACGCCAAATATAGTGTTTATAAAAACGTTAGCACGTCACCAACTGCTACCCGCCCAAGTTTGACGGGCACTAAATTTACACCAAACATAATCCCTTTTCCGTTATCGCGAAAGGTGGATAGCGTCTTGAGTGGCTCGGGGCCTACGACTTCACCGCTGGCTTGATCGGTGGTGGTCACTTGGCAGCGCGCGCAGGGTTTGACCGCGCGAAATACCGCATCACCAATCGCGATGTCGCCCCAACTGTCCTCCGCCCACGCGGGTGCGCCGCTCACCACAATATTGCCGCGAAAGCGATTCATTGGCACGGCGCTGCCGCCACTCGCGGTGATGCGCGTATTCAAATCAGTGAGTGAAGCTTCATTGGTGATGAGCACTGGGTAGCCATCGGCGAAGCTGACAATTTCATTATTTTTGGCGTAGTCGGGGCTGCATCGACGTTCGGCGCTATCGGGCATATAGACGAGGCGCGCATCAATGCCTAAATAATCCGATAGCCATTCATCTGCCTGCGCACTCACGGTGTGTGCGTGTACGTGTGACGACCATACGCGCACCGTGCGCGTGGGCAGCGCGCGAGGGGCGGCGTCAACGCGTATTGGCTCTCGATCTGGTACGGCGAATTCAAGTTCGCCGCCGATGAGCTCCGTCCACACGGTCGCCATTTTAGGTATCTCACGCTGGCTGATAAATTCATGGTCGCGGTCAATAATCATAAAGCGTCGATCATTTTTGAGCCCACGCGATGTCATTTCGCAGGCATCAAGCGTGATGCCACATAAGCCTTTGACCGGATAAATATTGAGTTGAGTGACTGAAATGGCCATCTTTTTTCTATCCTGAATGTAATAAGAATTCGTGATAATGTTTGTTAGGGTCGTATAGATTTTCTAAAGTATAGCGACCGATTGCCGTCTTTTTTCAAAAGGAAAACATCATGATTGACTGGGTAAAAAAACTCACTGGCGAATTAATCGACATCATCGAATGGCTCGATGATTCCTCCAACACGCTTGTCTATCGTTACGAGCGGCATAACAATGAAATTAAATACGGCGCGAAGCTCACCGTGCGCGAAGGCCAGATGGCGGTATTTATCAACGAAGGTCAAATCGCGGATGTGTTTAAGCCCGGCATGCACACGCTCACCACGCAAAATTTACCAATACTTTCTACCATCAAAGGTTGGAAATACGGCTTTGAATCGCCATTCAAGGCTGAAGTGTATTTTGTCAATACGCGCAAATTTACTGATTTGAAATGGGGCACGCCAGGCCCTGCCACCATGCGCGATAAAGAATTCGGCATCGTGCGTGCGACCGCCTTTGGTATTTACACCATCCGCATAAAAGACGCGGGCATTTTCATCAAAGATATTTCGGGCACCGAAGGCAGATTTACGACTGAGCAGATTCAAGAAAACCTGCGCGGCAAAATTGGTTTACGTATTAAAGAAGTCATGCCAGAGCTGGGCATTTCGATTATTGATATGGAAGCCAAAGTCACCGAAATGGGTAAGATGCTGCGCGAGCGCATTGGGGTGGATTTTGAAGCGATGGGCTTAGAGCTTTGCGAAGTGCAGGTACAAGATATTGGCTTGCCCGAAGAAGTTGAAAAGGCGATTGATAAGCGCGGTGCGATTGCGGCAGTCGGTAATTTACAAGCCTACACGCAGTACGAAACCGCGAGTGCCATACAAGCTGCCGCCACCACACCAAATTCCGCTGCTGGTGCGGGTATGGGGCTAGGCGCTGGCTTTGCGATGGGCGCGCAAATGGCGAATCAAATGGGTGGCGCGATGGGTGCGACCAACGCTGGCGCTGGCGCGCCGCCACCATTGCCAACTGCCGTCGCATTCCACGTCGCCGTCGGCGGCGCACAGACGGGGCCATTCGACATGATCGCGCTGCAATCACAAGCGAGCGGTGGGCAATTAAAACGTGATTCGCTGGTATGGAAAGCAGGCATGGCGCAGTGGGTGAAGGCAGGCGAGGTTGCTGATCTGGCCGCGCTATTTGCGAATTCGCCCCCGCCGTTGCCGCCAGCTTAATGCCATAGCGCGACTTTTTTAGCTTCAGATGAACACGGATAAACGCAGATTTTTTATCCATGTGCATCTGAGTTCATCTGTGGCAAAAAAGTTAGCAAACAAAGCTGATATTAACCGCAGCAAAGTGCAATATCTACATGCCGTTTCAAGCATAAATGCCCCAAACGCCTCATGAATAAACGGGTTATATAAAACTATGCAAAACCCCAACGCCTCTCAAACCATAATCGATGCGATGACCGATAAAGTCCGCGCTTTCCCCTGTAAATCTTGCGGTGCGAAATTATCTTTTTCACCTGGCACGACGAGCTTGAAATGTGATTTTTGTGGCGCGGCGAATGAATTTGATGAGAAGACAACCATTGTTGAAGAGCTTGATCTCGCCACATGGCTTAAAAAAATAGAAGCCGAGCAAGAGACCCACGAGCAAGAACAAATCAAATGCAAAAACTGCGGCGGTGAGCAAACGCTGCCCGCTAATCTTTACGCGAGTGCCTGCATTTTTTGCGGCACACCGTTGACGAGCAAAAGCTACGCGCAGCGGCTCATCAAACCGAAATCGATTGTGCCCTTCAACGTCACCAAATTACAGGCGCAAGACAAATGGCGCGGCTGGATTAAAGGCCTCTGGATGGCGCCTAATGCGCTCAAAAAATACGTGCAAAGTGACGGCGGCATCAAAGGTCTTTATGTCCCGTACTGGACTTTTGACGCCAATACCTTCACCTCCTACACTGGCCAGCGCGGTGACGACCGCACCGAGAGCTACACCACCACCAACTCCAGCGGCGAGCGCGTATCGCAAACTCGCACGGTGACTGATTGGACTCACGTATCCGGCGAAGTCTCATACTTTCATAACGATGTATTGGTGTCTGGCACCAGCACCTCAACCATCGGCAAACAATCAAGCGCGGATGCACAACAAGCGTTCGCCCAATTGGGCGGCGTCGGGCAAAAATTATTAAGCAGCATGTCCGGCAAACTCCGCACTTGGAATACTGCCGAGCTCGTGCCCTACCAAGAAGAATACATTTCCGGCTTTCAAGCCGAAGCGTATTCGGTTGGCTTAAGCGCCGCATTCGCCACCGGCAAGCAGCAAATTGAATCCACCGTGCAATCCCTCGTGCGTCAAGACATCGGCGGCGATCAACAACGCATCTCCTCACTCAACACCCAATACAGTCATCTCACCTTCAAACACATCTTGCTACCGATGTGGATGTCCGCGTATTTATTCAAAGGCAAAACCTACCGCTTCGTGGTGAATGGACAAACAGGTGAAGTCGAAGGTGAATCGCCTAAGTCAGGCTGGAAGATTTTTTTCCTTATAGCGGGGATATTATTTTTGTTATTTTTATTTTTGGTGGTGTTTGGCGGGCAGCGGTAGTACGCGCTTGATGCAGGAATTGGCTTGTGTCGTTAATTTGTATGTGAGTGGCTAATAGCTCACGTAATAAATTCAATGGCAAAGAGTAGCGTAATCACGAGCGTTTATTTGTCCTAGCCACAACTTGATCTGACGGACAACATTTTTTGTTGCACAGTTTCAGGTATTTAGGTAGCGCTTTTGTAGCCCGGATGGAGTGATGACTCGCGTAGCTTCTCTACCGCATGTTATTCACCTTCAGACTTGCCCGCCCACGCCTTTGAACTTCTCAACAAATGCGGCGATTTTCTGAAAAACACTTTGCTTTTTCGTCAAGTACTGCGGATTTAGCGGACTCATCTTTGGTAGGACCGCATTGAGCTCTGTACCACTGTCACTGGCAAATTCGCGCTTGAGAGAGGTGGTGATATAGCGTCTTGCCGCCTCTGCATTCAGGTTTTCGTTATCGATTAGCGCCGCCGCTTCGCGCTGCTGTTCTGCTTGGGCGAAGGTGAAAAACGCATCAATTACGCTGGCCTTGTCACCCAGTTGATTCAGATCCGTCTGATTGATGAAGTCGACCAAAAGGCCTTCTTTGGCGCGGCTGCCCACGCTGGCGCGAATCACTCGCCGCACCTCATCAACCAACTCTGATTTAATCTTGGTTTTCTTGTGGTGCTCGAAAATCAGCTCCAAGATGTAATCCAGATTGATTTCCTGCGATTTCAGCAGATCTACCTCAAAGACCACGTCATCCCAGTTGATGGTGGACTTTTCCCTTTCGGCGGACGTTTTTTCTCGACGCAGCCAGTCGCGTACGTCGTTATACGTCGAACGGTAATCTTGGATTTTCCGCTCAGCTGGTATCTTGATGGCTTGCAGGGCGGCCAAATCGTCATCGTTCAAATAGTGTTTGGCTTTGAATGCCTCAACCGCTGCCACGTCAGTCATGTCCACGCTTTGCAACGCCTTTAAACTGACGAACTCGTCGTAGTTTTGGAGAACGTTCTCAACGCGCAAGTACTCGCCAAAGAGTTTCGCGAAAGCTTTTTTGTCCGCCTCCTTTTCGATAGCCGCAGGGTCGGGAAAGCGTGCTTTGAGCTCCTTCACCACCTCCACGAAGCCACGTCGCGCTTCACCTGTGGCTGTATCAGTGAAGCCTTGCATATATTCCTTGTAGCTCTTTTCCAGCACGACGTTTTTGGTGTTCTTGTCACCGAATAAGGTAATGGCGTCGATTGTCGCCTGCTCCAAGTCGCGGAACGTGACGATATTGCCGAAGGTCTTGGTAGCGTCAAAAATGCGGTTGGTACGCGAGTACGCCTGCATCAGTCCGTGGTAGCGCAGGTTTTTGTCGACAAACAGCGTATTCAGCGTGGGGGCATCAAAGCCGGTGAGGAACATGCCGACGACGATGAGCAAATCAACTTGCTCGTCGGGGGGAAGTCTCTTGCCGCTATCGTCTGCACCCTTAACGCGCTTGGCCAGCTCGCGATAGTAGTTCTGAAAGCCATTGCTATCCACGCTGAAGTTGGTTTTGAACAACACGTTGTAGTCCGCGATGGCAGCGTTCAAAAATTCCTTGGCGCTGCTATTCAGGGCTGAAACTTCAAAGCTTTCATCCTGAATGTCGCCAATCGCATCCTGCTCCTCGTTGGCCGCGAACGAGAAGATCGTCGCGACTTTCAGCGGCCGCTGTGTGGTTTGGCTATTTTTTTGCAGCTCCTTGAACGACTCGTAATACAGCTTGGCAGCGTCCACACTGCTAACCGCGAACATCGCGTTGAAGCCCTTATTTGCGTGATAAGTGCCCGCTTGCAGGCGATGAGTCTTCTGCCGATAGTTGTTCAAGATGTAGTGGGTGATCTCGCGAATGCGGTCAGGGTGCAGCAGCGCCTGCCTATTTTCTGCCGCGCTAAGCTTTTTCTCGTCTTTCTCGGTTTCGATGGCTTTGAACTGCGGGCGCACATCGTTGTAGTCCACCTTGAATTTCAGCACCTTTTCGTCGCGAATCGCATCGGTAATCACATACGAGTGCAATTCGCGGCCAAACACGCTGGCAGTTGTATCCGCGCCGAGCGCGTTCTGTGCAAAGATTGGCGTGCCAGTAAAGCCGAATTGATAGAACCGCTTGAACTTCTTCTTCAGGTTCTTCTGCGCTTCACCAAACTGGCTGCGGTGGCATTCATCAAAAATAAAAACGACCTGCTTGCTGTAGATCGGCAGGTCGCCTTCGTTCTTCATCAGATTGTTGAGCTTTTGAATGGTCGTGACGATGATCTTGTTGTCGTCCTTGTCCAAGTTGCGCTTGAGCCCCGCAGTGCTATCAGACCCATTCACGCTGTCCGGCGAAAAGCGCTGGTATTCCTTCATGGTCTGATAGTCCAGATCCTTCCGGTCCACGACGAAGAAAACCTTGTCGATGAAATCCAGCTCGGTGGCTAAACGCGCCGCCTTAAAGCTGGTCAGCGTCTTACCAGAGCCTGTCGTGTGCCAGATGAAACCGCCGCCCTCGGTGGTGTTCCAATCCTTTGCTTGATAGGCGCTCTTGATCTTCCACAGAATGCGCTCGGTTGCCGCGATCTGGTACGGGCGCATCACCAACAACGTGTCGCTGGCATCGAACACAGAATAGTTGAGCAGCACATTAAGCAGCGTGTGTTTCTGAAAGAAGGTGGCGGTAAAGTCCTGCAGATCCTTGATCAGGCTATTGTCAGCCTTCGCCCAGTTCATGGTGAAGTCGAAGCTGTTCTTGTTGCGCTGCGTGGTGTTGGCGAAATAGCGGCTATCTGTGCCGTTGCTAATGACAAAAAGCTGCAAAAATTTGAACAAAGAATGCGCGCTGTTGTAGCTCTCTTTGCTATAACGATGTACTTGGTTAAAGGCCTCGCGAATCGCCACGCCGCGTTTCTTTAGCTCCACCTGCACCAGCGGCAGGCCATTGACCAAAATCGTCACGTCATAACGATTGGCGTGGGAGCCAGCCTGCTCAAACTGCTTAATGACCTGTACCTTGTTTCGAGCAAGGTGTTTTTTGTCCAGCAGGTAGAGGTTCTGAATATGGCCGTCGTCAAAGACAAAGTCGTGAATGTAGTCGTCGTGAATCTTACGCGTTTTGTCGGCAATGCCGTCACTGGGTCTGTCCAGCCAAGTTTCAACAAACCGCTGCCACTCGCCATCGGCGAATTGCACGTTATTCAGCGTCTGCAGTTGTACGCGCACATTGGCCAGTAAGGCATCTGGCGTGCGCATCTCAGATAGAAACTCATAGCCTTGATTAACCAAATCGCGAATGAACTCGCGCTCGAGGTCATATTCGCTCTGGTAGTTTTCAGAGACTTTCAATTGCTGTGTGTATCTGTCCAGAATGATAAAGTTTCTGGATTCGGCGATAGAGCTATATTCAATCATGTTGTTTTTTCTTTCCAGAATTGATGGCGCTCGATAACGTGCTTGACCAATTTTTCCAGAACCTGCTTCTCTTCTGGCTTCAGTACTGACACTTCTTCAGCAGCGTGCTTGGAGTGACTTGAGAAGTTCACAATTCTCTTTGCGTACGGATTCGGCAAGCCATCATCTGCCTCAGGCAAAAGGTGTTCCCACCTTTTATATCCGAGAAATGTTGCCGTCTTTTCGAGTACATTGCGTAGCAGGTTGAAGTGATATTTTTCGATCTGCCCACTTTTTATTGCTTCCTCAAGTTGCAATATCAGGTGCAGGTGATATGCAAAAGGAGAATCGTTTGACTGCTCTGCTAGGTAAAGACTGTCGTCACTGTTTTTCTCCAATCGTGACTTGTTGAACCATTTTGATTTCCAGCTGTGGTGCTCAGTTTTTTCATCGCTAGCAAACTCGTTGCAGAGCACATTGAAAAAAAGCGGGTTGTGGGTCGTGATAACAAACTTAACGCTAGAGTCGTTTGATTTGACGAGCTGCGCTAAGTCCACGGCCAACTGAATCAGGTGATTGTCATCGAGTGAGCTGACCGGGTCGTCAATGAACACATACTCCAAATTGTTGAAGACATCGGTGGAGCGATTGGCGAGTTCCGCGATGTTCAGCTCGGAAATCAATTGCTCAAGCAGCGCGTTGAACACACTCCAAATAAAGTTGCTCTCCTCGCCTTTGGAGATTTTGATGTTCGGTTCTTGCTCATTGTTGCCGCGCTCAAACGAAAAGCTAACCGCCGAAAAGTCCACGCTGAAATGCGGCGTCAATTTCTCGCTGGTGTAGCGCTGAAAGGTTGCTGTGATGCTCTGGTCTTGGCCTTGTTCTTCAAGCACCCATTTAGTGAATGAATTGGGCTGGATTCGTAACTTGGGCTCAGCATCCTGCCCCAAATCGTTATCCCAGTAGAACAAGTCTTCCGTAAACGCGCTGTAGTAGAGAATTTTCTTGACCGCTAACTCTGATGAATGCGTCTCTTCACCATCCGCTTTTGGTGAGGTCAGTTGCTTGAATTCCCGCGACAGACGCGTTTTGCCTGTGCCGTTGAAGGCGTAAATCAGCTGCACCTTTTTATCGGTGTTTTTCAGCTGCTGGGCGATGTCGGTCAGCGTCTTGCTCATATCAGGTCACCGCCTCTTCCGGCTTGGGGAAACTCAATAGCAAGTCGCGGTAATACTCGTATTGCTTTTGGCGCAATTCGATTTCGCGCGGCAGGCCCTCGGTGATGGAGTGGGTCAGCGCATCGAATTTGTCGAGGATGGCGACGATGCGGGCTTGTTCTTCAGACGAAGGTACAGGGATTAATATCTTTGCTAAATCATCAGCGTTCACACGCCGTACTTTTGTGCCCGTAATGTATTGTCTTTTCTGTTTTTGAAATTGCTGGGTTTGAAAAAAGTAAGAAACATACTTTGGGTTTAATTTATGTCTATAAATGCAAGCATCGCTGCTTACTGCAATTTCTTCACGCCCAAGCCAAGCAACCGCCTTACAGACGTCTTCATCGTTCTCACTTGTAGTGGCTATGACCAAATCCCCTGATTTAGCTTTGCGTGCTTTCTTGAAAAATTCTTTTGATACATAAGTTTTGGTCTTGTCAGCGAACACGCCAAAGTGAGTGTAAATTTGTCCATAGTGAATACAACCAATACCTACTTCCGTGAAGTCTTTTTTTTGTAATCCCCCGCCACGAATGAATTCTCCGGTCCCTTCCTGCCCCATTGTTAGGTGATCTACCGCTATTGTTTCAAAACTCAACAACTGGTCGCGATAGTGCTTGTATTGTTTTTTGCGGGTGGTAAGCTCGGCTGTAAGCTCGGCTGTAAGCGAGGTAAATGCGTCCAGAATGCGGACGATTTCCGACTGGATTTCAAGCGATCTCTTCGGGTTTTCTGGGCATGGGATAGGGATAAGAATATCGTTCAATATCGCTTGGGTCAGGCTCGGCCTTCCAGAGCCTGTATCGAGTGACATCAAGTCAATAGTTTTAATGAAGTGGTACAGATACTTTGGAACGATTTTTGACGTGTCGATATCCGTGTAGTAAATGGTGTCAACATTCCAGAATGGCGTTTCTACGTAAAATATATTGGTGATTGATCCCTTGCGCGGAATTAAAACCGTTGGCTTGTCATACGAATATGAGCCGACATACCCCATGATTCCACCTGACCCATAAACGGGGATATCCCCCGAATTTAGGCCTTTCCAATCTCTTCCATGTTTTATCTTGACAAGCTGTACTAGAGGTCGCCATATGACTACCGAGCCATCCAGCAGCTTTTCCATAAAGCTCACGCTGCTCATTTTTTACGAATCTCTGCGTTAGCCTGTTTTTCCAGAGCAGCTATGGTTTTCAGGTAGTCTTTTTCCACATTGGCCAGCGTCTTCGCTTTGTATTTTTGGAACTCCGTTTTGGCTTTGGTTTCTGCTTGCACATGGGAAATGCGGCCTGCGTTGTCTAGCAGTTTGCGCCCAGCGGCTTTAAGAATCGTGTCCAGCTCGCGCACATAGTCGGCCATGCACATGGCGCGTTGCTCAATGGCGTTTAATTCGGCTAGATCAAAGTAGGCGGAGACGAGGTTGTTTAATACCTTGAGCTCTTGTTCATCAAGGTAATTTTTGGCGATCATGGCTTCGGCTTGGGTGGGCTGGTCGCCTTTGAAATTGCTTAATCCGGCAAAGGGCTTGTTGCTATCCACACGCAGGTATATGACTTCACTGGCGGTGTGGCCGTGGGCAGCGTAGTGCAGTTTGTTTTGCACGATTTTGAAAAATGTTACGCTGGCTTCGTTGTCAGGGTCGTAGTCTGTTGCGGTGGCATACAGATCCAGTACTTGGCGGTACATCACTTTTTCGCTGGAACGGATATCGCGAATGCGATTCAGCAGTTCTTTCCAGTGGTTGCCCCCACCCAAGTTTTTCAAACGTTCGTCATTAAGCGCAAAGCCTTTTTCGAGATATTCCTTCAATACGGTGGAGGCATAGCGTCTGAATTGCACACCGCGCACGGAGCGTACTCTGTAGCCCACTGCCAGAATGACATCGAGGTTGTAGAGCGCCAGCTTGCGTGAAACCTCGCGTCCACCTTCTTTTTGAACTGTCAACTGCTGGTTGACAGTTGCCTCAGCTGCAAGCTCGTGGTCATCAAAAATGGCTTGTATATGTTTGCTGATGTTTTGCTTGCTGGTCTGGAAAAGCTCGGCAATTTCCAGTTGGGATAACCAAACCGTGCCATTTTCTAAGCGCAAGTCAATGTTGGTTGCGCCGTCTTCAGTGGTGTAGATGATGATGTCGCTCATGCGTCTGGTGCTCCACCTTCAATCTCAGCGACGATGGCATCAATTTCCGTGCGAAGTTTGTCGATCTTGGCCACCGTGGTTTTCAGCTCGGCATTGATCTTGGCGATGTCCACCACTTCGCGGTTATCTTTGGCTTCGACATAGCTGCTGACGGACAAGTTGTATTCTTTGGCAGCCACCTTTTCAAACAGGATGGATTGCGCGAAGTGATCGATATTTGCTTTGCTATCGAACACCTGCATGATCTGCTCGATGTGTGTTTCCAGCAGCACGTTGTTGTTGGTTTCTTTCTTGAACAGGCCGCTGGCGTCGATGAACTGGGTGGTGGTGTCGGTCTTGTGTTTGGACAGCACCAAAATAGTCACGCCGATGGTGGTGCCGAAGAACAGGTTTGGTGCGAGTGAGATCACCGTTTCCACGTAATTGTTGTCCACGAGGTATTGGCGGATTTTTTGCTCCGCACCACCTCTGTAAAAGATACCGGGGAAGCAGACGATGGCGGCGCGCCCTTTGCTGGAAAGGTAACTTAGCGCGTGCAATACAAAAGCGAAGTCGGCCTTGGATTTGGGGGCTAACACGCCCGCCGGGGCAAAGCGGTCGTCGTTGATGAGTGTGGGGTCGTCTGAACCTTTCCACCTCACCGAGTAGGGCGGGTTAGAAACGATGGCGTCAAAGGGTTTTTCGTCGCCAAAGTGCGGCTCGATAAGTGTGTCGCCGAGCTGGATGTTGAACTTGTCGTAGTTGACGTTGTGCAAGAACATGTTCATCCGCGCCAAGTTGTAGGTGGTGTGGTTAAGCTCTTGCCCGAAGAAGCCGTCTTCTATCAGGTGCTGGTCAAAATGCTTTTTTGCTTGCAACAACAGTGAGCCGGAGCCACAGGCTGGGTCGTAGATTTTGTTTACGCTGGTTTGCTTGTGCATGGCGAGTTGGGCAATCAGCTTTGAAACATGCTGCGGCGTGAAAAACTCGCCGCCTGACTTGCCGGCATTGGCGGCGTAGTTGGAGATGAGGAATTCGTACGCATCGCCAAATAGGTCGATGTGGCTGGCGTCAAAATCACCAAAATCGAGCTCGTCCACACCCTTGAGTACGGCAGCCAAGCGGGTGTTTTTATCGTTGACCGTGTTACCAAGGCGATTGCTGGTGGTGTCGAAGTCGGCAAACAAGCCTTTGATGTCGCGCTCGGATGGGTAGCCGTTGGCGGAGGCTTCAATGGCAGCAAAGATGGCAGCCAGGTCGGTGTTCAGACTTTCGTTCGCTTTTGCACTAGCCGCCACTTTGGCAAACAGCTGGCTGGGGTAGATGAAATAGCCCTTGGTCTTGATGGCATCATCTTTGATTTCCGGTGTTATCACCTTATCCGATAGTTCGGCGTACTTGACGTTCTCGTCGCCGCCTTCGATGTAGCTGGCGAAATTTTCGCTGATGAAGCGATAGAAAAGGGCGCCCAAGACATATTGCTTAAAGTCCCAGCCATCGACCGCACCACGCACGTCGTTGGCGATTTGCCAGATTCGGCGTTGCAACTCGGCACGTTGTTGAATACTTGTCATCGTCAAGTCCAGTTGAATTTGTTGGAGCGAATGAAAATCGAACAGCGCTGAAAATGTCCTAGCCACGACTTGAACTGACGGACAACATTTGTCGTTGCATGTTTCATGTGCTGCTACTTCCTGATTTAGATGCTGGTCTAGTTGTTTTGCTAACGCCAACAGCATACTATCTTGCAAAGCTTGCATTGGCGTTTTGCCAAAGCATTGTTTGCCTGAGTGGGTGCGATCTTGATTGTAACTGTTGACCCACGCTTCAACATCAGTTTGCAATTGATTTAGGCTTGTATAGATCGTACGTCGAAAGGCGCTTGCATAAAACTCGTTTTATCATGCCGTCTTCTGCTACTTGGGCTGAGATCGACAAAAATTAAAACTCGTCTATCCACGGGTACTTTCAAGCTAAAATGCTTTGAAACATTCGCTAGTATTAGAGTTTGTCTTTTTTTGCTAAATATTATTTCAGTGACTTGGTCGCGCGAGTGTCGAACGTGTCGCAAAAAACACCGTTTTCTTTGCATATCGCCTTCTACATGTAAAGAAAACGTTACTTTCTAACCACGTTAGGTGCGTTTGAGTAGGTAATGGCGCTGAAATCCTATCAATATGCCATCAATCCCACATGTGGTGTCGCCTGTACCATCGCTGCACTCAATGGCGCAATAATTAAAAAAATGCACCATTAACAGTTGACATGGTGTTATCAGCAACATACACTCTGTTAATGGTTCAAAAACTCCAAAACAGCACCAATGCAACTTATGCAGTCAATGCGACATCACGCTGGCAGCCAGACCAGCCGTACAACGGCCTGCCGCTGTTGCCGCCAACAGCGGCACTGGAAACGCACGCTATTTTGAAACAGTGCATTCGCTCTCGCGCCGCACTGGCCGAGCTCAAGCAAGCTGCGTTACTGATTCCGAACCCAGCGGTGTTGATCAACACGCTGCCGTTGCTAGAGGCGCAGGCGAGTTCGGAGATCGAAAACATCGTCACGACCGCAGACCGACTATTCCAGTACCGTGACTTTGGCGAACGCGCTGATTCACAAACTAAGGAGGCACTACGCCACAGTCAAGCGTTGCTGCTAGGCTACAAAGTGATTGCCGAACGCCCACTCACCACCGCGACCGCTGAAATGATCTGCACACATCTTAAGGGTGTGGAGATGCGGATGCGGCGCCTACCGGGCACGACATTGGCGAATGACCGAACCGGCGAAGTAATCTACACACCGCCAGCAGGCGAATCGTTACTGCGCGATCTGCTCGCTAATTGGGAGCGTTTTTTGCATAACGAGATTGAGATTGACCCGCTCATTCGTATGGCGGCGGCGCACTACCAGTTTGAGGCGATTCATCCTTTTACGGATGGCAATGGCCGAACTGGGCGAGTATTGAATAGCTTATTTCTAATTCAAGAAAACTTGCTCACGCTACCGATACTGTATTTAAGCCGCTACATCATTGCCCACAAAGCGGATTACTACAGCCTACTGTTAGGCGTAACGCGCGACGAAGCGTGGGAGCCGTGGATTTTGTATGTGCTGCGCGGCGTAGAGGAAACGGCACTTTGGACGACAGCGAAGATTGCAGCAATTCGTGCTCTACAAGTGCATACGATTGAGCATGTAAAACAACATGCCGCAAAAATTAATAGTCGCGAATTAGTTGAGTTGATTTTTGAGCAACCTTACTGCCGGATTAGCAACATCACGGAGGCAGGTCTTGGCAAAAGACATGCTGCCTCGCGCTACCTAAAAACGCTCGTGGAAGTTGGCGTGTTGCAGGAAACAACGATGGGCAAAGATAAGCTGTTCACTCATCCCAAACTAATGCGTCTGCTGACGCGAGACAGTAACGACTTCGCTCGCTACGCTGCCAGCAAATGAACGAAGCTGAAACCCGCGCTGAGTATATTTGCGTACATCCTAACCTCAGCCTTTATTAGAATAAATTGAAGTGAGTATTGATGGCTCGAATTCTCTTAATGCCTGGACTAGACGGTAGCGCTAAGTTGTTTGATAGATTTGCTGCCGAAATTCCTACTGAGCATAATGTAAAGGCAATCATTTATCCCAATGAAATGACAAGACTAGATGAGCTTTACGCTTATGCAATGGATAGTATTGTTGATGGTGAACCCCCTGTTGTTGTAGCTGAATCATTTTCAGGCGTACTACTTTGTCAGATGCTTCGTGATCAAGTGCCGTTGAGAGCAGCAGTTTTTGCCGCAAGTTTTAGTGTGGCGCCACACCCAACACTAATTTCACTTGCACTTGGTATGCCAGAATTTGTTGCTAGAGTGTCAACATCAATAGCGATTTCACATGCTTGCCTAAATGGTATTGATGACACTACGTTGAAGACACAAATTAGCGAATGCGTTAAATCAGTGCCATATCGCACATTAACAGGACGCTTAAATTCGCTGCTACGCATTCAAGATAAGCCGTGCATTTCAGATGTGCCGATACTAGTTTTAGCAGCGAAGCATGATCGCTTATTAGATCGCCGATCGAAGCAATCGCTGAGGCGTACTTTCCAAAGCGCGACGGTAGTAGAAATTAATAGCCCGCATTTTTTGCTGCAAGCACATCCGAAAGTATGCTGGCAGGAGATCGCACGGTTCATTAACCTCGCTTAAACACCGCCAACGCGCCACCCGCCGCGACAAACATGGTGCCTAGTCCACGATTGGTCCAGCGAATATGATTTTCATTTTTGAGTAGCTTCAGCACATTCGCGGCCAAGCCCGTGTAGCACATCATCACCAGAACATCGACGATAACCATTGTTAATCCCATGATGGCGTATTGGATGCCGGTTGGTTTGCTGGCATCGATAAATTGCGGTAGCACGGCGACTAAAAAGACGATGCCTTTTGGATTGGTGAGATTGACGAATAAGCCTTGTTTGATCAAACCGAGACGTGATGTGTCATCAAAATTTGTGCGCGCGGCAATGTCTGCAAACGCCACCGGCGGCTCACGAAATTTTTGAATACCCAGATAAATCAAATACGCCGCACCCGCGTATTTCATGATTTCAAATGCGGTGGTGGATGTCATTAACAATGCGCCTAAGCCGAGCCAGATGAGTAGCACGTTGACGACAATCGCTAACTGCAAGCCGATGAGATTCCACATGCCAACCGCGAAGCCATATTTCATTCCTGCCGACATGGATGACAGTGCGCCGGGGCCTGGCGAGATGCAGATGATGGAGACGGCGAGTAGGTAGGTGAGCCAGGTGGCGAAGGTCATGATTAACTTAAAAAAATAGTTGCGCTAAATTAGCGCAGACAAGATCAAAGGTGTTTTTTAACGTAAACGAATACTGCAATTTTCATCTATCGTGTCATCCCGAGCGCAGCCGAGGGATATGCTTTTTTTGTGTGAATACGAAAAAACGAACAGCATATCCCTCGGCTGCGCTCGGGATGACATTGGTGAGAGAGGATCACATTAGCGAGAGAGGATGACATTGGTGAGAGAGGATCACATTAGCGAGAGAGAATGACATTGGTAAGGGGAATGACAACGGTAAGGGGATGTCATTGGTAGGAGGAATGACATCAGTGTGAGGGAATAATATGAATTTCAAAAGGTTTTATCGGCGTTAATCGGCGTGCATCGGCGGTTCCAAAAAATCCATGTTCATCTGCGTTTATCCGTGGCTAAAAAACCAGCATTAACGGACACCTCCAAGCATTTTTGCTTCAATCACCTCGCCAATAAACGACTTTCACTTTCCCTCTACCCGTCGCTGATTCCCCGCCACCGCTCGCTTCGCCATACCATCAATCACGCTGGGCGCAATCAGCTTTAGCCATTGACCGAGCTTACCCTTGAGCGTCATTACCACTTCACGTTTACGTGTTTCGATAGCCTCAACTATCTGGCTCGCGCATTCTTCCACGCTCATGACGTCATCTTTATTCACGGGGTCAATCATGGCGGGCTTGCCGTCTGCGCCGGTCGCGTTTTCGCGAATGCCGGTGGCGACAAAGCCTGGGTAGACCATCGTAACAGTGACGCCAGTGGTGTCGAGCTCGATGCGCAGTGAATCAAAAAAGCCGCGCATCGCGTGCTTGCTGGCGGCGTAGGCGGTGCGGGTGGGCACGCCGATTAAACCCGTCAAGCTCGCCACGCCCACAATGCGCCCGCGTGATCGCGTCAAATGCGGCAACGCGTAGTGTGTGCAATACACCGCACCCATGTAGTTCACCTGCATGATGCGTTCAATAATGGCCATGTCTTTGATGTCGGCAAATTTTGCCCACATGGTCATGCCAGCGTTGAGCACGATAGTATCAATACCGCCAAATTCGGATACGGTGGCGTCAATTAGATGTTTGCAATCTTCTGCTTTTGCCACGTCACACGCCACTACGCTGGCGCGCGCGCCGCTGGTTTTGCCGATCTCGCGTACGCGTTCGGCAACGCGCTCAAGCTCCTCCACGCGCCTTGCGGACAATACTAAATGCGCGCCTTGTTGAGCGAGTTGATAAGCGAGTTGCTCGCCGATGCCAGTTGATGCGCCGGTGATGATGGTGACGTTGTTTTCGAGACTCATATGTGTTTTCCTTTTTGTGACCAACTGGCGCGCAATTCTTTGCGTACCATCAATTTCAAACCCGACCAATCGCTATTGATTGCGCAGACCTTCACATCAACCAAGCCCATTGGCAAAATAACGTCGCGTATAAGGTCTTCGGTAAGGTCTTGAAAGAGCGGTGATGTTTTTTTCGGCCAGCTAATCCAGAGCGCGCCGTCAGCGTGTAATTTCTGTGCCGTCGCGCCAATATGCATTTTAAGTGATGCTGTGGTTGGGCAAAACAATATTGCTAATGTGCAGTTAGGTTTAAGTGTGGTCGAAATAGTCGCACCGATTGGCAGCGGCTGAAATTCGTCGGTAATACCAATCGGCGCGTTGATAAGCACCAGTGTGCCGCCGTCTTTGAGGCCAATTTTTTTCGGTAGTGGCGTGCCTGAGTAGCCCGTTGCCATGCTTTTTCCTAACTCTCCGTTTCAACATCTGGGATATGATTAAACGCAATCGCTAATCGCCCATGATCAATCGCGCGATGTGCGCCGCCGAAGTATGCCGCACGTTTGCCGAAACGTGTGGTGAGCGAATCAATGGCGGCGTTGAGGCGTTTTTTCTCGGTTTGTTCAACTTCATCAAATAACGAAAAATTAGCCGATGCTTCAGGCCGCAAATTGCCCAGCGTCACCGCCACTTGCAGTGGCTTGGCCGATTTACGTTTGGGGTATTGTTGCCAAAGTGTCTCTAACGCATGCACCAAGGTTAAGGTGTCTTGTGTGTCTTGCAGGTGTGTGCCGGTTTCAAAACTCGGCGCATTCAAAAATTTGACCTTAATGGCGAGCGTGCCCGTGGTGTGACAGGCTTTGCGTAGCCGCATCGCTGCTTTTTGGGTGAGGCGGCTCATCACCGCCAGCGCGCTATCTTTATCGCGCAGCACAGGCGGCAACACATGCGAATGGCCGATGGAGCCCATCTCGTTGTGAATTTCTGCCACCTCCATGCCGCGCAGCTTATGATAAAAACGTGAGCCAGCGACGCCACCCCACACGGTATGCAACTGCTGCTCAGTCTGCGCATAAAGCTCATCGATGGTATTAATGCCATGCGCGTTTAGCCGCACCTCCATATTGCGGCCCACGCCATTAAGCGCGCGCAAACCAAGGTGAGCGATTTTGTGTGGCACATCGTGTTCCTCCAGCACCACGAGGCCATCGGGCTTCATCATGTCAGACGCTAGCTTGGCTAAAAATAAATTCGGCGCAATGCCAATCGAGACCTTCATGTATTCGCCGACGGTTGCGGCGAGATGTTTTTTAATCGCTATCGATAATTCTTTTGCGCGCGCAACCGTTTTATAGCCAGACGGCAAATCACAAACCATTTCGTCAATCGACAACACTTTGCGAACGGGTGCAATTTCATCTACCGCCTTGACTGCGCGATGATGGAGATCAATATAAATTTCATGACGCGCGACGATCAAAATAATATCGGGGATGAGTTTTTTAGCGTCGCCGACATTAGTCAGCGTCTTCACGCCGAATTTTTTAGCCTCTACGCTCGCGGCAATCAAACAAGTGGAATCCGCCAACATCGGCACGATGCCGACCGGCTTGCCGCGCAACTCGGGGCACACCTGCTGCTCGCAAGAGGCAAAGTAAGAATTGAAATCGACAAGTAGCGCATTGACTGACATAGCGCAAATCTTACGCCAATTTTTGCAAGCTGTAAATAAATACAGTTAATTATCAAAAAGTAAAAGTCGTTTATTGGCGTACACTTTGGAGCAATATGTGCTGAAGATGCGCTTAAATAAAAGAGTATTTATTATGGCAAGACGGCTTCAGGAATTAAGTGCAACGTCTGATTTTAGCAAC
Source organism: Burkholderiales bacterium (assembly GCA_031414695.1). GTDB lineage: Bacteria > Pseudomonadota > Gammaproteobacteria > Burkholderiales > Usitatibacteraceae > UKL13-2. Next base: position 19,559 of record JANNWG010000040.1, read on the forward strand.
TTAGCCCACGCCTCATTGGGACTGTCCCATCCTAAAGACTCACGCGGTCGATTGTTAATTTTCTCGGCAATCGCATTCAACTCTTCTTGCGAGTACTTTGATAGATTCGTTCCCTTCGGCAAATATTGTCTCAGTAGCCCATTGATGTTTTCAACGGCACCCTTTTGCCAAGGGCTATGTGCATCTGCAAAGTAAACCTTAATACCCGTGTTGGCACTCAATGTCGCATGTTGCGCCATTTCACTTCCTTGGTCATAAGTCAGTGTTTTCAACAACCCTGACGGATAAAGGCGTAGTGCCGTTTCAAACGCTTCTCTGACAGTGACCGCGCGCGCGTCAGCTAACTTGGCGAGTGTGACCCGGCGCGTTTGCCGTTCCAGCAACACACCAACTTCACTGCGGTTTTTCTCGCCCTTTATCAAGTCAGCTTCAAAGTGACCAGGCACTTGACGGCCGTTAACCTCAGATGGACGCTCATGGATAGATACGCCACCTAGTAGTCGTACCCTAGGGCCGTCAGGCTTGATGAGCTTACTTTGTGGACGCCGTTTCTCATGATGCTGGCGTAGTGCTTCGGCCACTAGTAGGGCTTTGAGCGCGTTGCGTGGCATGACGTACAGCGTTTGGTAAATGGTTTCGTGACTGACTTGCATGACTTTATTGCCGCTGAATTCGCGTTTGAGGGTTTGTGATGTTTGCTGCGGGGATAGTCCAGCGCGTAGGTATTTCATCACCGTTTCCCATAACGGGTTACCTTCGACCAACTTGGGGCGGCGGCCTTTACGTTTGCTGGCGTCTTTGGCTTGACTTTGTGCCCAAAAGGCGCGGTAGTCAATGCCAAACGTTGTATGACGCTTGATTTCACGACTGAGTGTGGCTGTCGAGTAGCCAATGCTAATGGCCATCGAGGCTTGGCTCTTGCCTAACGCTTTGCCTATGCTAATCTCTTCTCGCTGCATGGCGTTAAGTTGCCTATAAACACGAACGCCTGATTTGCTCGCAATATCCGTTTGATTCAATCCCTGCATCTCAACACCTCTATGGTTAAGTTCACATTATGGTGTTGCACTTAAAACTTGAAACCGCCACCTGAGCCCCTTAGATTGACCTAAACTAAACTGCATTCTAGAAGCCACACAAAAGTTCGATGCGTTAATTAAGATAGCGCCGAATTCTGATGGTGCGGCGATTGCTAAGGAGATTTTGGTGACGCTTGACGGCGTGCCAAAGCTGGCGTGATAATCTAGTCTGTTTATCTGACTAGGTAAAAATAGTATGCCGCAAACGCATCCCCACGCCCAATGGCAGTTGCAAACCGCAAAAGCACAGCTGAGCCAGCTGGTTGAAGCTGCACTTGGAGGTGAACCGCAGCGTATTACGCGACGCGGCAAAGATTGCGTTGTGGTGCTGTCTGAGGCGACATTTCTATCGCTAAAACAAAGTGCTAAGGGTGAAGCAAGCAATCTTGTTTCACACTTGTTAGCCATGCCACGCGAGAAAGCGCAAAAAACAAAGCAAGCAACAACAGCAGGCAAAGTGATGACGAGTCGGCTTGGCTTACGCGATATTGCGTTGTAAGTGTGATGCATGGGCTACTTACTCGATACCGTGGTGTTGTCAGAATTGCGTAAAGCCAAGCCATCACCCATAGTGTTGCGCTGGATTCGCGCACAAACGGCGGATGAGCTTTTTATCAGTGTGGTGAGTATCGGCGAAATAGAGCGCGGTATTGAAAAAGCACGCAAGACTGACCGTGCATTTGCGACCGAGCTTAGCCATTGGCTCGAAACATTGTTATCGCTTTACGGCGAACACATCCTGCCCGTGTCCACCCCAATCGCACGCCGCTGGGGCAGCCTCTCTGCAAAGCTGGGCAATGATGGCGCGGATATTTTGATAGCGGCAACTGCGCTCAGTCATGGATTAAGTGTGGTCACGCGCAATGTAAAACACTTCGCCCCAAGTGGCGTGAAAGTGATTAATCCGTTTGAGAGATAATTTCGAGTTAAAGGTATCCATTGACTCATGCTCAAAAACGCTACATTTTGCGGAAGCTTTAAATTGAAAAATAGTTGCGGGTAGTAGTATTCTTAATTCGAGCCTGACTCATTAAATACAAACGCTGCACACCACAATAGGTTACAACTAAGAGCGCATTTGTTACAGCATGCTGTGAAAACAGTTATATTTCGGTTATGGGAAATAAAATAAGTTTTGTAGCATGAGGTACATTGTGGCATGAGGTACATCCTCGCGCTCGCAATTTTCATACTTGCCACTGAGACATGGGCCGACTCTTGGGCTCCTGCGAAAGTTGCTGGATTAGTGAGTCCTACAGGGAAAATTGTCGTGCGCGTAATACCTGGGTCGAATCTAGATGCCACCTACGGGTTCAGTGGTGCCCAAAAAGGCAAGGCGGCCACTGCCATCTTTTATCGGCTGGACTCAACAGCGAACTATCAAAAATTCCAAGAAGTTTCTATCTTGAACCCGATCGCCCCAGTCTTCGCAGCAGTCGCAGATTCTGGAGAACTTGTCACACTGGACAACTGGCACAACATGGGCTTGGGGAGTGCGATGGTTGTTGTCTACTCGCCTGATGGCAAGGTTCGACGTAGCTATCGTCTTGCCGATATATATTCTGACGTCGAGATCAAGAAGTTTGAGAGCAGCGTTTCGTCTATATTGTGGCGGTGTTCATCCCAACCCGTGTTTGAGCCGCGCACGGGAGTCCTTGAGTTTATGGACGCTCTTGGTGCGAATGTAGCCATCAGTCTGAAGACTGGAGAAGTCACGCGCAATCTAACTTCGCAGAAAAGTTGCTGATGTGCCACATTTCTCTCGTTCAAACGGACGATCTTTGATCGCCCTTGAACCCCTACGTTAGATAGCTTTACAACGGACACTCTCAAGTTTTAACTGCAACACCAACATGTGAGCTTAACCATTGCGGTGTTGTGATGCCAAGATTGAATTGAACGCGCTGATTCTGATAATTTCACATTCGCTTAGCAGCTAATGCCAAATCCTTTTCAGTTCACATTACTACGCTCAGATCTACTGAATCGCCGAATTCAGCCATCCTTGAATGACTCAGGCAGTTACGGCTGTTAAATATGAGTTTTATCATTATCAATAGATAACCCCTATCAATCATATTAGAACAAACAATTTTCTTGTTGCAGTGGCTTCATCTAGTATTCGTTTCCTGTCAGTCCTTCACAACCAAACGGAGAGAATCATGAGCGAATCTAAATGCCCTTTTTCAAGCGGTGCCGGTAGCCACACACAAGCAGGCGGTAAAGGCAACGCAAGCTGGTGGCCGAATCAACTCAATTTGAAGATGCTGCATCAGCAATCGGCACAGTCTGATCCGATGGGTGAGACGTTTAATTACGCTGAAGAATTTAAGACGCTTGATCTTGACGCCGTCGTGCGTGATCTACATGCGTTGATGACGGATTCGCAAGATTGGTGGCCTGCGGATTACGGTCATTACGGCCCGTTTTTTGTGCGTATGACGTGGCACGCAGCGGGTACGTATCGCATTGCCGATGGTCGTGGCGGCGGTGGCACTGGTGCACAGCGTTTTGCGCCACTCAATAGCTGGCCAGATAACGGTAACCTCGATAAAGCGCGTCGTCTGCTTTGGCCAATTAAACAAAAATACGGTCGTAAAATTTCTTGGGCAGATTTGTTGATTTTGGCGGGTAATGTTGCGATTGACTCAATGGGTTTGAAGACATTCGGTTTTGCAGGTGGTCGCGCTGATATTTGGGAGCCGGAAGATCAGATTTATTGGGGCCCAGAAACGTCTTGGTTGGGTGATGAGCGCTACACTGGCGATCGCGTATTGGCGAATCCACTTGGTGCGGTGCAGATGGGTCTGATTTACGTTAACCCACAGGGTCCAAACGGTAACCCTGATCCTATCGCTTCCGCGCGTGACATTCGCGAGACGTTTGCGCGTATGGCGATGAATGATGAAGAGACTGTGGCGCTGGTAGCAGGCGGCCATACGTTCGGTAAAGCGCACGGTGCAGGCGATGCTGCGCATGTGGGTGCAGAGCCTGAAGGCGCTGGCATTGAGCATCAAGGGTTTGGTTGGATGAATAGCTTTGAAAGTGGCAAAGGCTCACATGCGATTACCAGCGGTATTGAGGGCGCGTGGACACCAAACCCTATTCAGTGGGATAACGGTTATTTTGAAACCTTGTTTGGTTACGAATGGGAGCTAACCAAGAGCCCAGCCGGTGCGCATCAGTGGCGTCCAGCCAATGGCGCAGCCGCAACTGCCGTGCCAGACGCGCATGACCCAACTAAGCGTCACGCACCGATGATGACAACCGCTGATTTGGCCATGCGGATGGATCCAGCGTACGAAAAAATTTCGCGACATTTCTTAGCCAACCCTGCTGCATTAGCGGATGCATTTGCACGTGCTTGGTATAAGCTCACACATCGCGACATGGGGCCTACTACGCGTTATTTAGGTAAGCTCGTGCCAGCTGAAGTGCAAATCTGGCAAGACCCGATTCCAGCGGTAAATCACGCGCTCGTAAATGAACATGATGTCGCCACACTCAAGCAAAAATTATTAGCGTCTGGTTTGACGATTTCTCAATTGGTAACCACCGCATGGGCATCCGCTGCGAGCTTCCGTGGTAGCGATAAACGTGGTGGCGCCAATGGTGCGCGTATTAGACTGTTGCCGCAGAAAAATTGGGAAGTGAACCAGCCCGCAGAGCTAGCGAAAGTATTGCCAATACTTGAGCGCATTCAGCTTGAATTTAACGGCGCAGCCACAGGCGGAAAAAAAATCTCACTCGCTGATTTGATTGTATTAGGTGGTAGCGCAGGTGTAGAAGCTGCGGCGAAAAAAGCGGGCTATCAAATGACTGTGCCGTTCACACCAGGCCGTATGGATGCCTCACAGGAGCAAACTGATATTGAGTCGTTCGCTGTCTTGGAGCCAATCGCCGATGGTTTCCGTAATTATGTGAAACCTGAATTTGCTGGTGCGGCTGCTGAATTATTGATTGATAAAGCCAATCTATTAAATCTGTCAGCACCTGAAATGACAGCATTGGTCGGTGGTTTGCGTGTACTTAATGTGAATGTGGGTCAAGCCAAGCACGGCGTGTTCACCACACATGCAGAGACGCTAAATCAAGATTTCTTTAAGCATCTGCTCGATATGGATACGCAGTGGCAAAAATCTGCTAGCAACCCAAATGTGCTCGAAGGACGTGGCCGCAAGTCTGGTGAAGTCAAGCTCACAGGTACTGTGGTTGATCTGGTATTTGGTTCTAATTCGCAGCTACGTGCGTTGGCAGAGGTGTATGCCAGCAGCGATGCAGAAGAGAAATTCGTTGGTGACTTCATTGCCGCGTGGACCAAAGTGATGAACGCTGATCGTTACGATATCAAGTAATTACGCATCATCATTTTTTAATGATTGTCGTATTAATATCGACGTCTCAACAACGCATCGGGTATGTTGATGCAATGTTGAGATTCGATATCTTCACTGCTAATAAAATATAAAACTCGTTTATCTACGGTATTTTTGGGGCAATTACTGCCCAAGATGTCCGCAGATAAACGAGTTTTTGTTTTGGCTATGGTTACAAGTATGTATTGCAGCGTGTTTACACTCTTTCGCGATCTGCATAATTCGCCGCAAAACGATTCAACTCAATCGCGTTACGTAAGCCTAATTTTTGTTTGAGATTAGCGCGATGTGCTTCAATCGTTTTAACGCTGCGTGTGAGCTTGCTGGCGATTTCAGATGACGTCATGCCCATGCCGATCAGGCGAAAAATTTCATATTCTCGGTCGGTTAACCCTGCTAGCACCGAGACAATGCCTGTTTTATTTTTACCACGCACTTGCTTGAGTAAAAGTGATTGCATACGCTCGCTAAGGTACTCTTCGCCAGCAAGGATTTTTCGAATAGCGACGACGACTTTTTCAGTCGCTTCCTGCTTGGTCAGGTAGCCTTTCGCACCAGCCCGAAAGGCGCGTTCGCCGTGCACCATTTCGTCATGCATTGACAATACTAAAACGGGAAGTTTGGGGTAGAGCGCCGTAATGTTTTTGGTTAGATCAATGCCAGACAACCCTGGCAGAGAAATGTCGGTGACGACTAAGTCAGGTATTGGGCTCGATTTGAGAAGAGCGATAGCACCCTCTGCAGAATCAGCCTGCAATGTAACTTCTAGGTCGGTCGAGTTATTGATAAGCTGGGTCAACCCGTGCAGCACAATAGTGTGATCATCAACCACCATTACTTTATGTTTCATGATTAGCCTCGAAAATGGAATGAATTGCTGTACTGCGCACATCAGTTCTAATGGCGGCGTCGCGCATTTGTTGGCGACTTAGTATGGTGGAAAATTTGTCCGTGGTATCACCCGAATCAGAATCAAGGACCAAGCCTAACTTACTGTTCTCTATCAACACGCGTATCACCATGCCGTGGCGCGCCATTTTGCGTACACTGACATGTGCACCGATGGTTTCTGCGCGATGGCGAATGCTGTGCAGTCGAGTACTAGTGCGTTTGGCATCACCAGTCATGGTGTGCTTTGGACCATCGTTAGCAATCACTAATTGTAAGTGTGAAGTCAAACGCTTTAAGGCGATACGAATATGCTTAGCTTCGCTGTGTTTAAGCGCGTTGTTTGTTGACTCTTGCGCAATGCGGTAGAGGCAACGGATGACAACTTCATCTTCAATAACGACTGTTTCATCAAGCTTGGCGATACAGGAAACGACACCTAAACTATCAATGTCGCTGGCAAGCTGTGAGAGCGCTGAGACTAGTCCTGACTCGCCCCATATGTATGGTGAGAGGCCATGGGAAATCATCCTTGTGTGGCTAATCGCACGATTAACTAAAGCTGAAATACGCGCCGCCTCATCAGCAGTGTTGTGCTGGCTATCACTTAATTTTCGCTCGAGTGTTTTGGTCAGTAGCGCAATACCCGTCAAGTCTTGCCCCAGTTCATCGTGAAGCTCTAATCCAACCTGTGCTAAACCCATTTCAATATCAAACATCACACGACGCTCTAATGCCTGACGACGTTCAACTTCACGCATGAGCCGTTGGTTCGCTATCGATAGTTGTTCGGTTCGTCGCGCAAGTGATTGCTCCGCTGTCTTACGCGAAGTAATATCGCGTGAGATTGCTTGAAAGTGTCGAAGGCTGCCATCGGTACGCTTGACAGCAACAAAATTTGTTTCAAGCCAGCGGTAAAGTCCGCCCTGAACGCGAATACGGTATTCAACCTTTGTAGAGTCGGCTCGACCGCTATACATAATTTCTAATGCGGCATTGGTATGGTGCAGATCATCAGCATGAATATAGGAGAACGGTGTGTTGCCGATGGAACGTTCAGTGTCGTGACCAATTAAGCGCGATAGCGAGGGCGAGGCGTAGATAAGTTTAGAGTCATAGGAGTGCAACGTGACAATATCGTGCATGTTCTCTGAAATCACGCGGTAGCGCTCCTCGCTTTCGGCTAATTTTGTGGAGGCCAAATGTGCCTCCGTGACATCACGTGCCACGCCAAGATAGCCAGTATGTTTACCATATGCATTCACAATTGGCTGCGCCGAAAATTGTATCCATTTAATGTTGCCGCTATCGAGCACTAATCGTCTTACGCCCTCATAGGTGAAGTTAGGCTGGTGAGAGTCAATAAAACGTTGGCGCGCTTGATTTGCATCATCAGTATTCGGCAAAAATCGTTTAATCCATTCATCAGTCGTGCGCGGCACGGTTGCCTCGGTGACTTCTAATAATGCAATGTATTCAGGTGATGGGTGAATCACACCGGTTTCTAAATCAGTGCGCCAGCTAGCGAAGCGGGCGATGCTTTGTACGGCGAGCAAATTTGCTTCTCGTGCGCGTAGCGACGCTTCACTAATACGCAATGCGTGCTCGGCAGATTGCCGACGCTTCAGTGATTGCGTCAAAATTAATGTTGCCAACATAATGACTAAGGAAAAAACTATCCAAACGCCTGCGGCGTAATTTCGCACCGGATAATAAGCCGCAAGTGATTTTTTTTGCGTTTGCGCAACGTTGACTAATACATCTACTTTGTCAGCCGTGACGGTGCGTATGGTTGCATAAAGAAAATCATCAAGAAGTTGTACGAGCGTAGGGTCGTCTATTGTCTTTGGGGCGCTCATCCATCTTTGCCAAGCAGATGCGGGAACATCTTCAGGTCGCATTCTGCTGATGCCAGCTGGTGTTGTGACAGTGACTAAAAACAATCTACCCCCCACGGTAGCCGACATTGCCTCTGCTTGTGTCGCATTGACAGTGCCCACAGCGCGCTTAATTTGTTGAACGATTTGAATAATTCGCTCTTCAGCTTGCGCACGCGATTGTTTGTAATGCTGCATGACCAACACTACCCCAACTACGGTCACTAGTAGCCAGACCGCAATTCCAAAAATAATCGCAACACGTACCGGCGACAATGTAGCTGATGACGGCTCATCTTGTGCGCTAAGTGAAGTTTGGGTTGCCGTAAATTGCATGGTCTAGATTGTAAATTAATTATCCAACTACTAGACTTACCCTCTAGTGGTGTTGACTAAATAGAAGGAAATTCTACTCTGAATTGCGCGGTACAAGTGCGAATCTGCAAGGGCTTCACCTAGTCGATACACTTACATAGATATGCGAGGGATGCTGATATGTATTAGCGATAAATACGCGCATAGTCTCTGTATTCGTTAGCTGTATTTATCCAAATGTTTCCCCTTTTGCCTGCCTTCGTGCATTTAATTTGCGCGAGCAGGCATTTTTTTGGATTGACGTCTTCAAACAAAAGTACCGCGCACTACAATACTAATATTGCCCGATAGTCATTCACATTAGTGCGGGTGGGGCCGGTGACAACGACATCGTCAAGTGCCGCAAAAAAATCATAGGCACCGTTTGCGCTCAAAATTGCCTTTGCATCAAGCCCAATTGTTTTAGCGCGCGCGATGGTGTTATCCAGCATGATGCCACCTGCATTATTCTCTGACCCGTCAATACCATCGGTGTCACAAGCGAGTGCATGCACATTGCTCAAGCCGTCTAAATCGATGGCGAGTGAGAGCAGAAACTCAGTACAGCGGCCACCGCGGCCTTTATTGTCTTTGCCAATAGTCACTGTGCATTCGCCGCCCGAAATGAGCGCGAGTGGCGGGGCGATGGGATGATGGTGCTGGCGTATTTGTCTAACGAGCGCGGCATAAACTTTTGCCACCTCACGCGCCTCACCAGTCACACTGTCGCCTAGTATCACCGGCGTGATACCGTGCTGCTGAAAATACGCCGCTGCCATCGACAAACTCTTGTGCGCGGTCGCCACCACGCGATTATCAACGCGGTTAAAAATTGTGTCGCCTGGCTTGAGTGTTTCGGCAATCGCACCGCGTGCGCCGTTCGATAAATGTCGTGCCACAGAGATAGGCGGCGTGATGCGATAGCGATTCAAAATCGCTAAAGCGTCTTCATAGGTAGATGGGTCAGCCGCAGTAGGGCCGGAGGCAATATCGGCTGGATTATCGCCAGTCACATCAGAAATGATGAGCGAGACCACGCGCGCTTCAGTTGCCGCTGCTAGTCGGCCACCTTGAATGGCGGACAGATGTTTTCGCACCACATTCATGTCTTCAATGGGCGCACCTGAGCGTAGTAAATTGAAGGTGATCATTTGCAGATCATCCATCGTAATTTCACCCGCAGGTAGTGAGAGCAAGCTTGAGCCGCCACCGGAAATAAGTGCCAGCACTAAATCATCTGGGCCAGCCGTTTTCACCAACGCCAAAATATCGCGCGCCGCATTAACACCACGATCGTCCGGTATTGGATGACCCGCCTCAACAACGCGAATACGCTTTAATGATTCTTGACCGCGGTAGCCATGCTCGTAACGTGTGATGACGATACCTTCGAGTGGTGCGTCACTAGGCCAGTGCGTTTCCACTGCTTTCGCCATCGCCGCTGCGGCCTTGCCCGCGCCGACGATGATGGTCTTGCCATTCACGGGTGGCGTCGGTAAATGTGGTGGAATAATGTTAAGCGGATCAGCAGCGGTGAGCGCTGCACGAAAGCTATCAAGGAGGAGTTCGCGCGGATTTATCATGGTTATCCTTAAAATGCGAAACACTAATATCCACGTGCACTTTGAAGCATAAATGCTCGAAAGTAGTCGTCGATATTAGGCTTTCTTGTTTGTAGACTTGCTAATTTTCGGTGTTGCCGTCATGCCCATCATCGGTGCTAAATATTTTGCAGTGTAGCTTGTTGGATGTAACGCAATCTGCGCAGGCGTGCCTTCACACAATATGGTGCCGCCACCGTCACCGCCTTCAGGGCCTAAATCGATGACCCAATCAGCGGTGCGAATGACGTCAAGGTTATGCTCAATGACGACTACCGTATTGCCTTGGTCGCGCAGCCGATGTAATACTTTTAGTAGCATATCAATATCGCTGAAATGTAGTCCCGTTGTAGGCTCATCCAAAATAAACAGCGTCTTGCCAGTATCGCGTTTTGAAAGCTCCAAGGATAATTTAACGCGTTGCGCTTCGCCGCCAGAAAGTGTCGTGGCACTTTGGCCGAGACGAATGTAGCCTAAGCCGACATCGAGCAGCGTTTGTAATTTGCGTGCGACCACCGGCACCGGTTTGAAAAACGTAAACGCATTTTCCACTGTCATGTCGAGCACTTCGGTGATGTTTTTGCCTTTGTAATGCACCTCAAGTGTTTCGCGGTTATAGCGTTTGCTGTGACAAATATCGCAGGGCACATACACGTCCGGCAAAAAATGCATTTCGACTTTGATGACGCCGTCACCTTGGCACGCTTCGCAACGACCGCCTTTGACGTTAAACGAAAAACGTCCAGGCCCATAGCCGCGTGCACGGGCTTCGGGTACGGACGAAAACAAATCACGTATCGGCGTAAATAGCCCCGTGTAGGTCGCCGGATTAGAGCGTGGTGTACGGCCAATCGGGCCTTGATCTACCGAAATGACTTTATCGAAATGATCTAAGCCCTGTATGGAATCAAACGGCGATGGATCATTGGTGGATGCATACAAATGATGTGCGACAGTTTTGTATAAAGTGTCGTTAATCAGCGTGGATTTACCAGAGCCAGATACGCCGGTGATGCAAATCATGCCGCCCACAGGCAACGTGAGCGTGACGTTTTTTAAGTTGTGACCACGCGCACCTTTGATGACGAGTTTTTTCTTTTCATCATATTTAAAATGTGATTTTGGCGCGTTGATTTTCTTCTTGCCAGAGAGATATTGCCCTGTTACAGAAGCGGCAGATTTTTTAATTTGCGCGGGTGTGCCCTCAGCAACCACTGTGCCGCCGTGTACACCTGCCCCGGGACCCATATCAACCACATAGTCGGCGGTGTTAATGGCATCCTCATCATGCTCGACTACGATGACGGAGTTCCCTAGATCGCGTAGTCGTTTGAGTGTTTCGAGTAGGCGTTCGTTGTCACGTTGATGTAGGCCGATGGATGGCTCATCCAACACATACATCACGCCAGTTAAGCCAGAGCCGATTTGAGATGCCAAACGTATACGCTGCGCCTCACCGCCAGAAAGTGTGTCAGCGGAGCGCACCAGCGACAAATAATCTAGCCCGACATTATTTAGAAATTGCAGTCGTGCGGAAATTTCAATAATGATGCGCTCGGCAATCGCCATTTTTTGTTTGCTCAATTTCACATTGGCGAACCAGCGTGACGCTTCCTTTAAGGCCATCGCTGAAATTTCATGCAGCGATTTATCACCAACCTTTACGTTGCGTGATTCACGTCTGAGGCGCGTGCCGTTGCATTCTGGGCACTGCTTCGTTGAAATATATTTAGCCAGCTCCTCTCGCACCGCCATTGAGTCTGTCTCTCGATAACGCCGCTCAAAATTTGGCACGATACCTTCAAATATTTCTTCACGCTTCACCGGCTTGCCGCGCTCGCCCGGATATTCAAACGGTACTTTAGTCTTGCCCGAGCCAAATAAAATAATCTGCTGTGTTTCGGCGGGCAGCTTATCAAACGCCATATCAATATCAAATTGATAGTGTGCCGCCAAGCCAATCAGAATCTGAAAATAAAATTGATTGCGACGATCCCAGCCTTTGATTGCGCCGCCCGCAAGTGACAAACCGGGATAGGTCACAATCCGCTTAGGGTCAAAAAACGTAATTTCGCCCAAGCCATCACAACGAGGGCATGCGCCCATCGGATTGTTAAACGAAAATAAACGCGGCTCCATTTCGGACAGCGAGTAATCACAAACAGGGCATGCAAATTTGGAGGAAAACAAGGTCTCTTTTGCCGAATCCATATTTAGCGCAATTGCTTTCGCCCCGCCGATACGCAGGCAAGTCTCAAATGATTCCGCGATGCGCTGCTTTAATTCAGGCGACGTTTTTAAGCGGTCAACAACGACTTCGATGGTGTGTTTTTTTTGTTTATCGAGTTTCGGGAATTGATCAATCTCTACTACCTTGCCGTCCACCCGCAAGCGTACAAAGCCTTGGCTACGAAATTCGTCCACTAAATCAAGATGCTCACCTTTACGATCCACCACCGCCGGTGCTAACAGCATTAGCTTCGTGTCGTTGGGCATTGCCAATACGGTATCAACCATTTGTGAAACCGTCTGTGCTTCAAGCGGCAATTGGTGATCGGGACAATACGGTGTGCCGGCGCGTGCAAATAGCAAACGCAAATAATCATGAATCTCCGTAACCGTGCCGACGGTGGAGCGTGGATTATGCGAAGTCGCTTTTTGCTCAATGGAGATGGCTGGTGACAAGCCTTCAATCAAATCGACATCGGGTTTTTCCATTAACTGCAAAAATTGCCGCGCGTAGGCCGAGAGTGATTCGACATAGCGACGCTGCCCTTCCGCATAAAGCGTGTCAAAGGCAAGTGAAGATTTACCAGAACCGGATAAGCCAGTGATAACGACCAACGAGTGACGCGGCAAATCGAGATTAATGTTTTTGAGATTGTGGGTGCGAGCACCGCGAATTTTGATGAAGTCCATGCGCTATCTAATTGAAAATACGTGGGTTCGGCCTCGGGATAGAGACGACACCTGATGCGCTTCGCATGGCGACAAATAATGTGGATTGCAACCAGCGAAGGCAACCTGTGATAATACCCTGTTCCGGTTTCAAACCAAACCTCAATTTGCCGATGTTGCTAGTCAATTGCTCGGTAAAATAGGGCGCTAATCATTTCTAAAAATAATCGCAGGAGTTACAACAATGTCATCTGTTAATAAAGTCATACTTATCGGCCGCCTAGGCAAAGACCCCGTCACACGCTACATGCCGAATGGCGATGCGGTTGCAAATTTCTCAGTTGCCACGTCTGAGACATGGAAAGACAAATCATCCGGTGAAAAACAAGAAAAAACCGAATGGCACAACATCACCACCTATCGTAAGCTGGCTGAAATTTGCGGTGAGTACCTAAAAAAAGGCTCGCAAGTTTATTTAGAAGGCAAGCTGCAAACCCGCAAATGGACCGATAAAGAAGGCGTAGAAAAATACACCACCGAAGTCATTGCTGATCAAATGACGATGCTTGGCTCCCGCCAAGGCATGGGCGGGGGTGATGCTGACGCTGGCGGTGGCAGCGATTATCAACGCGCTGCACCTAGCAGCGGCGCTTCAAAGCCAGCGGCCAACAAAGGCGGTGCGGCAAAGTTTGATGATATGGATGACGATATTCCGTTTTAGTTTTTTGACGTTGCAAGACGGGCAGATGAATCCTGCCCAACTTGCGGATTAAGTCTTACGCCGTTGTCCATTCAGTAATGTGCCGATTATGGTATTTCGTACCAGCAAGTGATAGCTCGCAAATGCAATCAGTAGCGTGCTTGTTACTGAAATGGCGAACTTCACTTGCCAATGCGCCTCAATATCTAATAATCGATATTGGATAGCAAACAAAATGGGCAAATGCACGATATACACCCAGTACGATGTGTCCGCTATGTAACGTAAAAAACGATTTCTGACATTAAGCCATTTTTTGCCGTAATAAAGGCTGCATAACGTCAGCCAAAACCCTGCGTAGGCTTCGCATAGCACGACAAGCATATGCCACTGCGCATTTTTCATCTCTAACAGCATGAGAAAAATCACATAGGTGATTACAGCGAAGAGAAGCGTTAGTGGCGCATAGGGTTTTAACTTGTCAATAATTTCTTGATGCTGAAATAGCTGAAAACCAAACGTAAAATACAACCCAAAAAAGACCAACGCCCACCATTGCGGGAAAAAACTTTCCGGCGCTCGAAATGGGGCGACCACACTTGCCAATGGCAGCACCAGAACCAGTGGGGCTAACGTCAACAGTATGCCAATCCGCAATTGCCGAAATATCAACGTCAGCCATGTCATTTCGAGCGTAATAGCTACCCAAACTAATACGCAAAAACACAAGAGGTAAGGCAAAAACCAAAGATGCATTAAGGTTGGTGGCACGGCAGGAGGGTTCGGCAATGCCATCCATTGTTTAATCATGCTGAGTAATGGAGAAAGATTTTCACATTGGATAACGGCATGGGTGATAAGCCAGCCCATCGTGATGTACGCGATAGGCCAGAAGATGATGAAAGGCAACAGCACTCGTGCGAAACGATTACGTAACATACCGCCCATGCCGCGTTTAGCGACTAACAGTGCTGTAAAAAACCCCGCAACGACAAAAAATAATGGCATGCGAAATAGATGTGAAAACCAAGCGATTACGTCTACCCAAGCAGAGTGCTCTGCATCGGCAGTAGGCCAAAACGGATGCAGTGCCAAGCTATATGCCAAGGCCGCATGAAACAGCACGCCTGCGAGCATTGCCAGCGCACGTAAATTATCCATATAGTGAAGCCGCGCCCCGTTCGCGACCGATGACGTCATAGAAACGAGGTCTTACGACGGTGTACCCAACTGGTTAAGCCAATTGCCAGTGCGACGACAGAAAATTGCGCAAGGAAAATACTAATTGCGGGGTGGCTCCAAACGATATTGTTGGTGTTGATGTTTTTCCCGATTACGTCAATCATACCGATACCCATGATGAAGGGGCCTACCAGCGTGGATAGCCCAATCTGCACGAATAGATTCCACCCCTCGGATTCCAGCACTAGCGCGGCACAGAGCGAGACGAAGAAAATCGTCGCGAGAAATCCGAAGATCAAAAGCGACCATACTAAAATGCCGTTTGGCAAAGGTGTGAACAGCACTAAAAATCCCGTTCCACCAGCAACGAGTGAGAATGGCACAAGATAAATCGTTAGATTGACCAACATTTTGCTCCAGTAGAACGTCATTGGTGTTACAGGCAGACTCATCACAAAGGGCAATGTGTGCTCTTTTCGTTCATTGAGCAGTGAACTCTGAATCGCGAATCCACCTACACAAATTAGCAGGACAAGCAACAACAAAGAGCCCACAAAGAAAGACCACGTCTTGCCAATTCCGACTAAGGTCAGCCCTGCCAGCAAACCCACCACGTAGGCCGCTAATTGTTTTTGATAAATTTGCCAGTCTTTGGTGATGAGCTGTTTGATCATTTGAAAATCGTCAGCGCTATATTTCATTGTGTTGCTCCAGAGCGCACAGTAGTGACAAAAATATCATCAAGGTTCATAGGCTCTACCGTTTTAATCGTCAAGCCCATTTGTTGCAAACGGGTGAGAAAAATATCGCCGCCGTGCTATACCTTAAGCTCAATGATGGAGCCGTTGTTACGCGCAAAAACGACTTCTGGTAGCGCCTTAATTTCATCTTGCCAAGTGCCTTGGCAGAGGATGCGCCGCCAGCTAGATAGAAATGTTTCTTTGTCTGCGGAGGCGACTAATTTCCCATGTTTGAGAAAGCTAATGGTGTCAGATAGTTGCTCAATATCAACCGTATTGTGTGAAGAAAAAAGTACGCTGCGTTCTTCATCGCGCAGCACTTCCGCTAATGCTTCTAACACTTCAACGCGGGCGACAGGGTCAAGCCCAGTTGTGGGCTCATCGAGCAATAACAGTTTGGGGCGGCGCGCTAATGTCAGCAGCAGCAATGCTTTCACTCGCTGACCATGCGAAAACCCACGCAGTAATTGGTGCGGACGTAGGTCAAAGCGTTTTAACAATTGCGTTGCATAGCCTTCATCCCACGACGGATAAATTTGCTTAATGAAATCCATATGCCAGCGTAGCGACTGCGTTTTGTAAAGTCGCATATCTTCAGAGGCATAACCAATCTCACGTTTTGCTGCCACCTGTGCATCCGGCAAACGATGACCGCAAACAGTAACTTCACCGCTATCGGCCTGAATCAAACCCATTAAGAGTCGCATGATGGTGGATTTACCCGCACCATTTGCTCCTACCAAGCCCATGATTTGTCCTGCTGGTAATTCCAGATTGATATCTTGCAACTGAAAATCCGCGTAGGCTTTGTTCAGGCCTTGCATTTTGATGGCAGGTGTTTGTGTATTCATCATCTGTTATCGCCGTGTGAGGGATGTTTTGTCGGTCGATGTGATATTTAGCGTAGCGTCAAGTGCGCTACGTACTTGGCTGATAACAACCTTTGGCGTCATGCCGAGCTTTACCGAGGCGCTCACCATGCCGATAAGATGCGTGTTGAATTCGTCTTCAGCAAGCTGGCGCGGCAGGTCTTGGGATTCGGCCACAAATGAGCCCTTGCCTTGCCGTGTGACGATTACACCCGCACGCTCTAGCTCAAGATATGCGCGTTTAACTGTAATCACGCTAACGCCGCTATCACTGGCTAACTCGCGAATGGATGGTATCGCTTGACCAGCATGCCAATCACCCGCCATGACTTTGGTGGTGATCTGATCCATGATCTGGGAATACATCGGCGCACTGTCACTATTCGACAGGAAAAGTTTATTGCTCATTGAAAATATCCAGCTGTGTTTGTAAGTGTATATTGAGTATACACAGTTAAACACAGTTGTCAATCACTGACTCGTTATGAGGGTAGCTGTTATGCGCCCGCTAAGCGCCTACTTTCAACATAATCTTACCAATATGCGTGGATGATTCCATCAGTCGATGTGCTTCAACAACATCGGACAAGGCAAATATTTGATGTATCACTGGGCGCACCTTGCCTGCAGAAAGAAGCGGCCAAACCTTTTCTTCAAGCTCAATCGCAATACGCGCTTTGGCAGCGTCGGGACGCGCACGTAGAGTAGAGCCAGTAATCGTTTGGCGTTTCATCATCAATGGTCGAAAATCCACCTCAACTTTGCCACCTTCTAAAAATGCAATAAAGCAGTAGCGGCCTTCGAGCGCTAACGAGCGCAGGTTTTTTTCGATATAGCTGCCGCCGACCATATCGAGAATGACGTTCACCCCTTTTTTGGCGGTGATTACGGCAATCTCACTCATCCAATCATCAGTTTTGTAATTGAACACATGCTGCGCGCCGATGCTTTTGCAGAATGCTGCTTTTTCCGCATTACCGACGGTGGTGAAGACTTCTGCGTCAAACGCATTCGCCAGTTGTATGGCAGTTAACCCGATGCCGCTAGAGCCACCATGCACCAGAAATCGTTCGCCTGATTTAAGCGCGCAAGTGTTGAATACATTAACCCAAATGGTGAAGAAATTTTCTGGCACGCCCGCGGCTTCAACTAGCGATAAACCAGACGGTATGGGTAAACAATGCGCGGCGGGTGCTACACAATACTCAGCATAGCCGCCGCCAGGCGTGAGTGCGCAAACCATGTCACCCACACGCCAGCGAGTGACGTTGGCACCAATGGCAACAACTTCACCCGATACTTCCAAACCCATAACAGGTGAGGCATTTGCAGGTGGCGCGTAGTTGCCCATGCGCTGTGCAATATCGGGGCGATTCACGCCAGCGTAGGCGACACGGATGAGTACATCTGCGTCGCCAACGCTAGGAAGCGGGCCTTCGCTTAGTTGCATGACATCAGGCGCGCCTTGTCCTACTGTGGAGACGAATTTCATTTGGCTTGCAGGCATAGATTAACTTTCGGTGGTCGGATTACTGGCATTATAGAAACTGTTTATAGAACATACTTTTAAATAAGGAAAAAAATGGCAATTAAAAAAGCTGAAACAAAAACCATTCGGCCCATTATTGTCGGTGGCAAAACTAAGTTAGCCGACATTGATACTAAATCCACTTGCAGCTTTAACGGCGATAAAGCGGAAACGATTGGTTTACTCTCCGAGCTTAATGGACAGCTCGCGCAACTGCAAAATGTGCTTTATGCCGAGGGCAAGCGGCGCGTGTTAGTGGTGTTGCAGGCGATGGATACGGGTGGTAAAGACGGCGTGATTCGTAAAGTGTTTACTGGTGTGAATCCGCAGGGCGTGCAGGTGGTGAGTTTTAAAGCACCCTCTTTGAATGAGTTGGCACATGATTACCTCTGGCGCGTGCATCAACATGTGCCGCCGAAGGGCATGATTCACGTCTTTAACCGCAGCCATTATGAAGACGTACTCATCACGCGCGTGAATGGCTGGGTAGATGACGCCACCGCCAAGCGTCGCTTTCGGCAAATTAACGATTTCGAAGCCATGTTGGTGGAAGAGGGCACGGTTGTGTTGAAGTTTTTTCTGCATATCTCAAAAGCAGAGCAAAAAGAGCGATTGCAAGCGCGCTTGGATGATCCCGCAAGGACATGGAAATTCAATATCGGTGACATAGCCGAACGCGAAAAGTGGGATGACTATCAGCGCGTGTATCAAGACGCACTAAACGCTACATCTACTCAGCACGCGCCGTGGTACGTGGTACCCGCTGATCGCAAATGGGTGCGCGATGTTTATGTGGGCTCAGTGTTGGTACACACCTTGGCGGGACTTGGCATGGCATATCCTGCGCCACAGGCAGGTTTGGATAAGGTTGTCATTAAAGATTGAGGATTGAGAATAAAGTTAAAAATTAAAAGTCGCTTATTTGTAGACGTTTCGGAGCAATAATGCTTCAAAAAGCCCGTAAATAGGCGACTTTAGATTGTTATTTATATTGTTAAACTACGCTGCACCGCACCATCTGGAGCGACGAACTGCTAAAATACGGCTCGTTTGATTTTCCAGTAGCTAGACCAAGATTTTCTTAGGTGCGCCATGCCGATTTACGCTTACAAATGTGCCACATGTGGCCATGCCGATGATGTGATGCAAAAAATGGCTGACGCCGCGCTCACCAAGTGTCCAAAATGCGGCGCAGAGACATATTCAAAGCAATTAACCGCACCAGGCTTTGCCTTAAAAGGCAGCGGCTGGTACGTGACTGACTTTCGCGACAACAAGAAAAACGAGCCAGCCAAGCCTGCAGCTAGTACCACTAACACCGACGCAAAACCGGCATCGAGTGAGTCAGCAGCGCCAACCACTTCCGCACCTGCTGTAGCTGCACCCGCGACACCAGCTCCAGCCACAACACCCGCGAGCACGACCTAATCATGCGTAAATATTTAGTCGCGGGGTTATTGGTGTGGATTCCGTTGGTCATCACCATTTGGGTCTTAAAGCTCATCATCAACACGATGGATCAAACGCTATTGCTGCTGCCTGAGCGTTTTCAAACTGACGCTATGTTTGGCTTCCACGTGCCTGGTATGGGCGTGATTTTGACGGTAGCAACGGTGTTGCTCACAGGCGTGATTGCGGCAAATTTTTTTGGTAAAAAATTACTCGGTTGGTGGGACCATGTATTGAAGCGTATCCCAATTGTCAATTCCGTTTATGGTGGTGTGAAGCAGATATCTGACACATTGTTTTCGCCTGAAGGCAAAGCGTTTCGTCAGGCGGTATTGGTGCGTTACCCACAGCGCGATACGTGGACAGTCGCACTTCTCACGGGTGAGCCTGAGAATGAAGTGACAGATCATTTAGGGTTCACCAACTATTCGGTATTTGTGCCGACCACGCCTAACATCACGGCAGGATTTTTTTTGATCGTGCCAAAGACTGATGTGATCCCACTCAAAATGACGGTCGATCAAGCACTCAAATATATTATTTCGATGGGTGTTGCCGAGCCATTACGAAATACGAGCAACACGCCTGCTGCACCCGCAACATCACACACCAACGGGGTCGAGAATAAAAAATCCGTTACTGACCTAAACCACGACCCCAATCCGTAGCCGTTAGGATTATTTCCTGGCGGCGCGTTGATTCAACTTTAATTTCACGCTTTCTCTATTTATGACGCATAAATGTAACGGCATTATTGAGAACGTATAAATGCAACGGCATTTATGCGGCGCTGAAATTCACACCAATTCGAAACGTAGAAGGCAACACATGAGAACAAATTATTGCGGCTTGATTGACGCTAGCTACTTGGGGCAAACGATTACGGTCTATGGTTGGGCGCATCGTCGTCGCGACCACGGCGGCGTGATATTTATTGACTTGCGTGATCGTGAAGGCTTGCTGCAAGTGGTGATTGACCCTGATACGCCTGAGGCATTTAGCACGGCCGACGCATCGCGCACGGAATTCGTGATGAAAATAACAGGGCTTGTACGTAATCGACCTGCAGGCACGGTGAATACCAATTTGAAATCTGGTGAAATCGAAGTGCTCGCAAAATCAATTGAGATTTTGAATGCATCGCTGACGCCGCCATTCATGATGGATGACGACAATATCAATGAGGAAGTTCGTCTCAAATATCGCTATCTTGATTTGCGTCGTCCGCAAATGTTGGCGAATATGCGATTGCGTCATCGTGTAACCTCTGCCGCGCGTCGCTATTTAGATGAGACTGGTTTTATCGATGTTGAGACACCGTTTTTATATAAATCCACACCCGAAGGCGCACGTGAATTTTTAGTGCCCTCACGTATTCATGATGGCCAGTTTTATGCGCTACCGCAGTCGCCGCAGCTATTTAAGCAGCTCTTGATGGTGGCCGGATTTGATCGCTACTATCAAATTGTGAAATGCTTTCGTGATGAAGATTTACGGGCGGATCGGCAGCCTGAATTCACCCAGATTGATATTGAAACCTCGTTCTTAAATGAGCGCGAAATTCAAGACATCATGGAAGGCTTGATTAAAGCGTTGTGGAAAGCAGGGCTGAATATTGACTTGCCTGATTTCCCGCGTATGGCATATGCAGAAGCGATGCGTCGCTTCGGCTCTGACAAGCCAGACCTGCGCGTGTCACTTGAATTAACTGAACTAACCGATTTAATGAAGACGGTAGATTTCAAAGTTTTCCGCGCGGCGGCGGACATGAAAAACGGCCGTGTCGCGGCGATATGTGTGCCCGGTGGCAATGAAAAATTTTCGCGCAAAGAGATTGATGACTTGACTGCCTTTGTTGCGATCTATGGCGCAAAAGGCTTGGCGTACATCAAAGTCAACGATGTCACCAAGCCAAATGAAGAAGGCTTGCAATCCCCGATTGTAAAATTCCTCAATGCCGAATCATTGAGCGCAATCTTGATTGCGTGCAACGCTAAAAATGGCGATCTTATTTTCTTTTCCGCCGACAAAGCCAAAGTGGTTAACGATGCACTCGGCGCATTACGCCAAAAAATTGGCCACGAAAAAGGCTTCGCCGAGAGCGGCTACAAACCTTTGTGGGTCGTTGACTTTCCCGCCTATGAATATGACGAAGACAATAAACGCTACGTCTCCGCGCACCATCCATTCACGGCACCAAAAGATGAACATATCGCCCTCATGGATACTGACCCATCGCAAGTTATCGCCAAGGCATATGACGTCGCGATGAATGGTTGGGAAATCGGCGGCGGCTCGGTGCGTATTCACTCGCCTGAATTACAAGCCAAACAATTCGCGGTGTTAGGCATCTCGCCAGAAGATCAACAAGCCAAGTTTGGCTTCTTGCTCGAAGCGCTCAAATACGGCGCGCCGCCAATGGGTGGTGTTGCGTTTGGCGTTGACCGTATTGTCACGCTCATGTGCGAAAAATGGGATTCGATACGTGACGTCATTGCATTCCCCAAAACGCAGCGCGGACAAGATTTGCTCATTGAGACGCCATCAGTGGTGACGGAAAAACAATTGCGTGAACTGCATATTAAGCTCAGGAATACGTCAGCAGTTTGAGCGGTACAGTAGAATAATTCATGCTGACCTGATGCGGTCTCTATGAATTTATTCGATGTAAGCGCATAATTTTTATCATGAAATTCCCACTTTTAATGTTGGTTTTTCATGGTAAAATATTTTCATGTTAAATCGTGATGCCTTATTATTGCAAGCAACAGATGCGCTCAAGCGCAGCCGCATTGTGGCGCTTGTAGGGCCGCGTCAAGTTGGAAAAACAACTATTGCGCGCACGTTAGTATCGTCTGAATCGCTCAATTATTTTGACCTTGAGGACCCCGTTTCACTGGCTAGGCTAGCCGAACCAATGACTTCTCTTAGCTCTCTCAGAGGGCTGGTGGTCATTGACGAAGTGCAGTTGAGGCAAGAATTGTTTCCGGTGCTTAGGGTGCTCGCCGATCGTAAGCGTTTGCCAGCACGTTTTTTAATATTGGGCAGCGCTTCGCCGCAGCTATTGCAACAAACGTCAGAGTCGCTTGCGGGGCGCATGGAAGTCATCGATGTAAATGGCTTTTCGCTAGATGAAGTTGTTGTTAAGCACATTGAAAAACACTGGCGTCGTGGCGCATTTCCATTGAGCTATCTTGCCAAATCTGAAGCTGATAGCGTGAAGTGGCGTCAAGCGTTCATTCGTACTTTGGTGGAGCGCGATTTGGCGCAGCTAGGGATCAATATTGCACCAGTCGCGCTCAAACGATTTTGGTCCATGATCGCGCACTACCACGGACAAATATGGAGTGCGGCTGATCCTGCTCGCTCGCTCGGTGTTTCCGAAACCACGATACGGCGTTATCTTGATTTATTCACTGGTGCCTATCTTGTGCGGCAATTATTGCCGTGGCATGAAAATTTGAATAAACGTCAAGTCAAAGCGCCTAAAATTTACGTGCGCGATAGCGGCCTACTGCATACCTTGCTTGGTATAGATTCAGCCGCTGCACTTAATATTCATCCTAAATATGGGGCATCTTGGGAAGGCTATGTGCTGGAAGAAATTATTAAATCGCTGCAACTTAATAGCGTTTATTTTTGGGCATCTCATCAAGGTGCGGAACTCGATATCTTTTTACCCCAGCATCATGGCAAACGTATTGGCATTGAGGTAAAGCGTGCGGATGCGCCAACAGTCACAAAATCGATGCGTATTGCCATTGACGATTTGCGTCTAGATAAGCTCTTGGTCATCTATCCTGGCGCACATGCCTATGCGCTGTCGCCAGATCAGAAAATAATGGCTGTGCCCGCTAGTGAAATCGCCAAATGGCATCCAAAATCAAAATTTTAAGCTCGCAAATGAAAGAGAAAGCATGAAAAAAATCATCGCACTAATCGTTCACGGTGGCGCAGGATCATGGCGTCCAGGCTCCGAAGATGACGCTATTGCCGCCACACGCGTTGCTGTTGACGCTGGCCGAAAAATTTTAGTAGCAGGTGGCACGGCGCTAGATGCAGCCTGTGCAGCGGCCGTTACTCTTGAGGACAATCCTATTTTCAATGCGGGCACAGGTGCGGTACTTAATATTGATGGCTATGCCGAGCTTGATGCGTGCGTAATGTTGTCAGAGCGTAGCCAAGTCGGTGCTGTCTCGGCATTACAACGCGTTAAAAACCCAATACTCGTCGCCAGACAAGTAATGGCAGAGACCGACCACGCTATACTCACCGGTGAGGGCGCAACACGCTTCGCACGCGCGATGGGCCATGCCGACTATGACCCGATCACCGCCGCTAGACGTGCAGATTGGGCGGACAAAAAAGCAAAAATTGATGAGACGCTCGGCCAAGGCGCCATGCAAACATTAAAATTTTTGAAGTCACATCCTGAGTATGCAGGCGGCACTATCGGTGCTGTGGCGATTGATGAAAACGGCGTGATATGCGCTGCCACTTCCACAGGCGGCGTCACCATGAAAATGGTTGGCCGTGTTGGTGACACACCAATCCCTGGAGCAGGCACTTACGCCTCAGAATTTGTCGGCGCATCCGCCACAGGCACAGGTGAATACGTCATTCGCAGTCTCTCGTGTCGGCAAATATCCGACAACATCGCCAGCGGCATGAGCATCAATGCAGCGGTAGACGCTGTACTCGCGCAACTCGGTCGTGACTTCGATGGTGACATCGGCTTAATCGCCATTGACGCTAACGGTGTGCCCTACGCCAATCACCGCACACGTGATATGCCGCACGCGTATTTTGCTGGTGAGAGTGAGATTACCGCTAAGATGCGGGTTTAATCAATTAAGATTCAGAGGCATTTACGATGTGGAGGTCACATCAAAATAATGGTGCAAACGAAGTTTTCGACTGAACCGAACATTATTGAAACTTGGTTTCGTTTCGTTGTATCACGCTAATAACGCACTGCGAATATTCAAAAACAAGCTTGAATCCGCCTCACATCCTTAACCGTACATCACGCGACTAATCAAAAAAAGGATACGGCGATGAGATGGCATCTTGAATGTATGGCGTTGCTGGTGTTGGCTTCAACGTCGGTCAATACGCATGCACAAACGTGTGAGCTTAAAAGTGGGGCCGATAAAAATCCTGTCATTGAGCTCTACACATCAGAAGGGTGTAGCTCATGCCCGCCGGCAGATCGTTGGCTGAGTGAATTTAGCAAAGATAGTCAAAGCACCGCTGTGGTGATGGCGTTTCATGTCAGCTATTGGGATTACATCGGCTGGGTAGATCGGTTTGCGACGCCCTCGTTTAATCAGCGTCAACGCGATATTGCGAAACAAAACGGTTTATCAAGCGTGTACACGCCGCAGGTGATTCGCGACGGCCAAGATTGGCCGCGCTGGTACAGCACCAAGCCGACATCTTTTAGCGCAGCGGATAAACGCGGTACAGAGCCCGCGCGCGCCACCATCGCGTTGCAGCTAAATCGCCAAGGTGTATATGAAGCTGACGTGCAACCACTTGACTCACGCGAATCATGGCGGGCGTTTTGGACAATTACCGAAGACGGCCACTTCACCAAAGTGAAAGCAGGTGAAAACCGCGGCGAGCAGTTGCGCCACGATTACGTTGTGCGCCAATATGAAGCTGTTGCGCCAATAGCAGGAAAAGCGCGACTTGTTTTAAAGCCACAAGTCGCAGAATCTACGCATGTGCAACGCGTCAATTTGGTCGTGACTGAGACTAAAACGGGAAAGGTTTTGCAAGCGCTGTCGTTGAAGTGCGGCTAAGCTTTGATTGAAGGGAGTTGGTTGGTGCACTTGCAACTGCGACTAACTAAATAATCGCTAAACAATTGCAGCAAAAAATTTAGCGCTGGCTTACTGCGGTTTCAGCTATTTTTCTGCGAAAGAGTAAATTTATAGTGAACGTTTTAGTTGCGATGCATTTTTAGAGAAGCCAATAAAGACGGGCGTTCTGAAACCAAATGCCATCAAGATAGCCGCACGTATTAGAGTTTGCTATTTAATCCCAAGTGTTGTGTGTTGAGCACGCTCACCGCTTAAACACCGCCTGATACGCCCCTGATGATAAAAATACACCTATGGTGACGGCGGCAATGCCGAAGTAATCAATTGGTTTTGGTATCTCACCTAACAGCGGAATGGCGGCGAGCATGGCCAGTACTGGCACGAGTGACGCAAAGCTGGCACCAAGTGAAGCGCCGAGTAGTGAGATGGCTTTCGCGTAGGCGAATAGCGAGACGATGGATACGAATATGCCTTGGTAAATAGTTTGAATAACAATCGCGTCGATGGGCGCTTCCGCAATGCGGTGCGGTAGTAGTAATGCGTACACTGGCAGATACCACAGCGCCGATACGACCGAGACCACCGCAGCCGCGTGTAGCGCGCTTAAGCCTTTGAGACTTGCGGAGCGCATCGCGGCGGTAAAACTTGCCCAACACATGGCGGCGCATAAAAATAATACATGGCCGCGCCAGTAACCTGTTTCAAAATGAGTGAGACCAGCGCCCACAAAAATGACAATGCCAACGGGGATGAGGAATAAGCCTAAACGTCGTGGCCCGCTTATTTTTTCGTGCAGCAGTGTGATGGCGAGTAGTGCTGTCCATAGCGGCATCGTGCCGGGAATGAGTGCGCCAGCATGGGCGGCAGGCGCGAATTGTAGGCCGCCAGAGGCGATAAGCACATAGGGCACACCCGCGCCAAAACAAATGATGAACCAGGTTTTGTAGCCTAATAATCGCAGGCCGAAACCGCGTTTAATGACGATGGGTGCGAGTAATAATCCGGCGCACGTAAATCGTAGTGCGGTGATGTCGAATGGAGAAAGGGAAGTGGTGACAGCATAGCGGGTGAGTAAAATCCAGCCGACCCAAATAGAGATAGCAAATAAGCCCCACGCGGCACCTTGCCAATAGTTTGCACGTGATAATGATGTTGTCGTATTTGCTGTGGCACTTGTTGTGGCGTTTGAGGTCGAAGGCATGTGCGTAGATTATTTTGTTACCGAAAAATATATATAACAGTCTAGCAGCACGAACAAACTGAAAATGTCGATTGATTCAATACAATAGTGATATGAACAACATAATCAAAGCTCAACATGCGTTAAATGCTTTAACGAAGCCTTACAAAATTCCGCGCTCCACCTTAATCGTGATTTATAACGACGCGAATGAAGTGCTGCTGATTGAGCGCGCGGATCATCCTGGCTATTGGCAGAGCGTGACGGGCAGTCAAGACGAAGGTGAAACACTTGCTGAAACTGCCGCGCGTGAAGTGATGGAAGAGACTGGCATTGATGCCGATGTTTATAAATTAGTCGATTGGCAAAAGCAAAGTGACTATGAAATATACGCAATTTGGCGGCATCGTTATGCGCCTGAAGTCACACACAATACCGAGCATATTTTTGGTCTATGTGTGAAAGGCCGCGTGCCGATACGCTTGAGCCCGCGTGAGCATTTGCAGCATGTTTGGCTACCCATTGAGAAAGCCGCTGCGATGTGTTTTTCAGCGACCAATCGTGATGCGATTTTGTCACTTGCCGCCAATACTAAATGACAAAGACGCTATCGATTGCGACCTACAATATTCACAAAGGTCTGTCGCCATTAAATCGTAAGCTCGTTATTCATGAAGTGCGTGAAAAATTACAAGCGGTGAATGCCGATATTGTGCTGCTCCAAGAAGTGCAGGGTGCGCACGCAAAAAATCAATCCCGTTTTGCCGATTGGCCTGACAAACCGCAACATGAACATATCGCAGCAAGTACAGATGGTAACAATGGTCGCTATACTGATATTGTCTATGGCGCAAATGCGCGGCATCGTCATGGCGACCATGGCAACGCCATTCTCTCGGCTTATCCGATCAAGACTTGGGTCAATCATGATGTTTCGCACCATCGGTTTGAAAACCGCGCGCACTTAATTGCCCATATTGATGTGCCAAATCTTGCGATGCCATTGACATGTGTGTGCGTACATCTGGGCTTATTTCATCAAAGTCGCATGATGCAAATTGATCGACTGATTGAGTTTTTGCAAGAGGCCGCACCACAGCCGCAGCCACTTATCATTGCAGGTGACTTTAATGATTGGCGTGCGCGACATAGCAAATTAAGTGACAAATTAGCAAGCGCGCTTGGCGTAAGTGAGGCATTTGAAGCCGCACATGGTGCACCCGCGCGGACGTTTCCTGCAATCATGCCTATCTTCACACTAGACCGAGTCTATGTGCGCGGCTTACATGTACTATCCGCGCAGAGACTGCATGGCGATGTCGAGGGTGCGCGCTGGCGGCGCATGTCCGATCATGTTGGGCTAAACGTTACGTTCAATATTGAAACGCCGTTATGAAACTTGTTCAAGGCAACTGCATTACGCTTCTTAAAAACGGGGAAGAATATTTCCCCGCACTTGAAGCGGCTATTGATGCGGCTGTTAGCGATGTACGCATTGAGACATATATTTTTGAAGAAGATACATCGGGTATTCGTGTCAGTAATGCGTTAAAGCGCGCGGCGTCGCGTGGCGTAGCGGTACGTTTATTGGTTGATGGATTTGGATCGGCTAAAACAGCGTCCGCTTTTTTTCAAGAAATGCGTGATGCGGGCGTGATGGTTTCGATTTACCGCCCAAGTCGTGGCTGGTTTGATCTGCGACGCAGTCGCGTGCGCCGCGTGCATCGCAAAATTGCGTTGGTTGATGGTCATGTCGGCTTCGTCGGCGGTATCAACATCATCGATGACTACACCGAAAATTTATCTGACACGCATCCCCGCTTTGATTACGCGGTAAAAGTGGAGGGGCCAATATTGGCCGAGATTTATGTCAGCGTGAGTAAGCTGTGGCGGATTGTGAGGCTATTTAGCATCAAACAACATGCCATTGAACGCCGCGCAATCGTGCCAGAGGTTATGCGTACAAGTGTTGGCGAAGTGGCGCTCGCTTTTGTGACCCGCGATAACGTCGATCATCGTCGCGATATTGAGCGCGAATATCGTTTGGCAATTGTGTCGGCAAAGACGGAAATTATTATCCTAAGCCCGTATTTTTTACCGGGACGACGTTTGCGAAATTCACTCATGCGTGCATCGCGTCGTGGCGTTGCGATTACAATATTGCTGCAAGGGCAGGCGGATCACCCAGTCATGCAACTTGCCACGCAAACGCTATACGATAAGTTGTTAGCTGCAGGTATACAAATCTATGAATATCAAGCCGCGATGCTGCACGGCAAGGTGGCCGTGATAGACCGTGAATGGGCGACGGTGGGCTCGTCAAATCTTGATCCCTTCAGCTTATTACTCAATCGTGAAGCCAATATCATTGCGCTAGATAAGCCTTTCGCTGAAACGCTGCGCGCATCCGTGCTGGATGAAATTGCACAAAATGCCACGCAGCTTAATTTTACGAGTTGGCAACAGCGCAGTCTTTGGCAGCGTCTGCAATCTTGGCTGGCGCTGCTTGCTTCACGTGTGGCATCAGGTGTGGTGGGCATCAAGCAAGATTGATTTTTACGTCTTTTTGATACATTAATATTAAAAAGTCGCGACTTTTTAATATTAATGTATATAATAGTCGCATGAAACGCTATTTAAACGATGTCATTCAGCGAGATCTCACCAAGAAAATGGTCTTTGTCGTGGGGCCTAGGCAGGTGGGTAAAACCACGCTGAGTCAAATGCTACTCGACAAGAGTGGCGCACTTGGTACGACGGGCGGGCAATATCTGAACTACGACGTGAGCGCTGACCGAGGCGTTATCACGAGCGGCACATGGAGACAGGACGTTCCATTGTTAGTGCTCGATGAAATTCACAAAATGCCGTCCTGGAAACAGTGGCTTAAGGGCGTGTTTGACGGTAAGCCAGCAAATCAGCAGCTACTCGTCACAGGCAGCGCACGACTCGACACTTTTAGACAGTCAGGTGAGTCACTCGCGGGGCGTTTTTTTGCATGGCGTATGCATCCCATCTCGGTACGAGAGTGGTGTCAAGAAACCAGCGCCAGCCCGCAAGTTGCGCTGACACACTTGCTAGAACGTGGCGGCTTTCCAGAGCCTTGTTTAGCGGCCAGTGATGATGATGCACAACGTTGGCGTCGGCAGTATTTTGACGGCCTAATCCGCGATGATGTACTTGAATTTTCTCGCTTATATGAATTAACCGCAATGCGGTTATTTACCGAGATGCTGCGCCAACGCGTTGGCTCGCCGCTTTCACTCGCCTCAATGGCGCGCGATTTGCAAGTCTCACCGATTACACTTAAACGCTATTTAGATATTTTAGAGTCGCTCTATATTGTGTTTGTCGTCAGACCGTGGCATCGCAATATTGCGCGCGCAACTTTGCAGGCGCCCAAGGTGTATTTTTTTGATACAGGCTTAGTCATTGGTGATGAAGGCGTGCGCTTTGAAAACCTAGTCGCCTGTCATTTGTTAAAACATATTCACTGGCAACAAGATGCAAAGGGCAAAGAAGTTGACCTCAACTACATTCGTACCAAAGACGGCGCTGAAGTGGATTTTTGTTTAAGCGAAGTCGTCAATACCGGTACTACCCTGACACACCTTATTGAGGTAAAGCTGAATGACACCAAGCCACAGCGCGCTCTCACCCGTTTTGCGGGCGAGTGGCCAGACGCTAAAGCGGTGCAAATTGTGAGGCACTTACGCACAGGGCAAGATCACTCGCGTGTGCATGTGCGCGACGCAGCGGATTGGTTAATGGCGCATGAAGCATAGCCACATAGCGCAGAGTTGAAAATGTATAACACTATATTCTGCGGGCGTTTTTGAGCAAAAGTGTTCGAAAAGTGCCGCCAATATTAGCGTTTAAAAATTAACGCCTAGTCACACCAACGCCTGCGCCACGATTCGCACTTGCCCCGCGAATCAATGTGCCCACACCTTCGCTTGTAAGAACTTCAAGCAACAAGGCATGTGGCACGCGGCCATCAATGATGTGTGCCGTTTTGACGCCATTTTTAACTGCATCCAATGCAAAATCAATTTTCGGAATCATGCCGCCGGAGATGGTGCCGTTTTTGACGAGCTCGCTAATTTTGGCCGGAGTTAAGTTGGTCAGGACATTGCCAGCTTTATCGAGCACACCTTTGATATTGGAGAGGAATACTAATTTTTCGGCCTGCAGAGCAATAGCGATTTTGCCTGCAACTACATCGGCATTGATGTTGTAAGCTGTACCGTGTTCATCCACACCGAGTGGGGCGATGACGGGAATAAAGTCTTCTGAATCAAGTAAGTCAATAATGGCGGTGTCAATGGAAACTACTTCACCAACCAAGCCGATGTCAATTTTTTTGCGCTTATCTTCGCTTGAAATGATGGTCATTTTTCGCGCGTGAATAAAGTTACCGTCTTTGCCGGTGAGGCCAACAGCTTTGCCGCCAGCCTTATTGATGAGCGTCACAATCTCTTGATTCACCAAGCCGCCCAATACCATCTCCACCACATCGAGTGTCTCATCGTCAGTGACGCGCATGCCTTGGATGAAATGGCCTTCTTTACCTATTTTTGAGAGCAGCGAATTGATTTGTGGGCCACCGCCGTGCACGACGACAGGGTTCATGCCGACGAGTTTTAAGAGCGTAATGTCTTCGGCAAAATCTTCTTGCAGTGACATTTCAGTCATTGCATTGCCGCCATATTTGACGACAATATTTTTATCCCAAAAGCGCTGGATGTAGGGCAGTGCCTCGATTAATACGTCGGCTTTTAGTGCGGCACTGATAGTGCCAAATTTGTTGGCGGCGTCTTCGATTTTATGCGTGACAGCTTTTTTACTCGGTGTCGCTTTGGGCTTTGATTTGGTCGCGGCGGTTTTTTTTGCAGCGGGCATGGCGGCTCCTGTTTGCTTTTTTAGCGAGATTGATATTGCGGCGCATTCTACGGGGTTTGTTGAGCGACGGCTATGGCTATGCCAATTATTCCGCTTTGACTTCGCGTGACAGCAGCGCTTTTACAGCATCTTGCGGGTTCGCACCGGCGAATAGTACCGCGTTCACCGCATCAGTTATCGGCATATCAACACCGTGTAGCTTGGCGAGTTTGCTAGCAGTCTCTGCGGAATTCACACCTTCGGCGACATGGCCTAACTCGGCCAAGATGTTAGAAAGCGACTTACCTTCGGCCAGCAGCATGCCGACGCGACGATTACGCGAGAGATTGCCAGTTGCCGTTAATATCAAATCGCCTACACCAGTTAGTCCCATAAATGTTTCAGCCTTACCGCCCATCGCGGTGCCAAGTCGTACCATCTCGGCAAGCCCGCGCGTAATGAGCGCGGCGCGGGCGTTGAGCCCAAGTTTCATACCATCGGATATGCCTGCGGCAATTGCCATGACGTTTTTTAAGGCGCCGCCAAGCTCAACGCCGATGAGGTCGGGTGAGGAATAAACGCGCAGCGCATTGCCGCTGAGTGCAGCGGTCATCAACGCGGCAAACGCGTTATCGTTTGCGGCTAGCGTGAGCGCGCAGGGCAGCCCTCGCGCCACTTCATCGGCAAAGCTAGGCCCTGATAGTGCGCCGTAAAAACAGCCTTCACTAATTACGCTAGCAACAGTCTCGTGTGGTAATTTCCCAGTGGCGCGATCAAAGCCCTTGCATGCCCAAATGATGGGTATTGAGGGCGCAATTTTGTGTAAGTGAACAACAGATGCAGCTAGTCCAGAGGTTGAAGTCACAATCAAGGCAATATCAGCGTCTGCGATGGCTAGTTCAAATTGTGAAGTGACAACAATGGTTGATGCGAGCGTTATGCTCGGTAAATATTTTTCATTCACGCGTGATGTGGCAAGCGCGTTGAGACTCAATTCGTCACGACCCCATAACGACACGCTGTGCTTTTTGGCGAGCTGAATAGCTAATGCAGTGCCCCATGCGCCCGCCCCAATAACGGCTATTTTCACAGCAGCGCTACGACAAAAGTGCGGCAGGCGTGATTATTCACCCCACACCTGCGTGAGTCTGACAAAACCTGTTTGACCATCACGATGCTTTACGCCGAGCCAGCCTGTTGGTGCAACGGCGCTGGTTAGTTCGAGCAGCACACTGCGCTGCGCCTCAAAGACGAGATTAGCGCTTGCACCTGCCGCGACGCGTATGTCGGCGGTAGCCACATTTACAATCACCAATCGTGACGTATTGCGTGCGGCTAGCGTGTCGTTTTCAACCCAGCCGATTGTGCTTTCGTAATCACGGACCTTAGTCCATTTATCTAGTTTGACTAACACCTCGAGCGGTGATTGACGAAGCACGATGTGGGTTTTGTTTGCCCGCGTCGATGGCGCATCAAACAAGACGGCAGGTTTATCGCCAATATTGATGAAGCTAATTTTGGGTATGGCAGGTGCTGTCGGCGCAGCTGGTGGCGTGGTTTGTGCGTTAGCGACAAATGCGCACATGACAAATGAAAACGCCGTGGCAACCGCCACGGCGTTCATCGACTTTGAAAAATCGAGCCTCAATTGGCGATTCATCGCTTAATGCGTTGCGGTGGTGATCGCTGGCTGCTGAGTTGCGGCTTGTGCTTCTTGCGCCTTTTGCGCTTGATACAGCGCTTCAAAATTCACAGGGTTAAGTAGCACTGGCGGAAATCCTGCGCGGGTAATGGCGTCCGAAATGGTTTCGCGGGCATACGGGTACAAAATATTTGGGTTGCCAATGCCCAAGATTGGGTCGAGGTCTTGATTTGGTACGTTGCGAATTTGGAAAATACCGGCTTGATTGGCTTCTGCCAAAAACATGGTTTTGTCGCCGATTTTTGCCGTGACGGTAATGGTTAATTCGGTTTGATAAATACCATCATCAACTGACTTGGATGAGTGATGTAATTGCACATCAACTTGCGGTGCTTCACGCTCCAAAAAAATGCCTGGTGCGTTTGGCACTTCTACAGACAAATCTTTGACATAAATCTTTTCGATATTGTAGGTAGGCTGGTTATCAGTTGCGGCGGCGGCTGGTGCTGCTGTTGTTGCATCGGTCATGTTAATTCCTTGGGGTTTCAGTGGTCTATCAGCGTTGTAAAAAAAGGTGAAACATTAATTGGGATTAAGTAATGGTACTAAGCCGCCCGCTTTGTCGAGCGCGGCTAGGTCATCAAATCCGCCGACATGCGTGTCGCCAATATAAATTTGCGGCACGGTGCGGCGTTGGGTACGCGTCATCATTTCTTCGCGTTTGGCAGGGTCGGTATCAATCAAAATTTTGTCAATTTGCTCGACGCCTTTTGATTTCAACAAGCGTTCCGCCATCTGGCAATACGGGCAGACGCGGGTTGAATACATGGTGATAGTGGGCATGGTCATCGCTTTTTTCTTTTCTCTTATCTCTCCACAGGCAAGCTAGCTTGCTGCCAAGCGGTAAAGCCGCCCGCTAATAGCACCACGTTGGTGAAGCCTTTGGCCTTGAGTAAGCGAGCTGCAGCACCTGCACGGTTGCTGCTGCGGCAAGTCACAATAACGGGTTTATCTTTGAATTTTGCAAAATCATCAACGCGTTTATCAAGCTCTGCTAACGGCACGTTTTTTGATTTGGGAATGCGGCCACCGTTGTATTCGCCGTTGTCGCGGATATCCAGAACGAGGGCATCACCCGCATTCATAAGCCGAGTGGCTTCCATCGTGCCGACTTCTTTGGCGCCCCCAATGGCTTTAGCAATAGTCGGCCAAAGCAGCATGACGCCGCTGGCGATAAACAAACAAACCAGCATGATGTTTTGGGTGATAAATTCAGACATTGAAATAATGAGTAATGGTGGCAGAAAATAAAGGCGCGTGAAAGCGGTCGATAAAACAGCAGTCGATAAAGCGAGTGCGGTAATTGTTGGAATGCACAATCACGTAAACTCAATATTCTACCACTTAGCGCGTTTTCCCCATAATTGCAGGCAGCAACACGGCATTGATAGCTTGGGTAAAGTGAGCAATATTCAAGTGATGCTTGTTTAATTTAACAGCCGCTCCAGCAATTCTTACTAAAAACACACAAAAATGAAAAAACTCGTACTCATGCGCCACGGCGAATCGCAGTGGAATTTGGAAAACCGCTTTACCGGCTGGGTAGATGTTGATCTCACCGATAAAGGCGTTGCAGAAGCTAAGCGTGCAGGTGAGGCGTTGAAAGCCAATGGTTATGGGTTTGATGTGGCTTATACGTCACTGCTCACTAGAGCTATTCGTACGTTGTGGCTAGCACAAGAGGTGCTTGATCAACGTTGGCTCACGGTGGTTAAGCATTGGCGCTTAAATGAACGCCATTACGGTGCACTACAGGGCTTAAATAAAACCGAGACAGCCAAAAAATACGGCGACGCGCAGGTGTTAGTGTGGCGGCGCAGTTACGATACGCCACCACCCGCTTTGCGTATTGATGACCCAGCGCATCCGCGATTTGATGCGCGCTATGCACATTTGTTAGAGGAGGAGTTACCGCTGACGGAATGTTTAAAAGATACGGTGGAACGTGTTGTGCCCTATTGGCAAATTGAAATCGCCCCACAAGTGCGCGCAGGTAAACGCGTGATTATTGCGGCCCACGGCAATACAATTCGCGCGCTGATTAAACATTTTGACAAAGTAGCAGATGAGCAAATTGTGAATTTGAATATTCCGACAGGCGTGCCATTAGTGTATGAATTTAGCGACGATATGCGGCCAATTCGCAGCTACTATTTAGGCGATGCCGCTGAAATTGCGGCAGCTGCAGCGGCGGTGGCCGCTCAAGCTACGTCAAAGTGATCGTCATTGAAGCGTTTAGCAATTTTATCTAAACACCAGCAATGGCGGTCTTTTTCGAGCATTATTGCTTCAAAATTGCCGTCAATATTAGTGTTTGCGATTTTAATTACGCCGACCGCATTCGCTAACTCAGACAAAAAACAAGCGCTCGATGACTTGCGTGGGCGAATAGAAAAACTCAATCGTGACTTAGCGAAGAGCGAAGAGTCGCGGGTTGAGGTGGCCGATCAACTAAAAACCGCTGAAAAGTCGATATCCGAAGTCAATCGTAGTCTTGCTGAGCTTGGCCGCGCGCAAACCGATATAGGCCGCGAGCTCGGCGAGACGGAGTCAAGCATTAACGCTACGCGCGCCGACATCATTCGCGAAGAAGTGTTGCGCGATAAATTAATCTTGCATCAATATATGTACGGCAACACGGATGCGATGCGGCTGATGCTAGGCGGCCAAGATGTTTCGCAGGTGGAGCGACAATTGGCCTACTTAGGTTATGTAACGCGTTCACGCATTGCGACCATTGCTCGCTTACAAAAAAGCGTAACGGCATTAGCGAGCCTTGAAGCTGTTGCGCGCGATAAGCAAAATCAATTAGCTGAGAATGCAGACGCACAAAAAAAAGCGCGCGCTACATTGGTGTCGGATCGACTCGTACGTCAAAAAGTAATGGATCGACTTCGCACCGACATTACAAAAAACAAACGTGAAGTGGGTCGGCTAAAACGGGATGAAAACCGCCTGACCAAATTGGTCGAACAAATCGCCATTGAGCTCGCGCGTAAGTCACAAGTGCGCACGCCGCCGCCGACTAAGGAAGCAAACCAAGGCAGTGCAGGCAATGAGAAGCGCAACCAAAAATCAGGCCAAGTCATCAATGATGTTGTTGACAGCGGCTTTGTTGGTCGCGCCTTTGCTTCACTACGCGGTAAATTAAAGCTGCCCGTTAAGGGTGAACTTGCTGGCCGATTTGGTGCCAAACGTGATGAAGGCGGTGTAACGTGGAAAGGGTTATTTATTCGTGCCGAAGATGGTCAATCAGTACGTTCTGTTGCCGACGGTCGGGTCGTCTATGCCGACTGGCTGCGAGGCTACGGCAATATATTAATTATTGATCACGGTGCGGGATACTTAAGTCTCTACGGGCACAATGAAAGTATTGTTAAACAAGTCGGTGACAGTATCAGTGCTGGCGAAGTCATTGCCTCGGTCGGATCCACTGGAGGCGCGCTAGATTCAGGTGTATATTTTGAATTACGCCAAGACGGTAAACCGTTTGATCCAATGCGTTGGGTCAGTCAATAATTTTTTGTATTTTGTATTTTGTATTCAGTCAAAACCTATTTTTGTATCGAAAGTAAAGTGTATGGATAACCAAGCGCCACAATTAGTAACCCCGTCCAACAAATCATTTAGCACCAAAATGAAAGCGGCCGGCTTAGTTAGCCTTGGCGCGGTGCTTGGTGTCTCAATCTCGCTGCATTTTTCGGCCATCGCCGAACGCCAGCAGACACTGCTTAACTTACCGATCGAAGAAGTTCGCATGTTGTCAGAAGTCTTTGGCCGCGTGAAGGCGGGCTATGTCGAAGAGGTGGACGATAAGAAGTTGATTAAAGAAGCGATTAACGGCATGTTAAACGGCCTTGATCCGCACTCGGCATTCTTAGACGAGGATGCTTTTAAGGATATGCAAGCATCCACCAGCGGCAAATTTGGTGGGCTCGGCATTGAGGTTGGCACAGAAGATGGTTTTGTAAAAGTTATTTCACCGATTGATGACACACCAGCTTACAAGGCCGGCATTAAGTCTGGTGATTTCATCATCAAAGTAAATGAAAATAATCTGCGTGGTCTTTCCTTAACAGAGGCGGTTAAGCGTATGCGTGGGGAAGCCGGCACCGAAGCCGTGCTGACTATTTTGCGTCGTGGTGAGGCAAGCGAGCTGACATTTAATGTCAAGCGCGCTGTCATTGAGATTCAAAGCGTTCGCACCCGCCAAATCGCGCCCGATATTGGCTATGTGCGACTCACCCAATTTGAACAATCCACACCTGAAAAAATGGTCAAAGCCATCAATGATGTTTATAAGCAAAACGATAACAAGCTGAAAGGGTTAATTCTTGATTTGCGCAATGATCCGGGCGGCGTGCTGGATGCGTCAGTCGCGGTATCGGCGGCGTTCTTGCCAAAAGATGTACTAGTGGTTTATACCGAAGGCCGTATTGAGGATGCAAAGATGCGTCTATATGCTAAAAAAGAAGACTACCAACGTCGTGGTGGCAAGGAAGATGTGTTGGCAAAACTCAACCCGCTCGTTAAAACTGTGCCGTTATTAGTGCTTGTCAATAACGGCAGCGCATCGGCATCAGAGATCGTCGCGGGTGCATTGCAAGACCACGGCCGCGCCATCATTATGGGTACACAGACGTTTGGTAAAGGCTCTGTACAGACGTTGCTGCCTATCAGTAGTAACAGCGCGATTAAGCTCACCACGGCGCGCTATTTCACGCCGAAAGGCCGCTCAATTCAAGCCAAAGGAATCGTGCCTGATAAGTTAGTCGATGACGGCACACTGCGTTTCGTAACCCGCGAGGCAGATTTAGAGCGCCACCTAGAAGGTGACGACGAAAAGAAAGCCGTGGAGGCCATTAAAAAAGCCAAGCCAATCGACTTAACACTTGCCGAAAACGAAGTAAAAAAAGACGAACCTAAGGTTGAGTACAAGCCAAAAATGGCGCCTGATGGTAAGCCGATTGATTTTGTCTTGCAGCAGGCGCTAAATCATTTCAATGGTGAAGCCGTCGCGGCAAATCCGAAAGCATGGTTTGCCTTAACCACTGCTAACGCTGATAAAAAATCCGCGCAATCTGCTGAGACCGTAGCAACCGCAAAACCGGTAGTACCAAGCAAAGTACCGCTACCCAAGTAACGAGCTACGATTACGTATAAATGCCATGATGCGCGGACACATTGAGAGCGAAGATCAATCGCTTCTGCGATATTCACGGCATTTATTGCTTGAGCCGTTCGGCATGGAGGCGCAATCAACGCTTGATGCCGCGTCGTTGTTGGTTATTGGCGCGGGCGGCTTAGGTAGCGCAGCGCTACTCTATTTAGCGTCGGCTGGCATTGGGCGCATTACCATTGTTGATGGTGACAGCGTCGATCTGACTAACCTGCAACGGCAAATTATTCATGATGAGGCGTCTATTGGTGTGAATAAAGCAGAGTCTGCAAAAAAGCGAATGCAGGAAATAAATTCAACAATACAAATCCACGCGATTTCAGCGAGATGCGACGAAGCTGCTATTTTTAGTCTCGTTAAAGACGCTACCGTCGTGCTTGATTGCACGGACAATTTTCAAACGCGGCACGCCATTAATCGTGCCTGTGTAACGCATCAAAAAATCTTGGTTTCAGGTGCGGCGATTCGTTTTGATGGGCAAGTTACCAGCTTCGATTTTCGTCAACCCGCAGCCCCTTGCTACGCTTGCCTTTTCCCTGATGATGGCGCAGCAGAAGAAGAACGCTGCGCTGTAATGGGTGTTTTAGCGCCATTGGTCGGTGTAGTGGGGTCGATGCAGGCAGTTGAAGCGATTCGATGTTTGACGAATCTTAAAAACGAAGCGCCCGATATTGGTCGGCTACTACTCTTTGATGCGCGTTCATTTACGTGGCGCGAAGTGCGCTATCGTAAAGATTGTCATTGCAAGGTATGTGGTGATGTAAGCGCATCGCCAGCGACGGTGGCACAACATTTAGTGAAGGAGTTTGCAGATGCGTAATTACCACTTGATCCATTCTGTATTGGTGTTGGTAGCGTTTTCTGTCACGCAAGTTGATGCGCAGACGCTATATAAGCACGTTGATAAAGACGGTAAAGTCACCTATTCAGATAAGCCGCCAAAGGAGGGCGATACTGGCAAAGCGACCAAAGTAACAGTCGACACTACCGCTAACGTGACCAAACACGTGAATAAAGATAGTAAAGGCAATGCACAAAAATTCTCTGACGTTAAAGCTCGCGGTGATGCACGCATTGCGTTGCGCGATAAATTGCTAGGCGACATTAAGTTAGCTGAAAAATCGGTGGAGGATGCTAATAAGGCGCTTGAAGATGGACGCCAGCCTCTGCCTGGCGAGACCCGGGGTGGCGCCAATGCGCCAATGCAACGCACACCAGAGTATCACGAGCGCATTGCTAAACTCGAAGGTGCCGTAAAAAATGCCGAGGCTAATGTGAAGCGTGCTGAAGAGCGCTATCAGCGAGGCTCGCCAGATTAGCGGTCTCGTTAGGGGGTATTCAATAAAACTTACTGTATCGCGTAAGCCGCCACTATGCTGAGCGGCCCACTCGCTACATTATTCGC
Organism: Burkholderiales bacterium; assembly: GCA_031414695.1. GTDB lineage: Bacteria > Pseudomonadota > Gammaproteobacteria > Burkholderiales > Usitatibacteraceae > UKL13-2. Next base: position 59,275 of record JANNWG010000040.1, read on the forward strand.
GCTGATAAAGAGTCAAGTATTGTCTTTAATCTTGGTGCTGGAACCATTGGTCTTTACAGACTCAATGCCTTTATCGCGCGAGGCTTCAGATGCATACATCTGACTCGTGCCAATAATCTGATGATTGGCTGCTTTAAGATTGAAATAAGACTTACCATTTGTTGCTACTTTACGGTCGTAGCTAGCGTCATTGCCGCTATTTTTTTGCACAGAAGCTATCCCGTTTGTTGCCGATGACTTCGCTTCATATTGCTCACTTCGCAATATTACTTCGCTGTTGCCTGCTTTAAGTACAAAGCTAAATTGCCCTTTGTCGTTTTTGTCGAGTTCATACCATCCAGCCATGTGAGTCTCCTATTGAGATGAATAAAAAACACTACCTAGTGCAACACCTTACAGTCGCTAACAGTTTCATAATAACCTTTGCAGTTCGAAATAGGATATTGCGGGGTAAATAAGTTGCCGTACAAGTTTTTTTATTGGCTAACTTCGGATAGCGACCAACGCGGCTTTACGTTAAACCCGCCTTCACGATAAATTTCTGTCGATTTTTTGTTATGCATTAGGCGCAATGCGCCCGCAAAGGCAATCATCGCGCCATTATCTGTGCATAGCGCAAGTGGCGGATAAAAAACACTTGCGCCAATTGAGCTTGCCTGGCTTGTAAGCCGCTCTCGCAATCGACGATTAGCGCCAACACCACCAGCGACGACCAAGCGCTGCATATTGGTTTGCTTGAGCGCCTTCAGTGATTTTGCGCATAAGACATCTGTGATGGCGTCTTCAAATGCAGCGGCGATGTCGGCGCGCGTGGCGTCTGTTAATGCCACTTGCCCATTTTTTAATTTAGTGACGAGTGTCAGCACCGCCGTTTTTAATCCGCTAAAGCTGAATTCAAGATCGCCCGAATGCAGCATTGGTCGGGGCAGCCGATAAATTGTGCTGTCACCCATGGCGGCAAGTGCCGATAATGCGGGTCCGCCGGGATAACCTAATCCTAGTAGCGACGCAGTTTTATCAAATGCTTCTCCGGCCGCGTCATCTACGGTTTCGCCGAGTAGCTCGTAGTCACCTACATCGCGCACTGCCATCAGCTGCGTATGCCCACCCGACACAAGTAACGCCACAAACGGAAACGCAGGCCGCAGGTCAGCCAATAATGGCGAGAGCAAATGTCCTTCTAAGTGATGTATACCCATAACTGGTTTTCCTAGAGCCGCGCCCAAGGCAGCAGCCACGCTATTGCCGACCAATAGTGCGCCGCCAAGTCCTGGGCCTTGCGTGACAGCGATATGGTCAATATCAGAAAGTGAGCAGCCACTTTCAGTGAGAAGTTCGTTGATTAAAGGCAGTGTACGGCGAATGTGGTCGCGCGAGGCTAATTCAGGCACGACGCCACCGTAGGCCGCATGCATGGCGATTTGCGAGTGAAGACGGTGACTGATGAGGCCTTTTACGGTGTCATAAAGGGCGACACCAGTTTCGTCGCAGGAGGATTCAATGCCTAAAATTAACAAGGGATATCGACTATGTGGTTGATAATGTTGCACAAAATGCAACGATTGGTTATTATATTGGGCTTCGTTGAGCGTGTACCGTTACGCGTGTACCGATTTTGCGTTGATGTCATAAAAAGCTTCAGACCCACAGCCAATAGGCTGGGCGGGCATAACCATAAAAGTGATTAAGGAAATATTTCTATGTTAGTGAAATTGAAAGAGAACGAACCGTTCGACGTTGCACTGCGCCGCTTTAAGCGCGCTATTGAAAAGACCGGTCTTTTAACTGATTTGCGTGCGCGCGAATTTTACGAGAAGCCAACTGCCGAGCGTAAGCGTAAACATGCTGCTGCCATTAAGCGCCGTTACAAGCGTCTTCGCGCACAAATGCTGCCACCAAAAATGTATTAATCGAATAAGCCGCTAGGGCTTATTGAACAAAAAATTCAAGGCAGATAGCGTACGCTACCTGCCTTTTTTCTTTTCTGCCGTATTTTGATTGACTGAGGAATATCCATGACGACATCACCACTTCGCGAACAAATTAATAACGACATGAAAGCCGCGATGAAAGCGCGCGAGTCTGCCAAGCTCAATGCGATTCGTTTGCTCACCGCCGCAATAAAACAAAAAGAAGTCGATGAGCGTATCGAGATTACCGACGATATTGTGTTGGCGATTATTGAAAAAATGCTCAAGCAGCGCAAAGATTCCATCACACAGTACACCACTGGCAATCGTATGGATTTGGTCGCCGTTGAGGAGTTTGAAGTTGGCATCTTGCAGGTGTATATGCCTGCACAGCTGAGCGACGCCGAGCTTGCGGCGGTACTTGATAGCGTGATTGCTGAAGTCGGTGCGACAAGTGCCAAAGACATGGGCAAAGTCATGAATGCGTTAAGGCCGAGGGTGGCTGGGCGTGCTGACATGGGTAAATTATCTGGAGTGGTTAAGACCAGACTTGGCTAAACTAGGCCATGATTCCACAAGATTTTATTCAGCAATTATTAGCGCGCGTCGATATTGTCGAGGTCGTTGATCGGCATGTGAAACTAAAAAAGTCAGGCCAAAACTATTCGGCGTGCTGCCCGTTTCATAACGAAAAATCGCCTTCGTTTTCGGTCTCACCGACCAAGCAGTTTTATCACTGCTTTGGCTGCGGCGCGCATGGCACAGCAATTAGTTTTTTGATGGAATACAACGGCTTAGGTTTTCGCGATGCGGTTGATGAGCTCGCTCAATCAGTTGGCATGTCCTTGCCAGTCGAGGCAAACCGAGCAGAATCGCTTGAAAAAGCCCGTCAATCGGCGACATTGGGTGAAATCATGACGGCGGCGATGCAGTTTTATCGCGCTGAATTAAAAACCTCCACCACTGCCATTGATTACTTTAAGGGACGTGGTGTCACGGGCACAATTGCGGCTAAATTCGCACTCGGCTACGCGCCGGATGATTGGCAAGGACTCAAACGCGCCGTAGAAGATTATTCTTCGGGCAGCTTAAAAGATTGCGGCTTAGTGATTGATAACGAGGAAGGCCGCCGCTATGACCGTTTTCGTGATCGCGTGATGTTTCCGATACTTGATCAGCGCGGCAACGTCATCGGTTTTGGTGGCCGCGTAATTGGCGCGGGTGAGCCTAAATATTTGAATTCACCAGAGACGCCGTTGTTTGAAAAAGGCCGCGAACTCTACGGATTATTTCAAGCACGTCGTGCCATACGCGATACCAATACGGTGATTGTCGTTGAAGGCTATATGGATGTCGTAGCACTCGCGCAATCAGGCGTGGAAAATGCGGTCGCCACACTCGGCACCGCGACCACGCCGATGCATGTGGAGAAGTTATTACGCATGGCGGATAACCTTGTATTTTGTTTTGATGGCGATAAGGCTGGTCGCCGTGCGGCTTGGCGTGCGCTGGAGCAATCATTGCCAGTGATTGCAGATGGCAAAGATGTGCGTTTTTTGTTTCTGCCTGCCGAGGATGACCCTGATACGTTCGTGCGGCGGTTAGGCAAAGATGCATTTTTAGAGGAACAAAAAAACGCCAAGCCGTTGTCACAGTTTTTGTTTGATGAATTGCGCGCGCAGGTTGACACCACAAACGAAGAAGGTCGAGCGCGTTTGATGACGTTGGTCAAACCATTGATCTTACAAGTCGGCGCGCCGGCGTTAGCCTTTATGCTGCGACGTAAATTGGCAGACGAAACTGGATTAAGCGCAATCGAAATTGAACGCGTGGTGCCGCTTTCGCCGCTGCTTAACGACGTATCAAATCAAAGCAACGCTAACGCAAGTAAGCAAAATAATCAGGGCAAGTTTCAGCCAAATGCGCAAGACAAACCGTTCAAGCCATGGGGCAAACGTAAAGGCCCTGAAGACGGCGCGCCCGCACCGCGTATTAAGTCGCCCGCTGTTGGCCTAGCCGTTCAAATCATAGGACGCATGTTGGTCAAGCCTTCACTGGCCAATCAATTTGATATCAACGTTGCTGAAGATGACCAATCACCATTAGGGGCAGCCTATCGCGTTGCAACCTACATCCGCAACCATGATGGCGAAGTCGTGCATCAAGCAATGGTGGTGGAGCATTTCAGGCAAACCTCGGACGCCTATGCATTGCAGCAGGCGTCTTTATTGTTAAGCGAAGTTGATACCGATAGGCTAGACCTAGAAACCGAATTTAACGATGCACTCACGCGGCTGCGTGATGACGCCGCTAAAGCCGAAAAACGCGCCGAACAAGATCGCCGCGCGCAAGAAATGGGTTTAATTTAGAATTAAAACACGTTTATTTACGGGTATCTTGAGACATTTATGGCTTGAAATGTTTGTGGAATATAGGGTTTGTGATTTTATTAGATTGCAACGCCACAAAGCTCGCCAGTCAACTTGTAAAAATCCAGATTGCTAAGTGACAAGTGAAGTTGCGTTAAGTCATTGTCTCTATTGAAAAAATCAAATAAATGCTATCGAAAAAACACGCGCCGCAGTATAATCCACGGCTTCGCGTGATTTGAGACGTTTTTTGTTGATATACCGAGTTGAACGCCGCGCTAGATTCGATGGACTAAGCAAGTATAGATTTCACAACCGTCCACTAAAAATCTCAAACGCGACTTGACTCAATTGATATTTGTTGCCGCCGGCACAATATTGTATTGACTAACAGCGCCGATCTCACTCCTCGCACTACCGCTCACATCTGGATTACACAATGGCCCGCAAACCTAAAAGCGCACAAGATCACGACGAATATCCGTTCCCAAAGGGCAAGCTCGCACGTGCCGCAGAGTTAGCGCCTGCTGATATTGAAGCGCAAAAGAAACGTCTCAAAAGCTTAATTACGCTCGGTAAAGACCGTGGCTTTTTAACCTATGGCGAGATTAACGATCACTTGCCGGATATGGTCGATGCGGAACAAATTGAAGCCATCATCACGACCTTTAACGACATGGGCATTCAAGTCTATGACGAAGCGCCGGACGCTGAAACGTTATTGATGAATGAAGCCGCGCCTACGATGGCGGATGATGACGCTGAAGAAGAAGCCGCCGTCGCACTCTCTACCGTTGACTCAGAATTTGGCCGCACCACTGACCCCGTGCGTATGTACATGCGCGAAATGGGCTCGGTTGAGTTGCTCACCCGCGAAGGCGAAATCGAAATCGCCAAGCGTATTGAAGACGGCTTAAAGCACATGATTCAAGCCATCTCCGCCTGCCCAACGACCATTGAAGCTATTTTGTTATTGGCCGATAAAGTCGAGCGCGATGAGTTGCGTATTGATGAAGTGATCGACGGCTTGGTTGACCCTAATGAAGCTGAAGTCAAAGAAGCCGCATTGTCTGATGAAGAATTAGATGATGATGAGGAAATTGATGACGAAGAAGATGCCGATGAAGATGGCGCGATTGCTGCCGCGAATTTAGCGCAGTTAAAGCTTGATTCGATGGTGCATTTCAACCAGATTCGCAAAATCTACAAAAAGATGAAAAAAGCGTTGACCGAAAAAGGTTATCGCTCACGTGCGTATAAAGATTTGCAAGAAGAGTTGTCAGCAGAGTTGATGCACATTCGCTTCGGTGCCAAACAAGTTGAGTCATTGTGTAATGGCCTACGTAGCTTGGTCGATTCAGTTCGCAAAAAAGAGCGCGAGATTCAACATCTATGCGTTCAAAATTCCTCAATGCCACGCACGCACTTTATTAAAGTGTTCCCAGGCAACGAAATTAACGTGAAGTGGATTGCGGATGAAATCGCCGCCCCGCATGCCAAAGCCTACGCTGCCGCATTGTTGCGCTTTAAACCCGCCGTGATGGAACTGCAAGAAAATTTAATCGAGATTCAAAAAGACGTTGGTGTGCCGATTAAAGATTTGAAAGAAATCGCACGACAAATGAGCACCGGCGAAGCCAAAGCCCGCCGTGCAAAACGTGAAATGATCGAAGCTAACTTGCGTTTGGTTATCTCGATTGCCAAAAAATACACCAACCGTGGTTTGCAATTCCTCGATTTGATTCAAGAAGGCAATATCGGCTTGATGAAGGCGGTGGACAAGTTTGAATATCGTCGCGGCTACAAATTCTCCACCTACGCCACATGGTGGATTCGCCAAGCGATTACCCGCTCGATTGCTGACCAAGCGCGCACCATTCGTATTCCTGTGCACATGATTGAAACCATCAACAAGATGAACCGCATCTCGCGTCAAATCTTGCAAGAGACAGGGTTAGAGCCTGATCCAGCAACGCTCGCGTTGAAGATGGAAATGCCGGAAGACAAAATCCGCAAAATTATGAAAATTTCCAAAGAGCCAATCTCAATGGAAACGCCAATTGGTGACGATGATGATTCGCATTTGGGTGATTTTATTGAAGATACAAATACACTTGCACCAACAGATGCGGCGCAATATTCCTCACTGCGTAATGTCACTAAAGACGTACTTGATTCCCTCACCCCACGCGAAGCAAAAGTATTGCGGATGCGTTTTGGTATCGAGATGAATACTGACCACACACTCGAAGAAGTCGGCAAGCAGTTTGATGTAACGCGCGAGCGTATTCGCCAGATTGAAGCTAAGGCGTTGCGTAAGCTGCGCCATCCTTCGCGTTCGGAGCGACTGAAGAGTTTCTTGGAGCAGGAGAGTTAATTCGCAGTTTGAGGAAAATAAAAAAGGCAGCCTTGGCTGCCTTTTTTGTTGCTATTGTCCAACTGAAGCGAATGTGTATTGGTCATGTAGTGCGTGGCGGAGTATGGCGAAATGGTAATTTACGTCTTGTCTAAGTGCAATTGCGTAATTAATTACGAGCCGTAGGCCATCGCTGTGAAGCGTTAACGAGAATCAAAGTTAAGAATCGTTGAATTAGGATCATGTTTTATTCAATGTCGTGGCTAAAACAATCAAAGAGTTGATATGGATTATTAGCCCCTCGCTTCAACAAAAGATTTGAGACCTTTGAGCGTGTCAGGCATCGTCTTGCTGATTGATTTACCGATTAGTCTGCCAAATAGCGGCGCGAGCAATCCAGTAAATTCAAGCTGGTTAACCACCTTAGTTGTACTAGCATTTACTTCGCTCAGCACATGCACAAAATGCATTTTACAAAGGGGTAGTTTGCATTCGATGGTGAACGATTTATGTTCAGTTAACTCAATAATTTTTATTGCGGACTCAGGCGCGCCTTTAGGCTTTATTTTGCCCTCACTGCCCAACTTAAACGCACCATTTAAAGAGGCAGACTCGACCTCTTTATCCCACACCGGCCACTCAGCAACCTTAGCGTAAACAGAAAAAATTTTAGCCGGTGCTGCTGATATTGATACTGATTCTTCAAATTTCATGCGGCTTCCTTTTTTTAAATTAGTTACTTCATTTTGTATAGCAAAACTTGATAGCAAATGAGAATTAATTGAGCCTCTTGCAAAACCCGCCAGACGAACAATAAAAAATATTGCCCATCACCAAGTCTCACGATTTTTTCATGTTTTTAATGGTGATTGATGATTTTGTTCTGCCATATTGCGTCGTTACGCTACATCAGTCGACCT
>JANNWG010000041.1:0-79667 GCA_031414695.1 Burkholderiales bacterium
GTGGGGAATTCTTGGGCGTCAGATGTTGCTGGAAAGCACAACAATATAACGCTAAAAAATATAAGGCTAAACCACAGAGCACGCTTACCCAATGATGCTGATAAGGGCTTATTTATTCTTGAAAGTGCAATCATGGCGTGCCTTTAAATCCAAACAGGTTGAAATAGTCCATCTAAACTAAAGTTTGCTGCGAATCACACAAACTTTGCAACTACATCGAACATTATTTTGAACGAAAACGAGGTCCAAGTAATTTTTAAATTGTGTGCCCTGACAACAACATCAGCATCAACGAGGTCAGAGCAAAGCAATATTCACCTAGCTCGCTTCCGCCAACAACAACAACAAATTCTCCTGCGCCACATTGCGGTACTTCGCCGCGCGTGGTTTTTTCTTCGTGTAGGCGCCGTCTTCGTTCATTTCCCAAGCTTGCTCGTTGTCCGCAAGGTAAGGCAGCAAGCCTTCTTCAACCACACGTTTTTTTAGCTTGCGGTCGTGTACGGGGAAGCAAAGCTCGATGCGCCTGAAGAAATTACGCTCCATCCAATCTGCACTGGAGAGCATCACAATGGCTTCACCACCGTTGCCAAAAAATAAAATGCGCGTGTGCTCTAAGAATCTGCCAACAATGGAGCGCACGCGAATATTGTCTGATAGCCCCACTACACCTGGACGCAGTGCGCAAACGCCGCGCACCATTAAATCAATCTGCACACCCGCTTGGCTCGCGCGGTAAAGCGCTTCGATCACTTCTGGCTCAACGAGTGAATTCATCTTGGCGATGATGCGTCCGGTGCTGGCGACTTTTTGTTTTGTGGCAGGCTCAGCTGCCGCTTTCGTAGCAGGCGTTGCAAGCGTTGCCGTAGGTGCGTTAGCGAGTGCAAGCTTGGTCTCATGCTCAATGGCTTTGATCACATTGCTATGCATCGTAAATGGTGACTGCCAAACCTCTGGTAATTTGGTTGCTTTGCCAAGACCAGTAAGCTGGGTAAAGACTGCATTCACATCCGCGCATATCGCTTCATTAGCGGTGAGTAAACCAAAATCGGTATAGAGCCTTGCCGTGCGTGGATGGTAATTGCCAGTGCCTAAGTGTACATAGCGACGCAGCACATGCTTGCCACTGTCGTCATCTTTTAATTCGCGGCGTACGATCATTGCCATTTTGGCGTGGGTTTTATGGCCGACGACGCCGTACACCACGTGTGCGCCAACGTCTTCTAGTAATGACGCCCAATTTAGATTTGCCTCTTCATCAAAACGCGCCATCAGCTCCACTACGACGGTGACTTCTTTACCGCGCTTGGCCGCATCAATTAACGTTTCCATAATCACCGAGTCAGTGCCCGTGCGATAAACCGTTTGCTTAATCGCAACAACTTTTGGGTCACGCGCGGCTTGCTGAATAAACTCGATGACCGGTGTGAAACTTTCATACGGGTGGTGCAGCAAAATATCTTGCTTTTTTAGCGCGTCAAAAATATCTTTGCCTTTTGAAACTTTTTGCAGCACCTTGGGTAGACCTGGCGAAAACGGTCGAAACTTTAAGTCGGGGCGTGCCACTTGATCCGGCACATTCATTAAGCGCACTAGATTCACTGGGCCATTTACGCGATACAAATCCGCCTCACTCAAGCCAAACTGCGCGAGTAAAAATTGCGCCATATCTTCAGAACAATTGTCGGCCACTTCCAGACGCACAGCGTCACCTAAATGCCGCTGCGGTAGCTCGCCTTGCAAGGCTAAGCGTAAATTCTTGATTTCTTCTTCATCGACAAATAAATCCGAATTACGTGTGACGCGAAATTGGTAACAGCCCAATACTTCCATGCCAGAAAATAATTCACCCACATGCTGATGCAATACCGAGCTTAAGAAAATAAAATCATTCTCGCCATCGGCCACATCATCGGGAAGCTTAATGACACGTGGTAGCAAACGCGGCGCTTGCACAATTGCGCGCTGCGAATCGCGGCCAAAGGCATCTCGCCCTGATAATTCGACCGCAAAATTTAAGCTCTTATTAAACACACGCGGAAATGGATGCGATGGATCAAGCCCTATCGGTGTCAAAACCGGCATCATCTCTCGGAAAAAATAATCGCGTATCCATTTTTGCTGCGCGGGCGACCACTGCGCACGTCGAATAAAGCGTATGCCTTCTTTCGCCAAGCTTGGCAGCACATCATCATTGAGCGAGGCATATTGCGCCGTTACAATTTCATGCACGGCAGCATTCACTAAGCGAAATGTTTCTTTCGGCGTTTTACCATCAGCAGTGCGGGTTGATGAGCCTAATTTAATCTGCTCTTTTAGCCCTGCTACGCGAATTTCAAAAAATTCATCCATGTTGGACGAAACAATTGAAAGAAACTTCAATCGCTCCAAAATAGGCACATTTTTGTTCTCCGCCTGCGCCAATACGCGGCGATTAAACGCCAGCATTTGTAGCTCGCGATTGAGAAACCGCGACGCCGCGCGTTTAGTTGCTGTTGTTGCCATATTGATGCCTTTAATTTGATTTTTATGTATTGTTACGTAGCCACTACACACCATAGAGGAGAAGTATTGCAGTTTTTTGACAGCCTGCATCGCGCAGACATCAGCAATCGTGTTCGCGCGCGAGTTTCAAGCGTTTGCTGTGCGATACTTTCGCCTTAAAAAAAATACCTACAAATGTCACTACATACACTAGCCGCCGTTGACCTAGGCTCCAATAGCTTTCATTTACAGATCGTTCGAGTGGTCGATGAGGCGCTTTACCCGCTCGATTCGCTCAAGGAAACTGTTCGTTTGGGCGCTGGAGTAACACCTGATAAAAATATTGATGCCAAGACCGCTGAGCGCGCGTTTGCAACGCTACGATTATTTGCCGAGCGCCTACGTGGCATGCCAAAAAACCACGTGCGTATTGTTGGCACTAATGCACTACGGGTTGCAAAAAACGCGCATGAATTTATTCGCGAGGCCGAGGCGATTTTAGGTTTTCCGATTGAGATCATTGCTGGCCGTGAAGAGGCGCGTCTAATTTACTTAGGCGTGGCAAAAAGTCTGCCACTAGCAAATCATGATCGTCTAGTCGTGGATATTGGTGGCGGCTCGACTGAGTTCATCATCGGTCATCGCTTAAAACCTAAACAGATGGATAGTCTTTACATGGGCTGCGTGAGTTACTCCGCACGATTTTTTCCAGATGGTTTGATTGATAAAAAAAGTTTTCGTGATGCGCAACTTGCCGCGCGCACCGAGCTTGAGCAAATTCGTGAGACCTTCCTCAAAGAAGGTTGGCGTGAGGCCTATGGCTCATCGGGTACGGCAAAGGCATTAGCAGGAATCATGATTGAGAATGGTTTTTCGCAAAATGGCATTACCCGCGAAGGTCTTGAGTGGTTGCGTGATCGCGCATTAAAGGCAGGCAATTTTCGCGAGTTAGGTCTTGGTATTAAAGCCGACCGCATCCCCGTCATGGCAGGCGGTTTGGCGATTATGTTGACCATATTTGAAGAGCTGCAATTACGCCACATGTTGCCGGTGGATACTGCGCTTCGCGACGGCGTGCTCTATGATATGTTGGGTCGTACCAATCAAGCCGATATGCCAAGTGTGCGTGACGCTACGGTAGAGCAATTTGCCAAGCGCTATCACGTGGATATTAAGCAAACAGAACGTGTGAGCGCCTTGGCACTGCATTTTTTTTATCACGCTAAATCAGTCGCCACTTCAGACTTAGAAATCCAAAACGAACACGCATCGCAAGAACGGCTATTGTGGGCAGCAAAATTACATGAAATCGGTATGGCAATCGCACAAGCGGGTTTTCATAAACACTCTGCTTACATTTTGGCGAATGCCGATATGCCAGGCTTTTCAAAACGCGAACAAGCTGGGCTCGCGCGTTTAGTTTTAGCGCAACGTGGAAAACTCGGCAAAGTCGTCGCCGATACGCCGCTAGCGGACGATTTCATTTTAGAAGCCATCTGTCTGCGGCTCGCCGTTTTGCTTTCCCGCAGCCGCCGTTATGTCGCCGCCAAATATTTCATGCTCACTCGCGAAGCTGACAAAAGTGTCACGCTTGCTATCGATGCGACATGGCTATCTGAACATGATTTGACCGACTACGAGCTGACCCTAGAAGTCGCCGAATGGAAGGCGTTAAGCGTGAATTTAGCGCTACGGAAATCGATTTAGTCAGTGTTCAGGGTTTTAATTAGCGGCTCTATATAGCACCGTAATCCCTCCCAACCTCCCCCTTCGACAAGCTCAGGACAGGCTTTTTCAAAGGGAGGAGCCTAGCGAGGGTTCAAGTACTATTTTGCAAACTCCTTCCAAACAGTTCTCCCCTTTGAAAAAGCCTGTCCTGAGTAGGTCGAAGTGGGGAGCTAGTGGGGATTGCGTGGCGTTTTGTTCTCCACGACGTTTGCTGCTGGCGTACGAGATTTACTCTCAACACCGCAATCCCTCCCAACCTCCCTTTTTCAAAGGGAGGAGCTGACGCAATACGGTTCGGATAGTCTGAAAAACGCCGTTCGCCCTGAGGTATCGAAGGGCTTTACTTGTACAAGCCCTTCGATACCTCAGAGTGAACGGTGATAAAACGAACAGTATTGGGAGCTAACGACACTTGTTCTACTTATTATTCACGCCTTTATCAGTTACCACTGCAGATAACTCGCCATCACGTAAACGCACATGAATCTTATCGGCAATGTTTATGTGATCCATCGATGTAGCTACACCATAACCTGCACGCGAAACTATGGCATAGCCGCGGGTTAGAACATTGTCAGGGTTCAGCAAGTTAAAAGCTTGCGTGTGTTGGCTTAAGACGTATCGATGTTGTTGAATATTATTAGTGATTGCGCGCCGTAGGGTGTTAGCAAGTAGTGCGAGTGTTTGTCTTTGCTCAGTAGTATTCGGGCGCGCACGTTTCATTCTGGTGGCAAGCGACACAGCCCGTTCTCGATACTTTTGCTGCTCACCACGTAGCGCGCGCGATAGCCTGAGTTGATATTGATTCAACGTAACTCGCTCACGTTGTAGGCGCTGTTCAGGTGAGACTAGTCCACGCGCCGCAAAATCAAGATGCTGCTGCTTGGTATGGAGCAAACGTCGCATCACGCGCGTGAGCGTCATTTTTTGCGCGGCAATATCAGCGCGTAGTTGCTCGGTATCAGGTGACAACAATTCGGCTCCTGCCGTTGGTGTCGGCGCGCGCAAGTCCGCGACAAAATCACAAATCGTAAAATCTGTTTCATGCCCCACACCAGAGACCACAACAATCTCAGTTTCGTTTTGTAATCGATACATGGCGCGTGCCACCGCTTCATTATTAAACGCCCACAAATCCTCCATCGCCCCGCCACCACGACAAATAAGCAAGGCATCCACTTCGCTTCGAACACGCGCTGCATTAATGGCGGCAGCAATTTCTCTTGGTGCATCCGCGCCCTGCACGGCGCACGGATAAATGATGATGGGAATCATCGGCGCACGGCGTTTAAGCGTTGCCAGCACATCATGCAATGCTGCCGCTTTGGTGGAAGTCACAATACCAATGGCGCGCGCAAAATGCGGCAACTCGCGTTTACGTGCTTCGTCAAATAGCCCTTCGGCAGCGAGCTTGGATTTCAGCCGCTCATAGGCCTCAAATAGCGCGCCTAAGCCTGAGCGCCGCATGGCCTCAACGCCTAATTGAAATTCACCACGCGCTTCATAAAGCGAAGGCAATCCGCGCACTTCAACGGCCAAGCCGTTTTCAGGCGTAAATGTCACAGCTTGCGCGCGGCTCCGAAACATGACGCAGCGCACTTGGGCGGTATCGTCTTTTAACGAGAAATACCAGTGCCCACTGGCGGCACGCATCACGTTTGAAAGCTCACCTCGCACCCAGCGCAGTGGCAAATTAGCCTCAAGTAAGCCTTTTACGCGGCGGTTTAGCTCCGTTACCGAAATGCTGGCATTTGTGTTGGCAAATGGCGTGTCTGCTAGGCTTGGCGGGGCTGTAAACAGGTCATCATCATCATTATTCATCCACCGAATGCTAACACCGACATGACTGACTTACCATATCGGGCATATGTGTCGCAACAATTCGTAAGCCATTGAATGTAGACGATATTGTTTACGGTTAAAAATTAGGCGAATCGGAAAAAACCGTTACAGTTTCGTGACTTAGCGCACCCTACCAAGGTCTATCAACAGAGTTATCCACAGTTATTGTGGATGATATATGACAATTTAGTAACAACGCCTATTAGCGTGCTGATTCAAGCAATTATTGCCGAAAACATCCGTCAGTATTGGGGTTTGGTGAAATGATGGCGTCGGGTATGGCAAAGGAACGTTTTACATCAATCCCTTTGCTTGCAAAGCTTGTTCGATAAAGGCTGTCACACGTTGCCGTTCAGCGACATCCATATGCAAGCCGCACTTTGTACGCCGCCACAAAATGTCATCTGCATTCCGCGCCCATTCGTAATCAATTAAATAATCAATCTCGCGCTGACAAAGTAAATTAAGTCCACGCCCAAAAAGCTCACCAAGATCATCCATGCTGCGCGTCGTGTTTAAGACAGTACGCGCATTGGTGCCATGCCTAGCAACCAGGCGCGCAATGAAATCTGGCGCGATGCCGACATGCTGGCTTACCAAGGTTTGAGTAAACATCGCCATCGACATACCATCTTCCAACACACCACCTGGCAGCGGCGCTGTTGCAGTCCAAGGCTGCGCTAAGTTTGGAAAAAAAGGGGCTAACTCATCCAGCGCATGCTCGGCTAGACGCCGATAGGTCGTTATCTTGCCGCCGTAAATGGACAGTAATGGCAGCGCACCAGCTTCGGCATTGACTTTCAGCACGTAATCACGCGTGATGTCAGCCGGGTTGGATTCGCCATCATCATAAAGCGGCCTTACACCCGCATATGACCAAACCACATCTTCGGCATGGATAGCGGGTGCAAAAAAACGATTTACTGCGCGTATCAGATAGTGAATTTCTGCTTCACTAATTTTGTGTCCTTCATCAACCGTATCTACGGCAATATCGGTCGTGCCGATCAACGAATATTGGCCTTCATACGGAATCACAAACACCACGCGGCCATCATCGTTTTGCAAAATATAAGCGTGATCTTCCGTATGCAGGCGCGGCACAATGATGTGTGAGCCTTTTACCAGCTTGACCCGCGCCACGGTTTCAGCGGCGACCTTTGCAAAGCCGCTATCGAGCAATTGTTGCACCCACGGGCCTGCCGCATTCACGACTGCTTTGGCGCATATGGTTGATACTTCGCCGGACACACCGCTCTTCATCTTCAGCTGCCATAGGCCATCAACACGTTGCCCACACATGATTGCTGCGCGAGTCGCAATGGTCGCGCCATGATCGCGCGCTGACATCGCGTTAAGCACCGTTAAGCGCGCATCGTCCACCCGTGCATCCGAATAGATGAAGCCTTTTTTGATGCGCGGCAATAAGCCTTGCGAATATTGCGCGTGCGGAAAATTGATGCCGCGTGAGCGCGGCAATGAAATCTTGCCACCAATGTGGTCATACAAAAATAATCCAGCGCGAATCATTAACGCCGGCCGCATTGAGCTATCGTGTGGCAGCACAAAGGCGAGCGGATGAATAATATGCGGCGCAAGTTTTATGAGCACCTCGCGCTCTTGCAACGATTCGCGCACCAAGCGAAATGCGTATTGCTCTAAATAACGTAGCCCACCATGAATGAGCTTGGTACTCCAGCTGCTGGTAGCAGAAGCTAAATCATTCTGCTCGGCTAAAAAAACGCGCAGCCCGCGCCCAGCAGCGTCACGCGCAATGCCGCAGCCGTTAATGCCACCGCCAATAATGGCGATGTCGTAGGGTTTGTCAGTAGTCATATGCGATGAAATTTATCCAGCCAGAGAATTGAAAATGCAGTTTTGGTATCCGTAATCTCACCGCGGCCAATACGCGCAACCGCGTCATCAAGCGACATCGTAAAGACCTCTAAAAATTCGCCCTCATCACGCTGATGACCAACAAATTTAACGTCCTTGGCGATATACAAATCAATATGCTCATTCGCATAGCCAATGGTTGGGTTCAACGTCACCGCGAATTGCCACGCGTCACTCACATAGCCCGTTTCCTCCCGCAGCTCGCGCGATGCAGTCGCAAGTGCTAATTCACCATCATCAATTTTGCCCGCAGGTAACTCGATAAAATGCCGCCCCATTGCATAACGATATTGGTGCTCAAAGACCAACGTGTCGTCATCAATAAACGCCGCAATCACTACCGCCCCGGGGTGGCGCACGTATTCGCGGTGAGCAATAGCGCCATCCGGCAAACGCACGCGGTCGGTGTGCAGGGTAATAAATTTTCCGTGCACAACCTGCTCGGTTTCAAGATAATGCTCAGTAAGGTCTGCCATGCCATTCGGCAGGGTATTAGCGGTTGAATTCATGCCAATAGTGTATCGGCATTTGGCATATATTTTCTTATGCGGCTTTTTTATGCGGCTGTATTTTTAATCATAACAACGCAACTTCAAAAAAATAGTTCAGTCGAGTTGATAGGTTTAGCTATTTAGCAACGATATGTCTTATATCAACATTAATTTCACCTACAACCCATCCAGGAGAGACACATGACGACTCAAAAGCCGCCGACGCATTATCGACATTTCACACGCACGTTGATTAGTACGCTACTCATCAGTAGCGTATTTGGCATTGCTAACGCGTCAATCGCGAAGTTTGACGCGCATTTAAAAGCCTCCGCTGAACGCGGTAGTGGGCAAGCCGTGACCATTGAAATGACCGCAACAGGCAATAAAGTCGTCAAAAAAGCGATCTCCACTAGCCCGGTTAGTTTTTTGGTTCGCGTCAAGTCAGCAGCCGACGCTGAAGCAACAGCAAAAGCGATTCGTGCAATCGGCGGCACGGTTAATTCGACCTTGGGCAATATCATGACCGTCGCCATTACGGAAGATAAGCTGATGCGCGTCGCCGCCCTTGATGCGGTCGTATTTATGGAGTCAAGTCGGCCACTCAAGGCGCGCCTAAACGCGAGCGTGCCCGCCACGCGTGCGAACCAGCTTCGTACCGGAGCAGGTAACGGCTTTGATTTTGCGCCGGGCGGATTTACTGGCAAGGGTGTAATTGTTGGCATTGTCGATGACGCGATGGATTTTAGACATCGCGATTTTCGTCGCCAAGATGGCACCACACGCATGTTATCGCTTTGGGATCAACGCACCACAGGTGCGAATGGTGCGCCACCTGCTGGCTTTAACTATGGCGGCGTTTGCTCCGAGGTGATGATCAACGCTGCCATTGCAGGTGACGCCGCGCGTTGTACGCAACCCTCTACTGGCGGACACGGCACCCATGTGGGCGGCATTGCAGCCGGCAATGGTGCAGGCACGGGTAATAACGCACCGGCATTTCGATTTATCGGCATGGCACCAGAGGCCGACATACTTTCTGCGAATGCCATTGAGTCAGGCGTCGGTCCTGCAGCAGGTAGGGCAGATACCGTCGTTGATGCAATCGCATGGATGAAAGCATTTGCCAGCAATGTCGGCAAACCACTAGTGGTGAATTTAAGCCTAGGCTCCTACTTTGGCCCGCGTGATGGCACCTCTAATTTTGAAACGGCAATCAGCAATGCAGGCTCACCAGGGGTAATTGTAGTGGCGGCTGCAGGCAATGAAGGTGAAGATAAAATTCGCGCCGCAGGACAAATAATGGAAGGTGAAACCGTGACCTTGCCATTTAATGCCCCTACTGGCACAACATTTACCGCCGGCGAACTTGAGATGTGGTATCGCGGTACTGATCGTATTGCGGTGAGTGTAAAAGGGCCAGACTGCACGGCAACTGCTAGCGTTAGTGCTGGCAGTGCAGCGCAAACATTTGAAACCGATTGTGGCCGCATTACCGTCACCTCAACAGGTGTGCAGCCTAACAACGACGACCGCCAAATTAGCATCAGCCTTGCCAGCGGCACAAGCCCACTGAAGCGCGGCGGATGGGAAGTAATTTTTACCGGCACTGTTATTAGTGGTGGCAGCACAAGCTACTCTTGGATATGCGGCGAAGATGCCAATGGCTTGACCTTCACTAGCAATACCACGCCAGTCACCACACAAATTGTCACCAATGCCGCCAGCGCCACACGTGTTATCGCGGTTGGCTCCTACAACACCAACTATGAACTAGAAGCGCAAGCAGGCTCAGTCACCATTGGTGGCTATGGTCCCATTTCTGATATTTCAAATTTTTCCAGCCGTGGCCCACGTCGTATGTGCAGTAACGCTGCCAAATGTCCACCCATCATGAAGCCCGAAATCGCCGCCCCCGGTGGCATCATCATGGCGGCTTACTCAGTCGATATCGCCAAACCTGCCGCCGCGACCCGGATCAGTAATGATGGTGTTCACGTCGCCTACAACGGCACGAGCATGGCAACCCCGCATGTGACAGGTGCTGTCGCCTTGATGCTGCAAAAAAATCCGACGCTAACGCCGGAGCAAGTCAAAGCGATTTTATTTACCACTGTGCAAACCAATAGCTTCTCGCAAGGCCTACCTACCTTTACCGAAGGTGTTGCCTTACCTGCAAACCCTAACTTCACCTTTGGCTACGGCATCCTAGATGCGCGTGCAGCAGTCAATGCCGTAGTTGGCACAGCACCACCACCAGTAGGTGGTTTATCAGACGCAGATAACATCACAGGCTTATGGTTCAACAGCGCCGAATCAGGCTGGGGCATCGGCTTAACGCAGCAGGGCAATATTATTTTTGGTGCGCTATTTAGTTATGCCGCTGGTGCGGGAAGTGCAAACCCCGGCGCTTGGTTTGTGATGCCAGCCGGCTTAAGGCAAGCAGATGGCAGCTTCACCGGCAAAATCTATCAAACCAAAGGCTCAGGTTACAACGCCAGCCCATTTGTAGGCGGTGCGGCCACAGAGCTTGGCGACATGCGTATTACCTTTAGCAATAAAAACCTAGCCACGTTAGCCTATAACGTTGGTACTACCAATGTCACCAAGCAAATCACGCCGCAGCTATTTGGTAAGCAGCCAAGCTGCGTGAATACAGCAGGAAGCCGCACAGCACGCACAAATTACACTGACCTGTGGTTTAACGCGTCCGAATCTGGCTGGGGCATTAGCTTGAGCCATCAAGACGATATTATTTTTGGTGCACTGTTTAACTATGAAAATAGAGTCGCAGGAAATACCAATGAGCAGCTATGGGCGGTACTACCAGCTGGCGTACGGCAAGCCGATGGTAGCTACAGCGGTAAGCTTTACACCACCACAGGCCCTGCTTTTGGTGCTCAACCCTTTGTGCAGCCTGCGGGTAGTGCAACTGAGGTAGGCGAGATGCGATTGCAATTTGCTGACGGTGAAAACGCAACCTTGACTTACACCATTTCGGGCAATACCGTAGTGAAGCAAATTAAACCGCAGGAATTTAATGCGGCAGCGAAGCCACTTTGTACGAGAGGCAATTAGTAAGCCATGTGCAGGCTAATATCAGCTGGAACACCTCGCCAATACTAGTGTTTTTCATATCAACTCAAAAAAACGGGCGCACGATGCGCCCGTTTTTTTATGCTTTTTTTACAGATTCTTATTAGCGCATCAGCTTCAACTCGCCTTCCAGACGATCCAACGTTGTGCGATAACGTTTTGCAGTAGGACTATTTTCACCATAGGCAGTTACCGCTGCCGATAGCCCACGCTTACCTGCACTCAACTGCGTTTCAAGTAATGCACCCTCATGGGCTAGGCGTATTAATAAAGCATCATAAAATTGTAATCGCGTAATAGGGGAAAACTTGTCTATGGAAGGCGCAATATTGTTCAGCAACGCATTGGCTTTAGCGTGCTGGTTTAATTGTTGGTAAGACTGAGCCACCTGCATTTGCGCACGCGCCACACCATCCGTTACAAGATCATTTTTTGCGAAGCGTTGATGAATTTCTAATAATTCAAGCGCAACGACAAGCCCCTCTTCATAACGATTCTGCGCGTTCAAAAAACTGAGTAATAGTGTGCCTTGAAAGTTCTGGCTATAAGTGGAATTTTTTTCTACGCGTTTGGCAATGGCAAACGCTTCACTAAGCATGACCTCTGCCTTCTGAAGATTTTCTCCCCCTGCACGGCGCAGAGTATTGCCACTATCGCCAAGCGCAGCCACATAAATGAGCGAGGACTTGCCTTCTTGTTTGGCTACTATATTGAGCCGCGTCGCATTCAATATGATGGCCTCAGCAAACTTTCGTTGCACCGTTAATGAGCGCGAAAATGCGGCATTAATGTTGAGGCATTGCTGTGAGGCTTCGCCATTCTTTTTAATACAGGCGTTATAAAGCTTCAGAAAAATAACCTCAGCATCTTCATATCGGCTAAGTGCGCTAAGTGACCTGGCTAGCCCTAGTTGTGCAGTGAAATACGTAGTGGTATCGACATTTTCAGGATCGGTATTTGCCGCGAGTCTTGCCACTAAACGACGATAGATTGATTCCGCCTCTATGTAGTTTGATTGGGTGTAGGCATCACTACCCAGCGCATGCCAATAGTTCGTGTAGAGATTGTTAGCCTCAATACTCGGCGGTAGGCTTTCGATAATATTTTTGAGGCGATCCCGCGTTGCACGTTCCTCTGTGGGCATTACATGAAATTTATAGGCAACTGCTAAACCCATCAACGCTCGTACAAATTGCGTAGAGGCTTGTCCAAACTTACGCTCGGTAATCGCTACCGCTTCGCGTGCCGGCGTTAACGCATCACCTTCGAGTGCTAAGCTACGTGCTATCGTGAGGTTGAACAGTATTGTGGCGCGCTCTGCAATGGCGGCATCGCCAATTTCAGCTAGTGCCGCTGCTGCACGTACATAGTAGCGTTGTAAATCCGCATTTGCTCCTAGACTATTATGTACTGCTGCTAACGCGAGAAAAACATCGGCACGATCACGTGCGCTGACATCTTTTAAGTCGCCTAATTTTTTCTCCGCCAGTGCAACGACCTCACGCGCAGACGCATCGCGATTGCCACCAGTACGTGCGGGATTAACACCATCAAAAATTGACACCAAAAATTGATTCACTTTTTTTGCTGATGCGGCAGCGGAGGTGGCGTCATCACGCGCACTAGTGGCACGCGCCTCGGCTAATAGTGCGAGACGCTGCTTAACTTCAGCGAGTTGTCGTGCCAGCGTAGCGTCACGCGCGGATACCGTCGCGCGGTCACGTTCAAGTGCGGCGGTGACACGCGCGGCGTCCGCCTCGGTACGTGCTGCAACGGCCACGTCTCGTGCGCTAATCGCCTGTGCGCGTTCTTGCCGCGCCTCAGTTTGGGCGCTGAGCGCACTATCGCGCTCAAGTAACACACGCCATGCAGAGACACTTAACAACACGCTAACAATGCTCGCCGCCACGAGCCACGGCCAGCGGCGGCGTATGAATGTCACGCCTAAATACGCAACGGTTTGTGGATGTGCCCGTACCGCTTCCCCTGCTAAGTATCGACGAATATCGGCGGCCATCGCCTCTACCGTTACGTAACGATCCGCAACATCGTGCGCCATCGCGCATTGCACGATGGCATTAAGTTCAGCGGGAAGCAGTGCAGCATTAAACACACTAAACCATTTACGCTGGTGTTTTGAGAAATGTGCGACGAGTAACTCGCGAATAATTTCGCCTAAGCTATAAATATCAGTGGCAGTGGTAATCGCATAACCCGCTTTTTGCTCTGGGCTGGCATAGCGCGGTGTAAATGCTTTCGCATTGACTCTCTTTTCATTCGGGTTATTGTTATCAGTGTCTATCAGACGGGCAATACCAAAATCCAGCAGCTTCACTTGTCCTTCGCGGTTAAGCAAAATATTGGCGGGCTTGAGATCGCAATGCACGACTAAGCGTCGATGCGCGAACGCCACCGCGTCACAAATGGTTAAACATATTTGCAGCAACGCTGGCAGTGATTTTGTGCAGAGTGATGATTCATCGAGCGTTGCGCCATCTACATACTCCATGACTAAATACGGGCGTCCCCCAGGTGTCGCGCCGCCATCGAGCAACCTTGCGATATTGGGGTGCTCTAAGCCTGCGAGTACTTGTCGTTCTTGCGCGATTAAGGCAGCGGCGTTCGCGGTAGGAATACCGCGCAATATTTTTAGGGCAGCGAGTTGGGTGAAATGACCATCATTACGCTCGGCTAAAAAAACGCCACCCATGCCACCGCGACCGATGAGCTTGGTGAGTCGCCAATTACCCAACGTGGCACCTACATCAAGCTCAGGGGCGACAGCATCACTAAACATGGTGGAAATTGGGCCGGCAATATTGGTTTGACCCAATGAATCACGCCCTGTCATCATGAGTACGTGTGAGATGAGGTCTTCATCATTTGAAGCCTCGCGCAAGCGCAGCGCCTGCTCATGTGATGGCAAATCACAAACCAACTCGTAGAGAGTGCGAAGTTGCTTGAATTGTTGCGGATTCATGGACTTGGCTAGTGAGAGGCGCTAAGTTGAAAGCGCATTATTGTTATATCGTCTTGTATCACATCAAACTATCAGCGACTACTGGATTAGTATAACAAATACAAAGCTGTTTATTGGCGGTGACTTTGGAGCAAATATGCTTCAAAACGCCCGCCCCATATAGACTTTTAATATCTAATTACACCCTACTTCAACTGCAAATCCAGCGTCGTATTGAGCCACGCGCGGGCGAATTTCAAATCGCGATCTACGGTGGGCACTGATATTGTCATGACCTCAGCGATTTCTTCACGAGAGAGCCCCGCGAAGTAAGTCAGATGCAGCACACCTGCACAGCGCGCATCGAGGGACTCTAGCTGCGTCAGCGCCTCATCAATAGCCAACATACTAAAAGCCATCGACTCTTCGCCGCCCGCCAAATTTGCGCGCGTGGTCATTGCAATATGAGGGGCAGCATCGCCACGTTTTTCGGCTAATCGTGCGCGTGCGTGATCCACCAAGACGGCGCGCATTTGTAGTGACATGGTGGCAAAGAAATGGGCGCGGTCATTAAAAGGCATGTTTTGCCCGGCGATGCGGATGACAGCTTCGTGCAACACCTCAGTGGGCGAAATAGCGTGATCGTAATTTTTACGTAGCCGCATTTCGGCGATGCGTTTTAATTCATCATAAGTACGTGCGGCAAGTGACTCAAATGCACGGCCATCGCCATTACGCCATGCACCTAAGAGGGTGGTGAGGTCAGCTGAGTGTGCATCTTTACTCATTAGCAGCGCTTAGCCCGCCATTTGCATTGGTATCGCGCCACGTTTATTTTTGATTTGATTTTTTTCGTTCACATAAACCAAATCGGGCTGAAATTGATTGAGCTCAATCTCGTTATAGCTCGCGTAGCTGGCGATGATGAGTAAATCACCAGGCGCGGCAAGTCTGGCCGCTGCACCATTGACACTGATGATGCCGGAGCCACGCTCAGCGCTGATGGCGTAGGTGGTAAAACGTGAGCCGCTATTGATGTTGTAAATATCAATTTGTTGATACTCTTTGATGTCAGCCGCGTCGAGCAGATTTTGATCAATCGCGCAGGAACCTTCGTAATGCACTTCACAGTGGGTACAGGTTACGCGATGAATTTTAGATTTCAACATGGTGCGTTGCATGACGGGCTCCGAGCAAATAAATTGACAACGATAAAAATATGAATAATAAATCATTGATTTAGAAAAAAGCGTCTATTTTTTGACTGTCTTTTTGCAAAATAGTAGCAAGTTTTTTATTCTATTAGAAATCACCATTACCGCCACAATTTGTTGCAAAGCAACAAATACCCCTAAATTATTAAAGGGTAACTTCAATATTGTCGATAAGACGTGTTTCGCCAAGCCTAGCAGCGGCGAGTATGACTAACTGAACATCAGTTTGCTGCGGCGCAGCTAAATCAGCTTGACGGCATATCGCTACATAATCTGGCTGCCAGCCGTGATTTTCTAAGGTGTTGATCGCCAATTGTTCGAGTAATGCAAAATCACGATTGCCATTCAATAATTCAGCGCGCGTTTTGTTCAATACTGCATGTAATCGCGTTGCCTCGGTGCGCTCACTGGCCTTCAAATAACGATTGCGCGATGACAGCGCTAGCCCATCGTCTGCGCGCACCGTATCGGCTAGCACCATATCAATCGGCAAATTAAATTGCGTTACAAGATTCGTCAATACGCGGCATTGTTGATAATCTTTTTTACCAAAGACAGCTACCTGCGGCTGCACCATATTAAACAGCTTTAACACCACCGTGGCGACACCACGAAAGTGGCCTGGACGCACCGCACCATCGAGCACATGCTGAATCGCTGATGGTTCCACCAGATAATCTTGCGCCACTGGATATAGCGCAGACTCAGTTGGCGCAAAGACAATATCCACACCCGCTGCGTCACACGCGGCACAATCATCTGAAAACGTCCGTGGATATTGGTCAAAGTCTTCATGCGGTGCAAATTGCAGCCGATTCACAAAAATAGATAGCACGACTGTGCCACTACCACCAACACGCTCGCGCGCAATACGCGTTAAGTCAATATGCCCCGCGTGCAAATTGCCCATGGTAGGGACAAAAGCGATGGATTGTTTGTTTGCTAAATGCTGGCGAAGCTCGATGATGGTGGTGATTATTTTCATTAGTTATTGCGTCAGCAATTAAATAGATTAAAAAAATTCCGCATGCTGGTTCAGTCCCTCCCCCGCCTCCCTTTCCATGAGCGGCGCAGACCACTACATACGAACAAAATCCCGCCCCTGCCTCCCTATCCAATAAGCGGCGCAATACGAACGAAATCCCTCCCCCGCCTCCCTTTTTCAAAGGGAGGAGCTATGCGGCGTTGAAATATTCTTTGCCGCCGCGAATCGACTCCACCCGTTTTACCAGCATCTGAAAATGCTCGGCATTATCCGCAAAATTAAATCGATCGCTATTGACAATCAGCAGCGGCGAATCGTTGTAGTCATAAAAATGCCGCGTGTAGGCTTCACTTAATTTCAGCAGGTAATCTTCTGAAATATTGCGTTCCATCACCCTGCCCCGCCGCTCAATGCGCGCGAGTAATTGATCAACAGATGTCTGCAAATAAATCACTAAATCAGGTACTGGCGCTTGTGGCTTTAGGTGGTTATAGAGCTGCGAATATAGCTGAAACTCATTGTCATCTAAGGTCAGCTTAGCAAATAACGCATCTTTGGCGAGCATGTAGTCGGCAATGGTTTTTTTGTCGAATAACTCTGGCTGCTTGATGGCGGATAGTTGGTTGATACGCTGAAATAAAAAAAACATTTGGGTGGCTAAGGCATGGCGTTTCATATCGCGATAAAACTGCGGTAAAAATGGATTCGCGTTGGCATCTTCCATAATTAAATCGCCGCTGTAATACTCAGCCAACATGCGTGCTAAGGTCGATTTGCCGCTACCAATAGCGCCTTCGACGACGATGTATCTATACTTCATTTCTCGCTTGGCCCGTCTTGTAGTTTTCTAATCACCTGATCGCTCACGCTATCAATGAAGTCTTTTACAAAGCCTACGCCAGGTATGTATGAGTCAGGCGCTATCTCAAGTAGCGGATGCAGCACGAACGCGCGCTTGTGTGCCCGCGGATGTGGCGTGGCAAGATTCGGTTCATCGATTCGCCATTCATTAAAGAGCAATATATCTAGATCAAGTGTGCGTGGGCCGTTTTTAATCTCACGCACACGGTTGTGTCGCGCCTCAATTTCTAATAGCGCCTGCATGAGTTCTTGTGGCGATAGTGTGGTGCTGATTTCGATCACCGCATTGATAAACTCTTGCTGCTCAACATAGCCTACTGGTGCAGTCGCATAAAACGAGGAGACCTTAATGAGTGAGGTGTTGTTAATGTCATCTATCTCTTGGTATGCCTGCTGAATTTGCTGAATTGGGTCGTGCATATTACTGCCCAAACCGATATAAACGGTAGAGCGAAAGCTGGTGAGGTTTGAGTCACTTTGACTCATGACGCGTCTTCTGCAAATGGCGCTTCGACATTAGCGTCGCCGCTGGTTTTTTTACGGCGACGGCGTTTCTTTTTTGGCGCGTCATCGGGCATTAGCATTTCTTCGCGCACGTCTTCATCGGCAAATTGAAATTTTTCCCACCATGCGGCGATATCTAGTTCAGCATCGCCCGCTTCGGCACGCAGCGCAAAAAAATCATAACAGGCGCGAAAGCGCGGGTGTGTGAGCAACCGATATGCTTTAGCCTTTGAGCGAAATAAGAAACGCGGCTGGGCTAACCATAGCTCTTTAATATTGCCGTCAAAGCGACGCGGAATGGCGAGCGTTTTACGTTGTACCTCAAGCACATCATCCATCGCTTGATGCAGCGCAGCGAGTGGACGTTCACCGCGTTCTATGAGCGCCTTACTGCGCATATTCATCGGATACCAAAATAAAGCCGCGTATAAAAATGCCGGTGAAACACCGCGGTCATCACTGATGCGCGCGTCGGTACGTTGCAAAGCGAGCGTGGCAAACGGGCTGCTTGCGGGGTTATGCAATAACTCATCAAGGGATGGTAACAACAAACTATGCAGCCCTAGGGATCGCAACATGGTGAGGCAATCTAGCGCATGCCCTGAAAATAATAACTTTTGCATTTCGTCAAATAGCCGCGCTTCGGGCACATTAGTGAGCAGTGACTTTAATTCAGCAATCGGCGCTTTTGTAGCGCTATCAATGGTGAAGCCTAACTTACCCGCGAGCCGCGCCGCACGCAGCATCCGCACTGGGTCTTCACGATAGCGCGCCTCTGGGTCGCCGATCATCACCACGCGTTTTTTTGCGATGTCACTCACGCCATCGGCGTAATCCCACACCTCTTCGGTTTCAGGATCGTAGAAGAGCGCATTCATCGTAAAATCACGGCGCATTGCATCATCGGCTTGCGAACCATAGACGTTATCGCGCAGCAGACGACCATGCTCATCGGTATTTGCGTTATCAACGCTATCCTTAGCATCATGCGCAGAGCGAAAGGTGGAGACTTCAATGGTCTCCGCACCAAACATCACATGCACTAGGCGAAAGCGCCTGCCAATAATGCGGGAGCGACGAAACACGCCGCGCACTTCTTCTGGCGTGGCATCGGTGGCAATATCAAAATCTTTAGGGTGACGTGCAAGCAGTAAATCGCGCACCGCGCCGCCAACCACGAATGCCTTAAAGCCCGCGCGCTGTAGGCCTTCACAGGTTTTGAGTGCAGCATCTGATAAATCAGCACGGTTTATATGATGCTGAGATTTCGTAACACGTGTAGGCACGACGCCCGTTTCTCGCGGCCGTCTGCGACTAAATGCTTTTTCTACTTTTTCGATAAATTTTTTAATCATATGAGGCTAATTATCGGCCATCCACGCGCTAACGCGTGGGCGTGAAGTGTTTTGTCTGCATTCACGGCGACCGGATGACTGACGCGCTCCATCAGCGGTAAATCATTGTGCGAATCGCTATAAAACCAGGTTTCGTCAAAATCTGCGAAGGTTTTGCCCATCTCCGCCAACCACATCTCAACACGGGTAATTTTGCCTTCGCGAAATGACGGCACGCCCACCGATTTGCCGCTATAGCGACCATCGACAAGCTCAACATCACAAGCAATCAGCGTGGCGACACCAAACGCTTTTGCAATCGGTGCCGTCACAAATGAATTCGTTGCAGTCACAATGGCGCAAAGATCGCCAGCGTGTCTAGCGATAAGAGCAATGGCAGCAGGCGTTATCATCGGCTGAATCACGGTTTGCATAAATTTGTCGTGCAGCGGCGCCAGTGATTCAGGTGTCTTGCCAGCGATTGCAGATAACGCGAATTCAAGGTAGGCGTGAATATCGAGCGTGCCCGCTTTGTAGTGCCCCCAAAATTCATCATTGCGGCGACGATGTTCGATACCATCCACCACGCCCTCTGAGGCTAAAAATTGTCCCCATGAGTGGTCAGAGTCGCCGTTAAGCAAGGTGTAATCAAGATCAAATAAGGCTAGTTTCATGGCTTCTAAAGGAGCGAAGGTTGAGACATTTGTTTGAGTAGCGGTAGCGTGATTTCACGCCCCGTTTCGAGTGAATACTGGTCTAGCGCATCGAGCATCGCGATTAGGGAAGCCATATCACGCCGAGAATGTCGCAGCAAATAGACCGCCACGTCTTCGCGCAACGTAAACCCACGCGCCTTCGCATGTGCATTGAGCGCGGCTGTTTTGTCGGTATCAGTCAATGGATGTAGCTGAAAGACCAATCCAGAACCCAGTCGGCTGGTTAACTCTGGACGCAACGGTAAGTCACGCGGCGCAACGCCGCCAGCCACGACGACGACGCTATTGGCTAACAATGCTCGCTCGTTAATCGCATTAAATAATTGTATTTGCGCAGTGTCATTTAGCTGTTCAACATTATCAAGAATCATTTTTTGATGCGTATCCGCACTTGTGAAACCAATAGCAATGCCAAGAGAAGTTGCAAGTGAAGATAAAAAATGAGATTTACCACTGCCTGAAACACCCCATAGATAAACGACTTTGGGACTGTTGCCTTGAAACTGCCCGCCAATACTAGGGTTTGGCAAAACCAGCTGACTAAGGGTAGTTAGGGCTTCTTGATTATTGCCAGCGACCAAATTGTCAAAGCAAGGCTTAGGCGTTGGGATAAGAGATAAGACGAGTTGTTTCACGGTTGAAATTATACGACGGCACACCGAAATGATGAGAGACGCAAACAAAAACGGCCAGTGTATCCACTGGCCGTTTTTTTGCTACTGACAACAAAAATGCGTAATTAAAACTCGTAACGATAAGTCATCTGTGCAGACCACTGTGATTCACCACGTCCGTTACGCACGATGAAATCAGTGGCCGCTGAACCTACTGCATAAATGTAGCGACCTTGTGCGTCAATACCGGCGTAATTCACGAATGAACGACGTTGACCACCGGCACCGTTAAACCCGATTTCATCGATACGACCCCAACGGTTATTAAGCAAGTTACCGAAGTTAGCGATGTCTAGCGTGATAGATGATTTATGACCTTTGATAAAGCCCGGTAACTCTTGGCTGATGCGTAAATCAATGGTGTTAGTCCATGGTGAGAAACCGCTATTACGCTTGATAACACCGCCTGTGTTGTCGCGTAACTCAGGGTTGGCATTCACGATTGCCCAAAATGCATCTTCATTAGTACGGCTAGTGGCGGTATCACCCAAGAACACCACTTCGCCTGAGCCTGGTGCGCGTGGCACGTAGAGCAAGTCATTACCGGCAACGTTGTCACCGTTAATATCATTGGTAAATGTCCAGCTATATGGCTTACCTTTACGGCCTTCCATAAAGAAACCAACGCTGGTTTTGTACTTACCAAAAAACGCGCGCTGCCATTGCAAGCTACCGTTGAAACGGTCTCGGTTTAGGTAAGCAGAAGTCGCGGTGGTATCTTCATTTGGATTAAAAATGGCGCGTGAGTTAAAGCTTGAATTCGCCACTGATGATGTCAATGGGCTCACTTCTTTCGCCATGGTGTATGTGTAAGCTAATGACCATGCAAAACCTTTGGTCATCGGCTGCGAAATTGCTAATGTTGCCTGATTACCATGACCTCCACTCGATTTTGTTGCGAGTGTTACGTTATCAAAGTTTGGATTGTTGAGTGCACGTGAGCGATTATCAAAACAAGCATTACCAATGGTGGCGCTTGTCAGAGCAACACCACCTGCAGTCCAGCAAGCTGGGTTATAGCCTGCGGCGGTGCGATATAACTCGCGTCCATCTGGGCCTGTGCGGGTTGGCGCACCTAAGTTAAGCTGTTGATAATAAAGTGCAGATTTTGTTTTTGTGTAAATGTACTCAGCACTGGCAACTAACCCCATGAATGGCAGTTGATGTTCGAATGCAATGTTGGCTTTCCAAACCGAAGGCTGACCTAAATTAGGATCAAGGAAATCGACACCGGCCGCTGGTGGAGTACCAACAATACTTGATGGTTGCGTCGCTGAGTTTGCGCTAAACAATCCACCCGTTTGTGGGCACGCGGCTGCATTTGCACAAGAAATGATTCGTGTAGTCACGCCTGTATTTGAATACGGGTTAGACAGCCACACTGTAGGTGCTGAGCCTTGAAACAATCCGACACCACCGCGAACTTGCATTGGACGCTCCGTATCAAAGGTGTAGTTAAAGCCAATACGCGGTTGGAATAAATTTTGACCGTCAATTGTTGTTGAGTTGTTTCGTCCAAAACCACCAGACTGGCGCGTGGTGCCAGAGCCAGCAATTAATGGGGCCGCAGCTGCCGCATTAAACGTAGGACGGTCGTTTGTTTTTTGCATATCTAAACGCACACCGTAAGTCACTGTTAAGTTTGCATTAACTGTCCACGTGTCTTGAATAAATGTGCCTATGTTTTGAAGCTTAAAATTAGCAGCAGCGGCTGCGAGCGTGCCGCCTACCACTGGTAATTGACCCCGATAAGAAGATGGGCGGCCGATACTAAAGTTTTCTAAAACTGCAGCTTCAATTTGCGCTGCGGTGGCAGTAGCACAATTAATTGCACCAAATGAGTACGTGTAAGTCGGGCTGCTATTTTGACAATCAAATTGATATTGGCCGTTCACGTCTTGTAAGAAGGCGTTGAAAATTTTATTTTCATTAACATCGCCACCAAACTTAATTTCATGCGACTTCAAAAATAAATTACCGGCGAAATAAGCATCAAATGTTTTGGTTTGCAACACGTTAAATTGGCGGCTACGTTCAGTGCCAAACAACAATGTGCGTGTTCCAGTTGGTACTGTTGATGGTGTACCTGCCGGTAATGCGCCAGTAAACGCTAGCGTAATTTGCGGCAAGTTTGAGCCATTTGTAGGGATACTATCGAAATCGCGCTGGGATAATTTCAATTCAGTCGAGAAGTTAGAGGTCCAATCAGCAAACCACTGCGCGACTTTAGTCTCGATGGTATTGCCCTGTACCCACCAATGTGAGTTCAGCGAGAGTGAACGTACACCGAAGTTAGCAAAGTTAGGTGTTTTTTCTTCGGTTTTGTTGTAGCGGAAATTGACTCGATGCGAATCGTTAATATTCCAGTCCAATTTAATCAATTTGTCTTTTACATTAGTTTCTACGCCACTTGGTACATTAGACGACCCAATGTTGATGTTGTAACGCGAAGTCGCAATTGATTGTGCGCTAGCAATGGATGATGGCGTAATACCGACGTTTGTCAAACTGCTACCCAACGGCCCAAACTCAGGTGAAGCAATTGAGCTTTTGAATTCTTCATAACTAGCAAAGAAAAATAATTTATCTTTTATGATCGGCCCGCCAAAGGTAAATCCTTTGGTGGTTTGCTCAAACGGCGCTGGTGGCAAGAAGACACCCGTGGTGCGGTTTACACGATCGCCAGCGAGCTTTTCATCGCGCGTGACGAAGTAAATGCTACCTTTGAAATTATTCGTACCCGATTTGGTAACGGCATTGATGTTCGCACCTGTATAGCCTTTTTGCGTCACATCGTAGTTTGAAATATTAACTTGCACCGACTGTATCGCATCAATAGAGATCGGCTGCTTGGCGGTAGGCAAGCCGTTTGCGGCCAGACCAAACGTATCGTTAATCGAAACGCCGTCAACAGTAATAGAGTTAAAGCGGGTATTTTGTCCACCTGCTGAAATTTCACCGCGCTCTTTATCGGTTTGCGATAAACGTGGGTCAGTACGTGCGTAGTCTTGCAAATTACGACCAATAGAAGCAAAGGCATCTAGCTGCTCGCGCCCAATATTAGTGCCGGCACCCATGGCAGATTTGCTAAAGGCATCAGACACGGCTGTCGCGGAAACTTCAATTTTCTCTACGCTTGATTTAGCCGCGCCGAGTTTGGCGTCAATCGTTGCGGTCTCGGCCAATACTAAAAATACATTCTCACGCTTTTCAGTAACGCCGTCTTTGCTAACAGTAATGCTGTAAGGTCCGCCAACACGTAAGCCACGGGCAGCATAGCGACCTTCTGCATCAGTGGTCAGATTAGTGACAGAGCCAGACTCAACGTGAACAATTTTGACACTCGCGCCCGAAACAGATTTACCATCTGTTGCCGTAATACGGCCGCCGACAGCGGAAGTTGTATTTTGTGCAAATGCAGGCGCAGCACTGACAGCCAGTGCCACACAAAAAGCGATTTTAGTTAGTCGCTGACGATGTTGATTATTCATAGAGAGTAGCCTCGAAAAAAATGTCGTGAGTAAATGGTGAAATGAAGAGATTGAAATATGCTGCGAATCTTTGATTATTAGATGCAATGGTTATTACAAGTCATCTAACGTGGTTTTATGTGATGATGATTAACCTAATAATATTTTGCGAGTTGCCGCATCTGTTGCAGCGCATCAAAACTGAACACAATTACAACGTGCGATTATGACGGATTCATGACATCAAAGGAATCAAAGACTTAGGGCTCATCTTTTGGTAAAAAGATAGTTTTCAACCAAGTCAATCTGTTCCAGCCTTTAGTTAAAGTTTTGCTTTAAGTGCAGGAAAGATACATTCATAAAAATAGCCGTTAAACATCGCAATATGTTGTGCGAATGCAACAAATGTAATGGCAACTAATTAATACGCTTAATCCGTTGCCCAAGTGGCGGTAGCAAATAGGGTTGATTTACTGTTGCTTTCGCAAAGTAAGTTGTCAGCGCTTCTAAATCCAGCACGCTTACCTGCCGTTCGGTACCTTCACGAAATACCGTCAACCCTTCGCTGCCGGCTGCAACATAGCTATTTGCAGTCACGCGATATTGCAGGTCAGGCTTAATCATGATGCCGTTGAGCTTCATTGAGTCTGCAACTACCTGCGAGCCAACAGGCTTTGTGGCATCCCATGCAAAACTAAATCCTGTAGAAACACCTAATAAACGCGCCCGTTCGCCAAAACGCGTGCCCAATTGTTGCTCAAGCAATTGTTTAATTTGCGCGCCAGTCAGATTCATCACGATCAAATCATTTTGAAACGGTTGCGTTTTGAATAGCGCGCCATAGGAAACACCACCATCGGCATTCGGGATGATTGGTGCACGCAAACTGCCAGGGTTATTGAACGCTATCACCGCCCCACCCTTATCGGGACTGGTAGTGGCAAATAAATGCGCGTCAGCGATAAGATTGCCTAATGTCGATTCACCTGCTGCATTGGTCACCTGTGTGATTTCCTGCTTCACATAAGCCACGATACGATTTTCAAGCGGCTCGGATAGTTTTGCGTATTTTTCGACTAGCGCGGTTAAGGCTGATGCTTTCGGTCCATCCGGATTAACGATAATATTTTTTGCATTTTTAGCGATGATTTTTTTCGTTGTTTTATCCAGCGTGATGTCGATTTCAGTCACTAATGTGCCGTAACTACCAGCGCTGGTGATAAGCCTGCCGCCAATATTGCAAATATAAAAACGATGCGAGTGCGCTGTGACGACCACACTGACTGCCGGATGAAATTTCTCGCTAATATCAAAGGCAGGCCCACTAAAGTCAGCACACTCATTGATGCCACCCGATTGCTGTGCTCCCTCATGCATGACCACCACGATAGCCTCAATACCCTGCGCCTGCAATTGCGGCACGAGCTTATTGACAGTCTCAACCTCACTTAAAAACGTCAACCCTGCCGCACCACGCGGACGCACAATGGCAGGTGTGCCTTGCAAGGTCATGCCAATGATCGCCACTTTAATGCCATCAAACTCTTTAACGCCATAGGCGGGAAATAATGTCTTTTGCGAGGCATCCACGATCACATTAGCAGCGAGAAATTCAAACGTGGCACCTTTGAAGGGTGCGCGGCCTTGGCAATCAGGCTGATTAGTTTTCGCGTCTATCGCGCAGCCGCCATTTTTAAGTCGCTGCAAATGCGCGACCCCGTAATCAAACTCATGATTGCCCACTGCATGAAAATCAAGCCCCAGCAGATTCATCGCTTCTATCGTAGGCTCATCTTTAAATAAGGCCGAAAGCAACGGTGTCGCACCCACCATGTCGCCTGCACTTACTGTAACGTTATTTGGATTTTTTGCTTTTAGGCCGGCCACCACCGCTGCGAATTGCTCGACACCGCCAGCATTGTCAAAGCGTATGCCAGTCGTCTGCGTGGCATCTACAACCGGTATGCGTAGATTGGGGGTTTTCAAATTACCATGAAAATCATTAAACGCAATCAGCTTAAACTCGACTATTGGCGAGGCTTTTGCGGCAATTGGTGCGGTTTGTTTTTGCGTTCCTGCACAGCTTGCGAGTAGCCCAGCGAGTGCAAATGGCAAGCATAATTTTTGTATGCGGTAATTGTTATTCATAAACGGTGTTGCTTTCTGCTTTAGTTGGAGTTGTCAATTGAATTTTACGTGAGCCGTACTAAAACACTGACAATTTAGTCAAAGAAAAATGTAGGTGCTTCAGCAGGTATTATTTATGACTAGCATTGCGTTTTTATGATGAATTTTGCGTAGCCGCTAATAACAACAGCCGTCACTTGACTATTCTGGGAGTTACACCATGATGCTTGTTCTACAAAGCCTACTCGGCTTTTTTGTCCTTTATGCGTTTGCATGGGCAATATCAGAAAAACGTGGCGTGATTCGATGGCGCACGGTCATTGGCGCGATTATTTTGCAGATCATCATGTTTACGTTGATGTTCAAATTTCCCTATTTTCGAGAAATCGCTGATGCCCTAAATACTGCCCTGAATAGCATTGCGGACGCCACACGTGAAGGCACAAAATTTGTATTCGGTTTTATCGGCGGTCAAGATGCACCATTTGCCTTAAAAGAAGGTGAACGTCAGCCTTTCGTCTTAGCCACGCAAGCATTACCGCTTGTGGTTGTGGTGTCCGCGTTGTCGTCAGTGTTGTTTTACTGGAAAATTTTGCCATTCATCGTCAATGCGTTTTCATGGATACTCAAAAAGACACTTGGTGTAGGCGGCGCAGTGGGAGTATCGACGGCGGCCAATATTTTCTTAGGCACGGTGGAGGCACCACTGGTTATCAAACCCTATATCTCCAAACTCACGCGCGGCGAACTATTTATCACCATGACGTGCGGCATGGCAGGCATCGCTGGCACGGTGATGGTGCTGTACGGCATCATTTTGAAGCCCGTCATACCGGATGCGATTGGTCATGTACTCATCGTCTCATTCGTCAGCGCACCCGCTGCAATTGCCTTCTCCGCCCTCATGGTGCCGCATCTTGGCCCAGTCACCGATGGCCGCATCAGCACCGCACACCCAGTCGCCAGCACCATGGATGCAGTGACGCAAGGCACAGTTGAAGGTGTATCGATTTTTATCAATATTGTAGCGATGCTGCTGGTTTTAACCGCACTCATCGCGCTTCTTAATTCTATTTTTGGTTTGTTTCCCACCGTGGGCGGCCAATCAATAACTCTGCAAGGTATTTTTGGTTGGGTGATGGCGCCGGTGGTATGGCTCACGGGTATTCCGTGGGCAGAGTCACAGACGGCAGGTGCGTTGATGGGCACTAAAACCGTGCTGAATGAATTTATCGCCTACCTAGATTTAGCCAAGTTACCAGCGGGCGCGCTCTCTGAACGCAGCCGTTTAATCATGATCTATTCACTGTGTGGCTTTGCGAACTTTGCCTCGCTCGGCATCATCATCGGCGGCATGGGCACGATGTGCCCTGAACGACGTAGCGAGATTATTGATCTTGGCTACAAATGTTTAATTTCAGGCACGTTAGCGACATTATCTTGCGGCGCGTTGGTTGGTATTTTTTATTAAGAATAAGTTAGGGTTCGTATGGGAATCGTCTTTCAACATGACGCTAATGCAACACCAATTGTCACCGTCTTAAGCGCCGACTTTGACGCTTATGCCGCCACAGCAAGCCCCAAGGTCCGCGCCTGGCTTGCCGTTTCAGGCTTTACTGCAAAGCCACATACGTTTGCATTATTACCCAATGATGATGGGCAAGTCGCAGCAGTTGTCGTCGGCGTGAGCCATGTAAACGATATTTTTGCGCTCTCACATCTGCCGTATGCGTTGCCTAAAGCAACATACACATTAGTAAAAAATGTGCTCACACCTTACGCATCTGCACTATCTTGGATGCTAGGTTGTTATCAATTTTCACGCTATAAAAAATCGCCGAAATCCACTGCGCAATTGTTGTTGCAGCCATCTCAAGAGGTCACGCGCGCATTACAAATGGCGGACGCCATTGCGCTGACTCGTGATTTGGTTAACACGCCAACTGAGGACATGGGGCCCGCTCATTTAAGTCAAGCCGCGCATGATGCTGCGCGAGAGTTCGGTGGCAGCTTTCGCGAAATTGTCGGCGATGATTTATTGACTGAAAATTATCCGGCAATACATGCAGTAGGCCGTGCAAGTCATCGGCCACCGCGCTTGATTGAGATTGTTTGGGGCGACCCAACGCATCCGAAAATTGCAGTCGTTGGTAAAGGCGTTTGCTTTGATACCGGTGGCCTCAATATCAAAGGCGCTGACGGTATGCGAAATATGAAAAAAGACATGGGCGGCGGCGCACACGCCATCGCGTTAGCTCGACTTATCATGCAGGCTAAGCTACCCGTACACCTGCAAATGCTCGTACCTGCTGTGGAAAATGCGATTTCCGGTAACGCCTATCGACCCGGTGAGATTGTTGCCACCCGCGCTGGGATCAATATTGAAATCGGCAATACTGACGCCGAAGGCCGCGTAGTGTTATCCGATGCGCTCACATTGGCGAGTGAGGCTAAGCCTGCACTCATCATTGATTTTGCCACCCTCACAGGTGCGGCTCGCGTTGCATTAGGCCCAGAATTACCGGCAACATTCGCCAATGATGAGGTTTGGTTTGAGAAGCTACAAAGCGCCTCCGTTGCGAGCCAAGACCCCATCTGGCGCATGCCACTCTGGCAGCCGTATAACGAGATGATCAAAAGCAAGATCGGCGACATCGTCAATACCGGCGGCGCGCAAGGTGGCGCCATCACGGCAGCCTTATTTTTAGAACACTTCATCCCCAAAGGACAAGCGTGGATTCACATTGATACCTTCGCATGGAATCTTAAATCTCGCCCCGGTCGGCCTGACGGCGGTGAGGCGCTTTCACTGCGCGCTGCATTCGCCATGCTCGAAACAGCGTACCAAAAGTAATAAGAAAAAGTGATTCAGGTTTGACCGAGACTTTGTTTGCCGCTATAATTGTTGACTTTCCACGGTAACAAAACAAATACGGGCCGTGAAAATATGATGGGGCGTTAGCTCAGCTGGTAGAGCAGCGGACTTTTAATCCGTTGGTCGCAGGTTCGAATCCCGCACGCCCTACCAAAATTCAAAGGCTTAGGAGAAATCCTAAGCCTTTTTCTTTTGTTGGTCTCGAAATAATAAAAGTTCGGTAATAACGAGTTGGGCAATCTCGCGCGAAAACAAAAGCCCGACATGCCCCACCCTGTTAACTTCAATATTTTCTGCCCAGCCTAGTCGCGCAGAATCTGGCGGATATGCAAGATCATCGTTAATGGAATAAATAGATATTGTCATTGGTTTGGGACGAGATTTTTCTTTTTCTATTAATGATGCTATCCATTTACCATTTAATCGCATTTGCGAGGCGCATTTGCCCATGCCCATATGGGCTAGACGTGTTCCATGATGGGGTGAGCCTAAGGTAATCAATTTTGCAATGCGCGCGCAGCCTTGTGTCACCATGTAATTCCGCATCACTAGGCCACCCATGCTGTGCGCGATGACAATGACTTCTTTCTGTCCAGTAGCGCTACATATCGCTTCAACACGCTGATGCACTTGTAGCGCAAACGTTTCGATAGCAGCAAATGGCGGAGTAAGCGTAACCGTAAACACGGGACCAACATTGGCGTTATTTAGTCGCTTCACAAATTGCGTCCACATACCACGATTCGAAAAATAACCGTGGACTAATAGCACTGGCAGCGTATCTGCCCTTACCATTGGTTCTGGCGGCATCACCCACTGCGCAAGCGGTTGCGCGATATTAAAGCTACACAGTCGCGCATAAAATTCGCCAATAAACGCTCGCGCTAGACCAACATCACGACGTACTTGTATCAATCGAAAAAAACCGCTAACCATAAAGCTACCTGCTGAGTGAGATAGCCGCCACAGGAAGGCGATGAGAAATATCATGGCGGCAATAGCTAATCCACCAAAGCCACGCGCACTCATCGCGTTAGCAACCCAAAAGTAGAGAATAATCTCCGCGCCAATAACGGCAATAAGGAGCGCTTGTAACATTTAGAATGCAATCCATTTCAAACACCACAGCGTCAACATGCCTGCACCGAGCGTGGCAAAAATGCTGCGCGTGCGCCATGCAACCAGTGCTGCAACCGTTGCCGCGATCAATCGTGCGACGTTGATGGATTCATCAGGCGCTAATTCACGAAAAAGTACATCGGGCAAAATTAACGTGGGCAGTACTGCAGCGGCAACAAATTTAAGCGCACGCGTCAACCACGATGGCACTTCTGTATTAGCGGGTAACATAATAAATGACGCGCGTGCGAGCAATGTGACAGCACTCGCGGCAACGATGGTGAGCAGCGTTGTCCAATCATTAGCTAGCATCATGATGGCCTAGCTCGCTCGCGGTGCGCATCCATCACCGTGCCAACAATCACACCTGCCAGCGCGGCGGCAATTAAACCTAATTTCATCGGTAGCGCTGCTGTAAAAAATGCCGCAACGGCAGCGACAGCGGCAGTCAACCAATGCGCTCTAGAGTTGAGTGCGGGAAATACGAGCGCTAAAAAAACCAGCGGTATCGCAAAATCAAGTGACCAATTTTTAGGTAGCAGTGTGCCCGCAAAAATACCAATGGCCACCATCGAATTCCATACTACCCACGTCATCATCGACACGGCAGAGTAATAATCCGATATATCTTTGGCTTTATCATCCGGCTTAAATTTGGTCGTCATCAGCGCAAAAAGATGATCCGTGATGCAAAAGGCAAATAGCCATTTTTTACGTGTTGAAAAACGCCTGAAATACGGCGCTAATGTCGCGGAATACATGACAAAGCGTAAATTCACGACCAACACCGTCACCACCACAATGAGCATCGGCGCGCTCTGCGCGAGTAAGCCAATCGCGGCTAATTGCGATGCGCCCGCATAGACTAATAACGACATCGCCAAGGCAAGCCAAGGGTCGAGCCCAGCGGCTGTTGACGTAGCGCCAACAATTAAAGCAAATGGAATCATGCCAACAACGGAAGGAATGCCGTCTTTCAAGCCTTGGCGAAAATGGGGTGATAAAGAAGACACACGAGACTTAAATAATAAAGAATACTATTTTAGGCGGTCACGAATGAAATGCGAAATAAAAAATTGTTATACCGAGCGCTGCCAGAGCCGTGTTGTTTGCGCGCCCAACATCAATCAGAGCGTGCCCAAGAGCAAAAGCATACTCCTCGTCGCGCCTTTGCAACACGCTGCAACCAGCAACAAGCAGCAACCAATAAGGCGGCTTTGTCCGATAGGCATGATTTAAAAGTTGCTCTCATCAGCTTTCATCTGCGGCTAAAAAAATCTCCCAAAAACTCGTGCGAAAATATTAACTATTCCAAAACAATCTGAAAGTCCGCATGCTGCTCTACGCCGCCACTATTTTTGTTTCTGCATTTTTGCTTTTTCTTGTACAACCCGTTATTGCTAAACAAATCTTGCCGTGGTTTGGCGGTACAGCAGCGGTGTGGACAACTTGCTTAGTATTCTTTCAGCTGACGTTATTGTTGGGTTATTTTTATTCTGACTGGACTACGCGCAACTTAAAACCAAAAACGCAAGCCATTGTGCATTTGGTGTTGATTGCGATAGCGCTTGCCTTGCTGCCGATTATTCCAGCGGATGCGTGGAAACCGACTGGTGAGGAGGAGCCCAGCCTGAGAATAATATTGCTCCTGATTGCCACCATCGGGCTACCGTATTT
The DNA here is from genome assembly GCA_031414695.1 of Burkholderiales bacterium. Lineage (GTDB taxonomy): Bacteria > Pseudomonadota > Gammaproteobacteria > Burkholderiales > Usitatibacteraceae > UKL13-2. The sequence goes on from JANNWG010000041.1 coordinate 32,050, forward strand.
CTTACTATCTACCACTAGCCCACTGATTCAAGCTTGGTTTTCGCGCAGCTATCCGGGGCAAAGTCCGTATCGTTTATTTGCGTTATCTAATTTAGCGTCAATGGTGGCACTCCTTGGCTACCCATTTGTATTTGAGCCAAACATTGCCACGCGTATGCAAGCGCTAGGCTGGTCAGTCGGCTTTGGCACCTTTGCGGTGTTGGTGGCGGGTGCGGCATGGTATGCCCTCAAGACGCAAGATGAAGTTGCCCCCGTAGCGAAAGCATTTACGGAAAATGCGGTGGCGCCAACATGGGCTGAAAAGGGGACGTGGATTATTTTGTCTGGCTTAGGCTCCGTGTTGCTACTCGCGATATCCAATCATCTGACACAAAATATCTCCTCTATTCCACTTTTATGGGTAGTGCCATTAGCACTTTATTTGCTGACATTTATTTTGACCTTTGATGCAAAAGATGCACAATCGAGCTTGTATCAACGCACCTTAATGTTGCCCATGTTGGCGGTCGTGTTAGTGGCAATGGCTTACACGCTGGCAGATTCTTCGCTGCATTTTCAATTGAAATGGCAGGTGGGTATTTTCTCGGCGGGTTTATTTATAGCCTGCATGTTTTGCCATGGTGAATTGGTGACGCGTAAGCCGCACCCAGCGTACTTAACGCAGTTTTATTTAATGATCTCCGTTGGCGGCGCGCTGGGCGCTACGCTCGTCGGCATCATTGCGCCGCTGACATTACCCGCTTATTTCGAGCTTGAGTTTGCGATGATTGCGGTGGCAATCGTGGCGACGTGGCATACACTCGATATGTTTAAGGGCAAAGCGCGACATTGGCAGTTTTATACGTCCACCACGGTGGGCATATTAGTCACCGTATTTTGTATCGGCGCTACTGGATACACGATTAAAGAATATCAAAACGATGTGATTTATATGAGCCGAAGTTTTTACGGCACCTTGCGGGTCAAAGAGTACAACCCGCCCGCCGTAGAGTATCGCCGTCGTTCACTTATTCACGGCGCGATTTTGCATGGTGATCAGTACATGGACAAACCTTACAATCGCGCAGCAACGACGTATTACAAAACTAAATCCGGCATCGGACTAGCCCTGCTCGAAAAAGAACGACAACAAACCGAATCAAAGCGCCGCGTTGGTCTAATCGGCTTAGGCGCTGGTACCTTAGCTGCCTATGGCAATAAGGGCGACATGTTTCGCTTTTATGAAATCAACCCCGCTGTAGTTGCTATTGCCAAACGTGATTTTCGCTTTCTGAGTGATACCGAGGCCAACATTGAAATCAGCCTAGGCGATGCACGCTTAAATCTCGAACGCGAGGCCGCACAAAATTTTGATGTGCTGGCCATTGATGCATTTTCGTCTGACTCGATTCCAGTGCATTTGATTACCCTTGAAGCACTAGATATATATGCTAAGCACATGAAGCCCAATGGCGTGATTGCGTTTCACGTATCAAATCGTTTTCTTGATTTGAAACCAGTGGTGCAAATGTTGGCTGAGAAGCGCGGCTTTCATGTGGCTTGGGTGCGAGATCAATATGAAGATGGCTCCACTTCTAGCGACTGGATATTGGTTACCAAAGACAAAGCATTTTTGTTAAAGCCCGATATCGTAAATGCAACCTACATCATCCCACCTGAGCCTAGCCTACGACTCTGGACAGATGATTTTAATAATTTACTGCAAGTGCTGAAGTGACAGTGACAGCAACTGTGACCGAACCACGCCAATGCCAGCCTTGCACCGCCTGCTGCGATGGCTGGGTACGCATCAACGTATTTAATGTGCCTGTGCTGCCCGGCAAACCCTGCCCGCATTCAGCTGGCCCGCGCACCAAAAATGGTGAAGGCGGTGGCTGCAAAATTTACGCAACTCGGCCGATTGATCCGTGCATCAATTTTGCCTGCGGCTGGGTTCGTGAGGAAAGCGTTTTGCCAGACTGGATGCAGCCGCATCTCGCGAAAGTCATTGTGCTACCTGAGTGGACGACTTGGCGCACTTTTCCGGTTGACCTAGCGTTGCCTGTGGGTAATCGCATCCCCTTCAAATCATTGCAATGGCTGCAAGATTATTCTAAAAAAACATTTCGCCCGCTCATATACACCGAGCAAGAAACAGATCGTAACGGCCATTTCACGGGCAAACAAAATGTAAGTGGCTTTGGCCCGCCAACGTTTCAGCAAGAGTTGGCGACGTTAATGGGCGATAGGCCCATTACGTGAACCACATGCGTGTGCCGTTTTTGCACTTAAGTCCACGCTTGCAAGCGTGGATCGCATTTCACATCGTCAGCGTGATTACTGTCGGCTTATGGTTAGATGCCAACTTCGGCTGGACGGGGCAACACATTGCGACCATATGGGCGTTTACGGTGTGGGCGTGGCTGTACTGGCTTGGCGGCCGCGTTGAGAGATTCACGTTAATTTTTGCAACTGTACTCTCAGGGTTAGGTGAAGTATTTTTATCACTCGTTTGGGGTGTTTATGATTATCAATTTCATAACGTACCGCTGTTTGTGCCACCGGGGCACGCCCTACTGATGACATTGGGCTTACTCATTGCCGCGCGCATACCGCCGCCATTAGTGAAAGTCTTTGTCGGGTTAGTCACCTTGACAGCATTATGTTGGGGCATTTCGGTATGGGTACTCAACACTGATCGTTTTGGCGCAGCACTATTTGTGCTCTACCTTGGTTGCGTCATCTTTGGCGCGCAACGAACGCTCTACGCCACCATGTTTATCTTGGCGCTTATCATGGAGCTGTACGGCACTGCACTCGGCAATTGGTTTTGGCTTTCGCCTACGCCGTGGGTGGCGCTGAGCGCAGCTAATCCGCCTTTTTCAGCTGGTGCATTTTATTGCGCGTTAGATTTATTGGTGCTGGCAATGCTGCGCGCAACAATATCAAACTCGACTATTGGCGGACATTTTAGAGCCATAATGCCTGACGATACGCGTCAATAATAGGCTTTGCATTTTTGTTTGGGTGTCGTTATGTCAACTCAAAAAACGAGGCTGCTATACTTTTGGCGTGTTTTCATTCACCGCCTAAAAGTACGATGAGCCTACCAAAAGAATCCGCTAGCGATCTCACCACCCTGCTCCACGCATGGCGCGATGGTAGTGGCACAGCATTTGGCAGCTTGATTGATCAGGTTTATGAGGAGTTAAAGCGCATTGCCGCGCGCAGGCTCGTTCAAGCGGGTACGGCGACCTTGTCGCCGACTGATTTATTGCATGAAGCGCTCATCGGCATCATGCCGACCGATATGGATTTCAAAAATCGCGCGCATTTTTTTGCCACGATGTCGTTGGCGATACGCTCGATATTAGTTGACCATGCGCGTGCACGCGGCGCGCATAAGCGTGGAGGCGACATGGTGCGTGTGACCTTTACCAACGTTGATGTGGGCGAAGAATCACAAGCTGCGGATTTACTGGCGATTGATGAAGCGCTCAATCAACTCGAAAAATTGGACGCGCGTTGCGGTCAGGTGATGCACCTGACCTACTTTGCGGGTTTGTCGCGCGAAGACATTAGCGAGATGCTCGATGTCAATGTCCGCACCGTTGCGCGCGATTTATTGTTTGGTCGTGCGTGGGTTGCCAAGGCGCTTGCAAGTGACGCCTGAGGTCTTCCAAGCGGTACGCACGCTGTTCGACGAGGTCATTGATCTGCCCGCCGCCACGCGCGCTGCGCGGGTACAAGAACTCACCAGCGATCAATCGGTAGTTGAACAAGTGTTGGCGCTGCTCGCCGCCAACGAAGCGGCAACCGATCTGACTGGGTCAACACCGGTGCGCGCCATGCTCGCCGGTGCGAGCAACATCAAACTCGCCGCTGGCGAGGTGCTTGGTGCTTGGCGCGTTGATCGCGAGATCGGTCACGGTGGTATGGGCAGCGTGTATTTGGTCGAGCGCCACAACGGACATTTCCAGCAGACCGCCGCACTCAAGTTCATTCGCGGCCTGCCCAGTGCGGAGCGTTTGCAGTACTTCGCCCGCGAGCGCCAATTACTAGCGAAATTGACCCACCCCAACATCGCGCGCTTAATCGATGGTGGCGCGACCGAGGCAGGGCAGCCCTACTTGGTGATGGAGTACATCGACGGCGTGCCGATTGACGTTTACTGCCAACAACACCAACTAACACGCGCACAAATTCTGAATTTATTCGTCGATGCGTGTGATGCGGTTGCCTTTGCGCATCGGCAATTGATTGTGCACTGCGACCTCAAGCCGTCGAACTTGTTGGTCAACCAAGAAGGGCGGTCGATGCTGCTCGATTTTGGTATTGCCCGATTAGTGGATAGCGTTAATGTTGACGGCGCTGACAGTACGGTGCAAGCAGTAGCGTCGAGTTCAGGTGGTTATACGCCTAAGTATGCGAGCCCGGAGCAGCGCGAGCACGGAACTGTGACAACGGCGAGTGATATTTATAGCTTGGGCGTGATGCTGGGTGAGTTACTCACGTTTAGTGATGCAAAAGATAAAGAGCTTGCCGCAATCGTCGCCATGGCCACCGCCGCAGTACCGACTGATCGCTACGCAACGGTTGAGTCGCTCATTGATGATATGGCGCGTTACCTGAAGCTTTTGCCATTACGCGCAATGTTACCAACACGCGCCTACACCACGCGTAAATTTATTCATCGCCGCTGGCCGTGGGTGATTGCTAGTGCGGCATTTGCAGTTACTGTTGTTGGTTTTACCGCTAAGGTCATCAACGAATCTCAAAAAGTGAAAGTTGAATCAGAGCGTGCGCTGCTTGCGGAGCAGGCGGCAATATCACAACGTGATCGCGCCCAAAATGCCGAGCAGCAAGCGCTCGCTGAACGCGACGCCACAATTGCCGCTCGCGCAGAAGCGCTACGCGAACGTGACAGCACGGCGCGTGAGCGTGACCGCGCCCGCACGGCTGAATTAAATGCAGTGAGTGAGCGCCGCACCGCCATCGTCGAGCGCAATAAGGCGGTGCAAGCCGAAGCCTCCACACGACAGACGGCAGATTTTCTGGTGTCCGTTTTTGATAGCAGTAATCCAAACGCACAAACGGGCGACCCACCTGCCTCCAAACTCATTGAGGCCGCTGAGCAACGTATCGCCACGGGGCTAGTCGGGCAAGATGGCACTAAAGCTGAACTTTTTAGCACGCTAGGCCGCGTGCAATCCAACATGGGCAATACCAAGCAAGCTAATGCAAATTATCTTCAAGCCTTAGCCATTGAGCGTAAGCTTGATCGTCCACTGATCTTAGCCGAATTATTAACGCGCGTGGCATCACTACGTGGCGCGAATTTTGGTGTTACTCAGGCAGAGCCGTTCGCACGCGAAGCCTTGAGCTTACGCGAAAAATATGCCGCAAAAGATTCAGAAGCGGTCGCTGAATCGCTCTCTATACTCGGCAATATTTTTACCACCCAAGGCAAGCGCGAAGAATCATTACAGCACCACACCCGCGCACTGCAAATTCGCCAACAACGTGACCCCGCAAGTGAAGGCGTAGCAGCCACATTGCATTTTTTAGCGCTGCATTCAGTGCGCTTTCAAGACTTTGATAAAGCATTTGCCGAATTTAAACGCAGCATGGAAATTCGCGCACGCCTAGTCGGTGAAGACCACCCTGATTACCTCATCACGCTTGAGGAATATGGCAATGCGCTCAATCTTACCCATCGCTATGCCGAAGCCGAAACGGTCATGCGTAAAGCGCTTGTGCAACGACGTAAATTACACGGTGACGACAATGAAAAAATCGCCTTCGGCCTCAATGTGTTGGGCAATATTGTTAATCGACAAGGTCGCGAACGTGAAGCGATTACGATCATCGAGGAAGCATTAACCATCGTTGAGAAAAAATTTGGCAAACAATCAATGCCATACGCCTCTGTACTCAATAATCTTGCCATCTCGCAACAAAATGTGGGGGACCTGATCGGTGCAGAACGCGGCTATACCGAAGCGATGCAAATTTTTGCTAGCATCTGGCCGGAGACTGATTTAACACTCGCACGCGTACGCTTTAATGTCGCACGCATTCGGCTACAAATGCGCCAGTTTGATCGTATCGAGCCGCTACTTAATCAATCCTACGCAACGCGGCAAAAAGCGCTAGGTGACAAACATGGTGATGTGATTGAAACAAAGCTCTTGATGGGTGATTGGCAATTAGCGACGGGTAAGCTCGATATGGCGATTGAGACAATAGCCAAAATTGTCCCGCTGATGCCCGTTAAAGATAACTTCGTCGTCATCAACTACGAGCGGCTACGCGCCCGCATTGCCGTGAAGCAAGGTAATCGTGACCAGGTACTGAGCCAATTTGAAATAGTCGAACAACTTACGGCGAAAGCATTTGGCGAAACCTCCGCACGCAACTGGCTAGGTAAAGTAGAACGCGCCGAATGGCTGGCGAGTACAAATCAGCCAAGTGACGCATTAGTATCGCGTTCACTAGCTAACGAAATTCTCAACAAAGTCAGCAACAAACTCGACCCAAATGCGGCAGTGATCGCTAAGCTCAAACAGTTGGCAGGGTTGTAGCGCGTAGTGCACCAGCATATTCACGCCAACAAAAATGGCATAAATAATTATTTGCGCCAAAATTAGACTGCAATGCAACTTCAATGTGGCACAAATAGCGAGCGCACCCATGTCTTCCCTCAGTAAAGATGCCGTTACAAACCAATTAAATCTCATTACCAATTTGCTTACACATGAGCAAGATGGCATGGGCATTAGTCGCTTGGAAGAAAAGCTTTCCGTTAATAAACTTGTGCTGCCTCGCCGCACGTTACAAAGACGCCTAGATCAACTACTTGCAGCAGAAAAAATTCGCGCAACCGGAGGTAGCCGATCCATTGTCTATCACGTCATCCCAACACAATTACGCTATAAAACAACGCGCAGCATCACCCACATCGCGGCACAACAACCAGTGCAATTGATGCCTCAGGAACCAACCGAGCAGACCATGTACGACAGCATCGTGCCTTTAAGTGCAGCAGGACTTGAAGTACGCAACTACGTGCGCCAACCACTGGCCGCGCGTAAACCTGTGGGCTACCTGCGCTCTTTACTCGCCGCGTATCAACCTAATAAAGACAGCTACCTAAGCGCCGCGCAATGTCAAAAACTCGCGGACTTAGGGCAAATGTTGCCCGCTCGACTGCCCGCAGGTACTTATGCACGCGATGTGTTGGATCGGTTATTAATTGATCTCTCGTGGGCATCATCAAAGCTAGAAGGCAATACCTATACGCGGTTTGATACCGCACGCTTAATTGAATATGGCCAAGTCGCAGAAGGCAAAGGTGCAGAAGAAACACAAATGATTTTGAATCACAAAGCCGCCATCGAGCTACTGATTGAAAATGCGAGCCAGATTAGTCTGGATCGATTCACCATATTGAATTTGCACGCCATCCTGGCCGACAATTTAATTGCAGACCCACATGCAAACGGGCGTCTCAGAACGCGCGCCGTGCAAATTATTGCTACCGTATTTGTGCCACTTGCCATCCCGCAACAGTTGATGAAGTGTTTTGATCTTATTCTGACCAAAGCCGCAAAAATAAAAAATCCATTTGAGCAGGCGTTTTTTTGCATGGTGCACTTGCCATATCTGCAACCCTTTGAGGATGTCAATAAGCGCGTGTCACGCCTAGCAGCCAACATTCCACTGATCCGCAATAATCTTTGCCCACTCTCATTTATTGATGTGCCAGAAAGACTCTATGTCGAAGCCATATTGGGTGTGTATGAGTTGAATCGAGTTGCGCTGCTACGCGACGTATTTATGTGGGCATATGAACGCTCATGTCAGCGCTATCTGGCGATTCGTCAATCCGTTGGCGAGCCTGATGCCTTCCGCTTCCAGTATCGAGAGGCGATTCAACATGTGGTGCAAGCCATTATTCGTGGCAACCTAAAAGGCACATCGACCCACATTACGCATGAGGCGTCGGATACGGTAACCGCGTTTGATATGGAGCCGTTTATAGAAGCCGTTACGCAAGATTTAGACAATCTTTACGAAGGCAATTACGCACGCTATCGGCTCAAGCTATCAGAATTCAAAAGCTGGAAACACAAACGGGCGACAAGATAAGTCTGTAAACGTTAGCGCAATTAAAAATACAAACTCGCCTATTAACGGTCATTTTCAAGCAAATATGTTTGAAAGTGTCCGTTAATAGGCGAGTTTTTAATTTTAATCGCGCTAACCCTTCTTTGACATCGCGCCCCACACAAGTCGGCAAAAATATTTGCACGGCGATGTCACTTGACCATCCTGAATTACGAAACCTTAATAAGGCCTCCTTATTTGTAGAAGGCGTACTGGATGATGACTATGAATACTGCGGTAACGACTCGACCTCAGCCAACTGCCACGCCATCTCTAGCTTGGCAGCTCACTCAATATCGCTCAATTCAATCAGAAAATTATTTTCTAGACCCCCCTGATACGTTGCACTTGCAAAATTCGATAGATGAACATGGGCGCTGTTTTGGCGACCATTGGAGATAACAAACATGCGCAACGCCGATACAAAAAACTATTTGCCGAATTCGGCTGCCAGCAGGTTGCCCATTCGAACCAAATTTGCTTCCTGCATGCGAGCAAATTTACATATCTTGTTATGGGTATTGCAATGGCCCGCATGGATTTTTTTGTGCGCTACATCAGCGCATGCCCAAACCCAAACCAATGCCAATTCAGTCGCACATGCCATGCCGTCAATGATGGCGAGTGCCAAGCCTATTTCTGCGTCAGTTGCTCCATCCTCAGCAAGTTTAGTACTGCGCGAACGCAATATTGAGATTGAACGAGATCAGCTGCAACGTGTAGAGAGGTTTTTAATCGCCATCAATCATTTTGAATTAGGGCTGCATGCCAATAAATTAGTCCGCAAAACGACGCTGGTACCTCACACCGCACATGTGCTCACCACACTTAATTTGCCGTTTTTTGACGATGCACAATTTAATATCGAAATTGTTGGCGGTGAGCGTACTCATAGCGGCGGCTTCGCCTTGGTAGGTCGGGTGGCGGGCGACCCGGCGAGCAGCGCAGTCATTGTCGATAACGACGGTGTGGTGTCAATTCAAGTTTATGTGAACAACAAGCGCTATCGCATCGAGGGCGACACCACGCACGGTTATCGCGTCGCGCAGATTGCGGAAAAGCCATTGGCTGATAGCGCAACGAAAGCTGATCAACACGATGATATGGTCACGCCATCGCCAGAGCTAAAAGGTGCAGTGGAGGCAGATGCGCATAAACAAAAAAATAAGCTGTCATTTGCAAAAGTAGATCCGCTCGATGACGGCAGCATTATTGATGTGATGGTGCTGTACACCACCGCCGCAAGATTGGCAGCAGGTGGTGTCGCGCAAATGAATGCAAACGTGGACGCACAAATTGCGTTCACCAATTTGATTTACCTGAACTCCAATGTGGTGCAGCGCATTCGCTTGGTCTACAAGGGTGAGATCAGTCATGTCGAGCGCGATGTCTTTGACGACCTGTATGCGATCACCCATCCATCAGACGGCATTGTTGATGAGGTGCTAGTGTTACGCGATATATATCGGGCAGACATCGTCAGCGTATGGGGCATGTGGCCGCAAGTGGGCGGTGTGGCTTACGGCAATTTGGTGGAGAATCAATTCGCGGGCGCGTATGCCTACAATATCGTCCATGCTCCTGTCGCCGCCCAGCCCGGCAATACCGTATTCGCGCATGAGCTCGGTCACAACATGGGCTTGGTGCATGACACTTATGTGCAGCCATGCACATCCATTGTCACCCCTGAAGGTAGCACCATACCCACTGAAATAGGCTACGCACATGGCTATGTGGATGTGGTCAATCGCTTTCGCACGGTAATGTCCTATGGCGACTTATGTTTCAACACGCTGGGTGCTGATTGCCACAACATTCCATTTCATTCCAACCCCTTGATGACCTTTGATAATCGCGCTGCTTATCCGGCAGCCTCTGTGGCCATCTTAGGTAATGTGGTCCATGCGAATGAGCGCCAGACCTTGAATGACACCCGCGAGTCTGTTGCCAACTATCGACCCTCGCTCACCAGTCTGACAGGTGCCGGCGTGTTGGCGTTTACCAAGCGCACGGTTGAAGTTGCAGAAGGTGTCGGGTCGATAACGCTCACGGTTTCTCGACATGCAGGTGCGTCGGGTGCGGTATCGGTGGCTTACACCACGATTCCGATGACCGCAAGTGCGAATGCTGATTACACCACTACCACTGGCACACTGACTTGGCTCGATGGCGACAGTACGCATCGCACCATCACAGTCCCCATCATTCAGGATTCACTATTGGAAGGTCGCGAGACTTTTCGCCTTGATCTGGGTGCGACCACAGGCGGCGCAATTGCGGGCGGATTCAATGGCACGGGCGCAAGTGTGGTGGTAACCATCATTGATGATGAGCCCGATACTTATCCGGCTGGTGGCATATTTCCATCTGGCTTTGCCACACCAGGCGCATCCAACGGCGCATGGGAGGTTGACACCACGCGCGGCTATTTGAGTACGGCCAGCTTACGATCCGCCGCGGTGCTGGGCACAGCCACTTCCCCGCCCTACAATCAATTTTCCACCTCAGATATGGAATACACAGGCACCTTTGCGACGGGCAATATTAGCTTCGCCTATTTGCTATCGAGTTATCCCGTTGTAAACGGACAGCCGCTGAGTGGATTGCAGTTTTCAATTGATGGCACGATCATGCTAGATAGGCACGGCGGCATATTTGATTGGCAAACCTTTAGCACCTTCATCACTGCCGGTACGCATACCCTGAAGTGGCGCTTCTACAATGCATTGCCGCGCCCCTGTGAGGGCACGCAGCCAGTTGGTGCGGCGACTTGTCTTGATCGCGTCTGGGTGGACGCCATCAGCTTGCCATTGGTGGCAAGTGGACCCGCGTCTCACCTAGCCTACATTACCAATAGCGGCAGCGGCACAGTATCGGCGATTCACATTGCCAGCAAAACGGTGGTGGCAACGATACCAGTAGGTGCTGACCCGTCAGGTGTTGGCGTGCATCCTAACGGCACGCGCGTCTACATCACCAATAGCGGCAGCAATACTGTCTCGGTGATTGACACCTTAGCGCAAGCGGTCATTGCCACCATACCAGTGGGTGCGGGTCCCGTCGGCATTGCGGTGAATCCCGCAGGCACTAAGGCCTATGTTGCACATTATGGTTCTGCGTATATTGCCGTCATTGATACCGCTACTAACACGCGTTTGGCCGATATTGGTTCGGCATTCGGTAGCGCCGGCATTGCCATCAGCCCCGACGGCACGCGCGCCTATATGGCCAACGTCAGTAGTGTGCAGGCGATTGATCTCATCAACAATATTGCCATCACTAACACGGCACTTAGCAACAATTCATTCGGCGTAAATGTCAGCCGTGATGGTTCCAAAGCATATGTGGTGCAAAACCAAGCCAAACGAGTTTCATACATCAACACCGCCACCAATCAAGCGAGTAATTATTTGAATGTTGATGGGCAGCCCATCACACTGGCCTTAAACCCCATCATCAATCGGCTCTATGTCACCACTGGTGCCTCGTTTGGTAACAACATTGGCAATAGCGTATGGATATTTAATGATGGGCATGAATTTTTAACGTCTGTGCCGGTAGGCAACACCTCTTATGGCGTATCGGTAGATGCGAGCGGCGCGTGGGTTTATGTGGTCAACAATGGCAGCGACACGGTATCGGTGATTGATGCGGCATTAAATACGGTGGTGGCGACCATCCCCGTCGGGAATCGTCCAAAAAGTTTAGGCCAGTTCATTACGCCCGTCTCTATCCCAGGTGCGGCTACCCAACTTCTCGCGGCGCGCAGCAGCGGGCAGCTATCCATTTCATTCACGCCACCCTCCGATGGTGGCAGCACGATCACGCTCTACACCGCCACTTGTCAGCCCGGCAATATTAGCGGCACAGCGGTCAGCTCGCCTATCGTCATCACGGGTCTTGCGAATGGGTCAGCCTACAACTGCGACATTGTCGCCACGAACGCGAAGGGCAATGGTGCTGCATCGGCGACGGTAACGGCCACACCAAGTTTAGGCACTTTTATTAATAGTGTGGGCACAGCAACATTTAATGTGCTGAGTCCTAGCAGTTTTAGCGTCAATACCAGCGGTGCGCCACCGACAAACATCAGCACCGCTGGCACGCTACCAAATGGTGTGACGTTATCGTCTACAGGTATCTTGTCAGGCACACCCGCTAGCGGCGCAGCGGGAACGTATGCATTTAATATTGCGGTAGCGAATGGCACCTCAACAGTTGTGCAAACCTTTACCCTCACGGTCGCAAAAATCGCGCAATCGATTAACTTTGCAGCCTTAGCCAATCGATCAGTAACGTCAGCCGCCTTCACCGTATCCGCTACGGGTGGTGCGTCACTCTTACCCGTGACATTTAATTCACTCACCACAAACGTGTGTACCACCACGGGCAGCAATGGAGCGACCGTTACACTCATCACCGGCGGCACTTGCACCATCACGGCCAATCAAGCCGCTACTGTTGATTACCTTGCCGCCCCCACCATCACACAGAGTTTTGTCGTGCGTGCCAGCCAGACCATCACCTTCGGCAACACGCCCGCACTCTTACCCGGCGGCGCGGCCACACTGTCGGCCACGGGCGGCGCCTCTGGTATTGCGGTGATATTCGCCTCCACCACACCGCTTGTATGCACGGTGAGTGGCACTAATGGCGCAACCCTCACGGGCGTCAGTGTCGGGCAGTGCACCATCACTGCTAATCAAGCGGGCAATACCAATTTTGATGCTGCCCCGCAAGTCTCAATAAGCCTTACCTTGGGCTTGGCCTCGCAGACCATCACCTATAGCACCACACCCTTGCCAATTGGTATTGCCGTCATGCGTTTCACGGCAGTGGGCGCATCCGACAATCCAGTCATCTTGGTAAGCAGCACACCGGCCATTTGCACTGTCAGCGGTTGGAATATCACCGCAATTGAATTTGGCCTTTGCACACTGACCGCAAACCAAGCAGGCAATGCAAGCTTTAGTGCTGCGCCCGAAGTCACATTTTCGTTACGCACCAGCACGCAGCTACAGCGTCAGCGTTCCTACCATGTCGCGGCATTGCTACCCAATGGCGGCGTGCTGATCGCAGGCGGATTGCATCGCAGCCTTGGCGTGCAGGCTACAGCTGAAATCTATAACCCAGTAAGCAAGAGGTGGACGGCCACCGCCAGCATGACGCGAGAGCGGATGCTCGCCACGGCGGCAACGTTGCTCGATGGACGAGTGCTGGTGGTAGGCGGTCTGGATAGCGCCAATATTCAAGTCAACACTGCCGAAATTTATAACCCTGCCAATGGCACGTGGAGTGCAGCAGGCAGTATGGTGTTGGGACGCACGGGACATACCCTAACGCGTCTCACTGATGGCCGATTGCTCGTCGCAGGTGGCACCGACCAAGGCAGTGCGGCAACCGAAATCTACAACCCGACAACCAACACATGGAGTGCGGGGCCCAATCTAACTGTGGGCCGTGCGCATCACAGCGCGGCGTTGTTGGCGAATGGCAAAGTGCTGGTGGCGACCGGTTGGCGGAATTCGAACTTTATTAACAGCGCCGAGTTGTATGACCCTGCTGCCAACACTTGGAGTTTGACCAATCCCATTGCGGCCAGTCGGCTTTACAGTAGCGCGACCTTACTCAATAACGGTAGCGTGCTAGTGGCGAGTGGTGCGGCCAATGCCGAACGCTTCAATCCGGCCACCAATACATGGAGCGCGGGTGGTGCGCTCAGCAGCCGTCAAAACCACACGGCTACCTTACTTGCCGATGGGCGCGTGTTGGTTGCAGGCGGCATCGGTACGACCATGGCGGCAACTCTCTATGATCAAACCGCCAACATCTGGACTAGCACCACACCACTGCTATTCCCACGCATCAATCACACCGCGACGTTGCTCAATGACGGCAGCGTCTTGATTGCGGGCGGTAATGGGCCGGGCGGCTATGCCGAGATTCAAGACACCGCAGAATTGTATCGCGCCGACATGACGCTGCTCGATGCCACATTGCTGCAAAGCACCGTCAATATTGCCTATGCGGCGGTGTCCCTTAGTGTCGCAGGTGGCATTGCGCCGTTCAGCTACGCGCTCACGGCGGGCGCATTGCCGAGTGGGATGGCACTTTCCGCGGCAGGTATTTTGAGTGGCACACCAACGGTCACAGGCACTTTCACGTTCACCATCACCGCGACCGATACAAACGGTACAACCGCGTTCAGACAGTTCAGTTTGACCATCGTGCCGCCATTATTTAACGTCACGCCATCCACAGCTAGCAACGGCACTATCAGCCCTGCGGCGGTGCAGCCCGTCTATGCGGGCGCTACGGTGACGTTCACCGTCACGCCAAATTTTGGTTACGCTGCGAACATGGGCGGCACCTGTGGCGGGGCATTGGTGGGCAACACTTATACCAGCGCCACCATTACCGGTGACTGCACAGTTGAAGCGAGTTTTAACGCTATCTATACCGTGCCCGATGCGCCCATCATTGGCACCGCCGTCGCTGGGGTAACTTCTGCCATCATCAATTTCACTCCACCCAATAACAACGGTGGCACACCTATTACCTTCTACACGGCAACATGCATGCCAGGCGCACGCACCACGAATGGTAGCGTCTCACCATTGACGGTGACGGGCGTGACTGCAGGTGTTGCGGTGACCTGCAACGTGAGCGCGACCAATGGCATGGGTGCGGGGCCAACGTCTGCCAGTAGTAATAGCATCGTGCCCATCGGCGTACCCCGCACGCTTAACGTCAGCATCAGCGGCACTGGTACGGGTAGCATCACCAGTCTGCCCACAGGTATTAGCTGCTTAGGTGTTTGCACAGCAAATTACCCTAGCGGTACGGTGGTGACACTCACCGCAACGCCATCTGGCGCGTCATTATTTAGTGGCTGGACAAACGTGGTCTGCGTCGGCGGCAATGCCGCATCCACTTGTACATTTACCATCACATCAACGCGTAACATTAGCGCGATATTTCATCCCAGCGCAACGACGCCGGGCGCACCTGTTGGCGTCTTTGCCGTCGCTGGCGCAGCGTCTGCAACAGTGTCATTTTCACCCGGCCCCACAGGCGGTTCGCCCATTACAAGCTACACCGCCAATTGTTATGTGGGTGGTGACCTCAACATTGGTGCAACTCCTGTGAGTAGTACCACCTCACCTATTTTTGTGACTGGCCTAGTCCCAGGTACGGCCGTCAATTGTCGCGTGACTGCCACTAACGCAATCGGCACTAGTGTGAATTCAGGTGCTTCCGCCATGGTGACACCTACGGCATCACCGACTACCTTCACCATCTCACCCTCCGCTGGGGCAAATGGCACGATCTCGCCTTCAGTTGCAACGACTGTAACAAGTGGTGCCACGAGTGCCTTCACTGTCACACCGAACAGCGGCTACTCGGCCTCGGTGGGCGGCACATGTGGAGGCTCGCTCGTTGGCACTACCTATACGACGAATACGGTTGTTGCTGACTGCACAGTTGTCGCGAGCTTTACGTTAAACGTGGCACTGAATGCGGTGCAATCGAAAAAGACCCACGGTGCAGCAGGAACGTTCGATTTACCCATCAGCACCGTACACTTGATTGGAGGCAACGTCGATGTCGAGCCCCGCACTATCGGTGCAGGCCACACGATTGTGTTTCAGTTTAATCAGGCCGTGACGATCATTGGTAGCGTGACAGCGTTTAATGCAAGCGCTAATCCGGTTGGGGTAGCAAGTGCTGTCATCAATATGAGCAACACGACCGAAGTCATTGTCACCCTCACGGGGATAGCCGACGCGAGCCGGGTGACAGTGACGCTAAATGGCATTAATGGCAGCTTGAGTAGCGTGGTCTCATTAGGCTTTTTAGTGGGCGACGTTAATAACAATCGTAGCGTCGGCAATACCGACATCGCGGCGATGAAAACCCGCATCGGCTTAAACGTGGACAACACGAATTTCAAATACGACATCAATACCAGCGGCACACTAACTAACACCGACATCGCGGCGGCTAAAACGCGGGTGGGATTGGGGATATAGCCTTTTTGCAACAATCAAAGGTGAATGTGATTGATGGGCGGGTAGTTTGGGCAATTATTGCTTGAAAGTGTCCGTCCTTATTAGGTTTTTCTAAATAAATTGTAACCACAAACTAAGCAGTGGTGGCACCGTTACTCCCTACAACATTGCCCTGAATACTGCGCGTTGAAAGCATGGTCTATACTCGTTTTCATTATTAAAACTAAAAACGACGACGTGAACATTGACGCGATAAATCTGCCCGGTGTACCTGAAAATAGTCAAGCCGCTAGCGCACAGCCTGATCTGACCATCTTGCTCAATGAGTGGCGCGCGGGTAACGATGCTGCATTTGGTCAGCTCATTGACCAAGTGTACGGGGAATTAAAACGTATCGCTGTCGGCAAGATCAATCGACTTGGTGGTGTGGTAACGCTTTCGCCAACCGACTTGCTGCATGAGGCGCTCATCGGCATCATGCCGAGCAAGATGGATTTCAAAAATCGTACCCATTTCTATGCCACCATGTCCTTGGCCATCCGCTCAATACTGGTCGATCATGCACGCGCACGCGCAACGGACAAACGTGGCGGTGGTATTGTCAAGATAACTCTCACCGATGCAGAGGTTGGCGAAAGCTCGCCCGTGTTCGAATTGCTCGCGATCGATCAGGCGCTGTTAGCGCTTGAGAAGATGGATGCGCGTTGCGCCCAGGTGATGCACTTGACCTACTTTGCGGGGCTGTCACGAGAGGAAATTGGTGAAATGCTAAACATCACTATTCGCACGGTTGGGCGCGATTTATTGTTTGGCCGTGCATGGCTGGCCAAGGCACTTGCCAATGACACCTGAGCAATTCATCGCGCTACGCGACGTGTTCGATCAGGTGATTGACCTTGCGCCAGTCGAGCGTGAAGCGCGCGTGCGAGCCCTTTCAAACGACCCTGCGGTGATTGACGGTGTGCTATCACTCTTGGCAGCAAACGAAGCCGCGGCAAGTAAAACCTATTCCACGCCCGTCAACGCTGTGCTCACAGATGCCACCACCGTTAAATTAGCGGTGGGAGATGTGCTGGGCGCATGGCGCATTGAGCGCGAAATCGGTCATGGTGGAATGGGAACTGTGTATCTGGTGGAGCGCAGCGATGGGCATTTCAAGCAGACTGCTGCGCTCAAGTTCTTGCGCGGACTACCGAGTGCCAATCGGCTTCAACACTTTGCGCGCGAGCGTCAGCTACTGGCAAATTTGCAGCATCCGAATATCGCGCAATTGCTGGATGGCGGCGCGACCAATAGCGGTCAACCCTATTTGGTGATGGCGTATGTTGATGGCGCGCCGATTGACAATCATTGTCGCGCGCTTGATCTTGACCATACCCAGATCCTTCGACTGTTCGTTGCCGCTTGTGAGGCGGTTGCGTTTGCGCATCGCCAACTCATCGTGCATTGCGACCTCAAGCCCTCCAACATACTGATCGACAAGGAGGGTCGGCCGATACTGCTCGACTTTGGGGTATCACGATTGCTAGGGGCAACCGCGCTAGAGGACGACGCGCCCGAGGCGAGCATCGCCGCAACCCCCACGGCAACCCCCACGGCAACCCACACCATCACGGGCTACACGCCGCGCTATGCAAGCCCGGAGCAACGTGAGACGGGCATCGTCTCCACTGCGAGTGATGTCTATAGTCTTGGGGTGATGTTAGGCGAGCTGCTTGAACAGTGCGAGCCGAACAATGATGAGCTTAACGCCATCGTTGCCAAGGCGACGAGCACCACGGTTGCCATGCGCTTTCAAAGTGTTGAAGCCTTGGTGGATGACATCGCGCGTTTTCAGCGTCGCGAGCCGCTGCGTGCAATGCCACGAAAAAACGGCTACGTCGCGCGAAAACTTTTTATCCGACGCTGGCCATTGTTCGTAGTCGGAATAGCGTTTGTGGTGACAGTCTTCGGGTTTAGCGCAAAAATATTTGTCGAATCACAGCGCGCACAACACGCAGAGCAAGTCGCATTGGAAGAACGTGATCGCGCAAAACTTGCACAGCAGCAAGCACTTACCGAGCGCGATGCAAAGGATGCCGCGCGCGGTGAAGCGTTGATTGAGCGTGACCGCGCGCAGTCAGCCGAGAGCCGTGCGCTTAAAGAACGCGATGCCACTGAAGCCGCACGCCGGGACGCCCTCGTTGAGCGTGACCGGGCAAAAACGGAAGAGCGCAAAGCCGTTACGGCGCGCGAGCGCGCAACATTGGCCGAAACGGGTGCGCGTCAAACGAGTGATTTCCTGATTTCCGTCTTTGATAGCAGCAACCCCAACGCCGAGTCAGGCGATATTCCTGCTTCGAAACTCATCGCCGCTGCCGAGGCGCGCGTGGAGAAAGATATGCAGGGACAACCCGCCACACAAGCGGCGCTATATAGCACACTTGGTGTGGTGCAATCTAATATGGGACGCTCGAAAGAAGCCATTGCCAATCTTCAGCGCGCTATCGTCATTGAACGTAACATGAATCGCCCGTTGGTGTTGGCAGAAATGCTGACACGACTTGATCTCATCATTAGCGCGCACGAAGGTGCAATCGATGCCGAACCCTACGCCCGCGAAGCCCTTGCCTTACGCGAGAAATTTGACCAACCCGATTCACGCGAACTCGCCGAAGCGCGCGCCGCGGTGGCGTACATCGAATCGTATTTGGGACGTCACAAGGAAGCGTCGCTGCTATTTCAACAATCGCTTAACATCCTCGAAAAACATTATCCCAATCACCCCGCAACGGCAGAAATTTATGCCACTTATGGCGGTCACTTTCGCTTGAATAGTGATTTCGACAAGGCAGCGCAATACTATTTACGCAGTGTGCAGTTGAATGCAACCCTATTTGGCGAGCTACATCCTAAGTACCTCATTGCATATGCATGGTATGCGCGTAGCTTGGCATCATTGCGAAGATTCGACGAGGCCGAGATCGCTTTCAGGCGGGCGTTGGAATTAAGAAAAAAACTGCACGGCGCACAAAATATTCTGGTCGCTGATGTGATGGTTGGGCTTGCAGACTTACTCAACGATGCTGACCGACCGCGTGAGGCGCTCCAGTTAATGTACGAAGCAGAGCCGATCATCGTGTTGGCGGCGGGAAAGGTAAGCCAAAAGCAGGTGAACCTGTTAAACAAGATTTCGGGCGCCAATAATTTCATCGGCAACTATGATGCGGCGGTGAAGGCGGCGGCCGAGGCGGTTGGCATACTCGAAATAATTGACACCAATGGCCAATCCATAGCCATCATGTTGGGTAACTTAGGGAGCTTTCAAATGCGTGCGGGCAAGTTAGCAGACGCGCGGAAAAGCCTCTTTGCAGCCTACGAGACGCGCCTTGCACGTTGGGGTGACAAGCATATTTCTGTTATCGATGCACAGCTCAACATTGCCGATTTGCATGTCCGTTCCCGTGAGTTTGAAGCAGCGAGTGCGCGGCTTGATGCGGTGCGTGGGTTGCTGCCGACGAGCAATCCGCTCAACCAAATTAACTATGATCGACTGCGCGCGCTGGTGATGGCGGGCAAAGGCGACTACGATTCTGCGATTGTGGCACTCGAAAAAACGGAGGCGGCACGGTTTAAGGCGCGTGGGGATAAAAGTGCCATTGCCTGGATGAGCATGATCGACCGCGCCGAAGTGTTGGCACAGCGTGGCACACCGGCAGACAAGCAACGCAGTGCCGCTCTCGCGGCGCAGATTATGGACAAAATTAGTCCGACCTTTGATCCGGCGTCATCCGTCATCGCGCGCCTACAGAAGTTGCAGCGCCAATAACAACTACGTGCTCGGCAATCAGCGAAATTCACATTTGAAACACAAACACAAGTATCCACGGGCATTTCAGCACAAATATGTTTGAAAGCGCCCGCCAATATTAGCAGATAGTATTTTTGACTGCTAGCGTATTTGTATTCGCTATTACCCCCAATTTTTTGCGTTTTAGTGCGAAATTATGGTCGTCGTGTCCCTTTGTTGCCCACAAAACCGAATGCCCGTTATGACCGCCTTTTTTAGCGGTAGTAATTTGAATCAAGGGGGCAACGATGGGGCACAATACTTTTTTTGACATGCATCTCAAAGCATCACCACCGCAGCGCGACAGCTGGCGCAAGGTGGCGACTTCGCTCGCGCTGATATTGACCACGCTACTGGTATTTGCCTCTGCCCCAGCACTGGCGCTCAATCGCGTCAATACCGTCGCGGGTACTTATGGTACGCCCGGCAGTACGGGTGATGGCGGGCAGGCGCTGAATGCGTTGCTGCGGAACCCGACTGGCGTGTGGATCATGCCAAATGACGACGTGATCGTGTCCGACTTCGGCAATGCGCGCGTGCGCCGCATCAGCACCAATGGTGTTATCAGCGCCATTGCGGGTACTGGCGTGGCGGGGTTCAGTGGTGACGGTGGGTTGGCGATCAATGCCCAGCTTCGCGCACCGATGTCAACGTTGGTTGATACGGCAGGCGACATTTACATCGCCGACTTTGCCGATCACCGTATTCGCAAGGTGACGGTAGCCACGGGCATCATCACCACGGTGGCGGGCAATGGCGCAGCTGGATCCAGCGGTGATGGCGGGCAGGCGACGAGTGCACAACTCAATCAGCCGGTTGGTTTAGCCATTGATGCGGCGGGGAACTTGTATTTTTCCGAGCGCGCGGGTAACCGCATTCGGCGCGTTACCCCGGCAGGTGTTATCTCCACTTTTGCAGGCACCGGCATTGCAGGCTATAGCGGTGACGGTGGTGCCGCGACTAGTGCTAGGCTCAACGCCCCCGCCGGACTGGCGTTTAACGACAACGGCATTTTGTTTGTTGCCGATAGCGCCAATAACCGCATCCGAAGTGTCAATCCATTAGGCAATATCTTTCCCGTGGCAGGCACCGGTGCGGCAAGTTTTAGCGGTGATGGTGGACCGGCACAACTTGCCGCACTGAACCAGCCCAGCGGTTTACGCTTTGACGCCAACGGCGTGCTGTTCATTGCCACTCTCGGTGATGCACGCATTCGCGCGATTGACCGAAATGGCTTGATACACTCATTCGGCGGCAACGGCACCGCAACGCCAGTCAACAACGGTAGCGACGCTATGAGTGGCGCCGTCAATGCCGACCTTGATCTGGCGTTTGATTCGCAGGGTAATGTTTGGTTTGCCGCGTCAGCTGGGCATGCGGTGCGTAGGATCACACGGCCCAACCCGGGTGATAGAGCGTCCACACTCGATATCGTCGGTGCGACGAACCCTGCCAATATTCCACTTCCTGCCCCATCAGACCCTTGGGTGGCTGCGCGCCATGTGGCGGTGGGCAGTGATCGCAGCAGCTATGTGATCGGTGCTGTGCATCAACAGACCGGGACGACGCCAGGAGGTCAACCCGTCATGGACGGCCCATTAAATTGGCGCATCCTCAAATACGGCGCGCTGGTCGGCGAAGCACTCATGAACCAAACCCCTGGCGGCTGGAGCCAGACCTACGATAGCGGGCTGGGCGATGATCTACCCTACGCGATTGCCGTGGACGCCAGTAATAACCCCGTGGTGGTTGGCGTTGGCCGCCATAGCAATGGTGAGCGGCAGTGGCGCGTACATAAATATGCAGCCAGTAACGGCGCACTGATGTGGGCGCAGAGCTTAAACACGATGCAGTACACAACGCCAACGTTATTGGCGGTGGACGCCATGGATAACATTATTGTCGGCGGCGTGATTAGGGGCGGCGGCGGCGACGACGACTGGCTGGTCGTCAAATACACAAATAACGGTACAGAATTGTGGCAGCGCACGATTGTGGGCAGTGGCCACGATACCCCTCACGGGTTGGCAATTGACCCTGCCACACGCGATGTAATTATTGTCGGCTCAATGGGTACGCCGACGGGTAGCGAATTTGCCAGCGCACGGCTGGCATCGGCGACAGGCAATGTGCTGTGGCAGCAAAGCTTTAGTACCCCTGATGGTCACGCCGTCGCCTATAGCGTCGCCATCGATGGTGCAGGCGCGATTATGATTGGCGGCGAACGCGCCTTCGCCGGTCAACTCTTGCGCCCACGTGTAGAAAAACGTGCCGCCGATGGCACGCAACTGTGGGAGTACATCGGCCCGGATGATCGCAGTGCGGCCTTTGCCATGGCGCTGGCTGCCAATGGCGATATTTATGTGGGCGGCTATCGTTATATGTTTTCGCCATTTCTTGAATCACCGCAAAACGTGTACCTGCGCGCCGGTAACTGGCTGGCGCGACTTAACAATACAACCGGGTCACCGCAGTGGGTGCAGGCATTTTTTTCCGGCTCCCACGACACCTTTATCCGCGATCTAAAAGTAGGCCTCGATGGTCATCCCATCATACTCAGCAGGCAGGTCGGCTATCCTTTATCTGGCCCCGCACCATGGCCTGATGTTGGCTGGCGCGTGAGCAAGCGTTATGCCGAAAATGGCGATGACATATGGTCACGCGAGGTACCGTCGTCGGGAAGTTTGCGGGTACACCGGTATGTTCCGGGCGGCATGGCGATCAATGGCGATAGCGTGGTGGCGACGGGCACGCGTTATGATCAAGATTTTGTGGGCGGTGCCTTTCCGACCAAGCTGCATACGGTACGATTTGAAAACCCCAACCAGCAATTCATCACGTTTGCGGCGCTGAGCAACCGTTCGTTTTCACCGACACCATTTAGCGTCAACCCAGCAGGTGGTCTGTCTGGCTTACCCGTGCTCATGAGCTCGCTTACGCCCAGCATTTGTAGCGCATTTGGCAGTAATGGCACCAGCATTACCATGTTGAACGCAGGCGTATGCACCTTGCGTGCGACCCAGTTGGGTACGGTGAATTGGCGCGCCGCCGCACCTGTCGAGCAGAGCTTCACCATCTCAGTTGCCGCGCAGAGCATCAACTTCGCTGCACTCCCAGATAAAACCTTCGGCGATGCAGCCTTTACGGTGTCCGCGAGCGGCGGTGCATCGGGCAATCCCGTCACATTTGGTGTACTCACACCGATTGTCTGTAGCACCTCGGGCACGAATGGCACATTGGTCACACTGCTGAGCGGCGGTAACTGCATTATTCGCGCCAGCCAAGCAGGCAACAGCGCCTATGCCGCAGCACCGGATGTGGATCGTAGCTTCACCGTCGCGCTCGCGGCACAAACCATCAGCTTTGCCGCGTTGGCCAACAAGACCTTTGGCGACATACCGTTCACGCTGACCGCCACTGGCGGTGCGTCTGGCAATGCCGTTACCTTTTCATCCCAGAGTGCGTCCATTTGCACCACAGGCAGCACGAATGGTGCCACCGTCACGATCATCGCAGCAGGCACCTGCACCATTCGCGCCAATCAGGTGGGCAACAGCCAATATAGCGCCGCCATCGCGGTGGATCGCAGCTTTACGGTTGCAAAAGCGAGCCAGACGATCACGTTTAATGCGCTTGCTGATATGACCTTTGGCGATGCGCCATCCAGCTTGAACGCGACCGGCGGCGCTTCTGGTAACGCAGTCACTTTCACGAGCCTGACATCCAGCATTTGTACGGCCACCGGCAGCAATGGTGCGACCCTCACGCTCTTGATAGGTAGCGCTTGCACCATTCGCGCCAGTCAGCTTGGCAATGCCAATTATGATGCCGCGCCCAACGTGGATCGCAGCTTCACCATCTTGCGTGCGCCGCAAACGATTACCTTCAATGCACAATCACCCAGCACACGCGCATACAGTCCCAACGGTCAGTTTGCGTTGAATCCGAGTGCAAGCGCCTCATCAACGCTTGCCATCACGTACACCACCGTCGATGCAGCCGTGTGTACGATCATTGCTGGTAATAACGTGCGCATCATCGGTGCGGGCGTCTGCGGCATCACCGCCAGTCAAGCGGGCAATGGCAATTACTTAGCCGCCACGGCTATTACGCAAAACGTCAGCATCACCCCAGCGATCCAAACCATTACCTTCGGTGCCGCGCCGACGGTGGTTGTTGGCGGCACAACATCGGTGACGGTGACGGGAGGTGGCTCCGGTAGCGCCATCGTCTTAACATCTAATACACCAAGTGTTTGCAGTATCGCGGGCAATACAGTAACAGGCCTCGCCGCAGGTGTATGCATTCTTGCAGCTAACCAAGCCGGTAACAGCAATTACCAAGCCGCCACCGAGGCCACACAGAATATCAATGTGATTCGCGCGAACCAGAGCATTAGCTTTGGTGCAGCGCCTAGTGGTGGTCTAGCCGTCAACGCAACGCTGATGGTCAGCGCCACGGGTGGTGCATCGACGCAACCCGTTGTGTTTAGTTCGTTGACTGCGACCGTTTGTTCCAGCGGCGGCGCCAATGGCGCGCTGATCACGGGGCTTAGCATGGGGCTATGCACTATTGCCGCTAATCAAGCGGGAACCAGCAACTACAACGCGGCACCCCAAGTCACGCAGAGCTTTAATGTTGGCATTCAGCTAATCAGCGTTGAGACGCCCGTGTTCCATATCGGCAGCCCGCGCACGCTCACCGCCAGCGGGGGGCTGTCTGGCAATCCGATTGTGTTTAATTCGGCCTCACCCGCCATTTGTACCACCAGCGGCGCGAATGGGGCAACCTTAACCCGCATCGCGGCTGGCGCTTGTGTCGTTACCACCAATCAAGCTGCCGGGGCGGGCTTCGCCGCGGCATCACCGGTCAGTATCACCAGCTACACGCCGCAGCGAGAGGCGCTCGGCGCTGGCTCCCTCCACACGGGCGCTATTCATGCTGACGGCAGCTTGTGGATGGCTGGTAACAATGGTTCTGGGCAACTCGGTGACGGCACCCTAGCGAGTCGCCACGTGCTGACCCGTATCGGCAGTGCCAATAACTACACCTCGATAGCGCTTGGCGACCACCACACCGTCGCACTGCGCACCGACGGCACATTGTGGCGCTGGGGTCTTGGCAGCGGCAATGCGCCGATGCAAGATGCCACCGCCAGCAATTGGATCGCCGTGGCCACGTGCGATGGGTGCTTGGGCGCCATTCGTGCCGACGGTAGCCTCTGGGTGTGGCCCGATCTCCATTCGGCACCAACACCCATTGCCGGTGGACCGTGGATTGCTATCACCGCCTCGGTATATGAGTATTTACTAATACGCGCTGACGGCACGCTGTGGCTGCTGTCGCGGTTTGACGTGTTGACACCGCCGACGCAGGTCGGTACTGCCAACACCTGGACGCAGGTGGCGACCATGCAAAGCGATGACGGTAGCGGTAATCCGCTTAAGTTTGCGCTCAAGTCCGATGGCACACTCTGGGGCTGGGGTTACAACAATGGTCAATTAGGCGACGGCACCTACGATACCTATAGCGAGCCTACGCAGATCGGTAATGGCAACGATTGGGTCGAGGTCAAGACCAGTCTTTACGCCACGCTTGCACGTCGTAGCGATGGCAGTTTTTGGGCTGCTGGCGCAAATAATTTGGGGCAGTTGGGTCTTGGTCACCAGATGCCGAGCGAAACCTTTGTACCAGTCGGCAGTGTGTCCGACTGGGACAGCATTGCCTCGGGTTACCTTCATTCCATCGCGCGTCGTGCGGATGGCACGCTGTGGAGCTGGGGCCACCACCACCATGGAGTACTGGGCGATGGCACGTTGACAACTCGCTTCACGCCATTGCAAAGTTTGCAGGCGCCGGCGATTGGTATGGCAAACGCGGGGGCGGGCATCGCGACGGTCGGCTTTACGGCCTTACCCGCTACTTTTAATCCCGTCACCGGCTACCGCGCCACCAGCGCACCGGGCGGGCTTATGGGTAGTTGTACGTTGCCTTGTAGCAGCATCAGCGTGAATGGGTTGAGCGGCGGTATTAGCTATACGTTCATCGTGGCTGCGATCAACGCCTCGGGTAGTGGACGCGAATCGGCGGTATCAAATAGCGTTATCCCGACCGCCGGACCAACACGCACCGTCACCCCCTCCGCCGGGGCGAACGGCACGATCACCCCGGCGACACCCGTCGTGGTTAACAGTGGTGCCACGAGCGTCCTCACCGTCACACCGAACAGCGGCTACTCGGCCTCGGTGGGCGGCACCTGCGGAGGTTCACTCGTTGGCACCACCTACACCACGGCTGCGGTGACGGCTGATTGCACCGTCGTGGCGAGCTTTAGTCAGAACATCGCGCTGACTGGCTTAGTTTCGCGCAAAACCCACGGTGCAGCAGGCACATTTGATTTACCCATCAGCACCGCACACTTGATTGGCGGCAATGTCGATGTCGAGCCCCGCACCATCGGTGCAGGCCACTCGATTGTGTTTCAGTTTAATCAGGCTGTGACTAGCATTGGTAGTGTGACAGCGGTGAATGCAAGTAGTAATCCGATTGGGGTAGCGAGTGCTGTTATCAACATGAGTAACACGACCGAAGTTGTTGTCACCCTCACAGGCATTGCGGATGCGAGTCGGGTCACGGTGACGCTAAATGGCGTCAATGGTAGTTTGAGTAGTGCAGTCTCATTAGGCTTTTTAGTGGGCGACGTTAATAACAATCGTAGCGTCGGCAATACCGACATCGCGGCGATGAAAACCCGCATCGGCTTAAACGTGGACAGCACAAATTTCAAATACGACATCAATGCCAGCGGCACACTGACTAACACAGACGTCGCGGCGGCTAAGACGCGGGTGGGATTGGGGGTTTAGGGGGTTGGGTTGGGCGTTTGGCGTTGAACGTTTGGCGTGAATGGAAGTGCGTGAACTGTGAACGGTGAATAGTGAACAAAAGCGCGGGAAGTATTATGTATTTGTTCACGGTTCACAATGTACACCGCAATCCCTCCCAGCCTTTTTCAAAGGGAGGAGCCAAGCGAGGGTTCGAGTTCTATTTTGCAAATTTCCACTAGCCAGTTCTCCCCTTTGAAAAAGCCTGTCCTGAGTTTGTCGAAGGGGGGAGTTAGTGGGGATTGCGAGGCGTTAAGTTCTTCACGTCAAACGCTCAACGCTTGACGGTTCACGCCCAACGCCTAACCGTCTAACTTCTAACGCTCAACGCCAAACCCCCAACGCTAACCTCCTCACGACATCTGTTGCTTGTGTCGGGTGAGCCGTGCTCATGCGCTCAACCAATCCAACGACATCACCTAGCGATAACAAAACAGCTTATTTCGTACTGCTATACTAAATTTCTTATTTATCGGTCATTGGTATTGCACTGCATGAGTACAACCAACTCTAACCCTGCCGCACTCACCTCTTTATTACACGCTTGGCAACAAGGCGACGGCGCGGCGTTTTCACTGTTGTTTGACAACGTTTACGCGCAGCTAAAAAAAATCGCCGCACAACGCTTGCGTGATGTGGCCAACAACAGCACCTTATCGCCTACTGAGCTCTTGCATGAAGCGGTATTGCGTATATCTGATACGCCATCAGACTGGAAAAACCGCGCACATTTTTTTGCCAGTATGTCGCTCATTATTCGTGCCACCTTGGTCGATCATGCACGTGCGCAAGCCACACATAAACGTGGTGGGCAGCTATTACATGTGACCCTAACCAATGCGGCCATAGGAGAAGAATCACAAATCGCTGATTTGTTAGCACTCGATCAAGCCTTGTCAGCGCTCGAAAAAATAGACCCGCGTGGCAGCGAGGTATTGCATCTGACTTACTTTGCAGGGCTTGAGGGTACTGAAATTGCAACGGTTCTTGATATTTCGCTTGCTACGGTGAATCGCGAATTACGTTTCGCACGCGCATGGCTACACACCACGCTCGGCTATGCAGTCTAGCCAACACGCGCTGGCCAAACATTTGTTTGGTGAAGTATGCGACCTCGATATTGCACAACAATTACCACGACTACATGCGCTTACTGATGACGCTGACATCATTGGTTATGTAAGCCTCTTATTGCAGCAAAACCAAACAGATCATCCACGTGTCTCTCAGCCGATTCTCAATCTCATGAGCATGGTGGCGGGTAATGAAATCAAAGTCGGTGATACCTTAGGCGCATGGCAACTAGTCGCTGAAATCGGCCAAGGCGGCATGGGAACGGTATTTCGCGCGCAGCGTAACGATGGGCATTTTGAGCAAGAAGCTGCGGTGAAATTACTGCATGGCATACCGAGTGCGAAAGCGCTGGAGTACTTAGCGCGCGAGCGACAAATTTTAGCCACCCTCACCCACCCGAATATTGCGAGGCTATACGATGGTGGCGCGACCCCACAGGGGCAGCCTTATTTGGTGATGGAGTATGTGGCGGGCGTCGCTATTGACCATTACTGCCAAGCACAAAAACAATCGACGAATCATATTTTGAAGCTGATGCTCGAAGTGTGCGATGCCATCAGCTTCGCCCATCAGCGCTTAATCGTACACTGCGACATCAAGCCCTCAAATATTTTAGTGACGAGTACAGGGCGACCTATGTTGCTCGACTTTGGTATTGCACGGCTAATTAGTACAGACGTCGGCGCGGACGTTACCGACCAATCCCAACCATTTGCGTCACCTAGCTTAGCAAGCAGCACACTAACGCAAGCGCGTGCATTCACTCCAAAATACGCAAGCCCTGAGCAACGGAATGGCCAAGCGCTCACCACGGCGACAGACATCTACAGCCTCGGCAAAATGCTCGCAGAGCTCATCGAACATAGTCTAGCAACGACCACCCCTAACCGTGAGATAGCCGCGATTGTCAGTCGTGCCACACAGGATGATATTGCCATGCGCTATGCGACGGTAGCCTCATTAGCGAACGATTTGCAACGCTTTCTAGACAGGCTGCCGCTCGCTGCCGTAGAGGCTGCACCAATTTATGTGGCACGAAAATTTGTGCAGCGTAACTGGCCGTGGTTGACAGCCGCAGGCGTATTTGTTTTTACCGTTGGTCTCGCCGCACAGCGTGTGGTGACTGAACGCGACCGTGCACAGATTGCTGGACAACAGGCCATTAAAGAGCGAGATGCTACTCAACTTGCACAATCAGCCGCGTTACGTGAACGTGATCGCGCGGCGGCTGCGGAGGTTGTCGCAATCACTGAGCGAGATCGCGCAAAAAACGCAGAAAACAGTGCAATCGCCGATAAAAACCGCGCCTCGCAGGCAGAGACTTCATCACGCCAGACAAGTGAATTTTTAGTTTCAGTATTTGAAAGCAGCAATCCAAACGCGGTATCGGGTGATATTTCAGCCTCCACTTTGATTGCAGCCGCTGAATCGCGCTTAGAAAAACAGATGCTAGGGCAGCCAAATGTACAAGCAAATCTGTATAGCGCGCTTGGTCGCGTGCAGTCGAATATGGGGAAACCAAATGAAGCACGCACGAACTATCGTCGCGCCATTGAGATTGAGCGTAAACAAAATCGACCGCTCGAACTTGCGCGTGTACTGACGCTGGAATTTCAGAATGATGTGTTGAAGCTCGACAACGCTAATATGGTTGCCCTAGCGCGTGAGGCGCTCGCGTTGCGCGAACAGTTTGCTGCACCTGAATCAGACGACATTGCCGAGTCGCTAAGCTATATGGCATACGCGCTACGTGCGACATCGGGCGATCTGAAGCTGGCTGAAAAATTACTCCTGCGAGCGTTGGCGATTCGCCAAAAAAATAATCAACAGAGCATGGGGATGGCTGAAACGCAGCACATTGCGGGGCAAGTTTACGGTGTACTTGGACAGCACGATAAATCCATCGCAAGTTATCGGAAAAGCATTGCGATTAAAGAGGCCAAATTAGGCGAGGGACATCCAGATGTTTTACAGAGCCTACAATATTTAGCGGGCGGCTTAAATAGGACGAAGCAGTTTACCGAGGCTGAAATTATTTTTCGACGCATTGTCGCGCAAAATGAAAAACTGCATGGTCGGCAGAACGTCAACATGTTGCGTCCGCTGATTTATCTAGGCGGTCTGCTCATTGCCACTGGGCGACCGCGTGAGGCGCTCACCTTAGCTGAGGAAGCGCTACAGATTGCTGAGAAGACAGTAGGACGGGACTCAACTTATGCCGCGCTTGCGTTAAATAATATTGGCCTAGCGCGGTTGGATTTAGGCGATAGTGAAGGCGCAGTAATACGCTTTCGTGAGGCGCTTGTGACAATGAAAAAATACATGCGCCCATTCGATATTGCAGTAGCAACGCAGGAAGTAAATCTTGGACGAGCGTTGAATCGAAATGGCGAATCTGTAAAGAGCCAAGCGCATTTAATGTTGGCATATGACATCTATCGCAAAGTCTTTGGTGAAGGACATAGCGAAACATTACTGGCCGCCGCAGAATTGATGCGGGCGTTAATTTCAATCGGTAAATTAGAGGATGCGATTCGTTTGCAGGATAAGCTTAATCAAATGGCGGTAACAGCAGATAGCAACGTGAATGCAGAAGTCGCAATGACTAATGCTTTACTGCTAGTCGTGCAGGGCAAGGATGACGATGCGATGCAGGCATTGTTAGCAGCGGAGCGCTTAAGTCGATCACGCTACGGCGAAGTTGATGCGCGCACGTGGCTCGTCAAATTGCCGCGCACTGAATGGCTTGCCGTGCGTGGGCGAGCAGGTGACAAGGGTGAAAGTCAGTTACTGGCGAAGCAAATTTTAAGTAATGTGGAGAACAGGCTATATGCCGAGGCGCCGGTGTTGGCGAAGCTCAGGCGTTTGCAGCAGTAGCAACAATAGCGCGATAGGTAAGCAAGTTTATTCGCACAAATACGCAAGATATTACCAATATAAAAATAAAAATTCGCCTATCCACGGGTATTTTTAGCAATAAATACTTCAAAGCGCCCGCCAATAAACGACTTTACTTTTTTACAACTCGCTTGATACATCACGGTACGCATTCTCGTAAACCTAATTAAGTGCCACATTACGTGGGCAAACTGGGGATTCGAGTATGAACACTGCCGCCACCGCCAAACCAGCATCTGAGATTGTCACTCACATGCGGCAACGCTTTTTACCTATGCTGGTATCCGCAGGCATATTGCTTAGTGCGCTCGTCACGCAGTCACAAGCTCAGCCCGTCATCCACACCATCGCGGGCAGCGGTACGCCGGGTTTTAGCGGCGACGGCGGGCAGGCGGTGAACGCAGTCCTCAGTGCACCGACGGGCATTACGGTGGATGCGGCGGGTAACTTAATCGTCTGCGATTTTGGCAATAACCGCGTTCGCAAAATCACGCCTGCTGGTGTCATCACCACCATCGCGGGTGGCGGGCCGTCATTGGGGGACGGCGGGCAAGCGACCAGCGCCCAAATCACCGCGCCCGTCTCGACTATTTTTGATGCTGCAGGTAATCTATATGTCGCCGGTTTTGGTGAGGCGCGTATTCGCAAGATTACGCCGGCGGGCATCATCAGCACCATCGCGGGTACGGGGGTAGTGGGATTCAGTGGCGACGGTGGGCAAGCCGCGAGCGCCAAGCTCTATAGCCCAATCGGCTTGGCGTTTGATTCGACTGGCAATCTGTATTTCAGCGACCGCGAAAATGCGCGCGTGCGCAAAATCACCATGAGCACCGGCGTCATCACCACCGTGGCAGGTAATGGCTTCACCGTTGCCAGTGGTGATGGCGCCCAAGCTACCAGCGCGGGGCTGCATCCTTATGGCGCAATTGCCATTGATGCCAGCAATAACCTCTACATTGCGGACAACCCCAACCATCGCATTCGCCGCGTCACGCCGGCGGGCATTATCACGACGGTGGTGGGTACTGGTGTAGCAGGCGCCAGTGGTGATGGCGGCCAAGCGTTAAGTGCGACCATCAACGCACCATATGGCATTAAGTTTGATGCCAACGGCAATCTTTATATCGGCAGCATCGCAACATTGAACATTCGCATGGTCACCCCCGCTGGGGTCATCAGCACAATAGCGGGCAACGGCACCACCACACGCGCCGCCAATGGTGCGTCTGCACTAAGTGGTGCAGTCGCCCCCGAAATGGACATCGCCTTTGATGCCTTGGGTAATCTGTACTTTACCTCTTTCACCGATAACCACGTTCGTAAAATTACCCGTGCCGTGCCTGCCGCGCCCACCATCGGTACCGCGACGGGTGGAGCTAACCAGGCAAGCGTGGCGTTTACGCCGCCACCATTCAATGGCGGCGCACCCGTCACGGGCTACACCGCAACCTGCGGTAGTGCCACTGGCACGGGCACGGTTTCACCAATTATTGTCAGCGGCTTAACCAGTGGTGTTGCGGTGACGTGCAGCGTCAGGGCAACCAACTATTTGGGCAATAGTGCTGCCTCTGCTGCTTCCAACAGCGTCACACCAATCGCGCCACAAACCATTGTCTTCGGCGCCGCACCTCTCATTTTTGCCAACGTCGGCAATGTGATCACTATCAGCACCGGCAGTCTGTCTGCCACTGGCGGGTTGTCTGGCAATGCGGTGGTATTCACATCCTCCACGCCGAGTATATGCACCGTAAGCGGCACTAATGGGGCGACGGTGACGGGGGTGAACTCAGGCACTTGCAGCATCAATGCCAACCAAGCGGGCAATGCCACCTATGCGCCAGCCGCGCAAGCCAGCCTAAGCTTTACCGTCTGGCTGCAACGCCATCATTTAGCGTCCAGTCAATACCATACGCTGGCAATCCGCGCGGACGGCACCTTATGGTCATGGGGCAGCAACACGTCTGGCCAACTGGGCATTGGCTCAAACACCAATAGCACAGTGGCGGTGCAAATTGGCAGCGGGACTAACTGGGTGAGTGTGGCGGCAGGCGTGGAAAATGTGACCCATAGTGCCGCGCTACGTGCCGATGGCACACTGTGGATGTGGGGCGCAAATAACTCAGGCCAACTGGGCAACGGCACCACCAATGCCGCCACCTCCCCGGTGCAAGTCGGCAGCGCCACAAACTGGACTGCGGTGACGCTTGGCGCTAACCACACCCTAGCACTCAAGAGCGATGGCACGCTGTGGGGCTGGGGCAATAGTGGCTCTCGTCAACTCGGCATCAACAATAACGCAACCAATGCCAGCCCATTGCAAATCGGTACGGCAACCAACTGGGGCGTCATTGCAGCGGGCGAGTATCATTCGCTTGCATTACGAACCGATGGCACCTTGTGGGGATGGGGCGACAACAATAGTAGACATTTAAGTAATATCGGCGTCGTAACGATCAACACGCCAACCCAACTCGATGCCAGTACCAATTGGCGCACCATTTCTGGCGGCTTCCGGCATTCGCTGGGTATACGCACCGATGGCACGTTGTGGGGCTGGGGCGTGATTGGCAATGGCAGCACGGCAACGACCATCGTCATTACCCAATCGGGCACGGCGACTAACTGGAGCGCCATTGCCGCAACCAATAACCACAGCCTGGGGCTAAAGAGCGATGGCAGTCTCTGGTCTTGGGGGGAACATTATTTAGGCGTACTCGGCAGCGGATTGCCCGACGGCGTTTACCCCACGCCCGCGCAGGTAGGCACGGCCACAACGTGGCGCGCGGTGGACGCAGGCAGATGGATTAGCGCAGCACTTCGTGTTGACGGTGGGGAAGTTAGTGCTTGGGGCTGGGGTGGCGGGACCGTTGGTGACGGCACCACTGCAATTCGTACTGTGCCCACACAGTCGCTCACCGCCCCTGTGATTGGCACGGCAACGACCTTAAACGGCAGTGTCACCGTCGCCTTTACGCCGTTTGCCGCTACCTACAATACCGTGACTGGCTACATCGCCACCAGCACGCCGGACAATATCACCGCGAGCTGTGTCGCGCCTTGCAACAGTATCAACATAAGCGGGCTGACCTTGGGCACGAGCTACAGCTTCACCGTTGCCACCACTAACGCCGCAGGCACGGGGCGGGCTTCCGTTGCCTCAAATAGCGTCACAC
Organism: Burkholderiales bacterium; assembly: GCA_031414695.1. Lineage (GTDB taxonomy): Bacteria > Pseudomonadota > Gammaproteobacteria > Burkholderiales > Usitatibacteraceae > UKL13-2. The sequence continues at coordinate 66,068 of JANNWG010000041.1, forward strand.
CAGCAACAGTGCCGGCTGCACCGGTGATTGGCATTGCGGCTGCTGGCATTGGTGAAGTCAGTGTGGCCTTCACACCACCATCGAATAACGGCGGCGTGACGATCACTAGCTATACCGCGACCTGCGGTGCCAATAGTCAATCCGGCAGCGTCTCGCCAATCATCGTCACCGAGCTTGTCAGTGCGTCTGTCACTTGCAGCGTGGTGGCGATCAATTCGGTTGGCACGAGTGCGCCATCGGCAGCATCTAACAACGTAACGCCACTTGCCGTGCCCGATGCGCCTGTGATTGGTGTTGCCACAGCAGGCACTGCCAGCGTGAGCGTGGCCTTCACGCCGCCGATAAACAATGGTGCCAGCGCCATTACCAGCTATACCGCCAATTGCGGGGCGAATTCCACTAGCGGTGCGGCTTCACCACTTGTGGTCACAGGTCTTGCCAATGCCGCAGTCACTTGTACGGTCACGGCCACCAATGCTGTCGGCGTGAGCACACCATCGGCGGCTTCCAATTCAGTCACACCGGTCACCGTAGCCAATGCGCCAACAGCTGTGAGTGCTACCGCAGGCAATGGCACGATCACAGTGTCGTTTACGCCGCCGCTCGCCAATGGTGGCAGTGCCATCGCCAGCTATACGGCCACCTGTGGCTCGGCAAGTAATAGTGCAGCATCATCACCGATTACGGTTAGCGGCCTAACCAATGGTCTCGCCACCACCTGTGTGGTACGCGCAACCAATGCGGTGGGCAACAGCGCGCCATCCGCAGCGAGCAATAGCGTCACGCCGATGGGGACACAGACAATCACATTCGGCATGGCGCCCAGCATTGTTGTCGGTGTCAACGGCGTCGTCTCCGCCAACGGTGGTGGATCGGGCAACGCGGTGATATTTACCTCCAACACCCCGACGATATGCAGCGTGAGTGGCCTCAATGGCTCAACTGTCACCAGCGTATCGGCGGGCACTTGCATCATCGCGGCTAATCAAGCAGCAAGTGCCAGCTTCGTCGCCGCGCCAGAAGTGACGCAAACTTTTACTGTTGGGCTGGGCAGCCAAGTCATCGTATTTGGCACGGCGCCCGTCATGATTGTTGGTGGGTCAGGCACGGTATCGGCCAATGGCGGCGCATCGACTAACCCCGTGACCTTTACGAGCCTCACCGCCAGTATTTGTTCCGTCAGCGGCAATACGGTCTTAGGCGTGGCTGTCGGTTTATGCACTATCGAGGCTGCGCAGGCGGGTAATAGTAACTACAACGCAGGCAGCGCACAGCAAAGTTTTTCAATCAGTCCGGTGAGCCAGGCGATTATGTTCGGCACTGCACCGAGTATTGGTGTGGGTGGCAGTGGCACGGTTTCCGCTAATGGTGGCGGATCAGGCAACGCGGTGGCATTTACCTCCAACACGCCAGCGGTATGCAGCGTGAGTGGCCTCAATGGATCGACTGTCACCAGCGTATCGGCGGGCACTTGCATCATCGCGGCTAACCAAGCGGCAAGTGCCACTTTCTCAGCGGCTCCGGAGGTCACCCAGACTTTCACGGTGGGGCTGGGCAGCCAAGTTGTCATATTTGTTGGTGCGGCACCTGTCATGATTGTGGGCGGCAATGGCACGCTCTCAGCCAGCGGCGGCGCATCGGGCAACCCCGTGACATTCGCGAGCCTCACCGCCAGCACATGTTCAGTCAGTGGCAATACGGTCTTAGGCGTGGCAGTCGGTGTGTGTACGGTTCAAGCGTCCCAAGCGGGCAATAGCAACTACAACGCGGGCAGCGCACAGCAAAGTTTCTCAATTGGTCAGGCGAGTCAGATCATCACCTTCAATACCCCAGCTGTGTTTGTCGGTATCGCGTTGAATTTACAGGCCAGCGGTGGGTCATCCGGCAATGCGCTCACCTATACCTCCGCCACCCCCAGTGTGTGTGCGCTAAGCGGCAGCAATGGCGAAATCGTCACCGGCATCAGTGTGGGTGCCTGTACGCTCACCGCCAACCAAGCCGGTAATGCCAACTACACCGTCGCTGCCGCCGTATCGATCACGTTTTATACCGGCGCCAGCGTGACCTTGGCAGCGGGTGGTGCGCATGGCATCGCCTTGCGACTCGATGGATCAAATCGCACGCTATGGGCCTGGGGGCTCAACAGCGTAGGTCAGGTGGGTGATGGCACCAGCACGTCGCGATCAAGCCCAGTGCAAATTGGCGGTGCGAGCTCGTGGGCTTCACTCTCGGCCGGTGCGTTTCACAATCTGGCGTTACGCACCGATGGCACACTCTGGACATGGGGCGGCAACTTTAACGGGCAGCTAGGCGATGGCACCACCGATAATCGATCGAGCCCGATGCAAGTCGGCAACGTCACCACCTGGGTGGCGGTCTCCGCAGGCAGAGAGCATAGCGCAGGCTTACGCAGTGATGGCACGCTCTGGACATGGGGACAGAACCACTTGGGTCAACTCGGCGAAGGCACTGACCGCAGCAGTCCGATGCAAGTCGGCAGCGCCACCAACTGGATCGCGGTTTCCGCAGGCGAGTACCACACACTGGCATTACGCACAGACGGCACACTGTGGGCGTGGGGTCTTAATACGTCATACCAACTGGGAGACAACACCACCAGCCAGCGCCTAACGCCCACCCAAATTGGCAGTGACACCAATTGGATGGCAGTCTCGGCGGGCGGCCAACACAGCATCGCGCTCAAGAACGATGGCAGCCTCTGGACGTGGGGAACCACGGTGCTCTCGCCGATTAAGACTAGCCCGACCCAAAACGGCACGGCCACCAACTGGACAGCCATTCACGCAGCAACCTTCTCAGGTTTTGCGCTCCGCACGGATGGCACGGCATGGGCGTGGGGGGATAACAACCTTAAAACATTGGGCAACGCCACCTGGGCACCTCAGGCCGACCCAACACCAGTGGTAGGCGGCGCAACATGGGCGAGTATTGCATCACTTGGAAATTTCAGTGCAGCGCGCAGAATTGACGGTACGATTTGGACATGGGGAAGTGCGTTCCACGGCCAACTTGGCGATGGTACTAATGTTGATCGCCTTGCACCGGGGATGGCACTGGCAGCACCCGTGATTGGCGTAGCCACGGTGGGCGCTGGTAGTGTCAGCGTGACCTTCACCGCACTAGGCGCAACATTTAACCCCGTGACAGGTTACACCGCTATCAGCTCGCCGGGCAATATCGCGGGATCATGTGTAGCGCCTTGCAGCAGTATCAACGTCACGGGATTGACCAGCGGGTCGGCCTATACCTTTGCCGTCGCGGCGATCAACGTGGCGGGCGCGGGCATGTTTTCTCAGGCATCAAATAGCGTGACACTGACGGGAATAGCACAGACCATCACCTTCGGCGCAGCACCAACAGTTATCGTCGGTGGCACCGGCACAGTATCAGCCACGGGAGGTGCATCCGGCAACGCGGTTGTGTTTAGCTCGACCACACCTAGCGTTTGTATCGTGAGTGGTCTCAATGGTGAAACGGTGACGAGGTTGTCAGTCGGCACCTGCACCATAGCAGCTGACCAACCCGGAAATGCAACCTATCTGGCGGCCGCACAAGTCACGCAGAGTTTTAACGTGGCCGCTGCAACCTACACCGTCACCCCCTCAGCTGGGGCGAACGGCACGATCTCGCCGTCAGTTGCCACGACGGTAACAAGTGGTGCCGCGAGTGCCTTCACTATCACACCGAACAGCGGCTACTCGGCCTCGGTGGGCGGCACATGCGGAGGATCGCTCGTTGGCACTACCTATACGACGAATACGGTTGTTGCTGACTGCACAGTTGTCGCGGGCTTTACGTTAAACGTGGCACTGAATGCGGTGCAATCGAGAAAGACCCACGGTGCAGCAGGAACGTTCGATTTAGCGATTAGCACTACACATCTAATTAGCGGAAACGTTGATGTTGAACCACGCGCCATCGGTGCAGGCCACACGATTGTGTTTCAGTTTAATCAGGCTGTGACTAGCATTGGTAGTGTGACAGCGGTGAATGCAAGTAGTGATCCGATTGGGGTAGCGAGTGCTGTTATCAACATGAGTAACACGACCGAAGTTGTTGTCACCCTCACAGGCATTGCGGATGCGAGCCGGGTCACTGTGACGCTAAATGGCGTCAATGGTAGTTTGAGTAGTGCAGTCTCATTAGGCTTTTTAGTAGGTGACGTGAATAACAATCGTAGCGTCGGCAATACCGACATTGCGGCGATGAAAACACGCATCGGCTTAAACGTGGACAGCACAAATTTCAAATACGACATCAATGCCAGTGGCACACTGACTAACACCGACGTCGCGGCGGCTAAGACGCGGGTGGGGTTGGGGATTTGAGAACTTTGTGGTTGAGCGTTTGGCGTTTGGCGTTTGACGAGAGTGGAAGTGCGTGAACTGTGAACCGTAAATAGTGAACAAAAGCGTGGGTAGCTTATTTGTCAAATGAGACCTGCCCATCGTGCTTGATCGCCCTATTGGCGGGCGTTTTCACGCATAAATGCTTAAAAATACCCGCCAATAGGCGACTTTAGCTTTCAGGCAGGTTGATACCGAACTACTCAAAAACAAGACTGTTATACTTTTGCGGTGCGTTCATTCATCACCACACATCAGTAAAACAATAGTGCCATGAGCCTGCCGAATCAATCTGCCCGCGACCTCACCACCCTTCTTCACGCTTGGCGTGAGGGTAGTGGTACGGCGTTTGGCAAGTTGATCGACAGCGTGTATGGCGAGTTAAAAGTAATTGCCGCCAAGCGGATCAACCAAATTGGCGGTAACGCTACATTGTCGCCGACTGATTTGCTGCATGAGGCGCTGATCGGCATCATGCCGGGCAATATGGATTTTAAGAATCGCGCGCATTTTTTTGCCACCATGTCGTTGGCAGTACGCGCCATCTTGGTTGATCATGCGCGGGCACGGGCGGCAGCCAAACGCGGCGGCCAGCAGATTCGCGTCACCTACACCGAAGGCAACGCCGGTGAGGCGTCGCTAGTGACAGATTTGCTGATAATCGAACAGTCGCTGACTGAGCTTGAGAGGCTCGACCCACGCTGCGGGCAGGTGGTACACCTGACGTACTTCGGCGGCTTGTCGTATGAAGAAATCGCGCTGTTACTTGATATTTCGATCTCATCGGTGACGCGCGATTTGCGTTTCGCCCGCGGCTGGATTGCCAAGGAGCTCGGTCATGACACCTGAACGCTATCAGACACTTCGCCGGCTCTATGAAGACGTTATCGAACTGCCTGCCATTGAGCGAGAAGCTGCACTATTCAAACAATGTGCAGACGCAACACTGGTCAACGAGGTGCTGGCGGTCATCGCCGCCAATGATGGTGTGACGCGCGGTCAAATCTCGCGACCGCTGAGCATGGTGTTGGCGAGTGCCAGTGGTCGCATGTTACAAGTAGGGGACGTGATTGGCGTATGGAAAATCGAAGGTGAGATTGGCCAGGGCGGCATGGGCAGCGTATTTTTGGCCAAACGCATCGATGGCCATTTCACGCAGACGGCCGCACTCAAATTTTTGAAAGGGCTGCCGAGCAGCCAGCGCCTCGACTACTTCACGCGTGAACGCCAACTGTTGGCGAATTTGAGCCACCCCGACATCGCGCGCCTGCTCGATGGTGGCGCCACCGCAGAAGGCCAGCCTTATCTGGTGATGGAATTTATCGATGGCGCACATATTGATGAGTACTGCCAACGCAATGAATTATCAACGGATCAAATACTCAATCTATTTTTAATCGTTTGTGGCGCGGTTGCCGCCGCGCATCGTCAACTGATTGTTCATTGCGACCTAAAGCCCTCCAACATCCTTGTCAACAAAGACGGCCGCCCGATCCTGCTCGATTTTGGCATCGCCACTCTCGTTGACAAAGTTGCCGATGGTGCGACACTGTCCGAGCCACGCAATTCACCCGCCTACACACCGCGTTATTCCAGCCCCGAGCAGCGAGAGGGTCGCGCGGTGAGTACGGTGAGCGATATTTACAGTCTTGGCGTACTGCTGGGCGAACTGGTCGGTGATGAACTCAACGCCCAGCCAGAACTTGCCGCCATCGTCGGCAAGGCTGCCGCCGCCGATGCCGCCAATCGCTACCCGAGTGTCGATGCGCTGATCGAGGATCTTCGCCGTTTCCGCACGCAATTGCCGGTGCGCGCGTATGCGGACACCAACGCCTATGTGGCGAAAAAATTTCTGCGTAGGCGCTGGCCCGTGGTTGCCGCCGTCGCCCTATTCATGCTGACCGTGGCGGGTTTTACTTGGAAGGTGATCACCGAATCGCAACGCGCGCAGGCGGCCGAGCGGGTGGCCGTGAGTGAACGCGATAGCGCCGCGAGCGAACGTGATCGTGCACGTGCGGCGGAAGCGCGCGCCACGGCCGATCGCGACGTCACCGCCGCCGCTCAGGCCGAAACCGCGCGCGAGCGCGACGCGGCGCGGCGCGAGCGGGATCGCGCGACCACCGCCGAGCAGTTGGCCGCGCAGCAACGCAATCTTGCGCGCAGCGCAAGTGCTGCCGCCGTGGCCGAGCGCGACAAGGCGAAGCAGTCCGAGGCAGAGGCGCGCGATGAGCAAGCAAAGGCCAAGTTGGCAGAGGCAGCGGCAAGGCAGACCGGTGATTTTCTCCTTTCCGTCTTTGATCGCGCCAACCCTGGATTGGATTCAGGGGATCCACCCGCCTCGAAGCTGATCGCCGCCGCGGAGGAACGGTTGGAGACGCGATTGTCCGGCCAGCCGGAAACCCAGGCGCTGCTCTATAACCTGTTGGGCAAGGTGCGCAACAACATGGGGAACATCAATCAATCAGCAAAAAACTACTTGCGCGCAATCGAGTTGGAGCGCACGCAGAATCGCCCACTTGTGCTCGCGCGTCTGTTGACAAGTTTTGCCAGACTGGACTTGACTTCGTTCGGCGGCAAACACCAGGGTGCGGCACTTGCCAATGAGGCATTGGAACTCGCCCAGAGGCACGCGCCCGCTGAGTCTCAAGACGTTGCCTTTGCGTTGAATATGGTGGGATTCGCCTTGATGAGCCGTTCGAAAGACAAGGAGGCGACCCCCATATTGCAGAACAGTCTGGCCATTGGCGAAAAGCTGGATCGCGAAGGTGGGGTCACTCTCGATGCCACCATTTATCTTGCGCAAAATCAAATGAAATTGCTTCAATTTGAAGCCGCCGAGACGTATTACCGCCGCGCACTTTCGATCAGGGCGAAACTCTCTGGCGAAGGACATCCGCTATGGTGGACGGTTAACGAACAATTGGCGATGGCGCTTCGAGGCCAGCGAAAATATGCGGATGCGGAACCCATTATGCGAAGCTCGCTGGCAATGCGACAAAAAACGCATGGCAGGGATAGCAACGAGTCGCTGCGGCCAATGTTGGCATTGGCGCTTCTGATGCGTGACATGGGCAAGTTGCGTGAAGAGCTTGAACTCAATCGCGCCGCCGTCGAGGGTTTTGAGCGAACACTGGGGAGGAAATCCGTCTGGTTTTTGCTCGCATCCAACAACCTTGCCATCACGTTGGCGGCCGTCGGCGATCAGGGCGAAGCGCTTCGCATTTTGCGTGAAGTGGTTCCGCCTTCGAAGCAAGCATGGCCGCCAAATCATGAGACGCCGGCAACATTTGAGAGAAATCTCGGCAGAGTGCTCGGCGAGATGGGTTTGATTGATGAAGCGCGCACCCATCTGCGCGCCTCCCTGGAGACCAACGAGATTTTTTATGGCGCGAAACACCGCGAGCCAGGCTTGGTGGTGCTGGATTTGGCGCTCAACGAGGCACGCACGGGCGATCTGACCCAGGCAGAAAATCATCTACAGCGCTACGAGTCGATGTTGCCTCTCACTGGCCTTGATCATCGCGTCAACGCGGCAAAGGTGCGGGCGCTGGTACTCGCCAAACGGGGGGAAATCGACGAAGCGATGCGCGCCAATGCGGAGGTCGAAAAGCTTACCGGCGAAATGCTCAGTACAAAAGATCCTCGTTATTGGGTGAGCATGGTTCCACGCGCAGAATTGCTTGCGCAACGCGGCGAGGGAAATGACCGGGCGCAGGCGGCTGCGCTTGCGCGGCAAATTCTGGATGTTGTCACCCCGGTACTCGTGCCCCATGCGCCGGTACTAGAAAAGCTGCGGCAGCTTCTGCCCCGATAGGCAAGGCCACCGGCTCGCACAAGCCCCCGGGCGTTCCTTCGCCACTGACGACATAGACCAGGACATTTGTGTCGAGCGAATTCACGATTCATACGCCTCATTGCGAACGAACTTTCCCTTGAAGGGTTTCACCGCGCGAATCGACAACACACGTTCAACCAGCGCCTTGCGCTCAGCAGGGGTCAGTGTCGGCTCGACACGAATCAGTTTGAGCGATGCGCGACCTCGCCGCGTAACGCTGACCTCAGCGCCTGCGTCAACCATTGCTGCGTAATGCGTAAAGTTATGCACCGCGTTGCGCGCGGTTGTTGACACAATTTTTTCACTCATGGCGTCCTCTGGTCAAAGCTGCCAATGTTTTTAATGCATCACATTATGTAATACATGAGGGCGTATGGGACAAGCGTTGAATGGCACTGACTTAAGCGTAATTGCCAATATCGTAGGTTGGCGCTGAGCTTGCGAAGCCCAACGGTTTGTCGTCATCGATGTTGGGCTTCACATTGTTCAGCACCAACCTACTTGATCAGAGGTTCCTTAAGTAAGTGTAAATGCCATTCCACCCCGTGCCCTTTGTCTTTCGATATGCCCTAACAATAAAACACGCGCATGATCGCCATAGATTTAAGCGCACAGTTCGCTGCGACGCGAATCGGTCGTCTGACCGCCAATTCTGCCCAACAAAATATATTTCGCGCGCCTGACCATCGCCCCCCCAGCAATACGATACGTCGGCACAGGACATTTTTTTGGGGGCTGCAATGAATTTTTCAATTTCGCGTATTTTCTTGTTGGCGGTGATCACTATCAGCAATGCGGCGGTGCTGCTATTTGCCGTACCAAGCCATGCCCAAATCATCACCACCATCGCGGGCACCGGCGGCAACGGTACAACAGGTGATGGCGGGCAGGCAGTGATCGCGCAAGTAGCCGGGCCGACGGGCGTGGCCACTGATGCGGGGGGCAACCTGTATATCGCCTCATGCAGCGGGCATCGCATACGTCGCGTGACGCCGGGAGGGGTGATTTCGACGATTGCCGGAACCGGGGTGGCAGGTTTCAGCGGCGACGGTGGTGCCGCCACGGCGGCTACGCTGAATTGCCCGGCGGCACTAAAGTTCGATGCGTCGGGTCATCTATTTTTCACCGACTACACTAATCACCGCGTGCGCCGCATTTCCAATACCGGCATCATCACCACGGTGGCGGGCAATGGCGTCGGCGGCTTTGCTGGCGATGGTGGCGCGGCCACCAGCGCCTCACTGTGGAACCCCATCGGGATTGACGTGGATGTAAACGGCCAGTTGTACATTGGGGATACGGGCAATCATCGTGTTCGGTTTGTCACGTCGGCAGGAGTGATCAGCACCCTGGCGGGCACTGGGGTGGCGGGGTTCAGTGGCGACAACGGGCTGGCGACCAGTGCCCAACTCAATCTGCCAGGGGTAGTGCGCGCGGTGGGCGCAGGCAGTTCGCGGGTTGTGCTGATTGCCGATCGTTTGAATAATCGCATCCGCTCGGTGAGCTTTGCGGGTGTCATCAGCACCGTGGTGGGCAATGGTACGGCAGCGTTTACAGGCGATGGCGGCGCGGCCACCAGCGCCACGCTCAATGGGCCATACGGCTTGGCACTGGCAGCCAATGGCGACCTATACATTGGTGAAGTCGGCAATGCGCGCATTCGCCGCGTCAGTGGCGGGATTATCACCACCGTGGCCGGCAATGGCGTGGTCGCATCGAGTGGCGATGGCGGCGCACCAATGGCGGCGAGTATCCATCCTTCGATTGACTTGATCGTCGATGACGTCGGGAATCTGATTTTCACCGAGCAAAATTTTCATCGAGTGCGCAAGATTGTTACCAATGTGCCTAATCCACCCCTCATCGGTACGGCGAGCGCTGGGTTGAACAGCGTGTCAGTCAGTTTTAGCAGTAATGGCGAATCGCCCGTCAACAGCTACACCGCCACCTGCGGTGCGGTCAGTGCCACTAGCGTGGCATCGCCCATCCTCGTGTCGGGTCTGCCATCTGGGCAGGCTGTCACCTGTCGCGTGACGGCGACCAACATCATCGGCACCAGCGTGGCATCGGCCAATTCCAACAGTGTGACGCCAACGGGTGTGCCGGTGTTCACCGCCAATTCACCGCCACGTTATGCAGTACATACCGAGGCGACGGAATACAGGTTTTACGCATCCGCATCGCCTGCGGCCTCCATCACATGGAATAGCGGATCGATGCCACCCGGTACTTCATTTGGTGGTTCTGGTGGAAGCAATAACTTAATAGTACGGTTTGGTGTGGGCACTGTCGGTACGTATACCTACACGATGAGCGCCGCCAACGTCCACGGTTCAGTCTTTTCTACGCATACCATCAGCGTGGTAGTGCAGGCAAGCGCACCTACCATCACCTCGGTGGTACGTGGTAATGGCAGCGTGACGGTAAATTTCGCGCCGCCCGCCAATGACGGCGGCTCACCGGTGCAGTGGTATGAGGTGTACTGCGGTGCGTATAGCGCAATTGTTGGTGGCAACTTGAACTCGGCCACCATGACCGTGCCGGACACCGCATCCGGCACCTGCGTGATGCTCGCCTACACAGCAGCGCGCCAGTCGCCCAACTCTGCAGCGGTCAACTTCCCAGTGTACAACCAACAAACCATTGCCTTTGGTGCGGCACCCGTCTTGCTACTGACCGCCAGTGCCTCGGTGTCTGCCACAGGTGGTGCCTCGGGCAATGCCGTCACGTTTTCATCAACCACCCCCGCCATTTGCACCGCCAGCGGTGTGAATGGCGCAACGGTGACCGCCATCGGCGCAGGCACTTGTGTGATTGCGGCTAATCAAGCAGGCAATGGTTTTTATCAGGCGGCGACGCAGGCGACACAAAATATCATTGTCAATGTGACCCAAGCCGCGGCCAATCACATCACTGGGCGTGTATACCATTCCGCAACTAAGCTCACCGATGGTCGGGTGTTAATAGTGGGGGGGGAGAACACAGGTGGCAAGCTCACCAGTGTGGAAATTTATAACCCTGCAACCAATAGTTGGGCCGCTGCCGCCGCGCTACCCGTTGGGCGCACGGCGCACACGGCGACACGTCTCGCCGATGGTCGCGTACTGGTGGTGGGCGATGGTTTTTCGCCCGCGCCCACCGCCGCTGTTGTCTATAACCCAGTGAGCAATACATGGACGGCCACACCCACGCTGAATGTGGCCAGACGTAATGGCCACACTGCCACACTGCTCAATGACGGGCGGGTGTTGGTCGCCGGTGGTAAGACCCTGTTCGCCGCCGTGACCAGCGCGGAAGTCTATAACCCCACCAGCAACACCTGGACGGCGGTCGCCTCGCTTGCCGCCACTCTTGAATTTCATACGGCCGTGCTGCTTGCCAACGGTGAGGTATTGGTGATGGGCGGCAATACCGCCGCTAGTATGGAGCGCTTCAACCCCGTCACCAACACCTGGACATCGGCGGGGGCACTCAACGCGCCGCGCTCCAGTCATTCGTCAACCATGTTACCGACTGGACTTATTTTGGTTGCGGGTGGCTACCACCTGATCAACGGCAGTTATCTGGCCACGACCGAGTTGGTGAATCCTATCACCAATGCAGTCAGTGTCGGTGCGGTAATGACGGGCTCTCGATCAGGGCATCAGGCAACCCTGCTCACCAATGGTCGCGTATTGGTATCAGGCCAAGAGGGGTTTGTGAACTTTGCTACCGACCCCGCGACGATGGAAATGTACGATGCCGCCAGTAACACATGGGCCGCCGCAGGCACGCTGAGTGCGCGTCGGCTTGTTCACACTGCAACGTCGCTTAACGATGGTCGAGTGCTGATTGCGGCAGGCACCGACACCCAAGGTACTTATTTTAGTTACTCAGAATTGTTCGCGCTGACTGCACTGCCCCATGCACCGACTATCGGTAGTGCTAACGCAAGCAATGCCAGTGCAACCGTCACCTTCACGCCCGCGTATCACATTGGCCTGTCGCCCCTTACTGGTTTTACCGCCATCAGCCCCAACGGCGGCGGCATCATCCGTACTTGCACGACGCCTTGTACGAGCATCAACGTGACGGGGTTGACCAACGGCACCGCCTATACCTTCACCATCACTGCCAACAACGCGCAAGGCAGCAGCAGCGCCTCCGCTCCATCCAACAGTGTCACCCCGCTGGGTACGCAAAGCATTACATTTGGCAGTCCGCCGTCAATAACAGTAGGCGGCACAGGTACGGTCACCGCCACGGGTGGCGCATCTGGTCAGCCCGTTGTCTTCACCTCCACCACGACCAGCATCTGCACTGTGGGTGGCGTGAATGGCGCGACACTGACGGGCGCCACGTTCGGCATTTGTACTATTAGTGCCAACCAAGCAGGTAACGCCAGCTACAGCCCCTCAGCAGAAGTCACACAAAGTTTTAGCATCACTGCCCCACTCACCTTTACCGTCACCCCATCGGCAGGGGTAAATGGCACGATTTCCCCAGCGACTAATATGGTAGTTAATAGCGGTGCAACAACGGCATTCACCGTCACACCCAATAGTGGTTATTTAACTTCAGTTGGCGGCACCTGTGGCGGCTCACTTGTCGGCACTACCTTTACGACTAATGCGGTTGTTGCAGATTGCTCAGTGGTGGCGAGCTTTAGCCTCAACATTACCCTCACCAGCGTGACCTCGCGCAAAATCCACGGCACAGCGGGTACGTTTGATTTACCCATCAGCACCACACACTTAATTAGCGGCAATATTGATGTCGAGCCCCGCACCATCGGTACAGGACACACGATTGTGTTTCAGTTTAATCAGGCTGTGACTAGCATTGGTAGTGTGACAGCGGTGAATGCAAGTAGTAATCCGATTGGGGTGGCGAGTCCTGTCATCAATATGAGTAACACAACCGAAGTGGTTGTCACTCTCACGGGGATAGCGGATGCGAGTCGGGTGACAGTGACACTAAATGGCGTCAATGGTAGTTTGAGTAGTGCAGTCTCATTAGGCTTTTTAGTGGGTGACGTAAATAACAATCGTAGCGTCGGTAATACCGACATCGCAGCGATGAAAACCCGCATCGGCTTAAACGTGGATAGCACAAATTTCAAATACGACATCAATGCCAGCGGCACACTGACTAACACCGACGTCGCGGCGGCTAAGACGCGGGTGGGGTTGGGGATATGAGGACTTTGTGGTTGAGAGTTGGGCGTTAGGCGTGAGTGGAAGTGCGTGAACGGTGAATAGTGAACAAAAGCGTTGGTATTAGAGCCTCTTGCAAAACCCGCCAGACGAACAATAAAAAATATTGCCCATCACCAAGTCTCACGATTTTTTCATGTTTTTAATGGTGATTGATGATTTTGTTCTGCCATATTGCGTCGTTACGCTACATCAGTCGACCT
>JANNWG010000042.1:0-38614 GCA_031414695.1 Burkholderiales bacterium
CGCTAAAACCGCGTCTAGGCAAAAATTGCCGGCGTGCGGATTTGCGCCGAGAGAAAACCGCTTGGAACGCCGCGCCAGTGCTAGGGTTTGGCGACGCCAGCGGGGGAAACTCGTATCAGGTCTGTGTGTTTGGAAGAATGACGATCCATTCGGCAACAACGCCCCCGATGAAAACCCGAACGGGACGAATGGGACGACGCCATTCATCTACAACCTGCGATTGCCGGGGCAGTACTACGATCAAGAAACAAACACGTATTACAACTACTTTAGAGACTATGATCCGAGCACGGGAAGGTATGTGCAGAGTGATCCGATTGGGTTGTATGGTGGGATAAATACTTTTTCATATGTCTCAGGAAACCCTCTTGTAAGTATTGATCCTATGGGGCTGCTTGAATATTTCATGATGGAGCTTAATAGAAGACCCATAAGCCAATTGAAGTGTGCGTGTGGCGAAAGCTATTCTGCATTCTCTGGTAATCCTCCATATCGCAATGACCCTAACTCAACCAGCAAAGCAAATATTGGCGCTGCGCCAGAAGGCTGGTATTACATTGTTGAGAGGCCAGACGGCGGAGTTGGCGGCAAAATTGCCTCTTACATAAATGGTAAGCACAGATGGTTTGCTTTGTATCGTCAAGATGGAACTCCAGGGGACGAAACTGTAGAGAATGGCGTCGTGCGTAGAGAAGTTCGGCTACATCCCAAAGGGGAGCGCGGTGTCAGTCTTGGCTGCGTCACCTTGGATGATCCTGATCAATATGACATCCTTAGAAAACGGCTACTAAATACTAAAACCGAAAAAATTCCAGGCACTAACATCGATTACTTCGGAATGATATTACTGTATAGAGCCAGTTCGGGGTGGTAAATGCGTACTCGTAATTTAATTTTTCTTATTCTATCTATTGCAATACTGTCATTTGGCTTAGCGATGATATTTATTCGAGTATCTAGTTTATGGCCGCTAATGCCAGATTTACTTAGCGTTTTTGTGTCTCAATTTTTTAATATTGAGACACAAGAGCAAGCGGCAAATATTGAGTTTTTTACTGCATGGGTTTTCTGTTTTCTTATTTTGATTTTTGTTGCTTTCGCCATACTGATAATTACATTTTTTTGGGGCAGCAAGCGTAGGGTGGGCTAGCCTCGCGTGCCTTCGTAATAAGTACCAACTAAATTGTCAAACTCAAGCGCCAGCAACCATCTCCAGCTAAATATGTCCCAAACGCCTCACCAATGTTCCCAATAAGGTAAGGCGATGGACTCAATTGCTTTCATAAATAGCGTGTACGTTGGTGATCGCCTATGTAGGGGAATTCAAGTTTTAGCCCATGTAAAAATTCAAAGGGGTCGACGTCGAATTGATTGAACAAATCCATAATTTTCTAGTTGATAAATATACGCTTCCCGATTATATAAATTTCTTTATCCAAGACTACTTACAGCCATTTCTGCCCCCATAAATGGGGTCAGCGTAGAATTAAAAACGCCAATACCCTTAAGCCGTTCCAGCCATTTATGTTTAAAAACGCCCGTATATATTGGTGCTTACAATTTTGTGCAATCGTTGTTTAAACGATGCGGACAAGTCTAACTAAGTAGCACTTCATAGAGTCTATTGCCACACTAGACTTCAACAATCGCTAGCGTTGACCGGCAAAAAAGTTGCGTATATAGTTTCTGTATATTGCAAAATTAATTCAAAAATTGGAGTGTTGAAAATGACCACCAGCACAGTATTTATGAATAACCGAACACAAGCCGTGCGATTACCGTCTGATGTGCGCTTTCCTGCTTCGGTCAAAAAAGTTGAAGTGCGTGTGCTTGGGCGTGAGCGCATCATTACGCCGATTGAATCGCAATGGGACAGCTTTTTTCTTGATGATGTTGCGCTACCATCGGCAGATTTTATGGAAGTTCGTGATAGCCAAACACAGTCTGATCGAGAGCCACTTTAGTTTAGTTATGTTGAAATATTTGCTTGATACAAATATTGTCATTTATGTGCTCAAACGTCGTCCTATTGAAGTATTGGCGCACTTTAATAGGCATCAAGCGCGCATGGCGATATCGGCAATTACACTTGCTGAACTGATACACGGCGCTGAAAAAAGCGCTTTCGTCGAACGCAATATCGCTATCATAGAAAATTTTGTGTCGCGGCTTGATGTGCTTTGCTATGACGATAAGGCTGCATGGCAGTACGGCAGCATTCGCGCAATGCTCGAAAAATCAGGACAACCAATCGGACTAAATGATCTACATATTGCAGCCCATGCGCGCAGCTTGGGTCTCACACTAATTACAAACAATTTGCGTGAATTTAATCTTGTGCCCGGCCTGATGATTGAGAACTGGGTCAATTGATAACGACTGCCTTTGTTAATCAACACAACGGGTCTGTGCAATGGGGTCACATGCGCAATGGAGTCAGATACCATTGAAAACAGAAAACACTAATATTCAAGAGCGCCTCCAACCATTTATGCCCCAGACGACTCGCTAATAAAAGACCCTTAATGACAAGGGAAGGGCTGCCAAATCAAATGGGTCAAATCAATGTGGTTAGCGTCAATTGTTTCTGCCGATACCCAGAATTAGACCCACCGCTCTCGGAATTAATTTGTCTATCCCACACATTGTGCCGCGTGCTCACCATAGTTTGGCCAGCTTATTCGGTGAAGATGAGTGACCAGCTTAACTTGTAATAGCTAGTAGGTTAGGTGAGGCCGAATGCCAGCTTCACGCTTACGTGCTCATGCATTGCAACTTAGCATTATTTGCCCGTAGCGGATTCGACTAGGTCGCTGTAGTTACTGCTGTCTAACAATTTTGCGCCGTATTATTGCAATCAATGTATTGATCCCCACGAATAAAAGTTCCCTAGCTTTTCGTGTTTTACCTTCCATACAATTGCTGCTGCGCCGCACCAAACGAGTGCCATTGGCTATAATCGTTAGATGAACTCACACTCAACTCAGCCGCAGACGCTATACGACAAACTCTGGAATGCGCATGTGGTGCACACCGAGCCGGACGGCACGGCACTTGTTTATATTGATCGCCACCTAGTGCATGAAGTGACTAGCCCACAGGCCTTTGATGGGTTAGCGCTGGCCGGTCGTAAGCCGTGGCGGATTAAATCGATTGTGGCAACAGCGGATCACAATGTGCCAACGACGTCACGCGAGATCGGTATTGCGGATCCAATTTCGCGTTTGCAAGTAGAGACGCTCGATAAAAATATCGAAAAATTTGGCGTGGCTGATTACTACGGCATGAATGATGCACGGCAGGGCATTGTGCATGTGGTGGGGCCTGAGCAGGGTGCGACCTTGCCGGGCATGACTGTTGTCTGTGGAGATTCGCATACATCCACCCACGGCGCGTTTGCAGCGCTCGCCTTTGGCATTGGCACATCTGAGGTTGAGCATGTGATGGCGACACAATGTTTGAATGCAAAAAAGATGAAATCAATGCTCATTCGTGTTGATGGCGCTGATGGTGGTGTTGGGCTGGGTCGGCGTTGGCAGCCAACTGCTAAAGATATTGTGCTCGCCATCATTGGTAAGATAGGCACGGCCGGTGGCACAGGCTATGCGATTGAATTTGGCGGTAGCGCCATTCGGGCGCTGTCGATTGAAGGGCGCATGACGGTTTGCAATATGGCCATTGAGGCGGGAGCGCGATCTGGTTTGATTGCCGTGGATGATAAGACGATTCAGTATTTAGCGAATCGCCCATTTTCGCCAAAGGGTGAAGACTTTGCTCTTGCGAATACTTATTGGCGAACACTTGTGAGTGATCCGGGTGCGGCTTTTGATCTTGTTGTTACGCTAGATGTGTCGCAGATAAGACCACAAGTTACGTGGGGTACGTCACCTGAAATGGTAGCGACCATTGATGGCGCTGTGCCTGACCCAAAAAATGAAACGGACCCCGTCAAGCGTGATGCAATGGAGCGCGCTTTGGTGTACATGGGGTTAAATCCAGGCACGCCAATGGCGGCAATCAAGGTCGATAAAATTTTTATCGGCAGCTGCACGAATTCGCGTATCGAAGATTTGCGTGCTTCCGCCGCTGTGGTGCGTGGGCGACGCTTGGCGGACAATATCAAGCTGGCGATGGTGGTACCAGGCTCAGGCTTGGTGAAACGCCAAGCCGAGGTCGAGGGGCTGGATAAAATATTTATCGCCGCAGGCTTTGAATGGCGTGAGCCGGGCTGCTCGATGTGTTTGGGTATGAATGACGATCGTCTATCGCCAGGCGAGCGCTGTGCATCGACATCAAATCGTAATTTTGAAGGCCGCCAAGGTGCGGGTGGTCGTACCCATTTGGTTAGCCCTGAAATGGCAGCGGCGGCGGCAATTGCTGGTCGCTTTGCGGATGTTCGTGAACTGTTGTAGAAATTAACCGTGGAAACGCAAATGAAAAAATTTATCGTCGTATTGCTGTCTGGATTATTTTTGGTTGGCTGTAACACGATTGAAGGTGTTGGCAAAGATGTAAAAAAAACCGGCGAGACAATTGAAAAAGCGGCGAAAAGATAGTGGAACCCTTTCGTCAGCATTTAGGTTTAGTGGCGCCGCTAGATCGCGCTAATGTCGATACCGACGCTATTATTCCCAAACAATTTTTGAAGTCAATTACACGCTCTGGTTTTGGCCCTAATTTGTTTGATGAGTGGCGCTATTTAGATCATGGCGAGCCAGGTATTGATAATGCTAAGCGTAGCCTTAATCCTAAATTTGTACTCAATGAAGCGCGCTATCAAGGCGCGACTATTTTGCTGGCACGCAAAAATTTTGGCTGTGGTTCGTCGCGTGAACATGCGCCATGGGCGTTACAGCAATTTGGTTTTAGGGTCATCATCGCGCCATCGTTTGCAGACATCTTTTTTAATAATTGCTACAAAAATGGCCTGCTACCAATTGTGCTGGCGGAGGCTGAGGTTGATCATTTGTTCAATGTCACGCTCGCCACCGTGGGTGCAAAATTACACGTTGATTTAGAACGGCAAATTGTGGAAGTGCCGTCTGCGGAACGCTACCAATTTGAAGTGGAAGGGTTTCGTAAAGAAAGCCTTCTCAACGGCTGGGATGAAATCGGGCTCACCATGCGCCACACCGACAAAATCCGTGCGTATGAAGCGGCACGCGCTACGCGCGAGCCTTGGTTATATCGTACATAGATAATTAAAAGTCGTTTAAGGACGGGCATATTCAGGCATAAATGCTTGAATTAAGCCGCCAATATTAGTGTTATAAAGAAAATATAATATGAAAATCGCAGTCTTAGCCGGAGATGGTATTGGCCCTGAAATCATGGCGGAGGCACTCAAGGTGCTAGACGTATTGCGTCGTGATGGCTTGAAAATTGAGGCCGAATCAGCACTGGTTGGTGGTGCCGCCTACGATGCGTTTGGACATCCACTGCCGCCTGCAACATTGCAATTGGCGCAAGACGCGGATGCGGTTTTATTTGGTTCGGTTGGCTCACCGAAGCACGATAACTTGCCGCGTGAGCATCGCCCTGAAAAAGCAATTTTGGGTTTACGTAAGGAATGTGATTTTTTTGCTAATTTGCGTCCTGCGACAGTTTTTCCTGAGTTAGCCGATGCATCTACTTTGCGTGCTGATGTCGTGGCGGGTTTAGACATCATGATTATTCGTGAGCTAACGGGCGATATTTACTTTGGCGAGCCGCGCAGTGTAACAGGTGAGAAGGGTAATCGCGTTGGCATTAACACCATGCACTACACAGAGGCGCAGATCACACGCATCATGCATGTGGCATTTCGCACCGCGCGGCAACGTAATAAACAGCTATGCTCGATTGATAAAATGAATGTGCTTGAAGCCATGCAGCTATGGCGTGATATTGCGATTGAGATTGCGCCTGAATATCCAGATGTCACCTTGACGCACATGTTGGTGGATAACGCCGCGATGCAGCTCGTGCGTAACCCAAAACAATTTGATGTGATGGTGGCAGGCAATATGTTTGGCGATATTTTGTCGGATGAAGCCTCGATGCTGACGGGCTCAATTGGCATGTTGCCGTCTGCTTCACTCGACGCCAATGGCAAGGGGCTTTACGAACCAATACACGGCTCTGCACCGGATATTGCGGGTCGCAGCATCGCTAACCCGCTCGCACAAATTTTGTCGCTGGCGATGATGTTGCGCTACACCTTTGGCTTGACCGAATGGGCAGATCGCGTCGATAGCGCGGTTAAAAAAACCTTGGCGTCAGGCTATCGCACGGCGGATATTGCGAAGTCGGGTGAGAAAGTGTCATCTACGAGCGAGATGGGTGCGGCGGTAGTGGGGAATTTGTGAGCTGTGAAGCGTGAACTTTGAAGCGTGAGCTGTGAACTAGGAACCAAAGCTTTAGGCCGCGCACTTTTTCACTCTTCATCGTTCATTGTTCACCCGATTTATTAGGATAAAAAAATGCAAAAAGTTGGTTTAGTCGGTTGGCGTGGGATGGTGGGTTCGGTTTTGCTGCAACGTATGCGCGAAGAGAATGATTTCGCCCATATTGAGCCATTCTTTTTTACAACCTCCGCTATCGGTGGCGCTGCGCCCGCAGAAGCGCATGGTGCGCCATTGCGCGATGCAAAAGATATCAACGCGCTGAAGGCAATGGACATTATCATCACTTGCCAAGGCGGTGATTACACTACCGAGATATACGCGCCATTACGTCAAGCGGGTTGGAAAGGATATTGGATTGATGCCGCAAAAACGCTGCGTATGAAAGATGATGCGGTCATTATTCTTGACCCTGTCAATATGCCGCAGATTAAAAATGCGCTTGCCAAAGATGTAAAGGATTTCATTGGCGGCAACTGCACGGTGTCATGCATGTTGATGGGATTAGCAGGCTTGTTTAAGGCGGATGCGATTGAATGGATGACCTCGATGACCTACCAAGCGGCGTCTGGTGGCGGTGCAACACATATGCGCGAATTACTCACACAATTTGGCACATTACATGCTGAGGTAAAGGCGGTGCTCGATGACCCGCATTCTGCGATTTTGGAAATTGATCGCAAGCTGCTCGCCAAGCAGCATTCCTTGAGTGCTGAGGAGACACAGCATTTCGGCGTACCGCTTGGTGGCAACTTAATACCGTGGATTGATAAAGACTTAGGTGACGGTATGTCGTTAGAAGAGTGGAAAGGCATGGCTGAGACGAACAAAATTTTGGGGCGTGGTATAGGTTTTAATGTGCCAGCAACACCGATAGATACGTTATGTGTGCGCGTGGGTGCGATGCGTTGTCACTCGCAGGCGCTAACAATAAAGTTAAAACGTGAAATACCGCTTGATGAAATTAATGCCATGATTGCCGAAGATAACGAGTGGGTGAAAGTCATTCCCAATACAAAGGAACGCTCGATTCATGACTTATCGCCGGCGGCAGTGACAGGCAAGCTCACTATTCCGGTGGGTAGATTACGTAAATTGGTGATGGGGCCAACTTATTTATCCGCATTTACGGTAGGTGACCAATTGCTTTGGGGTGCAGCTGAGCCGCTACGCCGCATGCTTAAAATTATTGTTGAAAAATAACGACTTAGTACACTAGTAAGGGTGATGCTACACACCAATTCGTGTCGTTTGTGCACTATCTTGGTGCATTTTATGACGCGTTATTTAGTAATAAAGTGTGACGCAACGTGAGAAATAGAATAAAGTTGAACTTATAACTTGTTGATGTTATTGTGCTTAATCATAAATTTGAAGGGTTGGGGTTGACCGAATGAACCGTCTACCGAAAAAAACCATTGCCGTAACGCTAGCAGGACTTTTTCTAGCCTTATCTGCAACTATTGCCAATGCCGCCGGCTTGGGAAAAATGACCGTTAATTCTGCGCTGGGTCAGCCGCTTTCCGTCGAGATTGAATTGCTCTCGCTGTTGCTGGGCGAATTTGAAGTGCTCACGGCGCGCACGGCGAGTCCAGAAGCCTACACAGAATCGCGTATCGAGTATTCGCCTCTGCTCCGGCAATTGCGCTACTCCATTGAGCGTAAAGCTAATGGCGCGCCGATTGTTAAAATCAGTAGCAACACGCCAATTAACGAGCCATTTTTAGATGTCTTAGTAGAAATGACATGGCCTTCTGGTCGCTTTGTGCGCGAATACCCAATCTTGCTTGACCCGCCGGGTTTTAACGAAACCAAGATTCAAGCGCCAATTGCGGCTGTTACACCACGTCCAGCAGCGCCAGTGGCTTCAACTACAATTCCAAATGCCGCCGCAACGCGCGCCGAAACCACAACCCCCAAAACTGATGCTGACACTTATGGCCCAGTAAAGCGTGGCGACACACTTGCAAAGATCGCAAGCGAAATGAAGGGCGATGGTATTTCGCTAGATCAGATGCTCGTCGCCCTGTTTCGCGAAAATAAGCAGGCGTTTATTAATAACAACATGAATCAGCTCAAAACGGGCCAGATTCTTCGCATCCCAACGCCAGCAGATGTTGCTAAGCTTACAAAATCTGAAGCTAATAAAGAAGTGCGCGTACAAGTTGCTGATTGGAAAGGTTATCGCGAACAAATCGCTAGCGCCGCCGCCGCCGCTCCTGCCAAGCCCGCACCGACAAACACGGCGACAGGACAAGTTGCTAGCGCAAAACCAGTTACCCCACCAGCACCTACCACTTCAGATCAGCTCAAAATCGCCAAAGCAGACAGTACCGCTAAAGCAGGCGCGACTGGCGCTAAGGGCGGAGTAGATGCAACAAACGCTGCCAATGCGGCTAAAGAAGACGCCATCGCGAAACAAAAGGCGATGGATGAAGCCAAAGCGCGCATTGCCATACTCGAAAAACAGCAGGCAGATGCTAAGAAATTGCTTGAGCTAAAAACAGCCCCACCAGTTTTACCTGCCGTTGCAGCGAAGACAGCTCCGCCAGCACCAGTAGTTACACCAGCGCCAACACCTGCACCTGCACCTGTTGCAGTGGCACCAGTGCCGCCAACGCAAATCGCGCAAGTCACCCCAACGTCAACACCAGCAACTCCTCCTGGTGTGACCGCCGCGCCAGCAGTGACGCCGGCAGCGCCAAAAGTAGATGCACCAAAGCCAGCACCACCTAAAGCCGTTGTACAAGCCCCACCGCCACCGCCTGAACCTGACTTAGTCGATACTGCTTTGGAATACGCACCAATTGCAGCCGGAGTTGCGGGTCTTGGTGTGCTCGGTTGGGGTGCGCTTTTATTCACACGACGCCGTAAACAGAATGCACAAGGCGGCGCATCGATGACGCAAACATCGTCATTAATGCCTTCCGATTTGAAACCAAATACCATTTCTGGTAATAAAGCGGGTGGTTTAGTTGATACCGGAAACAGTTCATTTTTAACGGATTTCGATAAGACCGGTCCTGGTGCAATTGATACAGATGAAGTTGATCCATTAGCCGAAGCTGACGTTTACATTGCCTACGGACGTGACGGTCAGGCGGAAGAAATCC
This sequence comes from Burkholderiales bacterium, assembly GCA_031414695.1. Taxonomy (GTDB): domain Bacteria; phylum Pseudomonadota; class Gammaproteobacteria; order Burkholderiales; family Usitatibacteraceae; genus UKL13-2. Next base: position 9,497 of record JANNWG010000042.1, read on the forward strand.
TTAAAGAAGCAATGACACGCGACAAAAGTCGTCACGATGTCTCGATGAAACTGCTTGAGATTTATCATGCTCGCAAGAGCGCTGCTGCGTTTGAAACGGTTGCGTTGCAATTGAAGAACGCGGTAGGTGAAAATGATCCAATGTGGGCCAAAGCGGCAGCCATGGGAGCGTCAATTGATCCAACAAATACTATTTACGGCGATCGCGAATTTGACTCTACGGCCTCCTTTGCCGCGGGTGGAACGGCAATATTTGCAGCGGCGGGTTCGGCGGCGGCAGATGCCGCAGATGCCGCAAAACCAAATCTAGATTTTGACTTGGGCTTTAGCGATACACCAGCAGCTGCAGACACTAGTGCAACGTTTGATATCACCGCGCCTAATTCTGACCAGATTCAGCCAACGGCTGGCGACGCGATGGATTTTGACTTAGACCTCGGTGCAGAACCTGTTATGCCCGCTAAAGAGAGTGCTACTTCGGCTTCTGACTCATCAATGGATATTCTTTTATCAGACGCAGGTGGGTTAGATTTTGACTTGGCGCTCGATGCGCCAAATGTGACTGTAGCCACTGCGCCGGTAACGACTTCGTCAACCAGTAACTTTGACTTTGATTTGTCATCGTTATCACTAGATGAGCCGAGCAATGATGTTACGCAGAAAGTCGCGCCTCTAGCATCTTCTGCATCCGCACCTGTTGCTATGTCGATGGATTTGAGCGACTTGTCGCTTGATCTAGACTTGCCTTCTGATAGTGCTGCCGACGGCGCTGACAACAGTGCAGTTGCAACTAAGCTTGAATTAGCAAAGGCCTACATTGAAATCGGCGATAGTGATGGCGCAAAAGAAATTTTGAATGAAGTTGCACGTGAAGGTTCATCTGCGCAAGCTGCCGAAGCTAAAACTATTTTGGCTAGTATGTAGAACAATATTCGATGGGTTGTTTTTAGGGCGCGGAGTTATCCGCGCCCTTTGTTTTTTGTGAGTTGATTGTTTATTTTATGCGAATCGCATTAGGGCTTGAATATCGTGGTGGCGCTTACTGCGGCTGGCAAACGCAGCTTTCGGGCTTGGCGGTGCAAGACCGCTTAGAATCGGCAATTGCCAAATTTATAGGCGTTGATGACCGTGATAACGTGACTCGCACCACGTGTGCGGGACGCACCGATACGGGCGTTCATGCCATTGCCCAGGTAGTCCATCTTGATACATCTGTTGTCAGGGAGCCGCAATCGTGGGTGCGCGGTGTAAACGCACATTTGCCCGATGATATTCGCGTACTTTGGGCGCATCGATTGGCTGATTGCTACGCTGAAGAGTTTCACGCGCGCTTTTCGGCGCGCTCTCGCACCTATCAGTATTTATTGTTAAATGACCCCGTAGACGTAGGATTACAATTAGGACAAGTCGGTTGGTATCATGCGCCGCTGGATGTGCCTGCAATGCAACGTGCGGCAAATAGTCTGATTGGCACACATGACTTCAGCGTATTTCGCTCGGTCGAATGTCAGGCTAAAACACCAATAAAGACGATGCTGGAGGCGCATATTGCCAAACAAGGGCAACTTATTCAATTTCACTTTCGCGCTAATGCATTTTTGCATCACATGGTGCGTAATCTCGTTGGCTCACTTGTCTATATTGGCGCCGGCAAGCAAGCAGAAACATGGCTGACAACGTTGATCGAATCAAAAAATCGCGCACTTGCCGCGCCCACCTTTCAGCCAGATGGCTTGTACTTGCAAGCCATTAACTATGATGAAAAATTTCAGTTACCCGCATTCAGGACGCGGAAAAATTTCATCATCAACATGAGTAATCTGTAATGGGACGACCATTCGTCAAAATCTGCGGAATTCGTGATGTTGAAATGGCATTAATTGCTGCTAAGGCCGGCGCAGATGCATTGGGCTTGGTTTTTTATCCGCCATCACCGCGTGCGGTGCAGATAGAGGCAGCGCGCCAAATCGTTGAGTCGTTGCCGTCGTATGTTGAAACGGTTGCACTTGTGGTCAATCAGTCTGCCGCAGACATTAAGAAAATTATCGACGGGGTTAAACCTACCATTTTGCAATTTCACGGTGATGAAGATGCAATTTTTTGTCAGCAATTTGGCTTGCCATATTGGAAAGCCATTCGTGTAAATCACTTGAGCGATTTGTTAAACTTACGTATAAAATTTTCTAGTGCATCGCGGTTGTTGCTTGATGCCGATACAGGCGAAAAAGGACTCTACGGTGGTACCGGTGAATTGTTTGACTGGCAACTAATACCGCAATCATTACGCAACCAGATAGTGTTATCTGGCGGGCTCAACCCAAGCAATGTTGCCAACGCGATTGAAACCGTGAACCCTTGGGGTGTCGATGTGTCAAGTGGTGTTGAAGCCGACAAAGGCATCAAAAGTGCCAAATTAATCCAACAATTTATGAATGAGGCTTGCCGTGCAAATGTATGATTTTCCTGATGCTACTGGCCATTTTGGTCCCTATGGTGGCACCTTCGTGGCGGAGACCTTGCAAGCAGCGCTGCACACGTTAAATCTTGAGTATGCCAAGGCTAAAGCTGATCCGCTTTTCGTTGAAGAGTTTCAGCGCGAGCTCAAGCATTATGTAGGTCGCCCCAGCCCGATTTATCACGCCAAGCGCTTAAGTGATGAGCTCGGTGGCGCACAAATATATTTAAAACGCGAAGACTTAAACCATACCGGTGCACACAAAGTTAACAACACGATCGGACAAGCGCTACTTGCCCGTCGTATGGGCAAACCGCGCGTTATTGCCGAGACAGGCGCGGGACAACACGGCGTTGCTACCGCCACTGTTGCTGCCCGCTACGGCTTGGAATGTGTTGTTTACATGGGTATTGATGATGTGCGTCGTCAAGCGCAAAACGTTTACCGGATGAAACTGTTGGGCGCAACTGTTGTGCCCGTCGAGAGTGGCTCACGCACACTCAAAGATGCATTAAATGAAGCAATGCGCGATTGGGTAACGAATGTCGAATCAACTTACTACATCATTGGTACCGTCGCGGGCCCGCATCCTTACCCGATGATGGTGCGCGATTTTAATTCGGTGGTGGGCAAGGAATGCCTAACGCAAATGCCTGAATTAATTGGCCGCCAGCCTGATGCTGTCATTGCGTGCGTCGGCGGTGGATCAAACGCGATGGGGATTTTCTTTGACTACATTCCGCATGCCAACGTGCGTTTGATCGGCTGCGAGGCAGGCGGTGAAGGCGTTGAGACAGGCAAGCATGCGGCGTCTCTTACCGCAGGTGTGCCAGGGGTCTTGCACGGTAACCGTACATACCTGCTGCAAGATAGCGATGGTCAAATTATTGATACACATTCGGTTTCTGCTGGGCTAGATTATCCTGGTGTCGGCCCTGAACACGCTTGGCTCAAAGATACTTCGCGCGCTGAATATGTGCCTGTCAATGATGATGAGGCGCTCGCCGCATTTCATCGGTTATGCCGTACGGAGGGCATCATTCCTGCACTTGAATCGAGCCATGCGGTAGCGCACGCGATGAAAATAGCGCCAACGATGGCAAAAGATAAAGTATTACTCGTGAATTTATCGGGCCGAGGTGATAAAGATATGGCAACCGTTGCAGAGCGTAGCGGATTGAGTTTTTATTGCCGCCCTTCGTGCCAACCCTCAATTGAAAACTAACGATGTCACGTATTCAGCAAGCGTTTAGCCGCCTACAAAATGAACACCGCCAAGCGTTGATTCCGTTTGTCACTGTCGGTGACCCGTCACTGGACACGACAGTCCCGCTCATGCACAGGCTTGTTCGTGCTGGTGTGGATGTGATTGAGCTGGGCGTGCCGTTCTCAGACCCGATGGCAGATGGTCCGGTGATTCAACGTGCTTCTGAGCGCGCGCTTAAAAATAAAGTTGGATTACGCGATGTGCTGGCGTGTGTCGCCGCATTTCGTGAGACCGATGCCGTGACGCCGGTCGTACTGATGGGTTACGCTAATCCATTGGAGCGAATGGGACTTACACACTTTGCAGCAGCGGCAAAAGCTGCTGGTGTCGATGGCGTATTAGTCGTGGATTATCCACCTGAAGAAAGTGCGGCGTTACTGAGCGCGATGGACGCTGTCGATATTGACACCATATATTTATTGAGCCCAACATCAAATACGGCACGTATTCAGATGGTTGCAGCATGCGCGCGCGGTTACGTTTACTATGTGTCTTTAAAAGGTGTAACTGGTGCGGGCAATATAGACGTTGACGAGGTGCGAACGAAAATTGCGGCAATCAAAGCCGAGATTAAAATTCCTGTCGGTGTTGGCTTCGGGATTCGTGATGGGGCAACAGCAAAATTGATTGCTGATTTCGCGGATGCCGTCGTGATTGGCTCGCGCATCGTACAAGAAATAGAATCATCGCCAGCGGACAAAATGTTGGACAATGTTGAAGCGCTTGTGGCGGGGTTTCGTCATTCCATGGACGAATAAGACAAGATGGACGAGGAGAATTAGCGATGTCATGGTTCAGAAAATTACTGCCGCCGAAGATAAAATCCAGCGCTGCGCTTGCACGTAAGGCGGTGCCAGAAGGATTGTGGAGTAAGTGCCCATCATGCCAATCCACGCTCTATTTCACCGATTTAGAAAACAACATGCATGTCTGCCCGAAATGCACGCATCACAATCGCATTTCAGCGCGTACGCGGCTAGATTTATTTTTTGACTCTGAAGGTCGCGCTGAAATTGGCTCAGAAGTTATGCCCGTTGATAGCTTGAAATTCAAAGACAGTAAAAAATATATTGATCGTCTCGAAGACGCTGAAAAAAACACCGGTGAAACTGACGCGCTCGTTGTCATGCAAGGCACTGTAAATGGCGTGGAAATGATTGCGGCCGCATTTGAATTTAACTTTCTTGGTGGCTCGATGGGTTCAGTTGTTGGTGAACGATTCGCACGCGCGGTAGAAGCATGCCACGATGAAAAATTACCCTTTGTTTGTTTCACCGCAACGGGTGGCGCGCGAATGCAAGAGGGCTTGCTTTCTCTCATGCAAATGGCAAAAACCACCGCATCATTACATCAACTCACGCAATTACGTTTGCCGTTTATTTCGGTTTTAACTGACCCCACGATGGGCGGCGTATCGGCTAGCTTTGCGATGTTGGGCGACGTGGTCATTGCCGAGCCGGGTGCTTTGATTGGCTTTGCCGGGCCGCGCGTAATCGAGCAGACAGTGCGCGAAACGCTACCCGATGGTTTTCAGCGTGCTGAATTTTTACTCGAAAAAGGGGCGATTGATTTGATTGTTGATCGTCGCGAAATGCGAAACAAAATCGCCTCGCTCGTCACGCTGCTACAACGCGAACCTGCGCCAACAATCTCGTCAACGACACTTGCCCAAGTGGCTTGAGTATTAGCGTTTGGCGTAATTTGTTTTTCTGACAAACCCCTTATTCTGCGGGCACATTCAAGCATATATGCCTGAATATGACCGCCAATATTGGTGTTTGATATTTTTATCCTAAAGCATGTATACGGCTGACAAAACCTTAGATCAATGGCTTGATTACATTAATGTCCAGCATACCGCTGAGATCGTGATGGGGCTTGATCGTGTGCGTCAAGTTTGGCAACGCATGTTGCTAAATCAGCCGCCTATCAATATCACTATCGCGGGTACTAACGGCAAAGGCTCCACTGCGGCTATGCTATCGACGATTTTGCATATTGCAGGCTATAAAACTGGCTTTTACTCGTCACCGCATTTGCTACGCTATAACGAACGCGTGCGTATCAATGGGACTGAGGCGAGTGATGCAATGCTCGTTAAGTCGTTTAGCGCCGTTGAGACTGCGCGCTTAGCTGAACCTGCCATCCCGCTAACTTATTTTGAATACGCTACGTTATCTGCGTTGTGGTGTTTTGCGACTGAGGGCGTTGATGTTGCTGTGCTTGAAGTGGGGCTAGGCGGGCGACTCGATGCGGTCAATATCATTGATGCAGACGTGAGCATTGTGGTCTCAGTTGATCTCGATCATCAAAGCTATCTTGGTGACACGATTGAAAAAATCGGCTGGGAAAAAGCGCATGTCTATCGCGCCAATAAGACTGCAATATTTGCTGATGCTGTAGTGCCACAAAGTTTAATTGATTACGCCAGAAAGATTGGCGCGCCGCTGCACATACTAGGGCGGGATTACCACTACCGGCGTATGGAAACGCAATGGTTGTGGCAGGGCACAATTATGGGGCAAGTGAGCTCGCGTCATGCGCTGCCTGTGCCTGCACTGCGCGGCATGTATCAACTAAAAAATGCCAGCGCTGCACTCGCGGCATTAGCTGCACTCAGCGATAAATTGCCCGTTTCACAAAATCATGTGAAGCGCGGCTTACTCGAAGTAGATTGGCCAGGGCGTATGCAGGTGATGCCCGGTAGGCCAACAGTGGTGCTAGATGTTGCGCACAATCCGCATGCCGCACGTGCGCTTGAAGATGCGTTGGGTACGATGGGGTTTTATGAAAACACTTACGCTGTCTTTGGTATGCTGGTTGATAAGGATATCGATGCAATTATTCAAATTATTAAAGGCCGTATAGACCATTGGCATATTGCAGGATTGGGCGGTGTGCGTGGGGCTAGTGTCGAGCACGTTGCCGCGCTGCTGGACAAAAATGGCTTGGCAGGTCAATACACGCGCCATACGTCGATTGCTTCCGCCTATGACGCGGCGCGGGACAAAGCAGGTGAGAATGATAGAATTTTAGGGTTTGGTTCGTTCTATACGGTTGCTGATTTGCTTAAGCACGTTGTTAAGTAATGTGCATAAGCAATTAAAGACTAAAAAATACTTTGAAAACACATAATGCCGACTGCAAAAAAAACTGATGTTTCTGCTGCTGAACTCGAATTAAAACGCCGAGGTCGTCGCCGCTTAATTGGTGCGATTACGCTTGGTGTATTGGCGGTAGTCATACTGCCGATGATTTTTGATTCGGAGCCAAAAAAAGTAGGCGACGGACAAAGTGCGGTTAAGCAAGAAATATCCATCGATATTCCGCCAAAAGAAGGCTTAACGCCTCTGCCCGTGCCGATTTTACCAACTGCGCCACTAGCAGCCGCGCCTGCACCAGCGCCAGCACAAATTGTAGCGCAGCCGCCTGTACAAACAGCGCCAACAGCGGCAACAGTGGCAACGGTAGTAGAAAAAACACCACCTAAAAATGTAACGACTGAACCCAAGCCTGCACCTGTGTCAGCACCAGCGGTGACCAAAGATGCACCAAAAGAAATTCCAAAAGCAGCTCCCGCAAAGCCAGGTAGTTTTGTTGTGCAAATCGGCGCATATAAAGATGCTGACAATGCCAAAGCGATCATCACGCAAATGAAAGAAGCAAAGCTGCCTGTATTCAGCGACACGCTCTCAGTCCAAACAGGTAAAGTCACACGTGTGCGCTTAGGGCCATTCGCGACCAAGGAAAAAGCAGAAGCCGCGTTACTCCAAGCGAAACTTACGGGTGTTACAGGTAAGGTTGTACCGCAATAATGAATGGCGTAGATTACGCCATCATTGGCCTCATGCTTATCTCAATTGGCGTAGGTGTCCTCAGAGGCGCTATTCGGGAAGTGATGAATATTGTCGGCTGGGTGTTGGCATTTATCATCGCGCATAGTTTTGCGGCGAGCATTGCCCCGCTATTTAGCGACTGGGTAGGTGAACCAGTGGCACGCACAGTACTCGCGTGGGCATCGTTGTTTTTAGGCGCTTTGATTGTTTCTTCACTCATCACTAGCCTGCTCACTGAAGTCATTAAGAAATTAGGTTTAAGCACGCTTGACCGAGGCGTTGGCGCGTTGATAGGTGTGGCGCGAGGTTTTCTAATATTGCTGGCGATTACATTAGCAGCAGGTCTTACCAAAATTCCGCAAAATCCACTTTGGAAAGAGGCCGCGTTAACGCCTTGGCTCGAAGTCGCCGCACTTTATGCGCGCGGGGTGTTACCAGATTCAGTCGCGGCAAAAATTCGTTATCGCATTGTTCCATCAGCCCAATCATAGCGCTACCAAACTTCAGGGAAAACAATCATGTGTGGCATCGTCGGCATCGTATCGAAGAGCCCCGTTAATCAGTTGTTGTATGACGGATTAACCGTATTGCAGCATCGCGGACAAGACGCGGCTGGCATTGTGACGGCCGATGGCCGCACGTTTCATATGCATAAAAATAAAGGCTTGGTGCGCGACGTATTTCGCACCCGTGATATGCGCAACCTTACAGGCAATATGGGAATCGCGCATTGCCGTTATCCGACAGCGGGGTCCGCTTCCAGCATCGCTGAGTCGCAACCGTTTTATGTAAATTCACCGTTTGGTGTGGTGTTAGGTCACAACGGTAATTTAATCAACACTGCCGAATTACAAAAAGAATTATTTCAAGACGATTTGCGTCACGTCAATACGAGCTCCGACTCGGAAGTATTACTTAATGTCCTCGCGCACGAGTTAACGCAATCCGCGCGTGGCGTGAGGCTTGATCCAGACGCGATATTTGCGGCGGTAGCAGGCGTGCATCGACGTGCGAAGGGCGCTTATGCAATTGTCGCGATGATTGCAGGTTACGGCTTGCTCGCGTTTCGTGATCCGCACGGCATACGTCCACTCATCATCGGTAAGCATGAGTCAGAAAATGGCGTCGAGTTTATGGTGGCTTCTGAAAGCGTCGCGCTCGATACTTTAGGCTTTACGGTGATGCGCGATGTAGCACCGGGCGAAGCAATATTGGTGGACTTGTCTGGCAACTTTTTTTCGCGACAATGTGCGGTAAATCCGTCGTTAAACCCTTGCATATTTGAGTATGTGTATCTGGCACGGCCAGACTCTGTGATTGATGGTGTTTCAGTCTACGAAACACGTTCGCTAATGGGTAAATCGCTAGCCGCAAAAATCAAACGTGATATGCCCGATATTGAGATTGATGTGGTGATTCCAATACCTGATACCTCGCGCCCGAGTGCAGTGGAAGTAGCACAGGTGTTAGGCGTGAAATACCGTGAGGGCTTTATTAAAAACCGCTACATTGGCCGCACATTCATCATGCCGGGTCGCGATCAGCGCAAAAAATCTGTGCGCCAAAAGCTAAATGCAATGGCAGTTGAATTCAAAGATAAAAATGTATTGCTAGTTGATGACTCTATCGTACGCGGCACTACATCAAAAGAAATCGTACAAATGGCACGTGATTGTGGCGCTAAAAAAGTTTACTTTGCTTCCGCTGCACCGCCAGTACGTTTTCCAAACGTCTACGGCATCGATATGCCCACCACCAGTGAGCTGATTGCCACGGGGCGCGATGCAGCAGCAATTGCGGTAGCGATAGGCGCGGATGCGGTTTTTTATCAAGAGCTTGCTGATCTTGTGGCGGATATTCGTCAGTGTAATCCTGCGATTAAAAATTTTGACGCTTCGTGTTTTGACGGTAAGTACATTACCGGTGGCGTGACCGCTGATTATCTTGCCGCCATTGAAGCCAATCGCCAAGACGGTGAAACGCGCGGTAGCCGCAGCAACCGCGATGCGAATGATGATGCTGAAGATGAAGCCAATCAGCTTGATCTTGGCTTTTCGACGACTGAATAGCCATGGCAGAAAAGTGGAATTTTGATATGCATTTTGATACGCATTTTGATACGAAGGCGGTGCGCTCAGGTGTATTGCAGTCTGATTTTCAGGAGCATTCAGAGGCGCTATTTTTGACCTCCAGTTTCACCTACAAATCCGCCGCTGAGGCTGCACGTAAATTTGCCAATGTCGAGCCTGGATTTCTATACTCGCGCTTTACCAACCCAACCGTCACCATGTTTCAAGATAGGCTTGCTGCGCTTGAAAATGCGCAATCCTGTATCGCGACGGCCACAGGCATGGCCGCCATTGCTGCCACTGTCTTTGGGTTACTCAAAGCCGGAGACCATATGGTGTCATCGCGCAGCGTGTTTGGCACAGTGGTGCCGCTGTTTGACAATATTGCCGCGCGACTTGGCATCAGCACCACCTGGGTGACAGGTGCGAGTACGCAAGATTGGCAAGCTGCGATTCAGCCCAACACTAAATTATTTTTTTGCGAGACACCATCAAACCCGCTTGCCGAAATTACAGACATTGCGGCGGTTGCGGCAATTGCAAAAAAAGCCAATATTATTTTTGCGGTTGACAATTGCCTGCTCACACCTGCGTTACAACGCCCACTTGAAATGGGTGCGGATATTGTCATTCACTCCGCTACTAAATATTTGGACGGGCAGGGCAGGGTACTGGCAGGTGCAGTATGTGGTAGTCGCGAATTGATCGAGCCCATTTATGGCTATGTACGTACCGCAGGTGCGGCTCTTTCACCGTTTAATGCGTGGGTGTGTCTCAAAGGCATGGAAACATTGCGTCTACGCGTTGAGGCGCAATCAGTACAAACACTAGAGCTGGCGAGGCGTTTGGAGCAAAATAGGCTGGTCAAGCGCGTCCATTATGCCGGTCTTGAATCACATCATCAGCATCAGTTAGCGATGAAGCAAGCGCCGGTGCAAGGTGCTGTACTAGCATTTGATCTTCTTGGCGGACGTGACGCCGCATGGCGTGTGATAGATGGCTGCAAAATGATTTCGATCACCGCTAATTTGGGAGACACAAAAACCACCATTACGCATCCGGCTACCACTACACATGCTCGACTCACGGCGGTTGAACGTGAAGCGTCGGGGATAAGTGATGGCTTGGTACGTGTGGCGGTTGGGTTGGAAAATATTATTGATATTGAAAAGGATTTGGCGCGCGGGCTGGCTGCTTAGTTAAGATTTCACCGAGGCGCATTCTGGAGCTGTCTTATTGCGATAAGCTGTAATTGAGTATCTAGTACTTGGGATGCTATGTTTTTCTTGCGTAGCTATTTTTGTTTTAGAAAAGCACATTCGCGTGATGATTATTTATTAAGTGTTAAAAATATTATTCGCCCTTTAAAAAATATGGTCATAGTGGCTATTGGTTTTATTGTTGCTGACTATCAAGTCTTGTCTTCAAAAAAATTACTTCCATGTGAAGTTGCAATTGCTTTTTAAGTCGCTGTATTAACGTGCACACTTTATTCTGTGCGCCATATGATCAATGTAGATATCGTTATAAATTAATAAAGCAATGCTCTTTAACTCTTGGCACTTCGTTGCCTTTATTCTCATTGTTTTTAGTATCGCTTGCTGGCTACCGCGTTATGGAGTTGCGTGGAAGTTATTCATGATTGCGGCGAGTTGCTATTTTTACGGTCAGTGGAGTTACCTTTATTTAGGCTTGATTTTTGTTACCGCTGCGGTCGATTTTTTTATTGCGCAGCGACTTGGCAAGTCGCTACGTCCAAGTCGTCTACTAGTGTTGTCAATCATCGCGAATCTTGGTGTACTGGCTTTCTTTAAGTACACCAATTTTTTGATTCAAAGTGCTAATGGATTAGCCGCTACTTCAGGTGCGGCATGGTCGATATCGCCGCTTGATATCATTTTGCCCGTTGGTATTTCGTTTTATACGTTTCAAAACATGAGTTACACAATTGATGTGTATCGCGGACAGCTTCAGCCGCGTAAATCGATATTAGATTACGCTGCATTCACTACGTTTTTCCCACAGCTACTCGCTGGCCCAATTGTGAGAGCATCTGAATTTTTTGGGCAACTTGATAAACCAAATCCAATTGTCTGGCGCGATTTGCAATACGGATTGGTATTGATCGCAGCAGGTTACGTTAAAAAAGTTGTGTTGGCTGACAATTTGGCAGTTCCAGTTGACGTCGTATTTTCAGCACCGCAAAGCGCGGGTGCATGGGATGCGCTGCTAGCTGTTTATGCGTTCGCGTTTCAAATATATTTTGATTTTTCAGGTTATACCGACATTGCGATTGGCTTGGCTTTACTATTTGGATTTAAGTTTCCCAAGAATTTTGATTATCCTTATCTTGCTACTTCATTCCAAGAGTTTTGGCGGCGGTGGCATATGACGTTATCGCGTTGGCTGCGTGACTATTTATACATTTCATTAGGCGGTAATCGCTATGGGCTATCTCGCACCATGGCAAACTTAATGATTACGATGTTGCTCGGTGGGCTGTGGCACGGCGCTAGCTGGAACTTTGTAATATGGGGTGGACTACACGGTGCCTATCTTGTAATTGAACGACTTTGGTTATCCAACACCCGCTGGTGGAAAAGTGAAAGCGCTTGGTCGGCGTTTAGCCGCGCATTTGTTGTGTTTCATTTTGTCTGTTTCGCGTGGATATTTTTTCGTGCGGCTGATTTCCAAACGAGTTGGATCATCATTCAGAAAATTTCCGGCATATTTCTAGTCATGCCAGAAACCAACAAACACGCGTTCCTCATTTTTGGTATCGCTACGCTGTTCGTACTCCACTACTACATGTCGAAAATGAAGGTTAAGGAACGGCTTGCGGATGTCGGCGCGCTAGTTTTTAGTTTATTTGTTGTTCTGATGCTGTTGATCTTGATTTGGTTTACCCCTGCCAAGATGGTTCCTTTTATCTATTTTCAATTTTGAGCGAATGATTCAATGACACCATCGCAGCTATTTGCAAAGTTAGGGTTACGACTTTTGCTCGTATTATGTTGTATTGTCTTGCTCGAATTGGCATTTCGTTTTGGAGCGTGGGAAATATTTGTGCGACCAGAGAGTAATGCGGGACAATCTATACGTCTCAAAGAATCAGTCAAGACGTTAGGTGCTGGAAATTTGGAATTTATTACCTTGGGTGACTCGCGAACGGTCTACGGTATCGAGCATCAACGCGTAGCCGACGCGGCTAAAACACTTGGCTTCAATCATGCCAATCTATCGCTAGCTGGATCACACTGGATGACAATCAATTCAATTGTGGAATGGGTTACCGGTAGAGGCGCGCACTTAAAAGGCACTTTAATTGCAATGAGTAATTCGAGTTTCGTCTATACCGGAAATGGTTACTACGAGATCGGTAGCACGGCACCGTTTATGTCGAGCTGGGATACCGCTAAGTTGAGCACCGCCGTGCCATTTGATAAAAAAGAAATGGGCACCTATGGCGTATATTCAGCACTTTTTCAATATCGGGAGGACATTCAAAATTTGCTTATGCAGCCTTGCATGCGGCTGCGTGAAAAGCACGCCTACGCGTCGCAAGGCATTGCGGCGCTATCTTATTCCGTAAAAACGTCTGCCAATATGTGTAGCGTACCTACATCGACTATTGCAAATTGCGCTGCTGCGATTGCTACAAAACCTAGTGATGTAACGGTGATTAATCATTGCAAAGCAGAGTTAGCGCAATCGAAAAGCCAGCTTGACTGGCGTAACTGGCAGACGCCTGGCGCTGTCCCACATCTTGCTGCACTTGCAAAATTGCGCCAGAGCGAGCTGCGCTCGATGAACGTGAAAAAACCGATCCTGCTGGTTCTCATGCCCGAAGTAAAGCTTAGAAGTGATGCGTTAAACCCTAAAGGTATAGATGAGTTTGTTCGCGCAACATTGCAACCTTTGGTGGATGACGGCACTATTGTTTTGCATGATTACACACGTTTTTTTGATGATGATGTCAATGGCGAGTGTTCAGTATTTTGGGATTTGCTGCATCAAAATACGCTAGGTCAGCAACGACTAACAGATGCACTTATCCCTGTGATACGCGATGTACTGTATGGCGCTAATCAACGCACATTAGTGCCGATAAAGGCACGCTAACGTTAGTAGCGCGCCCAAAAAAATAGCAAGCCCGAATAAAGTATTAACCAGCATGGGCTCATCATGAGCAAAACAGGTAAGTGACACTCTCCATCTCGCCAGTTCCTAAGATGCATTGGGCGGCTTCGTCGTTAGCATTGCAAAAAATAAAGACTTAAGCCAGTTATTTGGTATGTCGCAAGCTGTATTCAGGCGTGAACGGCGCAATGTATTGAAATGACTCCGCTTTTGTATTGCGCATCGCCGCCAGCAAATGCACTGGCTTAACGTTTCCGACTAACAGCTCAGCAACATCACGCGCATGGACTTTATCAATGAAGTTGCGATCCCACTCGCGTTCAATATCAAAATTATGCCCAAACCCTCGGTCGATGAACACATCAATTATGTTTCCATAACTGAAAAAAGCATCGAAATAAAAATGCTGAATCAACAGTGGCAAGATATCTTGAGCACGAACTCCCTCGAATCCCTCAGTCGAACAATCCCAGTTTTCATAGAGTTCTTCATACCGTTTTAGTTGATGATTGTATTGATATTCTGGGGGCATTTCTCGCCATAGTTCATGCACAATTTCCAGTGCCTCAGGCCATCGCATATGACCATTGCGACCTATCATGTCGCATGTTACAAACACACCAGTAGTGCCAATCGCTTTTTTGATATTTACAAACAGGTTTTCCAGTTGCTCGATGTGATGCAAGGATTGATTTGCAATGACGACATCATAATTTTCTTCGGGCTGCCAATAATTGAAGTCTAAGCTTTGTGGTGCGATGTTTTCGGTCACACCTCTGTCTTTTGCAAGTGCCGCGCCGCGAGTGAGCATGTCATCGTTAATATCCATACATTCAAACAGGAAGTTGGTATAGCCGCGTTCACGTAACATAACGGCGAGGGTCACTTCGGTGTCACAGTTGCCAGCACCAATGCTAATAAACCTTGCACGCTTATCTGGCTTTAGATTGATTTGCTGCTCAAGATATTTACAATAAAACGTATTTGGACAGTTAAACCCAAAAGGTGTAAGTGTAGGCAGCAAGTGTTTGTTAGACCAATAGTGAAATATTGCAGGTAGAGCATGCACATTAATCATATCGTTGAATGTGCGCCGTTCTGCATCAAGTCTTTTTTGATAATCACTGTCTAACGATTTAGGTGCGTTGTTTTTATTTGTGGGTTCAGCATTGTTTTTAGCTGTGTCATGCGATGTAAAAAGAAATGACCGCGTTGCATCAAGTATGCCTAGCTTGGTGAGCAAAAATTTGATGAAGCCTTTAAGCATGATTAACCTATGGATTGATAAAAGAGTGCAAAAAAATTTATGTTAAGTTGAAGTTCATGATGAAGCATTTGTTTTTGCTTACTTTTTTGCCACAATCATCATCTGTTCCACCCCATAGTAACCAAGCTCAGCTGACCAGTAAAGCAGCATATTTACGTCTGTAAATCCTATCGTACGCATTTGGTCTAGCAGCTCCCAACCAAAGTCTTGGAAGCACAAGCAACCAGCATCAGCAATAGGGTCGCCATGATATTGCGGTGTTTGCAGATGAATCACATTGCCAGCATCATCAATTTTTGCGCGCACACTAGTTTGGTGCTCACCAGGCAAAAAAGGGACGGAAAGTAACAGCGTTCCTCTAGGTTTCAACACACGATAAATTTCTGTGAGTGCTGAATTCACATCAGGTACATGTTCTAGTACATCAAAATTCAAAATATAGTCAAAAGCGTTTTTCTCAAAGGTGAGTTTTGTGATGCTTTCATTTCGTACACCGCGTGCATCTGTTGTACCGAACGAAATTTTGTCACCAAGATACTCACTGCCGATCAGATTGGGAAAACGCTTTTTTAGCGCGTCATAAAGTGGCGTGACCTGCTCAGCAATATAGATGTGCGATTGTTTTGATGCATGTAACGTTTGCTCCAAAATTTGAATTGACGCACGTGTCCGATTATTCATCTGGCAACTTGGACACACAACACGTTCGCGCCAATTGGGCACAGGCTTACCGTTTACAACAGCGTGGCTATACATAAAATCAGTTTGAAACTCGACTTCTTTTTGGCAGGGATAGCAATAACCTTTCGTTGTGAAAGGCACACCAGACTTTGCTAAATCAAGCTCAAGTTGCCAGCGTGATTGATGAATTGGTGCGCTAACCTTTAGATGCGTTTGATACTCAGTTTGATTTGAAACACGCTGAATTGCTAAGTGGGGAGTTGTGCTGTGGCGACGAAATAGATGTTGAAAAAATGACAGCATTGAGTAATTTTAGAGTGTGAGTAATCGTAGTTAAACAGCGAAACTATTTAGCTTAATTTAGTTCGTAGCCTACTGCTGCATTATGCCAGTCGGCTAACACCTGCCGCCGGCATTCTTGCCCATTAATCATATGCAAATGTGTAGCAGGGCGGTGCGTATGACCATGAATCATCATATTGACGCCGCTTGCCTTGAATGTATTCTCAACTGTTGCGAGTGTGACATCCATGATGTCTTCAGCCTTGGTATTTTTATCGGTGTCGCTGCGCTCACGAATACTCTTCGCTAATGTGACGCGCTCCGCATATGGCTTGGCTAGTATTGATGCTTGCCATGCGGGGTCGCGGGCAAGCACGCGAAATTTTTGATAGGCAATGTCGTCTGTACAAAGCGTATCGCCGTGCAACAGCAATACACGCTGTTTGTTGATGGTGATCACGGTGGGATCGGTCAGTAGTGTTAGCGATGCGGCATGCGCAAATCGGTTTGCGATTAAAAAATCTCTATTGCCATGCATGAAATAGGCTGAAACTCCCCTATTGGCGAGGGCTTTCAAGGCATCTGCAACATCAGCTGACAATGGATCGTGGTCAAGTTGATCGTCACCAACCCAGTAGTCAAAGAGATCGCCCAATATATAAAGTGCATCCGCTTTTACTGCATCTTCACGTAAAAAACGAAAAAACGCGGCTGAAGTTTCAGGCCGCGTTTCGTGTAAGTGCAGGTCAGAAATAAATAGGGTGGGGCGCATTTAATGTTGCGGGCTCGCCCTATTTAGAAATGGAAATTACAAGCACTCTGCTTTTTCAATGGTGATTGTCTCAACTGGCACGTCGCCGTGTGGGCCTACTGTTGATGTGCGTACTGCTTTCATCTTATCAACAACATCCATGCCTTCAATAATTTTGCCAAATACCGCATAGCCATGACCACTAGGTTGCTCACCGGTGTAGTTAAGGAAATCGTTGTTTTTGACGTTAATAAAAAATTGCGAAGTGGCAGAATCGCGAACATTGGTGCGCGCCATCGCGACTGTGTAGAGGTCGTTTTTTAAGCCATTAGTAGATTCATTTTTAATTGCTGCATTAACGCTTTTTTGTTGCATATCTTTGGTGAAGCCGCCACCCTGAATCATAAAGTTGCTGATTACGCGATGAAAAATAGTGCCGTTGTAATGTCCTGCTTGAACATACTTAATAAAATTTGCTGACGATATAGGCGCTTTCTCTTCGTTGAGTTCGAGCGTCATGTCGCCCATAGAGGTGGTAAGTTTAACTTTCACAGACATTCCTTTTTCGGGTTTACAAGAGGTGTTTTTTGATTTTGCGGGGGTTTTTGTAGCGTCAGCTTTGGTTGGTGCTGGTTTGGCCGAGGGCGCTGGCGTTTGAGCATGTGCGGCTGTTAAGGCCGTAAGCGTAAATAGGGAGACGATGACAGTTGCCATCAGCGATTTATTTTTCTTCAGTAGTACGTACATGATTAGTTTCCTTCGGGTTACAAAAATAATGTGCGCTAGCTTGCGGCACCTTCAAATACTATTTTCCACTTGCCATCTTCGCGCTGCCAAAATTGACGTTTTTTCATCTTGCTGCTGTTGTTGCTGCTTTTGTAGAGCTGATCAAATGTCACCATCATCATTGGTGCTTGGTTTGCGACGGTGGCATATTCAAAGACTGAGAGGTTGGAGATTTCAACTTTCACAAAATTTTTGTTGGCGTTAACGCGACGCTTGTGCGATGTCCATTCGTTGATATCCTTGCCCTCAGCATCAAATTTTACCGAATAGTGGCTCAAATATTTTTCCATATTCAAACTTTCCCAGTCCCGTTGCCACTGGTTTAAGTAGCCGTCAAATGCGCCATTGAATGCTGACCATTCGGGTAGTGGTTGCCATTCCACAGCGGGAGAAATAATCACTGGTGTTAAGCCTGGCACGATGTATTGACTCAATCGCACAAAGTCATCATTGGTCAGTACCACACAGCCGTCACTCGCCCATGGCGGACGGCTGTAAGTGTCAGATGGTGTGCCGTGTATCCAAATACCTGAGCCAGTACGGCCTAGGCGCTTATCGACGTCATTTGGAAAATTTATCGGGAATGCGCCAGGGCCATAAAAATCGGTGAGCTTTTCTTTCGCGACGGTGGAGGTAACGTGATAGACGCCGATGGGTGTTTTTTGATCGCCCTCACGCTCTTTTTTCATGCCGCGTTTACCGATGGTGGCGTAAAAGTCTGCCACGCGTTGCGGTTTGCCCTCAACATTCTTAAATACGTAAATACGTGAACGTGACATATCAATGAGTAGCGCATGTTCGTGTTGCGGCGCCAATTGCAGCATCGCTGTGGGCAACGCATTAGCCGCGGGTGCGTCAAAGTAGCGGTTAAGCCTCACCTGCGCCTCATGGCGCATATTGGCAATATGCGTTGCTGTGTCTGCCGGTTGTTTTACACCTGGTTCGCCAGTGAGGGCAACAGCAATGCCTGACTTTGCCATTAATAAATCACCGCGCATCATGTGACCAAGGCGAAAATTTGGATTTTTTAATAGGGCAGCGTCAAGCTCTTTCATGGCAGGTTTAAGTCCACCTTCGCTAAGTATTTCTAGCGTGCGCACCATCGCGCGCTCAATTTCATTGCTGTACGTTGTGGCGGTAAGTATGTTAGCAGCAGCGCTCGCTGTGGCACTAGTAGAGACTACATTTGTAGCGGCTTGCGCCGTTACATTAGTACAAGCGACGCTAACGCACAAGGTGACACTCACATGCACTAAAGCATTGGTCTTTGAAATGCGAGTTGCATGATTCACAATGCTAGCCGCCAGCGCGCTCAGATTGAATCAACCAACGGTTTCCAATGCGAACAAGACGCATGGTTTTAGTGTTGTCGCTTTTAATAGTGTCCGCGCGATAAGCCTGACGAAAAACCACAACAGCATCATTGCCAGTTATTTTTACACTTTTGATATTCACTTCAACGCTAATTGACTTTTGTCGTTCGATGCGATCTTTGCGCTGCGTTTCCCATGCGGCTCGACTTAATTTGTCGGGAGTCTCAAATGTTGGCGCATACGAACCAAGGTAGCCTGCTACATCACGTGCCGACCAAGCTTTTGCCCAAGCGAGTACGGCGGCTTTCGCGCCATCTTCGGTCGCAGCACTTGTTAGTGCCGGTGGTGCTGTAGTTACCGTCACAGGCTTTGTTGAATCTGGCTTAACAGCGCTAACAATAGCCGGCACAGACGGTGCGGCGGTCGTGCTTGCCACCGCTACTTGCTGTGACTTTGGTGTGCTAAACATTTCTTTGACTAATGCTAATTTTGATAGCGCTGTCGTATTTGATTTGTCGAGTAGCAAGGCTTTATCGTAGGCGCGCCTCGCGAGTTGCGCATAGATATCACCTAAATTTTCATGGGCCGTGGCGTACGCGGGATGGGTATGTATCGCAAGCTCAAGAGCGGCTTTAGCTTTTTCATAATTGCCTTGCCCTGCGTAGAGCACCGCTAAATTATTGTACGGCTCAGGTAGCTCGGGAAAATCCTCTGTTAAACCTGTAAAGGTTTGAATTGCGTCGGTAGTTTTCTTTTGCTCAGTTTGAATTAAGCCTTTCAGAAATCGACCTTGCGCGTCTTTCGGCTGTTGCTGTAAGCCAGCCGTTACTTTCGCCATGGCTTGGTCTAACTTGCCCTGTTGATATAGCTTCGAGCCTTCTTTGAAATCATCCGCAGGCGCGGCATTTGAGTTGGCTGCAAAGAACGCAATTGCAATGGCTAAAAGTAGCGGTAAAAATGACGCGGGATGAAATGCGTTAGAGGTATGGTTGCGCGTGTGCAAAGTCGACCGTAATTTAGTGTGTGAGTTGAGCATCATGTTATAATTCGTTGAATTAAAAGCAATTTTTATTGACCCTTATCCAGTATTCTACCAAGAATGCAACCATACTGCGCCCTTTTAGAGGCAAAAATCGAAGCAATTTCGTTCTGTCTGCGCGGTGCGACACGCAACGGGCAGCTTAGTCTTTGTAAGATTATCATCGCCTCTCAGCGATGTTGTCTTTCAACCTAAATATTTAGGACTTGCCCCGCTATCGGACTGGCATTGTAGTTTTTTGATAGTGCGCCCGCGATAGGGTTCAATTCGGGCTTCAATATTGGCTACAGTGTTACCCTAGCCATCTATTATCAAATAAAGTTAACGCGTCACTCGTGGGGCGCTACATCTCTAGTCAATGTTTAAAAATATGCAAACTATCTACAACACACTATCGCGAAATAAAGAAATTTTTACTCCCATTGTTGCAGGCCAAGTTAGTCTTTATTCATGCGGCCCAACCGTTTATGACTACTACCATATCGGAAATGCGCGCACGTTTACTGTCTTTGACATGGTCACGCGTTGGTTTACGGCAACCGGCTATCAGGTTAATTACGTGCGTAACATTACCGATATTGACGACAAAATTATTGAACGCGCGAATGAAAATAATGAGCCAATGGCCGCGTTAACAGCGCGTATGACTACAGCCATGTTTGACGACTCAGACCGTTTGAAACTATTGCGGCCTAATCACAGCCCGCGCGCCACTGAATACATTGATGCCATGCTCGATATCATCAAGCGCTTGGAAGATAAAGGCATTGCCTATCGTGCAAGCAATGGCGACGTGTACTACTCGGTGCGTGGCTTTGATGGCTACGGAAAACTCTCGCGCAAAAATTTAGACGATCTTCGCGCGGGTGAACGTGTTGCGGTAACCACAGAAAAGCGCGACCCGCTCGATTTTGTGTTGTGGAAAGCCGCCAAACTGAACGAACCGAAATGGTCGTCAATCTTTGGCGATGGTCGCCCTGGCTGGCATATCGAATGTTCCGCCATGTGCCAAGAAGTGCTTGGCAAAGAAATTGATATTCATGGCGGCGGTTGGGATTTGCAATTTCCGCATCATGAAAATGAAATAGCGCAGAGTGAGGGTGCTAACGGTGGAACGTTTGCGCACTACTGGATGCACGCGGCCTTCTTAAATTTTGATCAAGAAAAAATGTCAAAGTCAGTCGGCAATTTTTTTACACTTCGTGAAGTGCTCAATAAATTAGACAGCGTACAAGGTGGCGAAACCGTACGTTTCTTCTTAATGCGCGGTCATTACCGTAGTGAAATTAATTATTCGTGGGATACGCTGGAGGACGCGCGTCAAACACTGCTAGGTTTCTATATTGCCTTGAATGAAGCATCGCCAGAATCGTCGTTAAAGGCGCAACCAATAGATTGGTCTAATTCATATGGCGCGCGTTTCCGCGCAGCAATGGAAGATGACTTCGATACACCTGCAGCATTTGCAGTGCTGCACGAATTACGTCGTGAGATTAATCGCACTAAGTCGCTTGATTTAGCCTTGTTGATGATGTCATTAGCGGGAACGATTGGGCTACTACAAGATTCACCAAGTGAATTTATTCGTGGGGCGGCTACCGATGGCGCCTTTGATATTGAATCGCTGATTGCGGAGCGGCATCAAGCAAAACAAGATAAAAACTTTGCGCGCGCGGATGAGATTCGACAATTACTTGATGCGTCAGGAGTCGTGCTCGAAGATAAGCCAGGAAGCGTGACAGTTTGGCGGCGTAAATAAGCTGATTTGGTCAATTAAGCCGCACCTGCACTGGCTGAAACGCCTTTGCTGGTGCGGAGTTTCAAGCATTTTAAAGCTCGACTTTATTTATCCACGCTGTAATTCTTCGAGCCGCTTGGTGGCGTCTTCTGCCGCTTTGCCTGTTTTTTGGTAGGATAAAAATTGTTGAAATGCGGCAATGGATTTGGGTTTATCGCCTTTTGCTTGGTATGCCAGACCTAATCGGTAGTGTCCAGTCAGTTTTGGATCGAGTAGCATTGCGCGCTCCATGGATGCAATAGCCGCATCATTATTTTTTTGCTCCAGTAGTGCGCGCCCGAGTCCAAAATGCGCATTGGCATATTTGTCGTTCGCCGCAATTTGTTGCTCGAACAGTTTTTGCGCTTTAGCCACTTCACCGTTGCTTAACATCGAGTAGCCAAGGCTTGTCGTTGCGCTGATAACAGCATCGCTCAAGTCACTATCACCACTGGTTTTAATGGCACGAAGTAGCGCCTCGGCCTTAGCAAATTCTTTTTCGTAAATATGCACTTCAGCGCGGAGTAATTGCCCGCGTACTGCATCAATCGTGCCGAAATCATTACTATTTTCAATCGCTTTTCGCACGCTGCCACCAACAATACCGGGCGCTTGCAAATAATATTGATTTAAGTCGCGGCGCATGTCGTAATTTTTTGGTTCAAATTCCACCGCTTTCAACATCATGTCTTTGATTTTGCCTGCGTACTTGAGCCCTGCTGTCATGCCGCCTGACATAGCTAGCGTGCCGTAGAGCGCACCCAGTGCGCCATGACAACGCGCTGATTGCGGTAGGTCTTTAATACATTGTTCAGCCCGCGACGTCAGTTCTTCGCGCTTTTTTGCATCATTAGCGACTGAACGCGCCCAATGCCAAATAGCAACGTCGTCTTTGCTGTTTTTTGCAAGGCGTTCGCGCGCAAGGTTTTCAATTGCAGCAATATTGCGCGCCTTAAGTAGTGGAATGAAATCAGCATCAACTGATTGCGCTTGCGCTGTTATGGACATTGCAGTGAAGTAGGTAAAACACAGCAGACTTGACATTGTAAATTTGCGAACAGTTGTTTTCATGTTTTGAATGTTGTTAAGTGTTGTTGAAAGTAGGAGCGTTTTTAATATCTTTGTATGTTATGTGGAAAGCAATGTTGTGTCGTGGTGATGTGCGATGGGTTGCATATTTAGATGCGTCGATTGCGGAAAATAGATGTTTAAACAGCGGACTTTTACGCTTTTACGCTAAAGTGACGGCATGAATACTAATGTCCCTGTAACACTTGCTTGGCTTGCCTACTGCCGCCCCGGCTTTGAGCGTGATCTTGCGGAAGAATTGATGGCGCGATTTCACTGCGAGGCCAGTCAAGTTATTGAATCTTCTGGTTTTGTTATCGCACCAGGTGCTAGGCTTAAAACGCTAAGCGAAACGGCAGTGGCGTCGTTAACCTTTGCGCGACAATTGGTGCTGACACAGCCGACACCAGTCACACTTGCTACCAATGACCGAGTTAATCCAATTTTGCAGGCGTTGTTGGATTTTATGGCGGTTAACCATATTGCTGGGGTGACAGATTGCTGGATTGAGTACCCAGATACGAACGATGGCAAAGCGCTATCGCGAGCCGCAAAAGCCATTGAGCCACGTTTACGCGATGCATTGGCGGCGGAAAACAAAATTGTCGGGCACGCCAAATACCGTGCGCATATTTTTTTAACGCCAACGAAAGAAGCGTGGGTCGGGCTTGCCGATATGAATTTGGCAGCGCCCGATTTTTTAGGTATTCCGCGTATCCGCATGCCGCAGGATGCGCCTTCCAGATCTACCCTCAAGCTAGCCGAAGCGTTCCACGTTTTTTTAGCCGATAGCGAGGCACAATCGCTACAGCCAGACATGCGCGCGGTCGACTTAGGTGCTGCCCCCGGCGGCTGGACGTGGCAATTGATTAATCGCGGTATTCGTGTGACCGCAATTGATAATGGCGACTTGAAAGGTGATTTGGTAGATAACGCTATGGTCAAGCATATGCGGCTCGATGGCTTCAAATACGCGCCTAATGTGCCTGTTGATTGGATGGTATGCGATATGGTCGAGTCGCCATCGCGCATCGCTACGCTGGTGTCCAAGTGGCTTACCCAAGGCTGGGCGCGCTACATTATTTTTAATTTGAAATTGCCGATGAAAAAGCGCGCAGGCGAAGTGTTGCGCTGTGAGCAAATTATTGGTGAAGCCTGTGAAGAGGCTGGCTTGCCGCTGGTGTTACAACTAAAGCAGCTCTACCATGATCGCGAGGAGGTAACTGGCTTTGCTACCATCCCGACCAAGCGTTCGCAATTTGCCCACAATCGAGCCGCTATAAAGGTGGCCGATAAGGTGGTAAATAAGGCGGTAAATAAGGCGGCAAAAAAGGTGAAGCGTGTGTCGGGCGAGCCGCAAACAACAGAAAAAACAGTATCGGTTGTAAAAGCGCCACCGCGTAAGATTCTTGGCACATCCCCTTGGTCAGCAAAACCACCACCTAAAAAAGACATTAAACAAAAACGCCGTACATCATAGTGATGTGCGGCGACTTTTAAGCTGGCTAAAAATAAAAGCTATTAGCGCTGGAAATTGACTTCCGTCTCAAATGATCTGCCGTCAGCGCCGGCATTAAATTTCCAGCGTTGGAGTGCTGCTTGTACCTCGCGATCAAAAATGCGTGCTGGGCGAGCTGAAACAATTGTCACCGCGGTAACCTCACCAGCTGCATTAATAGACATGCGTGCACGCACTGTGCCATTTTCTACACCTTGGCGAACTGCTTCACGAGGAAAGTTAGGCTGCTCGCGGTTGATGGCAGTTGTTGTTGTGTCAGCAGATGGGCGAGGAGCGACGGCCACAGGTGCAGGCGCTGATACGACTGGAGCAATAACTTGTGGCGCAGGCTGTGGCGTTACAGGCGCTGGTACTGGCACAATTGGCGATGCAGCTGGCCGTGTTTCAGCTTGCGTAATTGCGCGTTGTGGCTCGGTGCGTGCCACGATTTCCGGTTTGGCGGAGGGCTCTGTCTTTGGTGCGTTATCACGTATGGCCTTCAGATCCGCCATATAGTCAACCGTTTTACGCGGAACAAAAAAATCGGGTTGCGTTTCTTGTTTAGTTTGCACTGCTTTTAGGCGTTCTTCGGTGGTCATTTGACGATCGCTTTTATCGCAAGCGGTCAACCCAATGACGACAGTTGCCAACCCCACTAGCGAGATCTCACGCGATGCGCGAATTGGCAGAAAAGGCATTTCAGTAATACGCTTGAGTGAGTATTTCATTGGTGGCCTGTGGATTATTGTTAGTCAATGCTACTTGGGCAGTACAAAAATTATGACAGCAATTTCGTCTTACGGCTGACGTCGAACTATTGTGTAGAGCGCAAATAAATTAGTGCTGAGGTCGTTGGTGACTTCACCTTTATCATTTTTATCCCAACCTAGTGCGCTGCCCATCTGACGGACAAAGGCGTGATCTTCAATATCGAATGCAATAACGCTTAATCCTGCCTTGGCGTATTGCTCTCGGCTGAACGGCGAGCGCGCATCTGCGTGGGGCAGGTAAGGTTTGTCGGCAGCAGCTTGCTTAGGCGCTAAATTGTAAATAACCAAAAGACCGTTTGGGGCGAGCGCTTGGGAAATTGCTTTTAAAAATACGTCATCTGTTACGCCCAATTCTATTAATTGATTTTTATTTGCGCGCCGCTCGGGTTTTAAGTAGCCACGTTTTAAGGTGTTTTTTGAAAGTATCAATTGATAGGAACCGTTACGTGCTACTTTTTCAACAATCGCTTTATCTTTAGGCCAACGGCCGTGCACAAGCGTGACGCTTCCAGCGGCGCTTAAACGAAGCCCCCGCGCAGGCTCAACCCTACCTTGGTCTGAGGGTTGGTTATAAAGTGCGTCTAAATAACTATCAGGATCCACGCCTGTGGTGATAGCTCCCAAGCTCGCCAACAGACGCAAATGTCCAATTGAGCCGTAGCCAAAATCAAGTATGTGCGTGCCTTTTACGTCTGTTATCCCGTTGGTGGCGGCCAAATCAAGCGCGCGTACGTAAGCCAAAGGAGAGCCATATTTAGTGTAATAGTAGCGATATTCGTCAAGTTCAATAAGCGATAGTTTTTTACGACGTTCTTCAGGCAAAGCGTCAACTTCAGCACGTGAAAAAAATTCACGCGTATTGTCATCACGAAATGCGCTACGTGGTGCGACGCTTGGCAGAGACTCGGCAGCGCGCAGAAAACGTTTGCCCAACGGTGTTGTCGCCAGTGGTGTGAGGGCATTGGCTTCGTTGATAAGCTGTTGCTGTGTGGCTGAACGCGGCGCCTCAACCGGCATCGGCTCGTGCGAAGGTGCGGAAGCGGTAGATGTAGCAGGACGCATTGTCGGTGATTGCGTCGCACAAGCGCTCAACAGCAGCGCAAGGCTTGCGACTAGCAAACGACTCGTTGAATAGGTACAGCGTCTGAATAACATGAAGGGTTTTTTAGCTTTTATTGAATGATGTTGAGCGATATTGTAATTGCACGCGACCTAACTTAATTGCGCACTAATTATTGACCTAGAAATTCGACTAAAACTACTAAACTTAGTTGAAATAAAGATAAAAAGTGAAACTCGTTCATTGACGGCTGTTTTCAAGCAAATATGCTTGTAATTGCTCTTAGATATTAGGATTTAAGATTTTTATTGAGCCTTTCTATAAATCAAGTGCGAGGCGGCAATAAGAAGTCTCTGGGCGAGTGCCGCAGTTTTTTCCATAACGTGGGTAAAAATTGTCCACGCTCGGGTATGCTAACTTGGCGCGCTTTGAAGGCTAGGCTTAGTGCTAAGCTAAAGCTCACTACTAAATTAAAAAAACCGATCACGCTAATGCCAAGTGCTAGTGTAACGACGGTGACCACACTCACATCAAAAGACAACGCGGGCAGCGCCAAGCCGATGCTAGCGGTAGCGATAGTCACGTGACGTACATCAAGCGGTAGGCCAAGTGCTGCGCCAAGTGGCCCCACTAGTCCAAGCATAAATCCAAGTGCTGTATTGCCGACGATTGCGCCAAGATTGTCCTCTATGTAATGCGCGAGTTTGGTTAATTGTTTTTGACCAAGTACGCGGGCTAATAATCGATGCGATTGTAGACGCGCACCAACTCGGCCGTAAGCTGCTTTATTATCAAAATAGCCACTCACCAAACCGCCGATAAATAACGCAATACCCGCGATGGCAGCGTAGAACGGCGCGAGGCTAAGAATATCAGCATCATTTAAGAGCTTTGTGGCGATGTCGGCTGAAACAATATGTGTGCCGCTAAGCGTAGCGATAAAGTAGGTGAGCAAAATAGCGGTGGGAAGCGTCAGCAAAATATTGCCTGCAATAGCGGCGAGTTGGCTACGCGATACGCGCGTGACCATTTCGGTTAATTGCGCCATGCGCTTGGTGGTTTTTTCATCTTTGGCGTCGTCGAGCGTGGCAGCAATGGCGGCGGCAGTCATCGCGGGCTGCTTCGTGGCAAGTGAAAAATGCAGCACGTGGATTAATACAAACGCAGACGCATACATCGTGCAAATGCTGAAGACCTCAATCAAGGCCGGTAAATTTAGGCCAATGATGGCAATCTTTGCCCACGCCATAAACGCTACCACCACACCAGCGCCTAGGGCAGCGCGAAACAGCTGGAAATATTCCGCACGAGTCTCGGTAATGTAATGGTCCCCCGTGCGTCCTGCATTTTCTGTCACACGCAGCGCGACTAAATCCATGCTCTGCGTCATATGTTCGCGAATATCGTTTTTGCGCGCCTCTGCCAAGCAAAGCTCGCGCACGATGGCAGCAATATTGTCATTGAGAATTGCCTCTTTGTCATACAGTGCGAGCAGTAGCATTAGTCGAGAAATCGTCTGCTGCAGCCGACTGACCAAATAGGTAAGCTGAAACGATGTGCCACTCACGCCAGTATTGCGTCGTACCTTAGCCAAGATATCACTGCACTGAGTCAGCAATACCAATACATGTTTTATATCGGTCTCGGTCTGCAAATCATCGCTTCGCGTCGCAATCCATAGGCTGATTTCTTTATGCTGCATGAGGAACGGTGAATCGTATTCTTCAATAGCCGGATAAACGCGCGTGAGCTCGCTTTCTAGGCCGAGACCGGCGAGCCTTAGTGAGACAATATTGATCGCATTGAGGAGCTCAGTTTGCATTGGCAAACCATCATCGTCTTGTATATATAAAAGCGACGTTAATTCTGCCCAATCTGCGCTAGTCACGCTGGCGAGCCACTTATCATCATGGCGATGGTGAAAAATTTCCGCTAGGGCGTCACGCAGATAGGCCGTATTAGGAACATCGGGTAATACACGATGTACGATACGCCGATAAAGCTCTGTTAAAAAACCGCTTGAGGGCAATATACCGGCGTCAACATAAACAGAAGTGTGCTTGGTGGTGCGTAGTAGCGCCGTCACAGCCCGTGCAAGTGATTTACGATCACCATCGTGGGCGCGTAGTCGAGTGAGTAAATGGCCAAAACCATTGCCAATATTTGCACGCCGCGTGGGACGCACGCTATCTACAAATTGGCGCAACGCCTCTGTTAGGTCATGCTGACGTGCATTTTGGTTCGATAAGGCATCTTCAAGAACGTTGAATGCAAATGGCATGTGGAGTCCTCTAATGCAGATTGAAAACGTATTTTCACTGAAAGTCAAAGGCAAATTACTAATGTCAGCAATTAAAGCTGTGCAGTCACTAACTAGCGACAGTGGTAAGTTTTACACCTATTCGTTGCAAATGAGAATAGTTCGTATTATTATTAAAGCATGTCAATAATTTCATCCAACACCAACATTTCTATACCTGCTTCTAACAGCATTGCGAATGACAAGGCGTGCCGCTCACCACTAGAAAGCGCAGCCTTACTCGGTGCGCTTGGACAAGTTGACATTCGCCATAACGGCGAAATATACAAACTTAGACGTACTAAGTTAGGTAAATTAATTTTGACCAAGTGAGTTGTTGATGCGGCTTAACGTGCAAATGGTCATCGTTTTATTGATTAGCGTTGCGCATGTGGGTGTTGGCGTATGGTTAATGCAATACGCACCTGTCTGGCCGCTAAAAAGTAGTGGTGCTACTTCATTGGTCAGTATTAATTTGACGACGTATGAAAACAAGCACAGCGACCTGAAAACGCAATCAGTTGCGCCGATTGCAGCCGCCAAGAGGCCAGCCCAAGCGTCATCTGTCACAGCACAGATGATGCTACCAGTAGAGATTTCGCTGTTACAAAATGCAATTCAATTGAGCCTCTTGCAAAACCCGCCAGACGAACAATAAAAAATATTGCCCATCACCAAGTCTCACGATTTTTTCATGTTTTTAATGGTGATTGATGATTTTGTTCTGCCATATTGCGTCGTTACGCTACATCAGTCGACCT
>JANNWG010000043.1:0-2755 GCA_031414695.1 Burkholderiales bacterium
GTAATCCAATTGCCCACAAATTGCCCCGTGTAATACGCAATCACTGCAATCGCTATCGGCTTAATCACCCGATCCCTAATCCGATTCCACTTCGAGTACCCCGTAGGATCCGTAAACGCCAACGGATTATTCCCCACATACGCATAGCGATTGTAACTCTGCAAATTAAACGGCTCATCAATAATCGGATCCGCCTGCAAGAACCGCCCCAACAGCGGATCATATATCCGCCCATTCATGTGAATCAAGCCAAAGGTCGTCAGATGCTCATGCCCGGTATAGCCGCGATTGCTACTATCCATGCCGTCATAATCCGTGTTGCCGCTTTCAATACGCATGCCCCAAACATCATAGGTAGCGCGGCTTTCCAAGGCATTTTGCTTGAAAGTGCCCGCGTTTGAACCTAAGTGGTCTTTGAGGTAGTAGCGATCGGTAAAGTCACTGCTTTGGCTGTGATTGCTACAGTTGGTGACGACAAGCCCGATGTTGCCTTCCGGGCTGCCGATAGTGTGGCGGCATTCGTTGAGCTTCCAGTTGCCATTGGCGTCCTTTTCTTCATCTACCTCGAAATGGCCGGGGCTGGCGAACCAGGTCATGGTCAGCGGGTTGAAGGTGGTGCCATTGGTGGTGGTGGCTTTGCTGGTCACTTCATAGGTGCGCTGCTTATCCGGGCCAAAGCCCCACAGGCGCGCCGCGACAGCCAGCACGTTAGCGACAAGTCTTTCATCATCATACTCAAGGCAATCACACCCCTAAAACCCGCTCGTTACAAAACATGAAACACTAGTACCATAGCGCCGCTTAACGCATTTTTGCTCGTAACTGCTTGCTACTAAACACAAATCGGCCAAATCACCATTTTGCGCAGGACTAATTGAAACAAATAGTTGATAAAAACACGCATATTTTCTATACTTGACTGAATTAGTTGGTTATTAGCTTGTCTACCACTCAGTAAGCAAACAAAATCAACCAAAAACACATATAGGTGACCTATGCGTTTGACCACAAAAGGACGTTTTGCTGTGACCGCCATGCTCGATTTGGCGATGCACGCGAATAATGGGCCGGTGACATTGGCCAATATTGCGGAGCGGCAAAAAATATCGCTCTCTTACCTAGAGCAGCTGTTTGCAAAACTGCGTCGCGGTGCGCTGGTTGAGTCCGTGCGCGGGCCTGGTGGAGGCTATAACTTAGCGCGTCCGCTTAGTCAGCTTTCAGTCGCCGATATTATTCTTGCCGTTGAGGAGCCCATCGACTCACGCCAGTGTGCAGGTAAAGAAAATTGTTTGGGTGCGAATGGTGAGCCACAAGCGCAACGACGTTGCATGACCCATGATTTGTGGGAGAGCTTGAACGATAATGTGATTCAATTTTTATCTGGCGTAAATTTAGCCGAGTTAGTCGAAAAGCAAACTATGCCGCCAACGACCTTACTCAAGGTCAGGCCCGCCAATATTGGTAAACGTAATGTCGGCGCAGCCAGCATTGCCATTTAAGTTAATGAATTATTAATTTTTTGAAAGATGAAGCAGTCATGAAACAACCCGCACAACCCATCTATCTTGATTACTCTTCCACCACGCCAGTTGACCCGCGCGTGGCCGCTAAGATGATTCCATTTTTGACCGAAGATTTTGGTAATCCTGCTTCCCGCAGCCACCAGTACGGTTGGACTGCCGAGGAAGCAGTCGAAGTCGCGCGCGAAGAAGTGGCCAAATTAGTCAATTGTGATGCGAAAGAAATCGTCTGGACATCAGGTGCGACTGAGTCGATAAATTTAGCGCTCAAGGGTGCGGCGTTTTTTTACCAATCAAAAGGTAAACATATCATCACCGTTAAGACTGAGCATAAGGCCACCCTCGATACGGTACGCGAATTAGAGCGTCAAGGTTTTACCGCCACCTATCTTGATGTTCTCGATAATGGCTTAATTGATCTGGCGGTATTGCAGGCCGCAATTCAGCCCGATACGATTTTGATTTCCATCATGTCAGTCAATAACGAAATTGGCGTGATTCAGCCAATTGCTGAAATCGGTGAAATTTGCCGCGCAAAAGGCATTGTGCTGCATGTAGATTCCGCACAGGCCACTGGCAAAATTGTGATTGATCTACAAGCGCTCAAAGTTGATCTGATGAGCTTCTCCGCACATAAAACCTACGGCCCGAAAGGCATGGGTGCTTTATTTGTGCGGCGTAAACCGCGTATTCGTCTTGAATCACAAATGCACGGCGGTGGGCATGAGCGCGGCTTTCGTTCGGGCACCTTGGCGACACATCAAATTGTTGGCATGGGTGAAGCATTTCGTATCGCACGCATCGAGATGGCAACAGAAAATGAGCGCATTCGTATGCTGCGCGACAAGCTATACAATGGTTTGAAGGACATGGAAGAGGTCTATATCAACGGCGATCTTGATCAGCGTGTCCCGCATAATCTTAACGTGAGTTTTAATTTTGTTGAGGGCGAGTCGCTCATCATGGGCGTCAAAGAATTAGCAGTGTCGTCAGGCTCAGCCTGCACCTCCGCTTCCCTCGAGCCATCCTACGTACTTCGTGCGCTAGGTCGTAATGATGAGTTGGCGCATTCGTCAATTCGCTTCTCAATTGGCCGCTTCACCACTGAGGCAGATGTCGATTTCGCGATTAAACTGATGAAAGATCGTATCGGTAAATTACGTGACATGTCGCCGCTATGGGAGATGTTTAAGGACGGCGTGGATATCAGCAAGGTGCAGTGGGCGGCACACTAG
>JANNWG010000044.1:0-12517 GCA_031414695.1 Burkholderiales bacterium
GGCGGTACGGGCGTAATCGCCGCGACCAACCTAAACGCCTTTACAGCGGCGACCAAAGTATTTGATGGTGGTCGTCGTACGGCAGCCGCCACAGGCTCTATCTTGGCGCAGTCTGTTCGTTTCACGGCTCAATATGGCTTGACCTATGACTTGAGCATGGGTTCAGGATCGGTTAGCGTTCCAGTGACTTACACAATCTTCACGCCTTAATCAATTTAGGGCAACCTAACTAAATAAATTAAGCGGCCTGAGGTTAAACAAAATGAATCAGCTCTTGTTATATCAATTGAAAATTTCCCTTTATCGTATCGCTGGTCAGATACGACAAGGGAAGATCGCGGCATTCAAATCGAGTTTATCAATTGCATCGCTTTTGTTGATTGGGACACTAATCTTAGGCACATCAAGCGCCGAGGCAACTGGCGTTGGCATTCAACCCGCCAATGTTGAATTAGCCGCCAACCCCGGTTCGACGATTCGTCAAACAATTAAAGTTGGCAATTTGCGAACTGATAAAGGGCAAAATTTTATTGTTGGCATTGCTGAATGGTCGCTCGATGAAAATGGTCAGTTAAAGTTATCTCCGCCGTCTGCTAATTCGGCGGCAAGTTGGACGCGGTTTGCCCCAGCACGCTTTAGTTTGCGTGCTGCGGAAGCACAAACTATCGTTGTTGACATCACCATTCCTGCAAAAATTGATGCGCGCGAGTATCGTGTCGCAATTTTGGTGACTAATCCTCAGCCTTCCCCAGAGGAGATGAAAAAACTCAATGGTGTTTGGAACGCAACGCAGGTTTCAACACTCATGTATTTAGTTCCGCCTGGTGTGACGACTAAGCCAACTGTATCGAATATAAATTTTGTGCCAGATGCCGTTAAGGGTGCAATGTTTCAAGCTGATATCAAAAACGAAGGTAGTGCCCACGCTAGATTAATTGCGGTAACAAGTTTCGCCGATGAAAGTGGCAAAGTTATTCATAGCGCTGACGCGCAGATTGTGCTCATGGACGCCCAGTCACGCACGTGGCGCGCTATTGTCAAGGCAGATCATTTACCTAAAGCGACCTACAAGCTAAATTGGAAGTTGTATAACGTTTTTGACCCGAAGCGCCCGAATGAGCGCGCGGGTGAGTTGATGCAAGAACAAAACTGGACGTGGAATAAAGACACAGCCGCAATACCGCTAGCGTCACCAGCCGTACCTGCGCCCTCAACGAGAGCCAGTAAACCCACAACAGAGCCTGCTGTTAAATCGGCACCGCCGGCTGTAAACCCAGTGTCGCGCTAAGACAAATGCGCCTTCACGATCATGACACGTAATATTTTTGTTAGTGCTGCAAATTTTCTTTTTGCAGTTATCGTATTTGCGTTTACCATGCTTCCACAGCATGTACACGCGACCTTTATTGATACCGATACTTTCTGCGTTAACTTTGGCTGTGTCGTGGCAGGGGATGGGACAGATTTTTCTGTTTATGACGCCTTTAATATCGCAACCAATACCTGCTGCGTCGCCGCCAATCAGCCCTTAATTCGTTGGACGGGTGGCACATTGGTTGGTGCTGGTGGCGTTGTGACAGCCGTCGTAACGGGTACTCTGGCGGCGGCAGCGGTGCCAGCAGCGAATCAAGTCACACGCATCGGCCTCGATACCAACGCGGATGGCACAGCAGATATCGCATTTGCAGACGTCAATGCGAATGGATTCTTAGACATCGCAGATACCCAAGTAGCATTTTCGATTGCCGCCAATCAACGTATCGCGCTAGTCAATCGAACGGTGAGTCGAAGTCTGTATGTGACAAGTACCTTGGATTTTGATCTCTACGCCGCATCGGTTAAAGCAACGAATACCGGCACGTTTGGCCCGCAAATCAATTTAGCTAACGTTGGTGTGGTGTTTTCAATTACGCAAACGGGTAATGATGGCGGACAGCCTTATGGTGCCAGCGCGGCGGTGCCGACATTTGTTGCCAATGCTGCAATTACCAATCTGGGCCAAGTCTCGCCTGGACCAACGCGGGTTGCAGAATTTCGGCGTGTACAGGGCATTCGGGGTGTCGCCTCGGGCGGTACAAATATCATGCCGCAATCAATTAGGCTGAATACTTCTTATACTTTGCCGCCGATTGATTTATCGACCGGAACAGGTGCTGCTGATATTGACCTCACACTCAATTTCTATCAGCGACCCTAATACAACCTCAGCATTCATTTCACCTGCCAACGCAGGCAGAAGTCACCTAAACGTGTGATTGCACACTAAACTTCAATCATGCTTGCTGCCATCAATTCTGCGTTGAAATATTGCATCTCCATTGTCGCCTTATTTGTTACCGTATTTGGCAACTTAGGTGCAGGTTGCGTTGCGTCTGCAGCGCCATTGCCAAGCGAATTGACGATTCCAACGGTCAGTGCATCGCAACCAAAGGACTCCACCAATAGCAAACTCTTGGTTCGAGTTGAAGGTCAGATTGTTGAGGCCGACATTCACGAGGCGGGCGAATTATTGCGCTATGCACCAATTTTTGATGCACTGAAAATCCGCCATGCCTATGACCCGGCGTTAAAGACCTTACGCGTGCGTCGCCCGTACGACAACGCCACGCTTGAACTCGTATTTCCGGAAGGGTTAGTACGGGCAAATGGGCAAACAATAGGTCGATTGCCCAATGGCGACAAAGAAATTCCGCAGGAAGGTTGGCTTTCTCCAAATTCGATTTCAGTACTGTCGGGCGCCAACGCTAAAAAAATTGCAGATGGTTGGCAGTTTGATCTCGACGAACGCTTACGGCCTGATACCAATCTTGAGCTATGGATTAATGGTAAGCGGGTCGCTACATCGATTGCGCCACGCGCGACAGGCGGCATTTTATTAATTCCGTTGCGCCCAATCAGTGATGCCGTGAGTGGGCGCATTCAGGTAGAAGGACAAACAATTACCGTGACACGCATACAAGATGGTGTGGTGATGTCGTGGAATGCACAAACAGGCTTGATTTCCGCTAACCGCAGACCGATTGGTATTGTGCAACCGTCAGCGTTAATTGAGCTTGCGAATTTATTGCTGCCCAAAGATGTTGTCGCCGCCTTAACGGGAACAAATATCACCCTTGCACCGGGCAGCAATCGTATCGAGGCGAACCTTGATGATCGTTTGCTAGGGGTCACGACACCTAGTGCCAAAGTTATCGAGCGGGCACGCACACAGCCATTCGCAATGCAGCAAACACGCTATTTAGTTGGCACCACTGGCTTTAACACACTCGAAGTGCGCGGGCTAGTGGGTATTTACAGCGGCCAGTTTCGTGTTGAAGCGCCCGCGGATGGTCGTTTACTCGGCAATCTTGACCCGAATCCGCAACGGGTGTCGAATTTATTGCGACCCACTTGGCTATCAATGCAATGGCAATCACTCGAAGGCGGCTCTGGCATATTTGGCGACGCAATTGCCGCAAAACGTGAATTAGATGGCGTTGGTATTTCGCGTTGGCGAGGCTTGTCGTATCAAACAACGTTAGGCGATGGCGTGCTTAGACTATCAGCTGGTCAGCCATTTGCCACAATTAAAAATGCCGCGGCGCTATCACCCGATAGCAAAAATAGCATTGTTGGTTATCCATCATTTATGGGTAGCGTAGCCGGTTTACGTTGGTACAGTAATGATCAACAACGCGAGCTAGGGTTGGCGACCAAACTAGGGACAACATTGCTGGGCGGTTCTGAAACGACGCTCAGCTGGAATGAGACAGTGCGATGGGGAGCAACCAAGGCAACGACTGCCGGACAGGTCAATCATCGTTGGTCGCTTTATTCGGATTTAAATGTTGGCAATGTTAAACGCCCAGACGCTTCACTCGGTGGCGAGGGCGGGCGCCTTTACCTTGCATTATCAGGACAATTGCCGCATCAATGGAATCTAGGCGCGAGCTTGCAATATGCGTCAGCCACCTATGCAGGAGATCCTACCCAAGACGCATTGGGAAAACTTGTTCGGCCAATCGACCAAGGCAATTTAGATTTTTCGCTGAGCGGACCAATCACCGATTGGCTGAGCTTTGGTACACGAAGCTTTACGCGTCGCAACGGTTTAGCAGATCCATTGCAATCCGATAGCATCGGCGGTGGCGCCAATATTGGCGTTAGCATTCCGCAATACGATGTTGGTATTAGCGCTGATTTTTCGACTGTTAGCGCACGTAGCCTGCCAAGTACAGCGTTAGCAAATATCAGCGCACCTGCGCCGTTAGAAAAGACCGACGCCGATAGGCTCACACTCACGCTCGACAAGCGATTTGAGCACCTCGTTACCAGTGCGCGCATGGAGAAAACCGAAAGCCGAGGCGCAATTCAGCAGCGTCAACGCGCATTTGCGGCCACCGCGGGCTTGAATCCATGGATGTTGTCGGGGCTTCGCGGACAAACGCTCACTTTTACATCTGCCATTAATGCATCTTGGTCGCGCAGTGAAACGCCGCTTGGCGAATCACGCAACAGCGGTGTGACGTTATCCACTAACTTGAGTTTTCAGTCGGGTAGCCTGTTTGGTGAACGGTTACGCGTTTCGGCTAATACAGGTTTATCGCGAACCAAAACCAACAATGCCGCGAGCCTACGTTCGAGCACGCAAACGGCGTTGGACAATCTGATTTCCGGCAATACCCAAAAGCCACTTGAGACGTTGAACAACGCAACGGCGACGAACAACGGCTGGTACTACAACGTACGAACGCAATACGCTATTACACGTGGTCTTAGCCTTGAATTTGGCATTAACAAAGCAATAGGCCAGCCCACCTTTGGATATTTACAACTATCCGGCTTGCTGACTGGTGCGGCGCAGCGTCCAACGCAATTACCGCGACCACGGCATGGCATGGTGCAAGGGCGCGTTTATCTAGATAAAAATCGCAATAGCATCGAGGACAAAGACGAATTAGGCTTGGCTGCAGTGGTAGTACGGCTAGGTGGTACGCCTTGGCAATTACGCACCGACAACAAGGGAAATTTTACGATTAATAATGTGCCGCAAGGTGCTTACTTCATCACAGTTGATGTCACGTCGCTGCCAATTGGCTATCGAATCGAATCGAAAAATATGCCGAGAATTTCCGTACTCGATCAGGAGATAACCGAGCTCGTCATCCCAATAGAAATATCGGGTCAATTGCGTGGCCGCCTATTTATCGACACTAACAATAATGGCTTGGCGGATAGCAATGAAACTGGGCCTGTTGGTCGCAATGTAATACTGATTGGACCTGCAACCGCGAACGGTGTAGGCATGACGCAGGAAACGCAAACAGCCGTGTTTGGGCAATTTCTATTTGATGGATTAGCCATTGGGCGCTATCAACTAAAGGTCGGCGAAAAAATAATTGAACTTGAACTGTTGCCAGACGCAACATTTGTGACACGCGATATCGCTGTCCTAGAGTGACGCTGCTTAACTATGCTTAACTATTGACGCGGTCAAATGACTAGCGATGAATTCGCAGAATTGTTTGTTCACATTTTTTTGTAAACAATTGAATTGCGC
Organism: Burkholderiales bacterium; assembly: GCA_031414695.1. Lineage (GTDB taxonomy): Bacteria > Pseudomonadota > Gammaproteobacteria > Burkholderiales > Usitatibacteraceae > UKL13-2. Next base: position 5,540 of record JANNWG010000044.1, read on the forward strand.
CTATTGGCGGGTTATTTCAAGCATTTATGCTTGAAATAACCCGCCGATATTAGTGTTTATCGTTTTGCCGCTATCCCGCACCGCGCCTTACCTTTTAGCCAACTTCTTTTTCAAATTTGGAATCAAGCCGCCATCGCGAACAATTTCTAACAAAAACGCTGGTAGCGTTTCGCATTTGGCGATGACATCACCTTGTGCATTTTTAACGATACCCATTTCTAAATCAAACGCCACCATCGCGCCATCTATGAGCTTATCTGTGTCTGGCGACACGAGCACAGGCAAGCCCAAGTTAATTGCATTGCGATAAAAAATACGCGCGGCCCCCGCGGCGATGACAGCGCCTACACCAAGATGCGTTAACGCTTGTGCGGCTTGCTCACGCGATGAGCCGATACCAAATCCGACACCGCCGATGACGATGTCACCTGGCTTCACATTCGCGGCAAACTCAGGGCGCACCGCTTCCAAGCAATGCGCGGCGAGCTCATCAATTGTCCCTTTCATATAGCGACCGGGCGCTAACACATCGGTGTCAATTTGGTCGCCGAATTTCCAGATGCGGACTAGGTTGGTGTTGGTCATGTTGTCGCTACCAGCAATGTTGTCTTAATCAACGCAATCCCTCCCAACCTCCCTTTTTCTAAGGGAGGAGCCAAAAGCACATTCATGATAAAAATTCCCGTGGGTCGGCAATCTCACCTTTCACCGCTGACGCGGCCACGGTATAAGGCGAAGCCAAATACACATGTGATTTTGCGGAACCCATACGGCCTTTGAAATTACGTGCGGTCGAGGCTATGCTGACTTCACCATCCGCAAGCACACCCGCACCGTAGCCCGCGCACGCGCCGCAGCCGGTTGGCAGTAGTTGTGCGCCCGCTTCCAACAAAATTGCTAACGTGCCATCGGCGGCGAGCTTGGCAGTGGTTTGTGTAGAGGCAGGCGCAATTAAAAGTCGTGTGCCATGCGCGACTTTTCGGCCTTTTAATATCTCAGCGGCCATGCGTAAATCATTTTCTTTAGCCCCTGTGCATGCACCCAAGTACGCTTGGTCAAGCTTCACCTTATCGGTATCCGTTACCGCATGGCTATTGGCAGGCGTGTGGGGTGCGGCAACTTGCGGCGCAAGTGCGCTGGCATCAAAAATATGTTGTGCTAAGTAAGTCGCACCTTCATCACTATTGAGGGTTTGTTGCCATGCATCGACGTTCACACCTTTGGCCGCCAGATCAGCGATGGTCGTTGCATCAGGCGCGATGATGCCGGTTTTAGCGCCTAACTCCGCCGACATATTCGACATTGTTAAGCGCTCATTCATCGGCATCGCCGCGACAGTCGAGCCTGCATATTCGATGACTTTGTAATCATTATTCATGCCAAGCGAGGCGCAAAGTTTGAGCAAAATATCTTTAGCGGTTACACCACGACCTAATGCACCATGCCACTCCACGCGTATGGTTTCAGGCACGCGCACCCAAATTTCGCCAGTGGCCAATACTCCCGCCATTTCCGTTGCGCCGATGCCCACCATGAATGCGCCATAGGCCCCGCCCGATGGCGAATGCGAGTCACCGCCGACTGCAAATAAGCCTGGCCGCATATGCCCACGCTCAGGCAAGATCACGTGACAAATGCCAACGCCATCGTAAAAATTTTGTATCTGATGTAAGGTCGCAAATTTGCGCGTGAGTGACAATATGCCCGCCGAATCAACATCGACAGCGGGCGTGTAGTGATCTGAAACAAGCACCACCTTCGATGGATCCCACAGCCCGACACCTAATTCTTTAAGCTTCGATTCCACCCGACGCGGGCCACCCGAATCATGCATCATCGCTAAATCAACCTTGCAGGTGACAATCTCGCCGACGCTAACAGACGCCAAGCCTGCGGCACGGGCGATGATTTTTTGGCTGATGGTTTGAGATGACATATTGGCGGGTTAAATAAAGTTGTCCGGACAAATTATGGCTTATTTGTTAAACTATTATCAACTTTGATTATCTATTACCAATATTGAATTCTGGAGCCTGCATGAAACCAAACGACCTAAAAGCTACCTTCAAATGGGATGATGCGCTACTGCTTGATGACCAACTCAGCGATGAAGAACGCATGGTGCGCGATCAAGCGCATGCCTACTGCCAAGAAAAACTCATGCCGCGCGTATTGCTCGCTAATCGCAATGAAGTTTTTCACCGTGAAATCATGAATGAAATGGGCGAGCTTGGCTTGCTCGGCGCGACCATTGATGGCTATGGCTGTGCAGGTGTGAATCATGTTTGCTATGGCTTAGTGGCGCGTGAAGTGGAGCGTGTTGACTCGGGCTATCGTTCAGCGATGAGTGTGCAATCTTCCTTAGTCATGCATCCAATTTACGCCTACGGCTCTGAGGCGCAGCGTGAAAAATGGCTACCCAAATTAGCCACGGGCGAGTATGTGGGCTGCTTCGGTTTGACTGAACCAGGTGCAGGCTCTGACCCATCCTCCATGATTACGCGCGCCACCAAAGTGGATGGCGGCTATATCGTTCACGGCGCAAAAATGTGGATTACCAATTCCCCTATCTCTGATGTATTTATTGTTTGGGCAAAAGACACCTCAGATGGCGACACCATCCGCGGCTTCGTACTGGAAAAAGGCATGAAGGGATTAAGCGCACCAAAAATTGATGGCAAATTTTCATTGCGTGCCTCCATCACGGGTGAAATCGTCATGGATCAAGTGTTCGTACCAGATGAAAATTTATTGCCAAACGTCAAAGGACTCAAAGGCCCATTTGGTTGCTTGAATAAAGCGCGTTACGGCATTAGCTGGGGCGCAATGGGTGCAGCGGAATACTGCTGGATGCAGTCACGCCAATACACGCTTGATCGCATGATGTTTGGTAAGCCACTCGCCGCCACGCAACTTGTGCAAAAGAAATTAGCCGATATGCAAACCGAAATCACGCTCGGCCTGCAAGGTGCATTGCGGCTGGGTCGTTTACTAGACGAAGGCCGCGCAACACCAGAGATGATCTCGCTGATGAAACGTAACAACTGCGGCAAAGCGCTCGACATCGCCCGTGTTGCACGAGATATGCACGGCGGCAACGGTATCGCCGATGAATATCACGTGATACGTCATGCGATGAATTTAGAAGCGGTGAATACCTATGAAGGTACGCACGATGTGCATGCGCTCATACTAGGCCGCGCGCAGACGGGGTTGAATGCGTTTGGTTGATTTTTTATATCGCGTTGAAAAAACATATTAACCGCCGATGAACGCAGATATATCCACACAACATTCAGAGGGATATGCTTTTTCTACGTTACAGCGAAACAGCATATCCCTCGGCTTGGCATAGCCAAGTTTATCCTGAGGTACTCGAAGGGCTCGGGATGACAACTAATAAGGTAGCTGGTTTTATCTACGTTTATCAGCGTTCATCTGCAGCTAAAAAATGTAGCTTGCGTAAATCTGCGGAAAATAGGAAACCATGGAACTCTCAAACAAAACCGCTCGAGAAATTTGGGCTGACATTAAAACCAATCCAAACCGCGCCAAACTTGGCTTCGGCAACAAAGCCGCGCTCATCAATATTGACCCGCAAAAAGCCTACACCAAGGTCGATGAATTCAAAACAGCCTACGAGACTGACCCCAAGCAAATTGATTACATCAATCAGTTAACTAAAAATTTTCGCACTCTTAATTGGCCTGTGGTCTTCACCTATGTCGCCTACATGGAAAGCGGCGAGGATGCTGGCGTTTGGGGCACACGCACGAATACGCCTGACTCGCTACAAAATATTAAATTCGGCTCACGTCGTGCGGAGTTTGATGATCGTATTGATATTGATCGCACACGTGATGTCATCTATTGCAAAAAAATGCCGTCGGTTTTTTTTGAAACCCAATTGCAATCGCTGCTCGTTTGGCACAAGGTTGATACGATCATTGTCACCGGCGGCTCTACATCAGGCTGCGTGCGCGCAACGGTAGTTGATAGCTTGGCGCACGGCTATCGCACCATCGTGCCGGAGGAATGTGTGGCCGATAAACACGAGAGCTACCATTTTGCTAACTTAACTGACATGATGTTGAAATATGCAGATGTGATGGATGTGGCGGATGTATTGGGTTGGTTGAAGAATCAAGATAATTTAGCCGCAGATAAACGCTGATAAACGCGGATGTTTTTTTGGAACCGCCGATGGACGCCGATGGACGCCGAAAAAGCGCAACCCTGTCATCCCGAGCGTACCGAAAAAGGATTTCCAGCGGTCAAGCCTAGAGATAGGTTGTTTCGCTAATCAAAAAAACATATTCCTCGTCGCCAAAAACCGCTCTGTCGGAATGACAGAATTTATAAAGTTGCTGTTGACCTTATCTGCGTTTATCTGTGGCTAAAAAAAAATTTTTACACTCTTATGTCTTCCGAAAAAAATAAACCCACACTCAAATCCGACCCCGGCTACTACGACTATTGGCCTTACGCCAATCGCCCCAAAATCACTTGGCCGAATGGTGCGCGACTCGCATTTTGGGTAGCACCCAATATCGAATTTTACGAATTAAATCCGCCAAAAAATCCCGCACGTGCGGCATGGCCGCAGCCGATACCTGCTGTGCCGGGTTACAGCATTCGTGACTATGGCAACCGTGTCGGACACATGCGGCAGATGAAGTTGCTCGACAAGTACGGCATTCGCGGCTCTATCTCGCTCTCCACCGCGCTGTGTACACATCATCCTGAAATCATTGAAATGTGTCGCGAACGTGATTGGGAATTTTTTTCGCACGGCATTTACAACACGCGTTACACCTATGGCATGAGTGAAGATGAAGAGCGCGCGATGATATGGGAATCCATTGAAACCATTGAGCGTCACGTCGGCAAAAAACCCGCCGGCTACTTAGCGCCCGCACTTTCACACAGCGACGTCACGATAGATTTATTTGCCGAGCTTGGCGGCACCTACACTTGCGATTTATTTCACGATGATCAACCCACACCCGTCAACGTGCGCGGTGGACAACGATTTATCTCAGTGCCCTACTCGCTCGAACTCAACGACACCATCGCCTATGTGGTGAATAAAATTGAGCCGCGCCGCTATGGACAGATGATTAAAGATTCGTTTGATCGCCTCTATACGGAGGGTGCGACATCGGGCACGGTCATGTGTATACCAACGCATAATTATCAAGTGAGCTGCCCGCATCGTTTGCGCGCATTCGAAGAAGCGCTTGAATACATTACCGGCCACAGTGATTTGTGGGTAACAACAGGCCGCGAGATTGCGGATTACTATTTGACGAATCATTACGACGCCGCAGTAGCTGACCTTATTGGTCGAGGGAAAAAATAATGACGACCTCCCCAGAGACTCTCCCAACCGCCGTGGGGCCCGGGGGTTAAAAGGGGGTAAGCCGTGGAAAGCCAACGTAAACACCAAGGGGCACGGGAGCGGCAGAAAAAAACAAAAAAAAAACCACAAACCCCCCACCCCCTGTTCGCCCTGTTTTAACATCGTCCATACGCTTATAACCCCCTTCCAAACCTCAGGCCCCACGGCGAGCTTCAGACAATACGATCATTACTCCGACTTCCCCACATCCGCCACTGGACGATGAATACCAGCAATATCCGCATCGTCGCTACGGCATGGATCACACGCGCTACGAATGGTCGATGCTCACTGATCGCAAGCCCGTGCTGTGGCCGAATGGAAAAAAATTAGCGCTCTGGGTGAATATCAGTCTTGAGCATTTTCCGCTCAACCCAAACGGCAAGCCCATCAAGCTGCCTGGCAACATGACCATGCCCTACCCTGATCTGCGCCACTACACATTGCGTGATTATGGCAATCGTGTCGGCATCTATCGTTTTTTTAACGCAATAGATCACGCTGGCGTGAAGCCCACTATCGCGATGAATGCTTCCTTAGCGGAACGCTATCCGCAGCTACTCGATGCTGTCGTCGCCCGTAATGATGAAGTCATCGGCCACTCGTGGAGCATGGATACACCACACGCAGGCGGGCTAGATATCGCCACTGAGGCTGACATCATCAAACGCTCACTTGATCTGTTGCGCGACAAAACTAAACAACCCATACGCGGCTGGCTATCGCCCGGCAAATCTGAAAGTGACAACACACCAGAACTACTCAAGGCCAATGGCATCGACTACTTTTGCGATTGGGTCAATGACGAAATACCTTACCCATTTCACACCAAACACGGCGACTTAATCGCCATGCCGCTTTCGACTGAGCTAGAGGACCGTTTTGTCGTGATGGATAATTTTCACAGCGAACAATCGTGGGCCGAGCAAGTCATGGACGCGTGTGATTTGCTATTGGCCGAGGCCGAAACCCAAGGTGGCCGCATCCTCTCACTTTCACTACACCCATGGGTGATGGGGCAACCGCACCGCATCAAACACGTTGAAGCCGCCCTCGCCTACATCATGGCAAAGCCAGACGTGTGGAGTGCGTCGGCGGGGGATATTTGTGAAGCGTGGCAAACCGCACAGTTATAGAGGCGGCAATTAAATATAGAGAAAAATCATCAGACTTTGTCGTCCCCGCGAAGGCGGGGATCCAATTTCGTGCAACACGTAAGCAACGGAATTGGATCCCCGCCTTCGCGGGGACGACTGTAATTTTTAATTTATAAAACTGCCTATATTTAATTGCCACCTCTATAGATCCTGAATAATAGAAAAGTCTTTTATTTACGGTTGTTTTAGAGTGTTTATGGCTGAAGATGCCCGCAGAATGGCGACTCTCAAGTTTTAAAAACTGAATTTTAAATGTTCAATCGATAGCTACAAAGAAATAACCTAGCCCCTTTAATTCGATTGTGATTCAAACAAGATGATTGCAAGTGTGAAGCCAACCAAATTTACGCCGCTGCGCGCCCTGATGCTATCAATTAGCTTGCTATTGATCACTGCATGTAGCCATCTTGAACGCAATAA
>JANNWG010000045.1:0-4654 GCA_031414695.1 Burkholderiales bacterium
ATGAATAATGGGTGTTGAACGTAAAAAGCGTTTAGCCACAGATGAACACTGATGAATGCGGACAAAGGCAAAAAATGTCATCCCAAGCCATCCAGCCAATCACGCATTGCCTGTTTAGCAACTGCGCCATGCATTGGCAGCACTACCACATCTCCTGCATTGGCCCATTCAACTAACTGTTTAGCCGCATCGAGCTCAGACAGTGTGGTTTTAATACTGTCGGGCGCAACACCTGCGGACACCAATAAGCGCGCCATCATTGCAGCGATTTCACCATCAGCGCGCCCACGTAACATGCCCTCAATATCTTTCAACACAATCAAATCTGGTGTGTATCGGGCAGCGGTGTTGGCGAGTGCGTCAATGTCAGCGTTTTCACGGTTACCGGCTTGGCCGAGCAGCAGCCCAAGCCTTGATGAAGCTGCACGTAAGCCATTCGCCACATCGAGTAATCCCGCTAAGCCAGCAGGGTTGTGCGCATAGTCAATCAAGATGTGTACGCCGTTAATATTCCATTGTTCGAGTCGGCCTGGATTATCGTGCCGCGACGCGCCGAATGTCTTAAGTGTGGCGCTTATCGTTGCATGCGGCACACCGAGTGCATACGCTGCGAGCGTGGCGGCAGCGATGTTATCAATATTGTAAATGGCGTGCGCGTTTGCCGTGAGTGGCATGGCGGCCACACTGCCTAAATCAACGGTAACTTCGGCATTTGATAATTTGAGCTGCCCTGCTTCAACGCCACATGTCAAGCCACGTTCAGCGCGCTTAGCTTGCAATATTGCAGATTTAAAATCTCCAGCAAAGACGGCTACCTTCGACCATAAATTCTTGGAACGTCTCATCAATAGTGCATCTTCACCATTTAGTATTAGCACACCAGATTCACGCAACGCACGTGCTACGGTGAGTTTGGCGTCGGCTAAATCATCAAGGTTATCAATCCCGTATTCGCCAAAATGATCCGCGCTCACGTTGGTTACAATGGCCACATCGGCTTCAGAAAGCGCCAATCCACGACGTAACATACCGCCTCGTGCGCACTCTAGCACCGCCGCAGTAACGCGCTTATCACGCAGCACCGTGCGCGCACCTGCTGGCCCTGAATAGTCGCCTGATGTGACGGCTTCACCATCAATCACAACGCCTTCGGTGCTCGAATAACCGACCGTAGCACCCTGTGCCGTTAGCATCGCGGCTAACAACCGCACGGTGGTGGTTTTGCCGTTAGAGCCAGTAACGAGTGCGACCGGTATATCGCTAACGGCTGAGAAATCTATATCAGCAGGCGCTGGAATCTTTGACAACGCGAAGGTCATTGATGATGCGCCCGCGCCAATAGAAGCCTCGTCATCATCAGCATAAAGTGCAACATTGCGCGCCGCTGCGGCAGCGTGCAGCGCAATAAGCGCAGGGTTTTTTTCGGCCAACGCGGATGCACGCAGCCGTGTTAAGGCCGCTGCAATATCTCCGATATCGTTTGGCATGCTGTGCGTGCCATCTTCACATGCGTTCGATACACTTAGTGTAGGAAAGCAGTCAGACGTTGCCGACTCCCACGCCCATTCGTTGACTTCTGTGGCGACATAAAGCTGATCCATTGGTGCGCTCAACACCAATGACGCACTGGCACTGTGTACCCGCACGATACATTCGGCATGCCAGCCAAGCGCCTCGGTAAGTGCCACCACATGGACACGCCAACGTGCATGTGCGCGGACATCTTTTGACGCGGCGCCTAACGCTTCTAACACCACGCCCGTTGTGGCAAAAAAGAAATTGGGTCCAGTTAAACGGCGCGATTCACTGAAATAGTCAGAGTCACGTTCAATCACATTGGTCGGGGCAGGCATGGGGGCTTTACGTGAATTGAGTGTGGCATGCTAATGGCGGAATGCCAGTTTAGTGGAGTCTCACGTCGCCTGCGGCGCGCTAAGATAGGGGTTTATAGGCACATCGTCGCCATGAAACTTAGGCGTAATGCTATTGACAACGTTTTTTGCAAACCCTAATAACTACGGGAGTTTACGAGCTTTTTTGCCTGAGAACGCCCGCCATTATTGGTTTTTCATCTGTGGGAACTTCTAAAAACCTCAAAAAACTGTCGCCCCGGCGAAGGCCGAGGTCTAATTTTCTTTACGCATCAGCAGCTTACAAAATTGGATCCCGGCCTTCGCCGGGAAGACACGTGGTTTTGAGAAGTGCCCCCGTTTACGCATTTAATCGCGTAGTACTCGCTCCACCAATTTCACATATGCTTTTTGCGCATCCTCGAGGCTCGTGCCTTTGAGTTTGGTCCACGCATCAAATTTTGCACGTCCTACAAAGTCGGTAAAGCCTGGCTTATCGCCCGTCACGTCACCATCGGTCGCTTGCTTAAAATGCGCATATAAACGCAATTTCATGTCATTTCCCGGGTCAGTTTTGGCTTTTGTAACGTCTTTGACCGCTTTTTCAAATAGCTTTTTGGTGTCGGACATATTATTTTTTCCTCATTAATGTCGTTTTTATTAAAAATTTGTATCGCAGATACCGCGCTTAGGGGCGTTTTCAAGTTGCATACCGATTGGTATTACCGCTAAAGTAAGCTTAAATTGCTATTGCGGACTTTAGCCTAAACGCTTTTGCCTCGCAACGTGCACCATGACTGTACCAGTTTGCACCGTATTAAAAGGCGGCACCATGTGTGGAGACGTGATGCCTTTTTGCTTGTTTTAGTTAAGCGACATTAAAAAAAGAACGCATATGCCGAGCATTCCAAGTATTCCCTCGTTTTCTGCAATCGTCCTCGGTCGAGAACGCATGACTGGCGTGGACACCGCGTGGCTACGCATGGAGCACCCCACAAATCTGATGATGATTGTCGGGGTGATGATGTTCAAGGACAAAATTAGCCTGCAAAAATTTAAGTCAACCCTTGAAGATCGCTTTCTTACATTCAAACGGTTCAAACAAAAAGCGATACAGGATCCGACAGGCGCGTGGTGGGAAACAGATAAAAAATTTGACTTAGCCAACCATGTCAAAAAAGGCAAGCTCGCTGGACGCGGCACGAAAGAAGACTTAGAAAATTTTGTCTCGCAGCTTGCCAGTGAACCGCTTGATTTCACAAAACCGTTGTGGCAATTTCATTTGATTGAAAATTACCAAGGTGGCTCTGCTTTGGTCTCACGCATACACCATTGCTACGCCGATGGGATTGCACTTATTTCGGTGATGATGTCACTCACGGGTGAAACACCTGAAGCCAGCCTTGTCAAACCGAAAAAAGCCGAAAAACGTCCTAAAGACGAAATGGATTTTTGGAAGTCTGTCTCTAAACCAATGGCCTCGGTGATGTCGGGTGCGATGAAACTCACGCGCGGATTGGTCGAACAAGGCTTAGAGATTGCCAAAGACCCCTCCACCATGCGCGAATTTGCCACCAAAGGCGTCGAGCTCGCGGAAGAGCTTCGCAAAATCGCCATGATGCAGCCAGATACCCAAACCCGTTACAAAGGCTTACTCAGCCGCGAGAAACGTGTGGCCTGGTGTGACCCGCTACCACTGGCTGAAGTTAAAGTTGTTGGCAAAGCGCTCGGCGCATCCATCAACGACGTATTACTCGCCACCGCCGCTGGCGCGTTGCGCGATTATTTGCAACGCAATAACGATAAGGCAGATGGCGTTGAGTTACGTGCAATCGTGCCCGTCAACCTACGCCCAGTTGAAAAAGCCAACGAACTAGGCAACCAATTTGGCTTGGTCTTTGTTGATTTGCCGGTGGGCGTTGAAGACCCACTTGAGCGACTCGAACTCGTGCGAGCACGCATGGGCGCACTCAAGGGCTCATCGCAACCTATCGTCGCCTTTGTATTACTCTCCGCAGTCGGCTTAGGCCCTAAAATTTTGCAAGATCAAATCAGCGGGCTTATCGGCCGTAACGCCACTGCCGTCATGACCAATGTGCCCGGCCCACAAAAGCCACTTTATTTGGCAGGTAGCGAGATCAATGAAATCGAATTTTGGGTACCGCAATCAGGTGGCATCGGCATGGGGTTATCTATCCTCACCTACAATGGCCGCGTGCAATTTGGACTCATCACCGACAAAGGCCTCGTTCCCGACCCGCATAATGTCATCGACAAATTTGCCGATGAATTTGAAAAACTTGTCATGCTGACATTGATGGGACCATACGGCCCTGAGTACGAAGAAGAACTCGAACAACTTTTTGGTGAACAACCGGTAGCGGCTAAAAAACCAAAGCCTAAAAAGTAAACTTAGATGCACTTAGCGCGAAATTGAAGCGTAAAATAGTAATACACAACGAACACGGGGCCGACCTGGTTTCGACGTGGGCACCAAAGCAGAACCGTGCATACCGAGGGGCAGAGTACCTCGTAAATACAACTGCAAAACAAATAGTCGCAAACGACCAAAACTACGCACTAGCTGCCTAAAAAACAGCCGCGCTCTCAACTGATGGGCCTCAACGTCAGGTTTCACAAGATGCACGAGAGTCATTAACGAGGACCGCGTTTTGCCGGGTGACTTGGTAAAACGTTAAATCAAGGTTACTAGCGAGACATAAGCCCGACCATTGGCGTGTGTTAAGCGAAATTAAATAATGGAATCTAAGTATGTAGATCGGCCTGTAGAGGGCTTGCGGACG
>JANNWG010000046.1:0-165747 GCA_031414695.1 Burkholderiales bacterium
GAGGAAGAGCGTAACACTGCAATGCCAATCGCATTTCTCATGCAGCAAATGGAATGGCGCGAAGCGGTAGTAGACGCAAAAACTAAACGCGATGATGCAGCACTTAATGCGCTCGCGCTGCAAAAAAAAACCGATGAAACAGCGCTATTTGCGTTGCTTGCTACGCAATTAACAAATAGTGCGACGATGGTAGAGGCGCGTGAAACCGTGCGTAAATTACGCTTCCTCGAAAAACTCGGCGAAGAGATTGATCTTGCCGCCGAAGCACTAGAAAGCTAACGCAATCCTATGGCACTCCTACAAATATCTGAGCCCGGCGAATCCACCGCGCCACATCAACACCGCTTGGCGGTGGGCATTGATTTAGGCACGACCAATTCACTCATTGCTACCGTCAAAAGTGGTGTTGCAACCGTGCTTGTCACTCATGACGGTGAAAAATTAGTGCCATCTGTGGTGCGTTATTTTGCCGATGGTCGCATTGAGGTTGGCGTAAAACCAAAGGCAGAACAAGCAGACGACCCGGCCAATACCATTGTTTCGGTAAAGCGCTTTATGGGGCGCGGTATGGCGGACGTCGCAAAATATGGCGCACTGCCTTATCAATTTGTTGATGCACCCGGCATGGTAAAAATTGATACGGTAGCAGGCGTGAAATCGCCCGTCGATATATCCGCTGAAATTTTGAAAGTACTGCGCGCGCAAGCTGAAGCATCCCTCGCGGGCGAATTAGTTGGCGCGGTCATTACGGTGCCCGCGTATTTTGATGACGCACAACGTCAAGCGACTAAAGACGCAGCGCGACTAGCGGGCATTCATGTACTACGTTTATTAAATGAGCCGACTGCCGCAGCCATTGCCTATGGCCTCGATAACGCCAGCAAAGGTACATTCGCGGTATTTGATTTAGGTGGCGGCACGTTTGATATTTCGATTTTGAAATTATCGCGCGGTGTATTCGAAGTGCTCGCCACCAATGGCGATGCGGCCTTGGGCGGCGATGATTTTGATCAAGCTATTGCCGCGCATTGGCGTAAACACCATCAATTGGTGAGTGCAAATCAAAAAGATTTACGACGCTTGCTAATGAGCGCACGCGTTGTTAAAGAAGCCGTCACCACACAAACAGAAGCTGGTGCAGAGATTCAATTAAGCTATGGGCAAACGCTGAATGTGAAATTAAGTCGAGAAGAGTTTCACCAGATCACCATGCATTTGGTAGATCGCACATTACTGCCGGTAAAGAAAGCCATGCGCGATGCCAAGCTTAACCTAGACGATATTGATGGCGTCGTCATGGTTGGCGGTGCGACGCGTATGCTGCATGTGCAGCAAGCCATTAACGATTATTTTGGCAAGCCGTTACTCAATAATGTGGACCCCGATAAAGTGGTCGCCCTCGGCGCAGCAATACAGGCCAACGTACTCGCGGGCAATAAAACGGGCGAGGACATGCTGCTGCTAGATGTCATACCACTATCGCTCGGCATTGAGACGATGGGCGGTTTGGCGGAGAAAGTGATTCCACGTAATTCGACTATTCCTGTTGCACGTGCGCAAGAATTCACCACTTATAAAGACGGCCAAACCGCGATGTCGCTACACATTGTGCAGGGCGAGCGTGAGCTAATCAAAGATTGCCGTTCACTCGCGCGCTTTGAATTACGCGGCATACCGCCGATGGTAGCGGGTGCGGCGCGCATACGGGTGGCATTTCAAGTCGATGCCGATGGCCTCGTTTCAGTCAGCGCACAAGAGCTTGTGAGTGGTGTGGCCGCGCAAATTGATGTGAAGCCATCCTATGGACTCACAGATGCCGAGATTGCCAATATGCTACAAGCGAGCTTTACCTATGCAAAGGCGGATGCCGAGGCGCGCAGCTTAGCGGAGGCGCGCACCGATGCCGCACGGTTGGTTGAGGCGATTCGCGCGGCAATCAAGGTCGATGGTGCGATGTTAGATGCGGATGAACTCACGCAAATTGAAGCCGCCATACAATCCTTACAAGCTGCGGCCAGCTTGAGCGATGTCGCCGCGATTAAAACGAATAGCGAATATCTTTCAAATGCCACTGAGTCATTTGCAGCAAAACGCATGGATAAAAGCGTCGCACAAGCCTTCACTGGCAGGACCATGGCCGAAATAAATAACCCATAACGCCAAACGCCAAACGCTAAACACTTAACGCCCGACGCCAAACACTCAACGCCAAACCATAAGCCCTATGACCACCATCACCATCCTGCCACATGAAAAACTTTGCCCACAAGGCGCAACGCTAGAAGTCACTCCTGGCACGTCACTATGCAGCGCAATGCTAGACAATAAAATTGCGATTGAGCATGCTTGTGAATTATCGTGTGCCTGCACTACCTGCCATATCATCGTGCGCGAAGGCATCGACTCATTGCCTGAGGCGCTCGAAAAAGAAGAAGACATGCTCGACATGGCGTGGGGACTGACGCCACTCTCGCGACTTTCATGCCAACTGCAAGTGGACATCACACCGCTAACCATTGAAATTCCCAAGTACACCATCAATCACGCGCGGGAGAATAATTCATGACGATCAAATGGACTGACACATTAGAAATCGCGATTCAGCTATCCGAAGCGCATCCTGATATTGATCCTAAGACTATCCGCTTCACGGACTTACACGCGTGGGTAATGGCGCTTCCTGAATTTTCAGACAATGCGGAGCGCTCTGGCGAAAAAATACTTGAAGCGATTCAGGCGACGTGGATTTCAGAGCTGGAATAAGTGCAGTATCAAATTGAAAAATGCACGCTCAGTTTGCCAATGGCGTTTAGGAGTTGTCATGATGTTTGATCACATTCATTTTTCTATTTATTACACGCCACTTTCGCGTTTTATAACGGCTTTAGGGTTAGGCGCGTTTCTTCTAGCGAGTAGCGCACATGGTGTGCAGAATGCGACGCGGACACTGACTGCTGAAGAAGCAAAGCTAGATACGCGCATACTCAAACGTGCATTAAGCGAATTACATCCCGCCTTAACTAAATATCGCAGCAAAGTCGAAATAGACGCTGCATTTGCAAAGTTTGAAGCGCGTGGTCAGGCCGCACAAACGTCAACTGAAATGTACTTAGCGGCGACGGAACTTGCCGCTGCGATTCGCTGTGGGCATACGTGGACAAATGTGCTGAATCAGCGCAAGGATGTCAAAGCCGCCTTGCAAGAGCAGCCAAATAAACTCCCCTTTACGATGACCTTGGTGAACAATCGCTGGCTAGTATTAGCCAGTAGCAACGCCGCCGTGCTTGCGGGCGATGAGGTCATGGCAATCAATGGTATTGACGCCGCGACTATCGTGAAAATGATGATGCCGTATTTGCGCGCGGATGGGTCAAGCGACACAAAACGCCTTCGTCAGCTTGGACATGACAGACTAGATGTTAGCCAAATGGATATTATTTGGCCGCTCTTGTCGCCGCCCACAAATGGACAATATAGCGTCGATCTCAGGCGCACAAATGGTAAAACAGAAAATGTCAGCGTTGATAGCGTCACCACCGGCGCGCGCACTGTAAAACTAACCGCACAAGACGTCAAACAGATCGACAAGACATGGCGGTTTCGCATTGAAAACAGCGTGGGCATTTTGCAGCTGCCGAGTTTTTCATTTTGGAATAGTCAGTTTGATTGGGCAAAGTTTTTAGACGAAACGTTTACAACGCTGAATGACAAAAAAATCCCTAATCTGGTTATCGACATTCGCGATAATGAAGGCGGCGATGGCGCTATTGGCGGCAAAATTGTCTCGTATTTAATCGACAAGCCTGCCAAGTACACGTCCGATCAATCTGTGTCTGCCTATGAGCGCGTACCGTATAACTTAGTCCGCTATCTTGATACGTGGGATTACAGTTTTTTTGATCGCACAGGAAAAGTCGAAAAAATCACCAGCGGTACTGCCATTGGAAAATACAATGTGCTGGCACGCTCGTATGGTGAACGGACTATTCAACCTGTTGCTAATCGCTACAAAGGTCGCACCTTCCTACTGGTCGGGGGTGAAAATAGCTCTGCGACGTTTCAGTTTGCACTAATCGCGCAGCAAAATAGTGCCGCAACGCTGGTCGGTCAAGCGACTGGCGGCAATTTGCGTGGACTCAATGGCGGTGAACTCATGTGGGTCACGCTGCCCAATTCCGGTGTGTCGGTCGATATTCCGGTGTTGGCAGTGACATACAAAGCAGACACGCCTGACACGAGTGTTACGCCAGATGTGATTGTCAAACGCACCTTGGAAGGTCAGCGTGCAGGGCAAGATGAAGAAATGGCGGCAGTGAAACGTGCAATCGGACAACTAAATTGACAGTAGTAAAGTCGTTTATTGGCGGGCATTTTCAGACATTATTGCTTCAAAGTTACCGTCGATATTAGTCTTTTGGTATAGGAAACTTCTCATAACCTCAAATTCCGTTCGCCCTGAGGTATCGAAGGGTTGTTCAAGCCCTATAAATCAAGCACTTAAGAGCGTGTGCTTCGATACCTCAGCACGAACGACGGGTTATTAGAAGTTGCCTATATTGCTACGCTTTGTAAACTTCATTCGCGCTTTGCAACATCCGCTGCAACAACCTTACGCGCGCTCAGTTCAGCCCCGCATCGCTTTATACTTGCATATTACTTAAATCATTTTTTGATCAGGCTTAGGCTGATGGTTACTATTAACCTATGCAATATTGGAGACTCAATGGCACAACCCGTGAAACACACACATCGTTATTTCATTTCATCTGCCATTGCACTTACGGCGGCATCACTCATTGCAGGCTGCGGTAAAAACCCTGAGCCGGCTGTTGTGAATGTGCAGCCCGGCTTTATTCGTAGCGCAATTACTACTACGCCTTATGATGGCACTACCAATGATTTATTAACAGCAGGATTAGGACGCACGGGTTTAGCGTCTGCCACGCTGCCCGGCTTTGCCGATGTCGCCAATCCGACTGCCATTGAGCTTCGCCGTTTGTCCATCTACAGTAATTACCGCGCAACGGTCGATACTTCTACTGGCGGCGGCTTTGGTACCTTATTTGGGCCCAATGTGGATAGCAGTGGTGTCGCGGGCACCGGTGAAGGCCGCATTGCAGGCGAAGAATGGGTCGCGTTTTCAGATAGCTCCGGTGTGGGAGCAGAAAACGTCGTGATGCTAATACAAATACCGACAGCCTTCGATGTCAATAATGCCTGCATCATCGCAGCACCTTCGCCAGGATCACGCGATGTCTATGGTGCCATCGGCGGCGCAGGCGAATGGGGCTTGAAGCGCGGCTGTGCGGTAGCCTATACCGATAAGGGCGGCGGCAATGGTTTTCATGATTTGCAAACAGACACCGTCGTCGGCATTGCTGGGGCGAGATTAGCCGGTGCGAGCGCTGGTGTGCTGGCGCAATTTAATGCGAATTTAGCAGGCTTACCGCAGGCGGACATGGCAGCGTTTAATAACGCAACAGCAAATCGTTTAGCCTTCAAGCATGCGCACTCACAGCGTAATTTTGAGCGCGATTGGGGTTCGTATGTGTTGCAGTCAATTAACTTCGCACTCTTCGCGCTTAATCAAAAATTTGGTGCGGATGCGCCGAACGGTCGCAAAGCCGTTCGCTACACACCTGAAAATACGCTCATCATCGCTGCCTCCACTGGCAATGGCGGTGGCGCTGTATTAGCCGCGGCTGAGTTGGACTCCACTAATTTCATTGACGCGATTGCCGTGGCAATGCCGCAGGTACAAACAGTTGCCAATACCAGCTTAAAAATTCAGCGTGGCGGTGTGGATGTCGCCAGCTTGGGTAGAACGCAAATGGATTACATCGCCCAAGCCAATTTATTTCAGCCATGCGCTGCAACTTCCGCTACGCTCGCTGCCGCACCGGGTGTAAATTTATTACCTACTGCACGCGCGGTAGCCCGATGCCAAGCCTTGCTCACATCGGCGACATTTAACATCGGTATAACTGGGGCAACAAACGAAGCGCTGGCACTGGCTTCCATTGCAAAATTGCGCGCCGCTGGCTGGGAGGCCGAGGCAGATGTGCTGCACGCGTCTTACTATGCAACTGCAACGCCTTCAGTCGCGCTGACCACAGCTAACGCCCTTGGACGCCGCGGTGTGAGAGACAATGAATGTGGATTTTCTTACGCCACCACAAGCGCGACAACATTCACTCCAATCGCAACCCCCGCCAATACGCTGCGCCAATTATTTGCCGCAGGCAGCGGTGCGCCGCCAACATTCGGTGTGAGTATTGTGAATAACAATTCCACCGGCGGTGCGGTGCAAGATGCGATCAGCGTGGATGCAGATGGACGTCAAACATTGAATGCAGACGGTGCCAAGTGTATTGCGTCACGGGTCATTAATTTTGGTCAGGCCGTAGCGCCCACTTTAACTGACACGGTGCTAGCCGAAGTGCGTCGCACAGGTAATCTGCGCGGCAAGCCTGGCATCATCGTACATGGTCGCGCTGATGCATTTGCCCCAGTGAACCACACATCGCGCGCTTATTTTGGTTTGAATAAAATTGCCGATACCGCCAGCAAGTTAAGCTATATCGAAGTCACTAACGCACAGCATTTTGATTCACTCATCACCAGCGTGGCCGGTTTTGATACGCGTTATGTGCCGATGCAGCGCTATTTCAATCAAGCCCTCGATGCGGTGTTTGCCAATGCACGTAGCAATGTTGCGTTACCTGCATCACAAGTGGTACGTACCGTGCCGCGCGGTGGCAGTGCTGGTGCTGCACCTGCAATTACGCTCGCCAATACCCCACCAATTGTTGCCGCACCGTTGGCCGCGAATGCAATCACATTTGCTAACAGCACGGTATCTGTACCGGAATAATTTGCAAGTGTTATTCGTTCAAAAAACCGCGCCAATACTTTGTGTTGGCGCGGTTTTTTTATGGCGGAATGCATTGCTCGATTGCAATCACATTTGTCTTCGCGCGCACGCAACGATGATTTACCACTGGTTTCCCGTGTTAAGTCGCCGCAGTTCATTGAAAGTCAGCGGGGATTTAGGCGAGCACTGTCTGAGTGGCGCGCTCTGTCTCTTAATCAAATCACATGAATATTTCGCCACGAGTTGCGGAGCCCCGCTGACTTTCAATGAACTGCGGGAATCGTGCGCTTTTGCGCGACGACTTATCGGGTTCGCCTTCTTTTGGTTACTTTTCTTGGCGAAGCAAGAAAAGTGACTGGCCACCGGGCCACCCCCGGCAACGTCACTACAGCTACCCACATTGTTTCAAGAGCGAACAAATTTTTAAATTTATAGCGCAAACCCAAAAAAATGGGGTGGTCATTTGACCACCCCAGAAGGCGCACTCTCGAATACCCGCAGTAATAACCATGGTGAGCGGGGACCTATCCGCAAACCGAAGCGCCCAGGGAGGGAGGGCGTTCCGCGAGTATTCAAGGTATCCATTGCAATTGCTGTGCCAGTTTTTGGCGTATACGAAAGATGATTTGTGGGGCTGACAAGCTTGAAATTGTTCCGCTTTGAAGTCATAAAGCGACATGACGTCGCTTAATCACGACATTTTTTCAGCCCATTTGCTAAGTGGTTGTTTTAGCACTCAATTTGTCGTCGCTATACAACGACAAATTGAACGCCCACTGTGACCATTTACGCTTCGGTGCTTTGTGTAAGTATTACTACAGTTTGAAATGTGCGGCTTCTAAGCCGTGCCGCTGCAACAGCTTATAAAATTCGGTGCGATTACGTTTGGCGATTTTGGCGGCTTGCGTCACGCTACCATTAGTGAGTTTTAGGAGGCGTGTTAAATATTCATATTCAAATTGACGGCGCGCTTCTTCAAATCCATCCAGACTATCTTTGCCAAGCTGCATGGCCTGCTCAACCACGCTCACGGGCACAATGTCAGACGTGGTGAGAGCGACGGCTTGCTCAGCCACATTGAGTAACTGACGAATATTGCCCGGCCACGGCGCCGCCAACATGATCGATAACGCATCGGGAGAGAAACCTGTCACCCGCTTGGCATAGCGTGCGGATAAGCGCTTAACAAAACTCGACAACAACAACGGTATATCTTCGCGGCGTTCGCGCAAAGCCGGTATTTTGAGCGTCACCACATTGAGTCGATAAAACAAATCCTCGCGGAAATCACCCTGATCGCGCGCCTTCACTAAATCACGGTGGCTCGCAGAAACGATACGCACATCTACTGGAACGCTTTTCACTGAGCCTACCGGACGAACTTCACGCGTCTCTAAGGCGCGCAGCAACTTCACCTGCAGCGCTAATGGCATATCGCCGATTTCATCTAAAAATAAGGTGCCGCCGTCGGCCTCGCAAAATAACCCGAAATGGTCAGCATAGGCGCCAGTAAATGCGCCTTTTTTATGACCGAATAATTCACTTTCGAGTAACGCTTCTGGTATCGCGCCGCAATTAAGCGCGATAAAAGGCTTAGCCGCGCGTGGGCTCGCGTCATGCAATGCACGTGCGAGTATTTCCTTGCCAGTGCCGCTTTCACCTTGGATCAATACACTCGCCTCACCTTGCGCGACACGCTCAGTACGCACCAACAATTCTTCTATCAATGGTGAGCGCGTAATAATTGATTGTCGCCACGCCATGACACTCGCTGACGCGGATACTCGCTTAATTGCACCATGCGTGCCGTGCAGTAACAAAGCTCGATCAATTTGGGCGAGCAGCTGCGGGGCATCATAGGGTTTGGTAATGTAGCCAAATACGCCCTCTTGCGTGGCCGATACTGCGTCAGGAATGGTGCCGTGCGCGGTCAAAATAATCACCGGCAATCCCGAATAGCGTTGATCAATTTCGGCAAATAACCCCATGCCATCCATGCCGTCCATACGTAAATCTGTCACCACTAAATCGGGTCGCTCGGCGGCAATCATGGATAGCGCCTGCTGTGCGCTTGACGCGGTAGCAACATGGTAGCCATTCGCCTTCAAGCGTATTGCAAGTAAGCGCAGTAAGTCAGGGTCGTCGTCAACTAACAACAAATGGCCTTTGATACTCAATGTCATATTGACCTTCGGTCTATCTAATAAATCATGCATAGTCTGCCCCAAAAATGAATGTAATAAAGACTATGCATTTTTCGTGCCGGAATGGTTTGCACTAAACTTAGCCACTATCGACGCGCAACACTCCGATCAATTGATTTCAACGCCGCAATTTGTTTTTCTAATTCGTCAATACGTTGTTTTAAGGCGCGCACTTCAGGCTCGCGGTCATCGCGTTTATTATTTGCAGCAATGTTGATGTTGCGGCTACGAATAGTCGCAATGTCTTCACGCAATTTTTTGCGCGAATTAGCAACTTGCTGCATTTGGTGTGCCATTGTTTTAATTGATAAATCGTTATCGTCAGCGGTGGCGTTGAGTAGTGGCTCAACGATGCTGAGTAATTGTGTATCGTCAGTCGCGACTACTGGTGAGGCATATAAAGCAAGCAAATACCGTAGCCTGCGAAATTGCACCGGATCGCGCTCAAATGCTTCGCGTGCCACGTCCTTCTCCGCCAATAATGCGGCGGGCGACATGTTTTGCAATTCACGTAGGGATTGAATTAGCGCGTCTGCCGAAGAGGGTTTAGCAACAACAATCGGGGCGACTGGCGCCGTGTGTGGCGCGACGTGGTCAACGGCGCAGCCACTCATCACAGCGCAAAGTATTACTATTAAGAATAAGCAATTCAATTTATTCATCATTGTCATTTGCGATAGTAAACGTTAAAGCTCTTTTTGCTGCAGAAAACGCGGCAAAATCACGCGAATTCTTGCGCCGCGTTCACCTTGCGAAGCTGATTTGCCTTCATTGGTACTTACCATTGTTGACACTGCTTCTACAATGCCACGATGAAGCTCTACATAATCACGCACAATCGCTAAACCTAAACCCGTTCCCTTCGCACCTGACTTGATGGCATCGTTTGAACGATAAAAAGCATCAAAAATCCGCTCACGATCAGCTTCGCCAATACCTGGCCCATCATCAAGCACTTCGACGACCGCATTGTCCTCTTGCTTGACCAACCGAACGGTAATATTGCCGCCTTGCGGCGAATATTTAATCGCATTGGAAATTAAATTATCTATCACCACACGCAGCTTTTTTATGTCACCTACGAGGGTTGTTTTTTCATATTCACGACGCACACTAAGTGACTTCGTCACTAGGGCAATTTTTTGCTGATCGAGTACGTCATCAATTAAATCGAGCATTTGTAAGGAAGCTAATTCGATAGACTGCGTTTCTTTTAAGCGCAATGCCGATTGTGACTGACTATAGGTCAGCAAGTCTTGAATGAGCCGTTCGAGTGATTGCGAGTTATGGCGCAAAATGCGCGCGATTTCTTGCTGCTCCACATTTAGCTGCCCCACCACTTCTTCGGCTAATAAATCAGAGCCTTCGCGTAACGCCGTAAGTGGTGTTTTTAACTCATGCGAGATGTGTTGAAAAAAACGCGTCTTCTGATCCTCTAAGGTAATCAACCGTTGTCGCAACCAATCAAGTTGATCGCCTAATTTTTCAATATCGCGTGGACCGGTGACGCGTATACGACGTGCGAGTTTGCCTTGGCCGAGTCGATGAATCGCTTGGCCCAAATCACGAATCGGCCGCGTTAGCAAATAGGTAAAGCCAGCAATCATTAATAGCGCGGATGGCACCATCGCGAGCATTTGCCAAAATACTTGGTTACGCGATTTGGCGGCAGACGCGCGCAGGCTTTCGACTTCCGCATTCACACTTAGATCGGCAAGGGTATTTAATTTTTGTGCGCGATCCGAAATGTCACCAAATTCGCGCTCCGTTTTTTTTTGCAAATCAGCGGAAGGCATTGCCTTCGCGAGCATCGTATAAGCGCTCGCCTCAAGTGTTTTGATTGCCGAGGTGGCGGCCAACATGTCATTTGAAAGCGGCAAGGCCGTAAGCTGCTTTAACCCAAGTAAAAATTGTTCGCGGGTACGTTTATAGCTTTCTATCATGTCGCTATCGCCAGACACCGCATAAAAGCGCGCTGAACGCTCCAGAGCCAAGCATGTAGCGCCTAACTGGCGCGTACTTTTAGTCGCCAGCGTTGCGTTATAGACCGCTTGTTGGCTCAGCTCAGATAATCGTTCAATCGCGAAGGCGTTCGCCACCAATCCCGCAATTAAGGGCAAAGTGACGATGGCAAAACCAACCAGCAGTAAGCCAAGAAATGAGGTGGGATAACGAAGTTGGCGCAAGGGAAAGGTTTGCAGTTCGCGGTTAGAGTGAGCGTGAATAGACTTAGATAACATGCTAACTGTATCAGCAACTGTTGTGCCAACTTAATGCTTGCAGGGCACTTGCGATGATAAAATTGCGCATATTAGTTATGCCTAACCGAGAACGAAAACGAGAAAAATCATGGCCATGTACGAATCCGATATCACAAAATTTGTTCGCGATATGCTCGACAAATCACCTGAATTGAAAACGCTACAAAAACAAAACCGCGCAACGTGGTGGGATAAAGTCTTGGATCAAGATCAAGCCAGCCGTAACAATGCCTCAGAAGCACCAAAGGCACCCTATGCGTACTTTCCACTGCCTGAAGCAAACGCTAAAAAAGAATAAGGTCGTTTATTGGCGTGCAGTTTGGGGTGATATTGGCTTAAAGTGCCCGCCAATAAACGACTTCTATTTTTTTATTGCCTCCTGTTGACCGTGACATCTGCTAGGTTGGGCAAACAAACTTTACTCAGGGACTTGATCAGCGCCTCCCTTTGAAAAAGCGAGGTTGGGAGGGATTGCGATGTGACTTGCAAATCTAGCAATCAAGTCCCTAATGTCAAATCGCACTTCACACAACACAATCGCCACTAGCTCCCTCCTTAGACAAACTCAGGACAGGCTTTTTCAAAGGGGAGAACTGAGCGGCGGGCTTTAGCTAAACCCCGCACGCTGACTAAGCGCTAAACCACTCAAAAACCGTATCCAACCCACCCGCATTAATAGCGTGAGTGGCACTCTTTTGCACAATCGGTTTGGCATGAAAAGCGAATGAGACACCTGCTTCTTGCATCATCAATAAATCATTTGCGCCGTCGCCGATGACCATGATTTCATTTTTTTTTGCGCCTATTCGCTGTGCGGTTTCGCGTACATATTGGGCTTTAGCGTTGGCATCGCAGAGTGGGCCTACGACACGTCCGGTGAGTTTGCCGTTGCTGATTTCTAGTTGATTCGAAAAGGCGGCGTCAAGCTGCAAGCGCGCTTTAAGACGATCAGTAAAAAACGTAAAGCCACCTGAGACTAGCAACGTAAAAATATTGTTCGCTTTTGCGGCGTTGATGAGCTTATCTGCGCCTTGCGAGAGTTGCAGGCGTTCATCATAGACTTGCTGCAAGACAGATTCGTCTAAGCCCGCTAAAAGCGCCACACGCTGTCTGAGCGAGCTAGGCCAATCTATCTCGCCGCGCATGGCGGCCTCGGTAATGGCGGCGACTTCGCGCTTCTTGCCAACAAAATCAGCGATTTCATCTATGCACTCGATAGTGATAAGTGTTGAATCCATGTCGAGTGTGAGCAGGCGAAATTGTGAAAATGTGTTTGTCATTCTTAGGCCGCCGCTTTAGATTTCGCTACTACGTCAGCAGGTGACATTGGTGTTAAATCGCGCAGTGTTGCTTTGATTTCCATCACGCGATCATGCAAGCTAGTGATAGGTTTTTCTATTTTCAATTTGTCAGGTCCAGCCAATTTGAAATGACGACGCTGCTGCACGAGTTGTATCACGCGATGCGGGTGAATTGGCGTGTCGGGTCCAAATTGAATCGTGATAGACGCTGCACTGGCGTCAATTTTGACCAAATCCAGCGGCTTCCCAAGCAGACGTAATTCATGGCTTGCTAAGAGTGTAGCGGCGGCCTCGGGCATGGTACCAAAACGATCGACCAACTCTTCTTGCAGATCAACGAGCGCTTCCAAGTTATCGCAATTGGCGAGGCGCTTGTAGATGACCAAGCGCTCATGCACATCACCACAATAGGTGTCGGGCATGAGTGCAGGTGTGTGCAAGTTGATTTCGGTCGCCACCGATAGTGGCTTGGAGAGGTCAGGCTCTTTGCCGGCCTTTAATGACTTCACGGCGTGATTCAACATATCGGTATAAAGCGTAAAGCCAATATCTTGAATGCCGCCAGATTGCGAGTCACCGAGCACCTCACCAGCACCGCGAATTTCTAAATCATGCATAGCCAAATAAAAGCCCGCGCCTAAGTCTTCCATCGACTGTATCGCCTCAAGCCGACGTTTCGCATTGATATTAAGCGCCTCTTCAGGGGGCGTGAGCAGATACGCATAGGCTTGATGATGTGAACGACCGACGCGGCCACGCAGTTGATGCAGCTGGGCGAGACCAAATTTATCAGCGCGATGAATCAAGATCGTATTGGCCGTTGGTACATCAATGCCAGTTTCAATAATGGTGGAGCACAACAAAACATTTGATTTTTGATGATAAAAATCTCGCATCACACGCTCCAACTCACGCTCGGGCAATTGGCCGTGTGCGACCGCAATACGTGCCTCAGGCAATAGCCGCTCAAGTTTTTCGCGTTGGTTTTGAATCGTATCGACTTCGTTGTAAAGGTAATACGCCTGCCCACCGCGCTTTAATTCGCGCAAGATGCCTTCACGAATGGCGCCGTCAGAGATGGTTTGCACAAATGTTTTAATCGAGAGTCGCCGCTGTGGCGCGGTGGCAATCACTGAAAAATCGCGCAACCCTTCGAGCGACATCGCGAGTGTGCGTGGTATTGGTGTCGCGGTGAGTGTCAGCACATCCACTTCGGAACGCATCGCTTTCAATATTTCTTTTTGTCTAACGCCAAAGCGGTGCTCTTCATCAATGATAACTAAACCTAAATTTTTGAACACCACATCTTTTTGAATCAGCTTATGCGTACCAATCGCAATATCGACAGTGCCATTGGCGATACCTTTAATGCCATCGTCAGTTTCTTTAGCACTGCGAAAACGTGAAAACTCGGTTAACTTCACCGGCCATTCAGCAAAGCGATCAGAGAAATTTTGAAAATGCTGCTCAGCAAGTAAAGTCGTTGGCACTAATATTGCCACTTGCTTTCCCGCATTCACCGCAATGAATGCGGCGCGCATGGCGACTTCCGTTTTACCAAAGCCAACATCGCCACAAACGAGCCTATCCATCGGTTTACCGGAGGTCATATCGGCTTTCACTGCCAAAATTGCGGCGGCTTGATCAGGTGTTTCTTCAAACGGGAAGCCAGATGAGAAGCCATCAAATTCATGTTGCTGAAACGGAAATGCGAAGCCTTGGCGCGCCGCACGACGTGCATATAGATTGAGTAATTCAGCAGCGGTGTCGCGTATTTGCGCGGCAGCTTTTTTCTTCGCTTTCTCCCACTGCCCGGAGCCTAGCCGATGTAGCGGCGCATCATCAGGATTCGCTCCCGTATAGCGAGAGATGGCGGATAGCTGCGACACGGGCACAAATAATTTTGCGTCTTCCGCATAATGCAGCTCTAAAAACTCCATCACGCCTTCGCCCAAATCCATCGACACCAAGCCCATGTAGCGG
The DNA here is from genome assembly GCA_031414695.1 of Burkholderiales bacterium. Classification (GTDB taxonomy): domain Bacteria; phylum Pseudomonadota; class Gammaproteobacteria; order Burkholderiales; family Usitatibacteraceae; genus UKL13-2. The sequence continues at coordinate 14,624 of JANNWG010000046.1, forward strand.
CCAATGCCGTGCTGCTCGTGCACTACTGGGTCGCCGATTTTCACTTCTGCTAAATCACGCAACATGCCTTCGGCATTGCTGCGGGATTTGTCACGACGACGCGATTGCTTTACCTCACTCGCATACAACTCGTTCTCAGTCACGATCGCGAACTTGTCATCAAGCAATACAAATCCACGTTGAATCGGCGCAACCACAATTTGTAAACGCGACTGTTGGCGGCTATCTTCAGATAATAATGCTTGAAAACTCTCACCAGTGCTAGTGTTTAGCCCATTGTCGTTAAAAAACGTCAACATAGTCTCACGCCGACCTAAGCTTTCCGCAACAACGATAACGCGGCCATCAAAGAGCGTTACCATTTGTTTTAGTCGCGCGATTGGATCAGCCGCTTTACGATCGACATCAACTGGCGGGATTGGTGCTGTGCTGCGAGAAACATCGGCGTTGCTTAGTCGTGTGAAGCGACTTACACCCGCAAATAATTGATCAACGGGTAGAAAAATATCAGCAGGCGGCAGCAACGGATGATCGCGATCACCGCGCATTAAATCGTAGCGCGACTTCACATCACGCCAAAACGCATCAGCGATTTTTTCTACGTTGCCATGCAAATAGAAACGCGTATTTTCGGGCAAATAATCAAAGACAGTTGCGGTGGCTGCAAAAAAAAGCGGTAAGAAATACTCAATGCCATTCGGTGCTAAGCCGCCCGAAACATCTTTGTACATGCGGCTTTTTGCAGGATCGCCCTCAAAGCGATCACGAAATTGCTCTCGGAATAAATGCTGCCCACCTTTATCTAGCGGAAACTCCCGCGCGGGTAGCAAACGTATTTCATTAACAGGATAAATACTGCGCTGCGTATCGACGTCAAAGGTGCGAATTGCTTCAATCTCATCGCCCAATAAGTCAATGCGATACGGAATCATCGAGCCCATTGGAAAAAGATCAATCAAGCCGCCGCGTATCGCAAACTCTCCTGGCGCCATCACCTGCTTCACGCCGTTGTAGCCGGCAAAGGCTAAGTCGTTGCGAAATTTTTCTAAGTCGAGCGTGGTCTTAACCCGAATAAAAAATGCCCGCCCCGCCAAATATTCACGCGGCGCGAGTCGTGTCATGGCGGTGGTAGCGGGCACAATGCCAATATCAAAATCGGCCTTTGCCAAGCGATACAACGTAGAAATGCGCTCAGAGACAAGATCAGGATGCGGCGAAAAATGATCGTACGGTAGCGTTTCCCAATCAGGCAAACGGCAGACGCGTAAGGTTGGTTCAAACCAGATAATCTCGATGGCGAGCCGCTCCGCATCAGCCGCATCGGCGGCCAGTATTAGCAAAGGTGAAGACGTAGATTTTTTTGTCTCAATTGCAGCGCGCGCTAGTAGTAACGCATCTGAAGAACCAATAAATGTTGCTGAAGCTGTCATGCCAATATCCGTTATTACTGCTGTTGATTGGTGGTGTCTGGTATGCGTTGAGTGGAAATACCCAAATACGGCAGTAGCGCGGCTTTGGCAGATTGTGCATCGGCAAAACGTTCAAGTGGATTTTTAGCGAGCATTTCGTCGACCACAGACTGTAAGTGGCGAACTGATAGCGGTAATAGCGGAATCTCATCATGCAAATGGCGATAAATTGTTTGTGCAGGCGTATCACTTGCAAACGGTAGTTTACCGACCAACAACTCAACAAAGATAATGCCAGCTGAATAAATATCAGCTGCCGCATTAACTGCAAGACCAGCCCCTTGCTCTGGACTCATATAGGCTGGTGTGCCCAAAATATTACCGGTTGCGCTGGCATTTACCGGTATGCCAAATCGCGCAGAAATATTAAAATCAATCAACACAATAAAACCATCTTTGCGAAAAAAAATGCTCTCTGGCTTAAGGTCGGCGTGCGCATACCCAGTTTGATGGAATAACGTAAGCGCATCGAGCAGAGTGATAATCAGCGTGATTTTATCAACTTCAGTCATGCTAGTTCGCATGCGCTGTCGCAAATCACCATCAGCTAAATACTCCATCACCACATACGGAAATGTACCGGTAAGTCCGCTATCAAGCACGTCCACAATATGGTGATTGTGATTTGCATTAATTGCCAAGCCACGCGTCAATGCATCTTGCAACGCCGCTGTATTTTGCAGTGGTGCTTGGGTCTGTACTTTAATAACACCACGCACACCAGTACGGGTATCTTCGGCAAAAAATACTTGTGCTAATTGCCCGCTGGCGAGATTTGACAAATACCGATAGCCGTCAATTTCTAACACCTGCCGTTGACCATCATAGATAAACGAAAATTTACCGTAGTTAGGTGGTGCATATTTTTCTGCTTCTGCGATATGAGTGTGCGATGCGGAAAGCGCCAACAACAATACGATTTCGAGGCGATTAAACGACAGACTGTCTTTACGCAACACGGCAAAAGCACCCGCCTGAATAAATGCGGCTTCCTCCGCCAACAAATCTGGGGAGACCAAAATAATAATAGGCGGACACTTAGCCTGGCTATACATGCGCTTGAGTGAATCGAATACTTCAGCGGTAGTTCCTAAGCCTCCCAAAATTACCGCACTTCCCTGCGCACTCACATTGATAGCGGCGCCACGCATGGTTTGCGAGAACGGGTCAATCGCTTCAATCACGACATTGTTAATCCGCGTTTTGATAAACGTGGCAAGCAACAAGCGTAATCCGGCTGATCCATCAACGATGCTAATGTGCGGAGCGGAAATCAAATTGCCGGTTTGCAGCGGTACTGACATATTTTTTATAACTTAACTTTTGTAACTTAGCTTATATAACGGGTACTAGTACTATTTAATAACGACTGGAATGCTGCTAATTTTACTTTTCCATTCTGCGGGGCCAGTGCGATGCACCGCATTGCCTGTGGAGTCCACTGCCACTGTAACAGGCATATCGACAACATCAAACTCGTATATCGCCTCCATACCCAAGTCAGCAAACGCAATTAGGCGAGACGCCTTAATCGCCTTCGACACTAAATAAGCTGCACCGCCGACAGCGATGAAATAGGTCGCGCCATTTTTTTTAATCAAATCAACGGTGGCTGGTCCACGCTCAGACTTGCCGATCATGCCAATTAGGCCAGTTTTTTCCAGCATGTCTTGTGTAAATTTATCCATACGCGAAGCGGTGGTTGGCCCAGCTGGGCCGACCACTTCATCACCAACCGGATTTACCGGGCCGACATAATAAATAATGCGGTTAGTGAAATCGGCTGGCAATGCTTCACCGTTGTGAAGCATATCGGTAATGCGGCGATGTGCGGCGTCGCGGCCGGTCAAAATTTTGCCAGTCATGAGCACGCGATCACCCGCATTCAATTTGCCCAGCTCAGCTTTGCTAATGCCATCAATATTGACCCGCTTAGAAGTCGAATAATCCATGGTCAGCTCAGGCCAATCGGTGAGCGATGGCGGCGTAAGAATCGCCGGGCCACTACCATCAAGGGTAAAGTGCACGTGACGCGTGGCAGCACAATTAGGCAAGAGCGCCACTGGCTTTGAGGCCGCATGCGTCGGGTAATCACATACTTTCACATCCAATACAGTGGAAAGCCCACCCAAACCTTGCGCGCCGATACCGAGTGCATTTACCTTCTCGTGAATTTCTAGGCGAAGCACTTCAGCACGCGTGAGTTTATCCCCAGCACGGTTACGGGCTTGCAATTCATGAAAGTTATACGGCTCCATCATGCCCCATTTGGCCATTAGCATGGCTTTTTCGGGCGAGCCGCCAATGCCGAGTGATAGCATCCCCGGTGGGCACCAATCCGCACCCATCGTCGGCACGACCGAGAGTACCCAGTCAACGATATTGTCATTAGGTAAGAGCATGGCAAATTTTGATTTATTTTCCGAGCCCCCGCCCTTGGCAGCGACGATAACTTCCACTTTATTACCTGCCACGATTTCGATATGCGTCACGCCTGGCGTATTGTCTAAGGTGTTTTTACGAACGCCATCTGGGTCGATTAGCATCGAGCCACGCAGCGGATTATTAACATCTGTGTAGGCGCGACGAATGCCTTCGTTGACCATTTGTTCAGGCGTCAGTAGTTGTCCAATATGAGGGCCTTGAAAATGCACATCCATGCCGACACGGATAAACGCAATACAAATGCCGGTGTCTTGACAGATAGGTCGATGACCTTCTGCGGCCATGCGCGAATTAATGAGTATCTGCGCCATGGCATCTTTGGCGGCGGGCGATTCTTCACGCAAATATGCAGCGTGTAGCGCTTTAATGTAATCAACCGGATGGTAATAGCTGATGAACTGAAATGCATCAGCAACAGAACTAATAAAGTCTTCTTGTTTGATGACGGTTGTCATGGCTACTCCAAACGTTAGTATGTAGATTGGCTAATGAGGCGTATTTTGTTTCAGTAGCATGCAATCACGGGCGGATATTGCCGTGGCTGAAAATAAAAACGCCATATGAATCAATTTGCTAGCGCAATATTTTTTGGTCGTAATTGGCTGCGCTGATATTAAATTGATTGCTGATAAGCTAATGTTGGCGAAATTTCACGACGTAAAATTTTACCATTTTTAGTGCGGGGAAAGTCCCTTGCCAAGTAGATCCGCTTTGGCGCTTTGTAGCCAGCCAACTGGGTTTGGCTCCACTTGTGAAGTAAGTCAGCGCTGATTTCCACGCCCGCTTGCAAAATGACATAAGCAACGACTATTAATTTATCCTGCTCGACGGTTTCACCCACGCACGCACAATCGGCCACCGCTTCATGTGATTTCAGTACGCGCTCTACTTCATACGGGGAAACACGGTAGCCAAAACTTTTGATAATGTCGTCGCGCCGACCTAGAAACCACCAATAACCATCTGCATCTATTTTTGCATGGTCCCCCGTAAAAAAATAACCATCGTGCCGAAGTTTTGCCGTCTCCTCCGGCAATTGCCAATAATTTAGAAATAAGCCAGGGTCACTTTCTGGCACCGCAATCATGCCCTCTTCACCTTGTGCCACTGGCGCGAGCGTTTCAGGATTGAGCAATTTAATATCGTGCCCCGGCTGAGGAAAACCTGCCGAACCCGCGCGTATTGGCCGATGAACTGACTGCGATAGGTAATAGGAAAATTCGCTCATGCCAACCGCTTCATAAATATCCATGCCAAAACGCGTACGCCATGTAGTGAGCATATCGTCAGACAAATGCTCGCCTGCACTCATACAAAAACGCAAACTCGGCACGTCGGCTTTGGTGATAGATGTTTTTTGCACGATTTGCCGATAGATGGTCGGCACGCCAATAAAAATAGTCGCGTTGTGTTTGGCAATCAAGCGCGGCCATAACAGCGCATCATTTTTACCCTCATGCACGATCACAGTTTTGCCGCGATAAAGTGGATCCATCAGGCCAGAGCCTAAAACATAAGTCCAATTAAATTTGCCTGAATGCACGATACGATCAATTTGCGTGTCATCAAAATTAAACCAATATTGAGATGCCGGCTCACGGCCAATGAGCGCACGATGCGCGTGCAACACGCCTTTGGGATAGCCCGTGGTACCGCTGGTATAAACCAGATAAGCGGGGTCGTTAGCACGTGTGGCGTGCGCGGCGGAAAAAACGTTGATGCTCTTGAGCGCGGCGTTGAGGTCACGCACCGTAATACCCGCTACGTCCGTCTCTTGGGCATTTCCCGTTGTGAGGATGAGCTTGACGCCACTGTCAATCGGCAATTTGCCTGCAAGTTGTACTAGGCTTTGTTTATCAATCACCAATACTTTTGCGCCAGAGTCATTGATGAGATAGGCAACTTCATCAGGGGTAAGCAACGTGGAGGTTGGTACTGCAATAGCACCGACTTTCATCGTGCCAAAAAAAGCAATCGGATACTCAAGACTATTAGGCAGCCTAACCAACACACGATCACCAGCGACAACGCCGTGTTTACGCAGCACCTCGGCAAATTGACTGCTTTGTTTGGCGAGATCGGCGTAGGTAGCTGTGATGGTGCCTTTGGCGTCGTCTTCAACAATCATCGCAATGCGTTGCTCAACCTCGGTATCGAGGTGAGTGTCCGTGCAAGCGACACCGATATTGAAAAATTCGGGGACATGCCATGTCCAAGTTGGTTGTGATGTTGTGGTCATTTAGTTATTAAAAGTCGTTTATTGGCGGGCATTTTGGGGCTAAATTGGCTGGAAGCATCCAGCCTGATTGATGTTTAGTTATTTAGCATTGATTGCCGGGGGTGGCCCGGCGGCCGCTCACTTTCTTTGTCAGAAACCACTGCATTGGTTTCCGGTTTGACGAGCGCGAAGCAATGCTTCGCGAAACCCTCGTCGCACTGCCAAAGAAAGTAAGCAAAGAAAGGCGAACCCGATGAGTCGCCGCAAAAAGCGCGCGGTTCCCACTGTTTCCGAACATTGTCGGGGGCTGCGCAACTCGTGCCGAAAAACAATGTGCAATAAGTGCATAAGATTGTGCGCGCCACTCAGACAGTGCTCGCCTAAATCCCCCGACAATGTTCAGCAACAGTGGCGACTCAACACGGGAAATTTCGCGCATATACGTTGAGGATATTTTGAAACCACTGACACCTTCAATCCTGTCATTCCGAGCGTAGCCGAGGAATATGCTGTCTGAACGAAATGCCGCAATCGCTAACTGAATACAGCCTTTAAACGCGGCACAAACAACCATCACAAAATCACCCCATACGGCCAGTTTTCTCTGACCACTTGCTCTGGTAATTTTTTCAGCACTTCTACTGCAAAGGCGGTGTCTTCTACGGATAACGCATGCAGCGCATGGGCGCGGAGTAGTGTTTGCAGGGCTTTACCGAACATTGGCGGATCGAGCATTTCGCCGTTGAATTTGATTGCGCCGCCTAGTAATGCATCGGCTTCGATTGCGGCTTTTAAAATTGCTGTTTTGGTTTTGATATCAGTGGGCGAAGGCGTGTAGGCGACTTTGCAGGGGTGGATGTGATATGGGTGGATGACTTGTTTGCCTGTCATGCCCATCGCCGCCTCTTCGCAGGCATGGCCGTACACCACGCGGGACTCTTCATCACCATGCAAATCTAGCCAGCGCCTGACATCATCCGGCTCTACACTTGACTCGGGCATGGTGGATTGACCAATGAGCGTTTCTACGCCGCCGATAACGCCTTTGCCGGCGATACGCGCTTCAAATAATATTTGATTCATAAAATAGGCAAGCTCTTCGGTCCAGCGCCGTGGCGTGATGTGTATGCCCATCGCTTTAGAGAAATCATGAATACCGAAGACCACATGTTTCACCGTGCTGTATTGCATTAAATCTGGCGCCATCTTGAGCGACTTTGGATGCTCAATAATCGGTTGAATCGTCATCTTATGATTCAACCCAACCAGCACTGCTGAAAGATCGCGAATCTCAGCTGAGCCATACGCTTCGCCCGCTTTGGCGAGCATGACGACGTCAATATGGTCAGCCAGATCTCGAACGAGGACTAAATCTTTTTCATATTCTTCCGTGCGAAATGGATTGATACGAATCGCAATTTGTACCGCTTTACGGCGCGGCATATTGGGTAATTCCTGCCTTAGTAATTCGCGCGACATATCTTTTTGCCGGCAGCCGTCTTCTAAATCAAATAGCAGCGTGTGTGCGTTGGTGCCAAGCGCATGCTTTTTAAAGCGTAGCGCGGCTTGCTCTAAATCTTCATAAATGCCAAGCGAAGGCGCGTACTTGACGGGCGGGTAGTAAATTTGAATACCCGGCCAGTAGTCGCCGAGCATTGAGGCTGAGTCTTGAATATGTGCAGTTGGCGTCATTTTTGTAATAGAGGAAGTGAAATGAGATGTGCAGAATAAGTAGACATTACCGTTTTTGCTGCGCCGCGTCAACAACTCTTATATAAGACATAAGATATATATATCTAGCGCGACTACGCACGACTTTATTAAGGTCGGCACAGCAAACGATGACCTACAGGTGACGATATGTGACGCCTTATGCTATAAACACAGCTAGGGTCTTTTCATCAAAAAAATGATTATTCAGGAGCGTTCGCAATGTCAACAAATGCCAATATCGAATCGGTGATGCATGAGAGCCGCTTGTTTCAACCACCGGAGGCGTTGGTCAAATCCGCTGCAATATCAGGGCGTGCCGCCTATGACGCGATGTGCGCGGACGCCGCCAAAGACGACATTTCATTTTGGGCAAACTTGGCGCGTGGACACCTAGATTGGCACAAACCATTCACGCAAACCTTGGATGAGTCAAATGCGCCCTTTTACAAATGGTTTTACGATGGTGAATTAAACGCCTCCTACAACTGTCTTGATAAACAAGTCAATGCAGGTTTAGGCGATAAAGTCGCCATTAAATTTGAGTCCGATGCGGGTGCAATAACCGAGATTACTTATCGTGCATTACTTGCACGCGTTTGTCGATTTGCCAATGTGCTTAAGTTAAAAAATGTGAAGTTAGGGGATCGCGTCATTATTTATATACCGATGTCCATTGAGGGCGTCATCGCCATGCAAGCCTGTGCACGCATCGGTGCAACACACTCGGTGGTGTTTGGTGGCTTCTCAGCAAAGTCATTACAAGAACGCATTATTGACGCACATGCGACGTGCGTCATCACAGCCGATGAGCAAATGCGCGGCGGCAAAGCGCTGCCGATTAAAGCGATAGTTGATGAAGCATTGTCATTAGGCGGCTGTGAGCATATGCAAACCAGCATCGTCTATAAACGCACCGGTAACGCCGTGAATATGACGGCTGGCCGCGATAGCTGGTGGCATGACCTAGAGCCCGCGCAATCTGAAGTGTGCGAGCCTACATGGGTGAATGCTGAGCATCCACTATTTATTTTGTACACTTCGGGCTCGACTGGTAAACCAAAAGGCATTCAGCATTCCACTGGCGGTTATTTGCTGTGGGCTTCACTCACCATGAAGTGGACATTTGACATTAAACCCGACGACCTATTTTGGTGTACTGCTGATATCGGCTGGGTAACGGGGCACTCGTATGTGGCCTACGGTCCACTCGCGTCTGGCGCGACACAATTAGTATTTGAAGGCGTGCCGACATTTCCGAATGCTGGACGTTTTTGGGACATGATTCAACGTCACAAAGTAACGATTTTCTACACCGCGCCCACGGCGATTCGCTCGCTCATTAAAGCTGGCGAGGTAGAGCCAAGCGTGCATCCGCGTCACTATGATTTGACTTCACTACGCATACTTGGCTCCGTTGGCGAGCCAATAAACCCTGAAGCGTGGATGTGGTATTACGAGAATATTGGCGGTGGCCGCTGCCCCATTGTGGATACCTTTTGGCAAACCGAAACAGGCGGCCATATGATCACCCCGTTGCCAGGTGTGACGCCATTAAAGCCTGGCTCTTGCACGCTGCCGCTGCCGGGTATTCAGGCTGCCATTGTGGACGAAACTGGTCACGATTTACCCAATGGACAAGGCGGTATTTTGGTAGTGAAACGTCCGTGGCCGTCGATGGTACGCACCATTTGGGGTGACGCGGAACGTTTTCAGAAAACCTATTTTCCAGAGGAGCTCGGCGGCAAACTTTATCTGGCGGGCGATGGCGCGGTGCGCGATGTTGAACACGGCTATTTCACTATCATGGGGCGTATTGACGACGTGCTCAATGTGTCAGGGCACAGATTGGGAACGATGGAGATTGAGTCGGCGCTGGTATCAAATTCTGCACTGGTGGCTGAAGCCGCAGTGGTCGGTAGGCCTGATGATATGACTGGTGAGGCGATATGTGCGTTTGTAGTACTCAAGGGCAAGCGCCCCGAAGGTGAAGATGCTTTACGCATCGCCAAAGAATTACGCGATTGGGTCGCCAAAGAAATTGGCCCCATTGCCAAACCAAAAGAAATTCGCTTTGGTGACAATTTACCCAAAACCCGCTCTGGCAAAATCATGCGGCGCTTGCTACGCTCGCTTGCGAAAGGTGAAGACATTACGCAAGATATATCTACGCTCGAAAACCCAGCGATTTTGGAGCAACTTAAAAAAACGATGTAGTGTTGATTAAACAAGGGAGCTTCTCATAATCTAAAATTCCGTTAGCCCTGAGGTATCGAAGGGTTGTTCAAGCCCTATAAATCAAGCACTTAAGAGCGTGTGCTTCGATACGCATAGCGTACCCTGTCCTGAGCTTGTCGAAGGATCAGCACGAACGGCGGGTTATCAGAAATTCCTACAAGCAAACTCTAAGCAGGACGCGCAATTTGACACAATAATGCTCTAAACTACCCGCCCCTATTCGTTTCTCTAGTTACAACTAAACATGCGCGCCACACCGTATTCGCCATCAGCCACTATTCTGAACGTAGCCGTTGAAAGTCTGCGGCGGCATATGCCGTTTGATGAAATGGATTTGGACCATATACAAGCGTTAGCGGCGAGCCTTACGCTCGAATATTTCGCTAAAGGCGCGACCATACTTTCGCCAGCTGGAGCCGCTATTCAAACGCTGTGGATTGTCGAGCGCGGCGTAGTGGGTGGCGTTAGTGGTGATGCTGGTTATCCAACGGAAGACGCCGTTTTTACGCTGAGTGAAGGAGAAATGTTTCCCATAGGTGCCGCTATGTCGCAACGTGCAACTGTTTGCACCTATAAAGCCGACACAGATGCTTTTTGCTATGTGCTGCCACTCGCGGCTTTTGAGCATGCGATGGATGTGTCGCGGCCATTTCGGCATTTCGCCACGCGCCGTCTCGCGCACTTGCTTGATGCCTCGCAGCGTAACCGACAGCGAGGCACAAATATTGATCTTCAGGGGGCGCAAACCTTGGCCAGCCCCATCAAAAATTTGCTACGCCGCGCACCCATCACAGTGGCACGTGAGACGCCGATAAAAGATGTATTGGCGCTGATGAAACGTGAACGCATCGGCTCGGTAGTGATTGTGGATCAACAGCATGCAACCAACGCGGTGGGCATTTTTACGGAGCGTGATGTGCTTGATCGTGTTGCATTACCGCAGATAAATCAGACATTACCCATCGCAGAGGTGATGACATCCTCTCCATTTTCATTGCCCTCTCATGCCCCGCTATTTGATGCGGCTAAGGCAATGGCAACGCATCGTTTTCGTCATGTGCTCGTTACGGAAGGTGGCGCACTTTGTGGGGTGATTTCAGAGCGAGATTTATTTACTGAGCAACGCTTGTCGCTCGGCCAAGTCGCAAAATCAATTGAGCGCGCTAGCAGTGTCGCGGCGCTGGCATCATCAGCTGCCGATGTACGACTCATGGCACATACGTTAATTACGCAAGGTGTTGCTGCCGAACAACTCACGCAATTTGTCACCACCATGAATGATGCAATTGTTGCGCGCGCATTACAGCTTGCGCGTGCAGAAATTGCCCCACCTAATGTGCCGTGGTGTTGGCTAGGGTTAGGCTCAGAAGGCCGCATGGAGCAAACACTATCAACGGATCAAGATAACGCATTGATATTTTTAGCCCCTATTGATACTGCGACATTTGAAGAAACTCGTCGCCAGTTGCTGGCCTACGCAGCGGCAGTAAATTTGATATTGGATCAAGTTGGTTTTCCACTTTGCCGTGGCGACATCATGGCAAAAAACCCCCGCTGGTGTTTGAGTGAAGCAGAGTGGCGCGATACGTTTGAGCACTGGATGCGCCTGGTTGATCCTGAAGCGTTATTAAACGCCGCCATATTTTTTGATTTTCGCGCACTCGCGGGCGAGACAAAATTAGCCGATGATTTGCGAACGTGGCTTAATTCAGCCATCACACTACATTCGCTATTACTGCGCCAACTTGCCGTCAATGCGCAACAAACAAAGCCGCCACTTGGGTTTCTTCGTGACTTTGCAGATACAGACGACGACTTTCCTGGCACGATGGATTTAAAGAAATACGCCGCCCGCCCATTTATCGACGCTGCCCGCATATTTGCCTTATCCCTCGGACTAACAGCGACTAATACCGCCGATAGACTACGTGCAGCAGCGCCATTGATGCGCTTGAGTGATGAAGAGGTTGGCGCGTATGTCGATGCGTTTCATTTTGTACAGTTATTGCGGCTGCGTAACCCGATGGCAAATATCAATACATCTGCTGCTGCTGCGCTAACCAATAACCCCAACCGCATTGTCTTAGAATCACTCAATCAACTTGATCGACGCATCCTTAAAGAGGCGCTACGCCAAGCACGCAAATTACAAGCGCGCCTTGAGTTGGATTTCCTTAGCTAACCTCGATGAAGACACTTACTAATTTGCTCCAGAAAGTCAAGACGTTCGCAGGATCAAACACCGACAACACTAACTGGCAACACGATATTTTTCAAACGCGCTGGGTAGTGGCTGATGTTGAGACGAGCGGCTTAAATATTCATGCGGATCGTTTGATCGCGATTGGCGCAGTTGCCATCGAACACGGTGTAATTCAGCTCAACGATAGTTTTGAAGTCGTCTTACAGCAGCCGCAAGTCTCAACGAACGAAAATATTTTGATTCACCGCATCGGCGGCGAAGCCCAACGCAATGGCGAGCCGCCAATTGCAGCGTTAGAAAATTTTATTGCCTTTGTTGGCGATAGCCCACTCGTGGGTTATCACGCAAAATTTGATGAAATCATGGTGGCACGCGCCGTCAAGCAACATTTAGGCGCGTTAATGAATCGCACTTGGCTTGATTTAGCCGCACTTGCACCTGCTTTGGTGCCCGATGGTCAACTTGACCGACTCGCAATCGCGCAAGGTCACCGCGCAAGAACACTCGATTGGTGGATTGATCGTTATCAAATCCATATCACCCACCGCCACCATTCGGCATGTGACGCACTCGCCACCGCTAAGCTAATGACGGCACTGATGCAAATCACAAAACCGATGCCAGCGAAAGCCTTACTGCAATTAGCTGAAGATTTTGCGTGGACCGTAAATCAAAGACGCTTTTGATTAAGTACATCTGAATAACAAGCGTTGTTAGGTTCACCGTTTTGGCACGTATGTTGGGCATGCTTAATGGCTAGTTTTACTATGGAAAAACAAACGAATTTCCCATTACCTAAATGCTGCGATGCAGCATGAAATAATCCTGTTTTTAGATGAACTTTTCTTTACCCCGTCAGTAGAGACACATATACTGGAGCGCGAATGTGATGAATGTCACATCTGGCCTGACTATCAATAAATGGTTCACGCACAAAATGCATGACGCCACTAAATACATTCAGGTTCTCTCCCTGCACGCATCATCCGAAAAAATATTAGGAGGAATTAAAAATGCAGTTAACAGAACAACACCACACCTACTGGCGAAAGAACCTCAACATAACCGCAATACTTTTAGTTATCTGGTTTATTGCTACCTTTGTCATGGCGTTTTTTGCGCGTGAATTAGCCAGTATAAATTTCTTTGGTTGGCCGTTTCCATTTTATATGGCTGCTCAAGGCTCTCTCATCATCTACGTTTGCATTATCGGTTTTTACGCTTATTACATGCAGAAGCTTGATGTCGAGCATGGCGTCTCAGAAGGAGCAAGCGAATGAGAACATTCAATCAAGAATTAAAGCGCTACTACTCTTTTTACACAGTAGGATTTATTTCCTTTGTCGTAGTGCTTGGTATTGCCGAAAAAATGGGCGTGCCACGTTTGTATATCGGCTATGCATTTTTAGCGGCAACTATTTTGCTATATGCAGGTATTGGCATCATGAGCCGTACGTTAGACGTTGCTGAATACTATGTCGCTGGACGAAAAGTACCCGCCTTATTTAATGGTATGGCTACCGGTGCCGATTGGATGTCAGCCGCCTCATTTATTGGTATGGCAGGCGGACTGTATTTACAAGGTTTTGATGGCCTTGCATTTATTATGGGATGGACCGGAGGCTATTGCTTAGTTGCTCTCTTTTTAGCACCTTACCTGCGTAAATTCGGACAATTTACGATTCCAGACTTTTTAGGTGCGCGCTACGGCGGTAATTTTGTACGCTCAATTGGTGTGATTGCTGCAATCATCTGTTCATTTGTATATGTGGTTGCGCAAATTTTCGGCGTTGGCTTGATTACCAGTCGTTTTACCGGCCTAGAATTTGAAATCGGTGTATTTGTCGGGCTTGCTGGTATTTTAGTTTGCTCATTCTTGGGCGGCATGAAAGCGGTGACGTGGACGCAAGTCGCACAGTACATCATCTTAATTGTGGCCTATATGATTCCGGTTGTCTGGTTATCAATCAACCAAACTGGTATTCCAATTCCGCAAATCGTGTATGGTGGTCAGCTAGCAAAAGTCACTGAGCTAGAAAAGAAATTAGTCGCCGACCCGAAAGAACAAGAAGTCAGAAAAATCTTGGCGGATCGCGGCAAAGTAGCCACTGACAAGCTAAAAGCGGGTGCAGAAGTTTCCTACAATGCAGATAAAACTGCATTGCAAGCAAAGATTGATGAGCTCAAATCAGCACCAACACCTGATGGCGCGGCCATTCAGGCTGCTGAAAAATCGCTAAGCACTTTTGCTAAAGACGTTAAAGTCTACGAAGGACAACTTAAAGGTGCTCAAGGTGCATTAAACGCAGGTGGCCGTGTTAATCCTGCTATTCCGCATGGCACACCCTTTGTCGGCGTAGGTAAAACTGACGAAGAAAAACAAAAATCCTCTGACAACAAGCGCAATAACTTCTTGGCACTGGTGTTTTGTTTGATGGTGGGTACTGCCGCGTTGCCGCATATTTTAATGCGCTATTACACAACACCATCAGTACAAGAGGCGCGCGTTTCGGTGTTTTGGTCGCTATTCTTTATCTTTTTACTCTACTTCTCAGCACCTGCACTTGCCGTGTTAGTGAAGTTTGATATTTTCACCAACGTTGTAGGCAAAGCCTATGCAGATTTGCCGCAATGGGTAAATGCATGGCAGGCAATCGATAAAACATTGCTTAGCGTTACGGATATCAATAAAGACGGCATCGTACAGCTCGCTGAAATTGTTCTCAATCAAGACGTAGTCGTATTAGCCACGCCAGAAATTGCTGGTTTACCTTATGTTATTTCGGGTCTTGTTGCTGCGGGTGGACTAGCTGCGGCGCTATCAACGGCTGATGGCCTATTGCTGACGATCGCAAATGCGTTGTCACACGATATGTATTACAAAATGATAAATCCAGATGCATCCACTACCCGTCGCATTACAATCTCTAAGATCTTTTTACTGATTGTCGCGTTGGCTGCCGCTTATGTAACGGCGCAAAAACCAGGTGATATTTTATTCCTAGTGGGCGCGGCGTTTTCGTTAGCAGCATCTGCCTTCTTCCCTGCACTAGTGTTAGGTATTTTTTGGAAACGCGCCAATAAACCGGCGGCAATTTCGGGAATGCTTATTGGGCTTGGGGTCACGGTGTACTACATGATGCGGACTTATCCGTTCTTTACTAACCTAGGTATTCCAAAGATGGATTTATGGTTCTACATTGCGCCAATCGGTTCAGGTGTTTTTGGCGTTGCAGCGGGTCTCACCACGATGGTTGTCGTTAGCTTGCTCACAAAAGCGCCCGCACAAGATGTGCAGGACTTAGTTGAGCACGTTCGCTATCCAATGATCAAAGGTGACAAGATGGATACGGCTTCACAAGCAATTTAAATTGTAGTTATTGACGAAGTCCGCGCCACTGAAAAGTGGCGCGGATTTTTTATTGGTGGAGTTGAAATATGGATGTTATCTTTGTGCTGAAAATCTTTAAAGCACTGATTGAAGTCGCGGGCTTTGCACTAGTAGGGCAAGGCATTGTTGCGATATTCTCCGGAAATGGTCGAGACCAAAATCCTATCTATGTATTGCTGAAAATTATCACGAGTCCAGCGACCAAATTTGCGCGCCTGATTTCGCCACGCTTTATTCACGACAAGCACATCGCATTTGTAGCTTTTGCATTGGTATTTTGGGCATGGGTGGCGCTAATAATTACGATGGCTTCGCTACAAGTGAAACCAGCTTAGTTCAATCACATTGGTTGCGCACCAGAGTGATGCGATAATTGCGTATGACCATTTTGTTTCGCTATCTTGCCAAAGAAATCGCCGTAGCAACCGCGTTTTTATTGCTGGCGCTACTCGCCTTATTTGCACTTTTTGATTTAATACGCGAACTTGGTGAGCTTGGAAAGGGCGGCTATGGACTCAAGGCAGCACTGCTGTACGTAACACTTTCTCAACCTGCACACGTGGTAGTTATTTTTCCAGTCGCTGCACTGCTTGGCACCCTCTATGCCATCTCACGACTTTCTACTCAGTCTGAGCTTACCGTAATGCGTGCTTCTGGTTTGTCGCTTGGTAGGCTAGCCATGCTTGCCGCATTTATCGGCGCGATTTTTTCAGTCATTATTTTTGCGTTTGGTGAATTTATTGCACCAGCCGCAGAAACTTTAGCCAAAAAGACACGACTGTCGGCTACAACAAGCGTAGTTGCAAGTAAGTTTCGCTCAGGCTTTTGGGTAAAAGATGAGCGTTCGTTCATCAATATACAAAACGTCACATCGGATACGGAACTCATTAAGCTGCGTATTTTTGAATTTGATCAGTCATTTCGTCTGCAATCGATTCGCGTGGCAGCCAGTGCTAAATATGCAGAAAATAATCGTTGGACGTTAAGCGATGTAGAGCTCACCACATTTGAAGGTGGCACTCAAAACAGCCGTGCGCGAATAGTAAAATCAGCCACGCTTGATTGGGCGTCCGCCATTACACCCAATTTACTCTCGGTCTTAAAAGTGAAGCCAGAGGAAATGTCGATTGGCAATCTAAGCGCCTTTATTGACCATTTGCGCGATAACAAACAAAACAGTACACGCTATGAGGTTGCCCTCTGGAGCAAGGTGTTTCAACCTATTGGCGTAATTATCATGATGCTGCTTGCCATTCCATTTGCTATTCAGTCAACACGTGCCGGTGGCGTTGGCGCAATGTTGGTACTCGGCACGATGGTGGGCATCGGCGCGTATTTTTTGAATCAACTATTGGGGCATTTGACAGTTTTAAATGATTGGTCACCTATCGTCATTGCCGCCTCGCCACTGCTGGCCTTCTTCCTCATTGCAGCGGTGCTATTGATTCGCAAAGAGTATCCGAAACGATTTTTTAGTTAAGCACCGCAACTGTTACGCCGCTATTTTTTTATAGGTATTGGCGCATCTTCTAATCGCGTGCCAGCCAACCTGTCATGCAAAAATTGTTTGTCGCGATCAAATTTTGCATAAAGCAAAGTCGCCATCATCGGTAAAAAAAACCACATCGTAATAACAGGACTGAGCCGTTTCGGGAAAAAAAACAACAAAATTCCCACACATGCGGGTCCAAAAAATAGCAGCGACCAGATAAAGCGAATAGTTGCGCGCTTCCATTGCAAGCGCTGACCCTCCGCTGTGACAACGCGAAAGCGCCAAGTTTTCATTGCTAAGGTTTGGCCATTTTTTTGCCATTGCCAAACAAAGTAGCCCGCTGTGACAATAAACAAATAGAG
Organism: Burkholderiales bacterium; assembly: GCA_031414695.1. Classification (GTDB taxonomy): domain Bacteria; phylum Pseudomonadota; class Gammaproteobacteria; order Burkholderiales; family Usitatibacteraceae; genus UKL13-2. The sequence goes on from JANNWG010000046.1 coordinate 32,152, forward strand.
CTGAAATATGACGTGGGGCGCGCCAGCCAAGGTAAGACCTTTTAAACCAGCAATGGGAAAACTCGCAATTAGCACTAGCGCTAATAACAGCAAGCCCTCGTAGGGAAGCGCTGCAATACGTCGGATGATGCTCGGCACGCTTGCTGGTGCTGGAGTTAACACTTGCATTTGCTTTAGGGCACTATTTATTTATTGATTGTTGCAGCAGGTGCTGGTGTTACGGTATCTGCGGGTGCTGGAGCATGTGTAGCGGCTTTTTTCTCGTTCCAACGCGCTTTAATTTCCTGCTGCTTTTCAGGGGCCAGGCTATTAAGCGACTGAAATTGTTCACGCGCTGTTTTGCGTTGATCTGGCGAAAGTGATGACCAGCTACGCAGACGTTCTTGAAAGCGCTCCTGCTCAATTGGTTTAAGTTTCGGGTACTCCTTAGCTGCACCAATGAGTTTGCGATGCTGGTGTCCCGGCAACTCTTTCCACTCCTTTTCGAGCGGTGCTAAGACTTTTTTCTCGTTATCAGGGACTTTGTTCCAAGGCACGGGTGCTGCTGCGGTATCTTCGGCCTTTTTTTGCGTAGTTGGAATGTTGCTTTGCGAATGCGCATTCCCAACTGCAGTCAGTGCAAACATAAGTACTAAAACAAACGAAAAAAGGCTTGCTGCATTAGCAAGCCATATTTGTACAATTGATAATCGCCGCGCCGAAGTGAATGTGACTACTGCGGCTTGCTTTCTTTCTCTTTTACCCATGTCGCGAAATCATTATCTAAGAATGCATCAATCGGAAGTTCACTGGTGAGCAACATTGCGTCAACCGCACCGGTCTCATCATAAAAATTATCTGCTGTATTAAGCGACGTCGTCAATAAGGCTGCCGCTACAACCAAGATAGGCAGCCAAAATAAAGGCTGTCGAATTAGATACGCTGGCTCTAATAGCCGACCAGAAACTGTGACAAGACCCAATACACGAACTGGCTCGCGATGCGCGGCTAAAGCGTTCGCACGCGCGTTATGTAAGCTGAGAAGTTTGGTTTCATCAATCTTCGGCAAGCCGCCATCGAGGATGGCGGTAATTTTTTTAGCAAAATCCCGTTCTTCGTTTGTATTCATGATGGGTTGTCTAACTATTTAATAAATGAGAAATAATTTAAGTAGGGTTTAACTTTGATGCAAATCTGGTTTTAGATAAGATTCAACGGTAATACCTTTGGCACGTAAAGCCTTGGAAAGCGCAAAAACGGCGCGCGAACAGTGGGTTTTAACGCTGCCCTGCGAGCATCCCATGGTTTCAGCAGTTTCAGCCACGTCAAACTCTTCCCAGTAACGCAACATAAACGCTTCGCGTTGACGACCCGGTAATTTTTCAACAGCCTCTTCAATAATTGCTAAAACCTGCGATTGTTCGAGCTGATTAGCAGGAGAAACGGGCACATTGGTATCAACATCAGCCGCCAAACTTTCCAAAATATCAAATTCATCATCATCGCCATCTTTACTGCGAAATGACGAAAATAGGGTGGTCCACGTTGATCGCACCTTGCTGCGCCGAAACCAGTCGCGGATATTATTTTGTAATATTCGTTGGAATAGCATCGGCAGCTCTTCAATTGGCTTATCCGAGTATTTTTCGGCGAGCTTTAGCATCGTATCCTGCACCACATCTAGCGCAGAATCATCATCCTTTACCGCAAACACGGCTTGTTTGAACGCGCGGCGCTCAACGGACGCTAAAAAATCAGACATTTCTTGCCGGGAAGCCAGAGTAAACCTCAACGTTTTTAATTGTTAAGTTGAAGTCTAGCAAGAATCCACTTGAACAACATAGTTGAAACGTGACGATACTCGTTTCCAAGCGAGTGCGAATTATGTTAAGGTAGCGTATTGCAATGCAACAAATCGGGTGATCCTCTGTTTTTGCATCGTAATTTGGCTTAAAGCGCACATCTCAATGACGTTTTTGCAGCTTTGCATTATCGGCTGCCTACCCCCTACAACGTCACGCTTAACCATCAATGCTGTTTGCGGATGCACCACTACTGGCAGTGCCCGGTATTGCGAGGCATCACACTCAGTCCACATATCGTTTTTGTACGTTCTGCGGTGAAAAAAATGAAACTCTCTGACGTTCCACAAACGGCCTCTTCTCAGGCCAGCGCGAATTTGCCTTCGCCACCCACATCAAATCTCCCTATGCTTACTGGGGCGGAAATTGTCTGCCACGCTATGAAAGAAGAAGGTGTCGAATTTGTTTTCGGCTACCCCGGTGGCGCGGTGCTCGCGATTTATGACGCCATCCACCAACAACAGAACTTCCAACATATTTTGGTGCGTCACGAACAAGCGGCGGTTCATGCGGCAGACGCTTACTCGCGCGCCACTGGCCGCTGCGGTGTCGCACTGGTCACATCTGGCCCCGGTGTGACCAATGCCGTGACAGGTATCGCGACGGCCTATATGGATTCGATTCCGATGGTTATCATTACTGGTCAAGTGCCTACGCACGCTATTGGTCAAGATGCATTCCAAGAATGCGATACCGTCGGCATCACGCGTCCATGTGTCAAGCATAATTTCTTAGTCAAAGATGTGGCTGATTTAGCTGAGACGATTAAAAAAGCATTTTTTATTGCCATGACAGGTCGGCCTGGCCCGGTAGTTGTGGATGTTCCTAAAGATGTGTCGATGGCGAAAACGCCCTATCACTATCCCGCAACAGTTGACATGCGCTCTTATCGTCCGACCAATAAAGGCCATAGCGGGCAGATCAAAAAAGCGATGCAAATGTTGCTTAACGCGGAACGGCCAATGATTTATGTCGGCGGCGGCGCGATTTTAGGTAATGCGTCGGATGAAGTCACATCACTGGTTAGAACGCTCAACTATCCATGCACCAATACGCTTATGGGTCTGGGTGCGTATCCGTCGTCAGACAAACAATTTGTTGGCATGTTGGGTATGCACGGCACAGTTGAAGCAAATATGGCGATGCAATTTTGTGATGTGCTCATTGCCATCGGTGCGCGCTTTGATGACCGCGTAATCGGCAACCCAACACACTTTAATTCGGGCAACCCGACGCGCAAAATCATTCACATCGATATTGATCCATCGTCAATTTCCAAACGTGTGAAAGTGGATGTGCCAATCGTTGGCAATATTAAAGATGTGCTGATTGATTTGAACGCACAATTGAAAGCTGCTGAGCAAAAGCCAAATGACATCAGCGCGTGGTGGAAACAAATCGAAGAATGGCGTGGTAAAAAGTGTTTGAACTATAAATTTTCTGACACCATCATCAAACCACAATACGTGGTGCAAAAACTATGGGAGGTCACAAAGGGCGACGCATTTGTAACGTCTGACGTAGGTCAGCATCAAATGTGGGCTGCACAGTACTATGGTTTTGATAAACCGCGCCGCTGGATTAACTCTGGTGGTTTAGGCACGATGGGAGTGGGTTTACCCTATGCGATGGGCTGTAAATTTGCCTACCCAGACGTGGACGTTGCGTGTATTACTGGCGAAGGCTCTATTCAGATGAATATACAAGAGCTATCAACTTGCAAACAATACGAGCTACCAATTAAAGTGATTTTGCTTAATAATCGTTCGCTCGGCATGGTGCGTCAGTGGCAGGATTTTTTCCACGGTAACCGCCATGCGTCAAGCTACATGGACGCGCTACCTGATTTTGTGAAACTTGCGGAAGCGTATGGCCACGTCGGCATGCAAATTACCAAGCCCAGTGACGTTGAAGGCGCGCTTAAGGAAGCATTTGCGATGAAAAAGCGTTTTGTATTTTTAGATTTCATCACCGATCAAAAAGAAAATGTATTTCCGATGGTGCCAGGCGGTAAAGGTATTTCAGAAATGATTTTGGCCGAGGATTTATAAGCGATGCGCCATATTCTCTCTCTACTGTTGGAAAATGAAGCAGGTGCATTGTCACGCGTGGCAGGTTTATTTTCAGCACGCGGTTACAACATCGAGTCGCTCACAGTGGCGCCGACAGAGGATCCAACGCTTTCTCGAATGACAATTGTCACCACAGGCTCAGAAGATGTCATTGAGCAAATTACGAAACAGGTCAATAAGCTGGTGGACGTGGTAAAAATTGTTGACTTAAACGAAGGCAAGCACGTCGAGCGCGAGCTGATGCTGGTTAAAGTACGTGCGGTTGGCAAAGACCGTGAAGAAATGAAGCGCACAGCTGATATTTTTCGGGCGCGCGTGATTGACGTTACTGAAAAAACTTTTGTCATTGAGCTCACTGGTACGGGCGATAAACTCGATGCGTTTTTAGAAGCCATTGATCGTGCATTAATTCTCGAAGCTGTTCGCACTGGTGCCTGTGGATTAGGTCGCGGCGAATGGATCGTAAAAGCGTAATTATTCCCCCCCTAAAAATTAATTGTAAAAAAAGGAAATCAACATGAAAGTGTATTACGACAAAGACTGCGACCTCTCGCTCATCAAAGGCAAAAAAGTCACCATCGTGGGCTACGGCTCACAAGGCCACGCACACGCGCAAAATTTGAGCGACTCTGGAGTAAAAGTGACCGTCGGCTTACGCAAAGGCGGTGCATCATGGGATAAAGCAAAAAAGGCTGGCTTAAAAGTTGCAGAAGTTGCAGAAGCGGTGAAAACAGCAGACGTAGTCATGATGCTATTGCCGGATGAAAATATTGCGGATGTGTACAAGAGTGAAATTCACGACAACATCAAAAAAGGTGCGGCACTCGCCTTTGCCCATGGCTTTAACGTCCACTATGGGGTACTCACACCACGTGCCGATTTAGATGTAATGATGATTGCACCCAAAGGCCCAGGCCATTTGGTGCGCTCAACTTATGTGGCGGGCGGTGGCGTGCCATCGCTTATCGCAGTGTGGCGTGACAACTCCGGCAAGGCTAAAAATTTAGCACTTTCATATGCCAAAGCTAATGGTGGTTCGCGTGGTGGTGTGATTGAAACTAATTTCCGCGAAGAAACCGAGACGGATTTATTTGGTGAACAGGCAGTGCTTTGCGGCGGCATTGTTGAGTTGATTAAGGCAGGCTACGAGACCTTAGTCGAAGCGGGCTACGCACCAGAAATGGCCTACTTTGAATGCCTGCATGAGACCAAACTCATCGTTGATTTAATTTACGAAGGCGGCATCGCCAACATGAATTATTCAATATCGAACAACGCTGAATACGGTGAATATGTGAGCGGCCCGCGTGTCATCACAGCAGAAACGAAAAAAGAAATGAAAGCGATTTTGCATGATATTCAAACTGGCGAATATGCAAAGTCATTCATCCTAGAAAACAAAGCAGGCGCGCCGACCTTAACCGCAAGACGTCGATTGCTACGCGAGCATCCGATTGAAGAAGTGGGTGAGAAACTACGGTCTATGATGCCTTGGATTAAGAAGAACAAATTAGTCGATCAATCGCGTAATTAACAAGACTCTCCGCGCGCCATGCATGGCGCTTGGGCTTTAGCGGGCGCGAAGCAGTGCTTCGCGAATTCCCGTCTAATGTGCCTTGGATTAAGAAGAACAAGCTTGTTGACCAATCGCATAATTAAAAAACTAAATGGGCGCATCAGCGCCCATTTTTTTGATAAAAAAGCTTCGCTATTTTTTCTCCGGATGCTCCCAATAGGGTGGATCACCGAACGTGCGTTTAAGGTAATCAATAAAGTGCTTTACCTTGGCGGGCAAAAATTTTCTATCGGGATAGACCGCATAAATATCGTTACCAGGTGCAGAAAATTTTGGCAGGACTTCAATTAAGCGATTGTTGGTAATTTCATCTGCCACTTCCCAGGCGCTACGCCAAGCAAGCCCCTGACCAGCTAACGCCCATTTGGTAAGTACCCCGCCGTCATTGCAATGTAGATTACCGCTAACTTTTACTGGTAGAGCAGCACTTTTATCTTGGAAGTGCCATGTGTCAGCCAAGCCATCTTCAGAAGATGTGACTAAGCAATTGTGTCGGGCTAAATCAGTCAGCAATTGTGGCTTACCCGCGCGTTTAATATAACTTGGTGCACCCACCACTACACGGTGATTGCGTGCGAGTTTGACGGCAATAAAATCGGCGTTTTTTAAGTCCGCAATCCGTATTGCTAAATCAACGCGTTCGTTTTTCAAATCAACTAAACGTTCAGACAAGTGCAGCGTGACGGCCAAATTTGGATTTTGTTGTAAAAAATTGGGAATATGCGGTGCGATATGTTTACGACCAAACGCAGTGGGAGCAGAAACAATTAGGCGACCAGTGGCGTTTTTAGCGCTGACAGTAATGGTTTCCTCTGCAACAACAAGGTCATCCATGATGCCGCCAACGGTTTCATAAAATGCAGAGCCCTCTGGCGTTAACGTAATTTTGCGTGTGGTGCGTTTAAATAATTTGACACCTAAACGTTCTTCTAGTTGATCAATGCGTCTCCCCACCATGGCGGGCGTCACACCTTCTTCGCGCGCGACTGCCGAAAGACTTTCCGTTTTTGCAACTTCCAAGAATGTTTGCAACGCCTTAAATTTGTCCATACTATCCTTAAAAGTATTAAATGCTTATGCAATATTAACTATTAATATATTTTTAGTAACGTAATAATATAGCGTTTTAAATATAAAAAATTCTGTTTATACATCGTATGCTCTTTTACGCCGTCTAAACACATTCATCACAATTTGTAACTAAGGTCAAAATGAAAAGCAGTGCATTGTTTCCTAGCGGTCTAAGTGTTAGCGCACCCATCAGCGCTGAATTTGCCACCATTCTTACGCCCGATGCGATGGAATTTTTTGCTAACCTCGCCAAGACGTTTGAACCTCATCGACAAACATTGCTTGCAGCTCGCGGCATTCGACAACGCGAATTTGATGCAGGCAAGCTGCCCGATTTTCTTGTTGATACTGCGCACATACGCGAAGGCGCTTGGACAGTTGCCCAATGTCCTGCCGATATTGCCGACCGCCGCGTGGAGATTACAGGCCCTACTGACCGCAAAATGGTAATCAACGCGCTCAATTGTGGCGCAAACACCTTCATGGCAGATTTTGAAGATGCGAATTGTCCAACATGGCAAAACATGATTGAAGGACAGATCAACCTACGTGATGCCAACCTTCGCACCATCACATTTCAGCAAGGCGAGAAATCCTATAAGCTCAACGATAAACCCGCCGTGTTGTTTCCGCGTCCACGTGGCTGGCATCTGGATGAGAAGCACGTAACCATTGATGGTAAGCCTGTCTCTGGTGGCATTTTCGATTTCGCTATGTATTTTTTCCACAACGTAAAAACGTTACTTGCGCGCGGTAGTGGGGTGTATTTCTACCTGCCCAAAATGGAATCGCATCTTGAGGCGCGCCTATGGAACGATATTTTTGTTGCCGCCCAAAATGCGCTCGGCGTACCGCAGGGCTCGATCAAAGGCACCGTACTCATTGAAACCATCGTCGCTGCATTTGAGATGGACGAAATCTTATATGAGTTACGCGAGCATAGTGCCGGTTTAAACATTGGTCGGTGGGATTACATTTTTTCAGCGATTAAAAAATTCCGCCTAAACAAAGACTTCTGCTTAGCTGATCGTTCGCAAGTGACGATGACAGCGCCATTCCTTCGCGCCTACGCGCTCACACTCGTGAAGACCTGCCACAAGCGAAATGCCTTCGCGATGGGTGGCATGGCGGCGCAAATTCCGATTAAAAATGACGATGCCGCCAATAACGCTGCGATGGAAAAAGTGCGCGCCGATAAGCTACGCGAAGTCACCGACGGCTGCGATGGCACATGGGTAGCGCATCCAGGTTTAGTCGCCATCGCCAAGGCAGTATTTGACGAACATATGCCGACCCCAAATCAAATACACCGTCAACGCAATGATGTGAATTACACCGCTGCCGATTTACTCGATTTTCGTCCTGAGGCACCCATCACAGAGGCTGGTTTACGCAATAACATTCAAGTTGGCATTCAGTATGTAGGCTCATGGTTAGGTGGCAATGGTTGTGTACCGATATTCAATTTAATGGAAGACGCCGCCACGGCTGAAATCTCGCGCAGCCAAGTCTGGCAATGGATACGCTCTCCAAAGGGCGTGCTCGCAGATGGTCGCAAAGTGACAAAACTATTAACCAAAATACTCATTGATGACGAGCTAACCAAAACGCCTGCTATTGTCGGAGAGGCAGCTTACAACCAAGGGAAGTATGCTGAAGGCGCAGCGATGTTTGAGACGCTGGTAATGGATGATAAATATGAAGAATTTTTAACTTTACCCGCTTACCGGGCAATGGTTTGATTCGCAACAAAAAACCCGCGTAAAGCGGGTTTTTTGTGGAAAGCCAATACCGGCGGGCATCTCAGGCGAAAAATGACTGAAAAATGCCGTCGATAAACGACTTTTAAAATTAAAATTAAAATCATTATAGATTTAGCAAAAAAGTGAAGGCTGCACAAAAGGCCTAGCTACTACTTTCTTAACTACAACAATAATTACCGCTTACGCTGCTGCAGCCAATCGTTGTAAATCCGCCATCAGCGCATCTGCAATGTCAACGCCAGTTTCACGCGCGCTGTCTGCTAGTGCGGCGCGTCGTACACCTGGCAAGCGTACACCGTCTTCTGCCAGCATTGCTGCCACCAGCGTCTCGATGCGTGCATAAAATACTTCTTGACCGGCCAAGGCCGATGGATCAATCACCAGAAAGGCCTGACCTAGATGGGGTCGGTTACCCGCGTCAACAAAAAAAGAATCAGCTTCAAAGCCAAACGCCGCCCCAGTCAACGCACAGCATAATAATTCTACGACCATCGCCAGCATTGCGCCCTTGACACCGCCTGCGGGCATCATGGTGCCCTCCATACCTGCTTTTGGATCCGTGGTCGGCTTGCCGTCTTTATCGAGCGCCCAGCCTAGGGGAATAGATTCACCCTTCTTGGCGGCCATCATCAGCTTGCCGCGAGCCACTTCTGAAAGCGACAGGTCAATCAGTATCGGTGCAGCGTGTTCGCGCGGAAATGCAGCCGCAATTGGGTTAGTGCCAAAAATACCGCGCTTGCCACCCCATGCAGGCATAGCACTTGGCGAATTACTAAACGCAAGCCCAACCATGCCAGCGTTAGCAACAGCCTCAACGTGAAATGCTGCCGCGCCAAAATGATGACTGTTGGAGACGCCGACAAAACAGACACCGGCCACCTTTGCGCGCGCAATCGCTTCGGCTATCGCCAGCTCGCATGCGGGAAAGGCAAGGCCTTCATCTGCATCAATCAGACATGCTGCTGCTTTGCTGTTAATTACCTTTGCCACCGCCGCGCCGTTGGCACGTCCATTACGCAGATGGGTGGTGTATTGCACTATCCGCGACAGGCCGTGAGACGGCAGGCCGTGGCTATCAGCATAGAGTAAAGCGCGTACAGTGGCGTCCGCCATTGCGCGTGATGCACCTGCTGCAATCAGTGCATCAGTCGCTAATAAGGTGAGTTCGTCGAGACGATAGTTAGGCATTTGATTTTTAGTGATGTGATTCTTAATTGGTAAGCGCGGCGGCGACACGTTCGGCGATCATGCTGCTGACACGTGTGTTTGATTCTAAAGTCACACCAGCAATGTGCGGCGTCAGAATCAGATTCGGGCAATCCGCTAATGGTGAACCAGCAGGTAACGGCTCGGTATCAAATACATCCAATGCTGCGCCACCAAGTCGGTTTGCTTTTAATGCCGCCGCGAGGGCGACTTCGTCAATGACGCCACCGCGTGCGGAATTAATGACGATGGCGTTTGCTTTCATCGTCGCTAGGCGAGTGGCATCAATCAGGTTACGAGTTTGGGCCAGCAATGGTATGTGCAGCGACACAACGTCACTTTCGGCAAGCAATTGATCGAGCGTACGGCAGCCCACGCCAGTCTGTTTCCAAACGGCTGCACTTGCATCAATCATCGGATCAGTCGCTATCACTTGCATTCCCAGCCCATGCGCCAGTTGGGCGGCAAGCTGGCCGATGCCGCCAAAGCCGACAATACCAAGCGTCTTACCACCAATCTCGCGGCCGTTTGAGAGCGGGCCGCGCGGCCATTTACCAGCTGCAACCAACGCTGATGAAGCATATGTACCGCGCAGCAAAATCATTGCGGTGCCAATCACATATTCGGCCACCGCCAACGCATTCGCCCCCGTTGCTGGAATGACTTCAATGTTGCGCGCCTTGCATCCGGGTAGGTCAATATTATCTAGCCCAACGCCAAGCCTGCCGACCACCTTGAGAGTTGGTGCGGCGGCGAGCATTGCCGCGTTCACCTGCGTGCGGTTACGCACGATCAACGCATCAACATCAGCGAGCGCTGCCAGTAGTTGCTCGGGTTGATCGACCAGTGTGGCGTCGTAAACGGTCTCAAATTTGATGCTCAACGAGGCGACCGCCGCCTCGTCCATAAATTCACTGATGAGTATTTTCATTGTTGCCCTGTTTGAATGTGGCCGCTGCAATCACAAGCGGCCACGTGGGATTACGCTAATCTAGCGCGCTTAGACATTTTACTTAGGCGCTTTCATATAAGCGTGTCAACACAAACTCACGATGGCCTAGGGCTTCGGCGGCGGTGAGTCGGCCATTTACAGTGCGCAACATCATATCAAGCAATTTATCGCCAGCTTGATCGAGCATCATCTCACGCTGTAACAACGCACAAGAATCAACGTCGATATGTTCACTCATGGTCCGAACAGTGCGCGGATTTGCGCAAATCTTGATCACCGGCACAATCGCGTTGCCGATCACGTTGCCCTGTCCGGTTGGGAAAAGATGCACGGCAAATCCAGATGCCGCACATAAGGTCACCATTTCTGCCGCAGCTGAGGAAGAATCCATGAACCACAGACCAGGCCCAGTTGGAATCTCTGCCTTATCGAGTACGCCATCGACCATGCATTTCTTACCGATTTTTTGGATGTTACCCATTGCTTTTTCTTCGATGGTGGTTAAACCGCCGAGGATATTGCCTTTGGTTGGTTGTGAATCAGACAAATCGCTGGTCTTGTGGCGATTGACCACATCCTGATAGCGATTAAACATGACCATAAAATCTTCAGCTACTTTTGGCGTGCGGCAACGTTTGATGACAACTTGTTCGCCACCGGTAATCTCGGTGGTTTCGCCAAATACGAGCGTACTGCCGATCTCATAGAGCTTGTCAAATGCATTGCCGACTGTTGGGTTTGCACCACAGCCTGATGTGGTGTCTGACTCACCACATTTGGTCGATACCCATAATTCGCTGAGCGGGCATTCCTCACGGTGTTTTTCCGATGCATTTTGCAATAGCTCACGTGCCGCCTTGGAGGCGCGCATGATGGTGTCGTGATCGCCGTGTTGTTCAATACCAAAGCCGACCACTGGCTTGCCTGATTTGGCGATGCCATCGACTACTTTTTGTGTCCAGCCGTCTTCGATACCGATGACGACTACCGCTGCCACATTGGGGTTGCAACCGGCACCGATCAGCGTGCGGAAATGCAAATCCAAGTCCGCGCCAAACTGTAGGCGTCCGTATGGATGCGGTATCGCCATCACACCTTTGATATTGTTTGCGACCGCTTCGGCGGCAGCATTAGAAAGGTCATCTACCGGAAGGATAATCACATGGTTACGTACGCCTACTCTACCGTTCTCGCGTCGGTAGCCCCAAAAGCTAGTGTTCTTTGAAATCAATGACATGTCAGTCCCTTAGTTTAAATGTGCGCCATCAAAGCGCCGCAACAGCCCGCTAATAACAAGCCGCTACTACCAGCGTTTGGTTTTGATGTTATGCACATGGGCGTGTTCGCCAACCTTTATCGGTGCCACCACACGCCCGATGTCTGTGCCGTATTTAAATATGGTGTCACCTACCGCCATGTCTTTGAGTGCAATCTTGTGACCGATTGGGATATCCTGCAGCGCCTGAATTGGGATTTGTTTGTCGTCATCCATAATCCATGCCGTCAGGTCGGCACCCGCTTTGATGCCCTCCACGACCGCCACAGCCACATTGTCTTTTGCCTCGTGCAATACAAAGTGAATCATCACAAAACCCCTCAAAATACAAAAAAATCAAAGTTGCGCTACGGCGAGTCTGTTGATATGCTCAACCTCGCCGCTCAACAACGCCTGTTCAAACGCCAATTCAGCGTACAGACATGATGTTATTGACTGATGACCACAATGTCAAATAGATCATCTATATGAGTTGATTGTTTGACTTATCATCTTGAGTCATTAGCGATTGTGACAAAACTCATCACTCCATCTAACGAGACCGACCATGCGCAAATGGGAAGACCCCACCCGACACCACAAACTTGCTGCTGGCACGGCACTCAACACGCCGCTATACAAGGAAGTAAAACGTCTGTTGACTGAATCCATCAGTGCGGGCGAATGGAAGCCCGGCTGCGCGATCCCAGCCGAGTACATGCTTGCCGAACAATCAAAGGTATCCATCGGTACCGTTCGCAAGGCGGTTGATGAGTTAGTCAATGAAAACATACTGATTCGCCAACAGGGTCGAGGCACATTTGTTGCCGCCCACAATCGCGCCAGATTAATGTTTCATTTTTTCCATATAGTACGCAACGACGGCAGCAAATTGACGCCGGAGGTAGTCATGCGTTCGTTTGCAAGCGGTCTCGCCGACGACGAGGAAGCGGCGCATCTGGGTATTGGGCTACGCGCGAAAGTATTCCGTATTCAAAACATACTGCTTTTGGCTGGCGAGCCGATCATATTTGACGACATCGTTATCCCGCAGGCGTTATTTCCCAAATTGACAGGCGCTAAGGTTGTTGGCAGACCCAACACCATTTATCACCTCTACCAAAGCGCCTACAACATTACTGTAGTGCGTTCAGCAGAAAGATTGCGCGCCCGCCTCGCCGACGCGGAAAGTGCCGAGGTACTAAATGTAAAAAAACGCGCGCCGCTACTCGAAATACGGCGCGTTGCCATGACATTCAACGATGTTCCAGTGGAGTTTCGTCGCTCCCTTGTGAACACCGAACACTACGAATACTTCAGCGATCTAGCAAAAACGGCGAGTGGTTAACCCGCAACGGAAACCTGCGCCAATCCACCATCAACAATAATATTTTGACCGGTGATGCCGTTCGAATCGTCAGCAGCTAGAAATAATGCGGCGCGTGCCACGTGACCTGCATCGAGGCGAAACTTAAGGCACTGTAGTTCAATAAACTGCCGATCATCGTCCGCATTGCGCCACAGCGCCTCCTGTCTTGCGGTGACAATCGCGCCAGGCACTAGGGTGTTAACCCGAATATTGCCCTCACCCAGCTCGCGTGCCAACGTGCGAGACAGTCCCGATATGGCCGCCTTTGATGAGGTATAGCCAACCAGATTAGCGCGACCCCGCATCCATGACACGGAGCCCAAATTGATGATCGAGCCACCACCGGCTGCGGCCATATCCGGCGCAACCTGTTGAATGGCAAACACTTGATGTTTCAAATTTAGCGCGAGGCAATTATCCCAATAGGCTGGCGTGAGTTCGGCCAATGAATGGCGCGTGTCGTTGCCCGCATTGTTGACCAGCACACGAATCGCGCCTAATTCTGCAGCGACCTTTCGCAGATGCGCCTGCAGCGCGTCAATATCACGCACATCACACAAGCCAAACTGCGGTGCAATTTTGCAACTGGCGGCCAATCTGGCAACCAGCGCCTCACTCGAAGCTTGGTCGATATCACAAAAAGCAACGCGCGCACCTTGCTCGGCAAAATGTTCCACCAGTGACGCGCCAATGCCAGACCCACCACCAGAGACAAATACCACACGATTGTCGAGGCTTGGATAAATTGTTTTCGCGGTCATTGCGGTTTCCATGTCTTGTTCACGATCAAGATTATGTTGCAACCAATGATTGTACGTCGCACAGAGGTGGTTGATGATCAATCAACATAAAGTGGTTCTGTGCGTCCATCGAAATCGGTTGTGCAGGCATAAATTCCACCGGCGTTTACGTCACTTAGGCGCTCAGACTCGGATGCCCCTTCACGCGCGGTCGTGATAAATAGTGTTTTTAAGTCGGCACCGCCAAAGGCGATCATGGTCACGCGTTTTGATGGCACGTGAATAATGCCTGTCACGTTGCCCTGTGTATCGTATCGCAGAACACGACTGCCCTCATATTGCGCGCTCCAATAGTTGCCGACACAATCTATCGCCGCGCCATCGGGTCGGCCACCATATTGCGGATCCGTACGATTGTCGGCGCATCTAGCAAATGCGCGGCGCGCGCTGACGCTGCCAGCCTCAATGTCAAATTCAAACTGATACAAGACATGGTTTGGTGTGTCGGACTGATATACATAACGGTTGTCTGCCGTAAATGCCATGCCATTGCTGACTTTCACACCGCATTGTGTACCTGGCCCCCAACCAAGCCTTACCTTACCGCGCTCTAGACAATACACAGCAGCAGCCTCCGTGGTTCGCGGCTCAAACATCGCCCCGGCCCAAAACCGCCCCATGGCATCGCAACGGCCATCATTAAAACGCATTGTGCTGGTGTCATACGGTGCATCAGCAATTTTTGTGAGCCTACTATCGGACGGAAAATCAGACGGAAAAAATCGGTAGAAACCATCACGCAATGCCGCTACTAAGCCGCCGCTCGCGGCGAGCGCAATGCAACCTGGTTCACACGGCATTGACCAAGATTGGTTGGCGCCGGTCATCGGATCAAAACGATTGATGCTGCGTCCGGAAATATCCACCCAATACAATTTTTGTTCGGCCACACTCCATAACGGACACTCGCCCAACGCCGCTTTTGCGTCGAGCACTAATTTGGCGTCACGCTGTTCAAGCATGTGATTTTGGCGGCGCAGCACGCCCACTCAAGGTGATCGACATTGATATCTCAAATGATTCATCCGCAGCAAGCAATCGCATACCCGTGTCGGCAATACCCTTTGTGGCAAGCGCAAATGCATTGTTGATATTGGTCACTGGTTCGAGCGCGATAAAGTTGCGTCCGTCATTCGGTGCAAATACGACGATATGGCGACAGGCTTCACTCGCCTCAATTTGCATGCGATGCGTCGAATAATCGAGAACCGCACGGCGGCTCCAGCCAGTAAAACAGTTATCGACCTTCCAATTGCTGACGGGTCTGAGTTGGCTGAAATCTGCTTCTGGTGGCACCGGACCAAGGGTAGTTGGCAGTGAGTCACCGTCCATTTTCCACATCCCTTTCCAATCCGACTGCAAATGGGTGTCCGGTGTGATCGGAAAATAAGGATGAAAGCCGAGTCCGGCGGGCATGGGACGCTTGTCATTGTTTGTAACCGACAACACCATTGTCAACACGTTTTGATCGAGCTTCACCAACTGACGGCTTTCGCACAGAAACGGCCAATCTGCATCGGGGCTATGTTTGAGATGAAGCTCGGCAGTCGCCTCTGATTGTTTCACCACCTGCCACTGACGCTGCCAACCAAAACCGTGGATTGCGTGTGCTCCTTGGATAAAATTTGGACGAAGCGTAAACGTCTGACTGCCGACCATCAATTTAGCCTGACCAATCCGGTTCGAATATGGCATAAGCGGAAACACACCCATTTGCCGCACATTTCGTTCGCTAATTGCCGCATCGGACGCACGCCGAAAGATATCATGCCCTTTCCACGAAAATCGCGCAATGGATGCG
The DNA here is from genome assembly GCA_031414695.1 of Burkholderiales bacterium. GTDB lineage: Bacteria > Pseudomonadota > Gammaproteobacteria > Burkholderiales > Usitatibacteraceae > UKL13-2. Next base: position 47,858 of record JANNWG010000046.1, read on the forward strand.
CCAATTTCGGGGCACAACGTGAGCTGGCTATCACCACTTTGCAACAGCAATGTTTTGGTAGGCTCGGTCATCTTACTCAACATTTAGATTGATACGCACGCCGCTTGCGGTATCGGTTACGTTCAATCCACTAGATGGCAGACATTGGTTTCGGCGCAAGTTTTGGCCGGACAAGTACACCACGCCATCTTGTTTGTGCAATGTAATACATTGGTTCATCACACAGGGTTGCACCACTGGTACGCCAAATAATCGAATTTCTTCAATCGGCGCAGTAAGATCAATTTCACCGGTATGCATCACGGCACGCCCAAGGCACAACACATGTCCCTCACGACCCCATACTGGCAGTTGATGAAGCGCCTTGTTGACAATACGCACTTGACCGCCCGCTATGCGCTCACCACTATCAAGATCAAACCACGCTTCGCCCGCTGGAAAATACACTTCCACCTGACCACCAGGCTGAATAACCGGTGCGACCAGTAATGCCTCGCCAAATAAATATTGCCCTTCAAATGATCTGGCCAACCGGTCATGCGGAAATGCCAGCGGCATCGCTCGCATTAGCGGCAACCCAGTCGCCGCTGCCTCTGCCGATGCACCAATCATGTACGGAATAAGCTGGTAGCGAAACGCCAGCAATTTTTTGGCAATCTCTTCACACGCTGCACCAAACGCCCACGGCTCGCGCTCGCCAATGCCGTGATAACGAAAGTGTGAACAAAAAATACCATTCGCCGTCCAGCGCAAGTAAAGCTCGGTATCAGGCTGCGCTGCGCCATAAAACCCACCGACATCCGTCGCGTAGTACGGCACACCACTCATGCCATAACTTAAGCCACCACGAATACTCGCTGCCATGCCCTCCCAATCAGTTTGGGGATCGCCACCCCATTGCATCGGAAAACGCTGGCTGCCAATAAAACCATCGCGCCCCCACACCATCGCCGCACCGCGGCCATTGGCATCGTTATAGCGTTGCGTTGCGTTCCACACACATTGGTTGTAGAGCAATGGATAAACGTTATGCAGACGTCGGCCACTATCACCATTGTGCGCAACCATGTCGTCTTCGACCTGTTCACCAAAATCGGTCTTGATGACGTCAACACCGTCGTCAAATAACTTATCGTGACTATCGGCCCAAAATTTCGCTGCTGCTGGGTGAGTGAAATCGAGTATCCCCGACGGTGGCAACGGCGTCAGCACCTTGCCAAACGGATCATCGGTGGGGTCTTTCACCCAATCAAACACGTAAGCACTGCCGTCTTGTTTTTTAAGCAGCCAACCCTTGCTATCGAGCTCTGCAAACAACGGGTTATGAATTGATACATAGGGATATTCCCAAGCACATACCTTGAGATTAAACGCCCGCAATGTGGCGAGAATTTTTTTCGGATTGGTGTCAGGCGTGTAAAAACGGCTCTTGTCCCATTCAAACGAAAAGCGCGTGCGTACCTCCCATGCCGCACGCCCATCGAGCGTGATGACATCACATGGAATGCCGCGCCGACGTACTTCTGCAGCGGTGTCGATAGCCTCTTGTGGCACCTTGTAGTATGCGCGTGACAGCCACATGCCGTAGCTCCACATTGGCGGCACAACGGCGCGTCCGGTAAGCGCGGTGTAACGATCCAATATGGTGGCCGGTGTACCTGTGAAGAGAAAAATATCGAGCGCATCGTCTTCAACGTCAAGCACATAGCTGCGATGCGACCATTGCGGGTAGCCAACGCCGTGACGAACAACGCCTGGCGTATGCGCCATGATCCCCCAGCCATCCGGGCTCCAGCAAAACGGAATATTTTTGTAAGACAGCTCGGTGTTAACGCCGAGCGCATCCTCGATGCGACCACGTACCAGATGCCCACGTTTATTCAGCGCGCCGAATTTTTCACCAAAGCCATAAACAGCGGTGTCACTATTGAGTGCAAACGAGGCGCACCAATGTGGTAGTTCACCAGACTCATGTCCGAATGCCGGTAATCGGGTGCGACCGCGAAAGTGTTGGTCGGTGATTGAAGTAAGGATGGTCTTGCCCGCTTTTTTCAGCGTTATGCGTAACGGTGCGGCTTCGATATGCAGCGTGACATCATCGGCGGTGATACACCAGCCAGCGCCCTCGGCAGTAACGAAGAGAGACGCACACGCACTCGGTTGCTGCAATAACCCATAGTCAGGAAGGCTCGATTTGCCAATGGTCACACGCAACGTGTCCGCCGCGTGCGCCGCGACAACCATTGGGTTATCGTCAACTGTAAATTGCGCGTTAGTTGCATCAGCGCTGATGAACCGCACCTCACCAAGACGCTGATAACGATGCTGCAAAATGATGTCTGCTGCCAAAAGACTGCTCCAAAGTTAAAAGTATAGACAAGGCGGGCATTTCGAGACATTTATTGCTCAAACACCCCACCGATATTAGAGCTTCTATTTCGGGAGCTTCTAATAACCAGCCGTTCGTGCTGAGGTATCGAAGCACACACTGTTAAGTGCTTGATTTATAGGGTTGAACAACCCTTCGATACCTCAGGGCGAACGGAACTTGAGGTTATGAGAAGCTCCCTTTCGCTGCATTCATTTAATTAAACTGTGCTTAACCCTTCAAACCACCCGAAGTCAGCCCGCTCACCACCCGCTCTTGGAAAATCAAAATCACTGTCACTACTGGAATAAGTGCCACTACCAGCGCCGCTGAAATTGTCGGCCACGGAAATGAAAATTCGCCTTGGTACATTTGAATACCGACCGGCAACGTGCGATAAGCGACTGCGGCGTTCATCGACATCGACAGCAAAAATTCGTCCCAAGCATTCACAAACGCAAGTATGCCTGCGGTGAACACACCGGGTGCCGCCAACGGCATCACAACATGCCAAAGCGCGCCCATTCTGGTGCAGCCGTCGATCATCGCGGCGTTTTCAATATCGCGCGGAATATCTTGGAAAAAACTCACCAGCACCAATGTGCAAATTGGCAAATTTAATACTGTGTAGGGCAATACCAACGCAGTGTAGCTATTCAACAGGCCCAATCCGCGCATGATTTCAAACAGCGGCACCATCAACGTTACTAGCGGAAACATTGATACGGCGATGATGCCAGTCAAAATCAGATTGCGTCGCTTCAAATTCAGACGCGCAATAGCATACGCGGCTAAGGTGCTGATAAACAGCGCAAGGCACATTGATAGACCGGCAACGATAACGCTATTGAGCAGGTAGCCCGGCAGCGGTTGATCATTGAACGCAGCGATGTAATTGGTCAGTACCGGATTTTGCGGCCAATAGGTAATTGGCTTTGCGGTGAGTTCAATTTCACCCTTGAGTGACGTAAACAAAATCCACAGCGCGGGAAAAAAGCCGTTAATGATGACAATACCGGCGGCGAACCAGCGCAAACGTTTGGCGGTAAATAAATTATTCAATCTTTGTCTCCACGAACGTAACGTAAATACACCGTGGTGGTCGCCATCGACAATAGGAACATAAACACCGCCAAGGTCGAACCATAACCGAGATCGAGATAATCTACCGTGTTGAGTTGGATATACATCGCCAACGTTTGCGACTCCTCACCGGGACCTGGCATGCTGAACGGAATATCGAATGACTGGATGGCGGTCAGGGTGCGGAATATCAGCGCAACTAACATCGAGGGCACTAACAGCGGTAGCGTGATTTCTCTAAACTGCGTCCATTTTGAAGCGCCATCTACTTCCGCTGCTTCATAAAGCGAAGACGGAATGGTCTGCAGACCGGCGAGTAGAATTAGCGCCATAAATGACGATGTTTTCCAAATGGTGGCGATACAAATTGCCATCATGGTCAGGCTGGGTGAATTGAACCAGATTTTTGGCTCGCCACCAAGGCGTCGGATGATGTCATTGATGATGCCGTACTCGCTGTGGAAGAACCACGCAAAGATTAATCCAACGAATGCGAGTGGCATCGCCCATGGCAACAGCAATGCCAGACGGATCGGCCCGCGAATTTTGAACGGCATATTCGCCAGCATCGCCAGCCCGAGCCCGACCACCAATGCACCCGGTACGGTGACGATGGTGATGATCAGCGTATTTTTGACCGCGCGCCAAAACATCGTGTCAGAGAACGCCGCTGCGTAATTGTCAAAACCAACAAAGGCGACCGGCAAGCCACGCGAGAGACGAATATCAAAAAAACTGTTAATAACAAGCGTTGCCACTGGGTACACAACAATCAGCGCGATAAACAGCAATGCTGGCGTCAACAATACCCATGCTAGCGCGGTTTCGCCAGGGTCAAAAATACGATCGTATAAAGTGCGTTTATTCATTTTTTATTATCTAGCGCAGCGCTCGCGCCACCCGTTGCTCGATTTCGTCGAGCGCTTGTTTCGGTGTTTTCACACCCGCCATCACGGTGTTGGTGTTGATACGCAGCGCATCCGATACGGCACGATACATCGGTGTCACCGGGCGCGGACGGGCTGTCATCACCACGGGTAGTGCATCCGCGAACCAAGGAATGGCGGCGAGCACTTCAGGGTCTTTATAAACCGATGGAAACACGGGGTGGAACGAGCCCTTCAACGCAAGTTGCTTTGACACCGCCGGACTCGACAGCCATCGCACAAGGGCTACCGCAGAGGGTTTATTCTTTGAAAACGCCGACACCGACCAATTCCAGCCACCCATACACGACACTGGTTTACCGCCAGGCATTGCAGGCAGTTTAATCACGCCGACTTTGTCTTTGACGCGGGTATCCGCGCCGCCTTGGAAGTGATTCCATGCATAGCCCCAGTTGACCGCAAACACCACTCTGCCCGCTTGGAACTCTTTACGCGTGTCATCGGTGCCAACCTCGGCGATATTTTTTTTGACGACACCGTCATTGACCATATTGCGCCACATGTTGAGTCCGGCCTCGGCCTTATCACGCTCAAACGACATTTTGCCGTCACGAATAATCTCACCGCCTAGACTCCAGTATGGCAACAGGAATGTGCAAACCGCCCCCTCGATTGCCTTGCCTTGAAAACTTAACCCTTGAAGGTTCGAATCATTTTCGCCACGTTGAATTTTTTTCGCCACACGCGCTAATTCAGGCCAAGTTGCCGGGGCTGATTCGTTGTACTTGGCAAGCAGGTCTTTGCGGTAATAAAGGAATAGTGAATCTGCCAACGCAGGCAAAGCAATGGTTTTGTTGTTTACGGTATTGGCTTCACGATAGGCGGGAAGGTAGCGCGATAATTCAGCCTCGCGTGCCTCGCCAAAGTAGGCGTCAAGCGGCTCCGCCCAGCCAGCCGCCGCAAACTGCGCCGGACGAATGATGTCGATGAGAAAAATATCAAGTGTACTGTCCCGCGCCGTAAGCACCATGTTGAGATATTTTTGACTCAACTCTGAAGTGGCGCCACCCGGTTCAAGCGAAATTTTGATGCCCGGATTGGCCTGCATGTATTGTGCAAACAAATTGCGCATGATGTCAGGGCGTTGTTGGCCGCCGATATAGACACGCAAATGAACCGGCGTTGGTGTCGGTTGCGCAAAAACATTGTGGGCGACACTCATCACGAACAGCACGATGACGAGACATCGGATGTTGATTGAAAGCATCATGCCTGTGGACGCAATACTGCGCCAGTGGCGGAATCAAACAGATGCATTTTGTCCATGTTGACCCAGACACCGACAGACTGTTTTGGCGTAAACACGGCATTCGGCGGAAAACGTCCGACCAATTCACCACCTTCACACGCGAGTGTCACTAGCGTCTCGGCACCGAGCGGCTCAATCACCACGACCCGCGCATCAAGCCTTACATCATTATGACCATTCTGTTCAATACCCAAGTCTTCAGGTCGAATACCAAAGGTCACTGCGCGACCGTCAAGGCTACGGTAGTAGGCGTCGTTTGATGCCAAGATCAAACGCTGGGCGCTGTTTCCCAAAGCCACGCATGCATTGCCGTCTATGACAGAAATGTTGGCGGTTAAAAAATTCATCGGCGGCGAGCCAGTAAAACCTGCAACAAATTTCGATACTGGCTGGTTGTAGATTTCATCAGGCGTACCAACTTGCATAATGTTGCCGCCGGATAACACCACAATACGCTCAGCAAGCGTCATCGCTTCGACTTGATCGTGGGTAACGTAAATGGTGGTGGCACCGATACGCTGATGCAATTTTTTGATTTCAGTACGCATTTCCGAACGCAGCAGTGCATCTAAGTTCGACAAGGGCTCGTCAAACAAAAATAATTTAGGTTGCCGCACAATCGCACGACCCATCGCCACCCGCTGCCGCTGGCCACCAGAAAGTGCGCGCGGCTTGCGATCGAGCAGGTGATCAATTTTCAAAATCGCGGCGGCTTCCTTCACACGCTTATCGATATCGGCCGCTGGGAACTTACGCAATTTCAAGCCAAAGGCAAGATTGTCAAACACGTTTTTATGCGGGTAAAGCGCGTAATCCTGAAACACCATCGCAATATCGCGTTCGCGCGGCGGCAGATCGTTTACGACCTGCCCCTCAATGGAGATAGTGCCGCCACTGATCGATTCCAGCCCAGCCACCATCCGCATCAAGGTTGATTTACCGCAGCCTGATGGCCCAACGAACACCACAAACTCGCCACGGCGTATTTCAAGGTCGATGCCGTGTACGACTTTTACGCCGCCGTCGTAAACCTTGACAACCTTTTCAAATTTGACGCCTGACATGGTCATATCTCAATACACGCCTGTATTAATTGTCTTCGCGAGCGCTGGCTTCATCGCCGCAAAAAACGCATTAGCCTGCCGCATCATCATGCCCATGTCGGAGGCAACCGCGACGTAGCTGTAACCATACTCAATGAATTGCTGAACCATTTCCGGTGTCGGCCCGACAATACCGATTGGTTTACCGATTTTTTTCGCACGAACGGCAGCGTCTTTTAATGCCGCTTGCACATCCGGATGCGCGATATTGCCAATCTGCCCCATCGCCGATGACAGGTCGCCCGGCCCCATAAACAATGCATCCACACCATCGACCGCGGCAATCTCTTCCAATTTTTCAATTGCTGCAGGTGTTTCCAATTGAATCATGCGAAACACACCTTCATTGGCGCGTTTGCCATAGTCTGGTGCGGTGGCATAACGGCTGGCGCGGTGCATTGCTGCAAAGCCGCGCGTGCCGGGGACGACATCATCAGGCTGCGGATAACGGGTCGACGCTACCGCACGACGCGCATCGTCGGCGTTTTGTACAAACGGAAACATCAAGGTTTGTGCGCCAATATCGAGCGCGCGCTTGACCAGCATAATGTCATTCCACGCCAAGCGCACGACCGGTGTTGCATTGGTACCGGCGATGGCTTGCAGGATATGGTATGTGTCTTTGTATTCAATCGGCGCGTGTTCCATATCGACCACTAGCCAATCAAAGCCGATGCAGCCCATTGCTTCGGCGGTTGATGCTGTTCCAGACATCAGCCAAGTGCCTAACGGAATATTGGCTTGTGCAAGTAATGCGCGAAACGGATTATTAAATGGATCCATAAAGGCCTCAATAAATAGGTGGCTCGGGCGTTGCTACATTGCCCATCAGAAAATCAAAATCGCAGCCCTGGTGGGCTTGTGTTACGTGATCTACATAAAGCTTGCTATAGCCTCGCTCATAAACGCGCTGTGGTGATTTCAATGCGGCACGTCGACGTGCAAGCTCTGCATCCGAGACTTCCATATCGAGTGTGCCCGCTTCAATATCGAGCATGATCATGTCGCCCGTTTTTACCAATGCAAACGCACCGCCCACTGCGGCCTCGGGCGCGATGTGTACCACACAACTGCCAAAGTGGGTGCCACTCATACGGGCGTCCGAAATCCGCAGCATATCGCGCACGCCCTGTTGCAATAGTTTTTTAGGAATTGGCAGATTACCCCATTCCGGCATACCGGGTGCGCCGACCGGGCCGCCGTGTTTGAGCACCAACACGGTATTTTCATCAACTACTAGGTCGGGCTGGTGAATCGCCACCATCATCGCCGCGTTTGATTCAAACACCAACGCGGGGCCACAATGTTTGAAAAACTTCGGGCTGGCCGCAGATGGCTTGATAACAGCACCATCCGGGCACAGATTGCCACGCAGCAACGCAAACGCCGCGCCTGCCGATACTGGCTTATCGAGCGGACGAATCACCTCTGGGTCAAGATTTTGTACACCAGCAATATTGTCACCAAGAGTTTTGCCAGTGACGGTTAATACATCAAGTGAAAGATGCACTCGAATTTCATTGAGCAACGCAGGCAAACCACCCGCGTAGTAAAAATCTTCCATCAGTTTGTCGCCCGATGGAAATAGATTCGCCAGTACCGGAATCTTGGCGGCCACCGCATTCATATCGTCAAGCGTCAAGTCGATACCGGCGCGCCCCGCCATGGCGATGGTATGTATAGCCGCATTGGTCGAGCCGCCGAGTGCCATATAAGTTGCTAGCGCGTTATCAAATGAGGCGCGAGTCAAGAAAGCTGACGGTTTCAAATCCTCCCACACCATATCGACGATGCGACGGCCGCTGGCTGACGCCATGCGAACATGGTTGGCGTCCATTGCTGGAATACTGGTAGCGCCTGGCAATGTAAAACCCATCGCCTCAGCCATCGCCGTCATGGTGCTGGCGGTACCCATCGTGTTGCAGGTGCCGGGCGATCGGGTCATCTTTGATTCAAGTTCAATCCACTCGCGTTTGACAATGTTGCCGGCAACGTACTCATCAAAAAATTTCTTGGTATGTGTTCCCGCACCAACTGTCTTACCGCGATAACGATCATTGAGCATTGGACCCGCCGGGCAGTAAATCACCGGGATATCCATGCTGATCGCACCCATCAATAGTCCTGGTGTAGTTTTATCACAGCCGCCCATTAACACCGCGCCGTCAATCGGATGTGAACGCAACAACTCCTCACATTCCATCGCCAGCAAATTGCGATAAAGCATCGTGGTTGGCTTGACCATCACTTCGCCAAGTGACAGCGCGGGTAATTCAAACGGGAATCCCCCCGCCTGCAAAATGCCGCGCCTAACCGACTCTGCACGCTCGCGTAAATGCGCATGGCACGGCGATAAATCACTCCAGGTATTAACGATAGCAATGATCGGACGACCCATGAATTCTTCACGCGCTAGTCCACGCTGCTGTAGTCGCTGTCGATGAGCAAACGAACGCATGTCATCCGGCGCGAGCCAGCGCTGGCTGCGGAGCGATTCTAGAGAGCGGCGTTTGGGGTCGGCTGACAAGTGTGGTGGATTAGTGATCTATGAGCAAGCTGAGCAGAGACGAACAATGATACGAGTCCTAAAACAAACGCGGTACCCAGTGTGCGCCGGGTACCGCGTCTGTCAAACTGGCTGATGTTGAGACAATTCGCGGCGCGGTTGACTCAACATTTCTTCAACTTAGTAGACTCATTCAAGTCTCGTCAGATTAAAACTCGTAACGCACATTAACACCAAAATAGCGCTCGTCATCTCGCGGCAAGGAGCGTTGTGTATTGGCACCTGGCAATAGAAATTGCGAATACGATTTGTTCGCCAGATTTTTACCGATCAAGGTTACACGCCAGCCGTTTGGTACGTCGGCAAGCGACACAGAGGCGTTAAAAACGCCAAACGCAGGTTGCAACGTATTCAGTGAGGTTGAGAGATCATACTGCGTCTGACTTTGCCAAGCGTAATCAGCGGCAAATTCGAGCAAATAACCACTGATATCGGTGCGATAGTTGCCACGTACAACACCCTTTTGTTTAGGCGCCGACGGCAACTGTGTACCACTTGGGATAGTACAGGTGGCACCAACTGGACAATTAAAGCGATCAACCACTGCCTTGGTGTTTGCGTAGGCCGCGCTTAGTGTGAATTCACGGCTCAGCTTGGCTTGCATGTCGAGCTCAAAGCCTTTTGTAGATACATCACCCGCATTGATAAATCGGGTGACAACCACACCAGCAACCAGATCAGGGAAATTCGCTTGGTAACCTGTGAACTTGGTATCAAACAACGCCAGATTCAAACGAACGCGGTTATCGGCAAGGGTGGATTTGAAACCGAGTTCCCAACCTTTGGATTTCTCAGGTGCAAGCGCGATATCCGCTGACGGTTGCATATTAAAGAATGCGTTGTACGCTGGCCCCTTGTAGCCACGCGAATAGGTTGCATAAATACTGGCTTCCTTGGAAAGATCAAAGTGCGGTCCGACTCGTCCCGATACAGCTGACTGCTCGGTCGAACCCGAAACACGTGTGCGTGTCGGCTGTACACCAGGGATGGCGCCGGCAGCTGTCGATACACGGCTATGGTAATAAGAAAGCTCATCCTTGGTTTGGCGCAATCCGAAGATGCCACGCAAATCTTTGGAGAAATTCCAAGTGCTTTCACCGAAGAAGGACGTACTTTTCAACTCAGTCCCGTAGTCGGCAACACCAAAATCATTTAACTGTGTCGCACAGGGAATGAGGCCACTTGGTAGTGCGGCGGCATTGGTTCCGCAGCGCTGAACATCGCGGCGATATTGTTCATCGGTCTTGTTATTGAACCAGAAGAAGCCCGCCACATAGTCAACAAATTCGCCTTTTTTTGACGCCCAGCGCAACTCTTGTGAGCTTTGCTTGGAATCAACTTGGCCACGATCACTCAGATTAGCTTGTTGTTGGTATGGTCGGCTGAGACCATCAATGTCCTGATACTGCGTGTTCTCCCAATTACGGAAGGCGGTAATTGAAGTCAATGTGCCGCTTTGAAATGCAACATCAACCTGCCCTGAAACGCCGCTGTTCTTGTCGTTGACACGCTCTAATACATCAGTCGATACGTCACGATTGGTGGTGCTAGCGACCTGCGGCAAAATTGCCGCCGCCAGCTGGCCGTTCAGCACCGTATTTGCCCCCGAGAAACGAACAAATGGCCCACGTGTGCCGGTATCGTCTGCCTTGGAATAATCGGCGATGAGGTTAATGGTTACGTCACGATTTGGTGTGAATTCAAGTTTGGCGCGCACACCCTGACGATCATAGCCATTGACAGTTTCATTGAGGAAAACGTTCCTGACGTTGCCGTCGTACTTGCCGGCAAAAACCGCAACCGAGCCGCCTACGGCACCAGCAACAATCGGCCCTGCAACGCCTACCCGCAGCCTTGTCTCCCTCTTAGCGTAATAACCGAAATCAACATAACCTTCAACCGCCTTGGGGATACTTTTTGAGACCACGTTAATCACGCCAGCAGACGCATTTTTACCAAAAAGGGTTCCCTGCGGCCCGCGCAATACTTCCAGACGCTCCACTTCCATCAAGTCCAGAGTGGCCATACCGGGGCGAGCAAATACCACGCCATCGATCACGGTTGCAACAGTGGGCTCTACGCCGGGCGATGTTGAGATCGTACCAACACCACGAATAAACAACGCTGTATCTTTGTTGGACGCATTAGCGCGGTAGTTAACCGCCGGCAGTTGCTGGACAATGCTAGTCAAATTGTTGAGGTTTCCCTTTTCCAGTTCTTCGCCATTTAAAACCGATACTGCAACCGGCACCGACTGTAGCGACTCGCTACGCTTGGTCGCTGTCACCACAATTGTTTCAAGCTTGTCGTCGTCTTTTTTCGGCGCAGGTTTTGCGGCTTGTTGCGCCATCACCTGGCCTGACACCATGACCCCTGCCACTAACAATGACAACAGCTTTGGCGTCATGTTATGACGGGACGTTTGCGCATTCACTTTATGATTCGATTTCATCGACTTCTCCTCGAGGTACTGCGTTATGGATGGTGGGAAACTTGGCATTTTATTTTTAGACCATGCTGAATGCTATTAACTCGCCTAATCAAAGTCAAGTAGATCATATAAATGAGTTGAGACAGTTTCCAAGCGGTATAGCAGCGAAAAAAATAAAAACTCGCCATTATGCGGTATTTTTCAGGCTATTCTGGCTGGAAAGCCTTATGGGTTGGGACTTTCTATGATATGAGCATCATGTTGATGTTGCGATTTATACAACAAACAGATTTATTTGCGTAGTGCATACGCCTAGCTTGCATGATGGTTGGTTCCTTTGCGATCAATTGCGCGAAGATTTGTACCAACTGTATCGTTTTGCAGCCGATTCCCATTAAGCCCAACAGGTTGTTGGTATCGCGTTATCATAATGCACTATTGCAAATAGGCATTTGCAGTCGTTGAATTACATAAAATAAGACTTTATTTGTATTTACAGCGGCAAAAAAACTGTCGTAGACAGCTCATGCAATTACGCCGCGTGTAAACCTACCACCAACAAAATCGTAGCACAAACCTTGCCGTACCCTCCTACACTTCAATGCATAAAATGACCACATCCATACAACTTAACGATCAAACCCTACTCCGCAATCAAAGTTACATTGACGGTGAATGGGTGAATGCAGCAGACGGCAAAACTTTTAGTGTTGATAATCCTGCTGATGGTGTCATAGTGGCCGATATTGCCAACTGCGGGGGTGCTGAAACAAATCGTGCTGTTAACGCAGCCAATATCGCGCTGCCGCTATGGCGTGCACTGACAGCAAAGGCACGCGCGGCCATTCTTCGACAATGGTTTGACTTGATTCTCGCCAACGCGAACGACCTTGCACAGATTTTGACCGCCGAACAAGGCAAACCATTGAGTGAAGCCAAAGGTGAAATCATTTATGGTGCATCGTTCATCGAATGGTTTGGCGAGGAAGCTAAACGCATTTATGGTGACGTGATTCCTCCAACATTGCCAGATAGACGCTTGATTGTCTTAAAGCAGGCGATCGGTGTTACTGCGGCGATTACGCCGTGGAATTTTCCGAACGCCATGATTACCCGCAAGGTGGCACCTGCGTTGGCAGCGGGCTGTACGATGGTGCTCAAGCCTGCGGAACAAACACCGTTATCAGCGCTGGCGTTGGCAGTGTTGGCAGAACGCGCCGGTGTACCTAAAGGCGTATTGAACGTGGTCACGGGTGATGCGGCTGCCGCGGTGGTGATTGGCAAAGAACTTTGCGCGAATCCGATTGTGCGTAAGTTATCGTTCACCGGCTCCACTGAAGTTGGCCGCATTTTAATGGCGCAGTGCGCGCCCACCATTAAAAAACTTTCTCTTGAGCTCGGCGGCAACGCACCCTTCATTGTGTTTGACGATGCCGATCTCGACGCAGCCGTTGACGGGATAATGCAATGCAAATTTCGCAATGCAGGACAAACCTGTGTGAGTGCTAATCGCATTTATGTCGCCGCCTCGGTGCACGATGCATTTGCGGACAAATTGCAAGCGAAGATGTCCGGCTTGCGCGTGGGTCGTGGAACAGAAGCCGGCATCAATGTTGGCCCCTTGATTGATGAGGCCGCCGTCGCAAAAGTGAGTGAGCACGTTGCTGACGCAGTCGCACTCGGTGCTACCGTCTTAAGTGGTGGCAAATTGCATAGCCTTGGTGGACGCTTTTACACACCAACACTGCTCGCTAATGTGCCGATTGCGGCCAAAATTTCACACATCGAGACATTTGGCCCTGTTGCACCGCTAATTAAATTCCATACCGATGACGAAGTTGTCGCACTTGCTAACAATTCTGAATTTGGTCTTGCTGCATATTTTTATGCGCGAGATATATCGCGTATTTTTAAGGTAGCCGAAGCGTTAGAAGTTGGCATGGTCGGCGTCAATACCGGCATTTTCTCGAATGAAGTCGCACCATTTGGCGGCATCAAACAATCGGGGCTCGGGCGCGAAGGCTCGAAGTATGGAATTGAAGACTACGTTGAAATGAAATACGTGTGCATCGCGATCTAACGCGTAGTGATAAAAATATTAAACTCGTTTAATGGCGGACACTTCAAGCCACTACTGCTTCAAATCGCCCGTCAACTGGCGATCTTACTTATTTGATGCGCCGCTTTACGTAATCCTCTTCAATTGTATCTTTGAAGAAACTCAGCATTGACGTTGCCGTAGAAAAACGTCGCCAGTCGTCTTGTGACACGTTTGCATACTCAAAAGTGCCGCTTGAATGCTCAACCACCAACGCGCGGCGGGACGCATCATAGCCGATAGCACGCAGGTTGCCAATGCTGATTTTTTTCATTTCCATTTAGGTTGCTGGCGACGCATTCATGATGTGGTCAATGGCGGACATTACATCTGGCGTTAACTTTGGTAAGAGTTCAAGTGACTTCAGGTTGTCAGTCACTTGTAAGACGCGAGAGGCGCCGGTAATGACTGTTGATACATTTGGATTTTTGGCGCACCAAGCGATTGCTAATTGCGCGGTGGTGCCGCCAATGGCTTTTGCGATTGCGCCAAGTTTAGCGACTTTGGCGTTAGCTACCTTATCGGTCAATACGTCTTGCATCCACGCCATATTTTTTAAGCTGCCGCGCGAGTTAGCTGGTATGCCTTTCGCGTATTTGCCAGTTAGCAAGCCGGAGGCGAGTGGGCTCCAAGTTGTCGTGCCTAAACCAATGTCAGCGTAGAGGCGGCTGAACTCCTGTTCAATTTTTTTGCGATTAAATAAATTGTATTCAGGCTGTTCCACCACGGGTTTATGCAAATGATGTTTGTCGGCGATATGCCATGCGCTCATGATTTCTGTAGCACTCCACTCTGAAGTGCCCCAATAAATCGCTTTGCCTTGGGTGATGATGTCGTGCATGGCATAGACAGTTTCTTCTATTGAAGTATTGGCATCTGGCCGATGGCAATAAACGAGATCAACATAATCAAGCTGCAGGCGCCTGAGTGAGTTATCAATTGCCTGCATTAAATATTTACGGTTTAGCGTGTTGCGCTCATTCACGCCATCACCAAATTTTGCCGGCAAGCCCCAATAAAATTTGGTAGAGACCATGTAAGTAAGCCTATCCCATTTCAGTTTTTTGAGCGATGCGCCCATGAGTTCTTCGCTCTTACCTGCCGCATAGACTTCGGCATTATCAAAAAAATTCACGCCCGCATCACGCGCCACTGACATGAGTTCAATTGATGCTTTTTCATCGAGCTGATTGCCATAGGTTATCCATGAACCTAATGACAATAGTGAAACTTTTACGCCTGCTTTACCTAATCTTCTGTACTCCATTAATCATCCTTTTGGTTATCAATATCATCATAAGGGGCAACGACAATCACGCGGGTACGTTTACGATCAACGCCGAGTGACTCCATCTTAAACAGCACGGGAAAAAGAGCGGCGAGCGTTATGCGCGCTTTTGCTTCCGAGTCAAAATAAGCGATCATGCCATCAACATCCAACACATCATGCCAAACGTCGGGCTTGTTATCGTCTTCTTGTACCTGCAATTTGTATAAACTCATCTTAGAATCTTTCGGTGAATTGCTGTGCAGACATTGGCTTGGCGAGCAAGTAGCCTTGCGCTTCGGTACAGCCTGCGGCAAGTAAAAAATCCAGCTGTGCGGGATATTCCACACCTTCGGCCACAACACGCAAACCTAAACTATTTGCCAAACTAATAATGCCACGCACAATCGCCGCGTCTTCCGCATCCGTTGAAATATCGCGTACAAACGATTGATCAATTTTGAGTTTTGTTATAAAAAAACGTTTGAGATAAGCCAAGTTTGAGTAACCCGTGCCGAAATCATCAATCACTAATCGAAACCCAGCTTCACCGACACGTTCGAGTAATTCGCGCGTGTTGTCGCCCTCGCCAACCAAAGCCGTCTCGGTCAGCTCTAATTCAATATCGGCAGGCGTTAGATTATGTGTATCGAGTGCGGCACGCAGCGTATCAAGTAGCCGCGGTGTTTTCCACTGCACGCCAGAGACATTGATAGTAATCGGAAAACCACTCAGGCGGCCATCATCAATAACGCGCCAGCGTGCTAGCTGAGCGCATGCTTCACCTACCACCCACTCGCCTATCGGCATAATGAGACCGCTATCTTCGGCGATAGAGATAAATTGTTGTGGCGACATTTGTCCTAGCGTCTCGCTATTCCAACGCAGCAAGGCTTCAACGCCAATTACGTGTTTATCCGGTATCGAAAAAATAGGCTGGTAGGCTAAATATAATTCACGCCGGTCAATAGCACGACGTAATGCATTCTCGACCGAGAGCCGCTCATTGACGCGCTGATTCATTTCCTCACGGAAAAAACTGTATTGGCTACGACCTTGCGCTTTGGCGTGATACATCGCGACATCTGCATGTTTAATCATGGTGACTAAATCAGCACCATCTACCGGCCATACCGTAATACCAATAGACGGCGTGATAGTTAACTCATTACCCTCAACCAGGTGCGGTTGTGATAGCGCATGCAACAACGTATCTGCAACATTTGCAATATCTGATTCATCACTTGCCCCTGGCAGCAAAACAACAAATTCATCACCGCCCAAGCGTGAAACCGTATCGGTAGAACGCGTCGCGCGCGTAAGTCTACCTGCACTCTCGGCCAAAATTATGTCGCCAATATGATGCCCTAACGAATCGTTTATATTTTTGAAATGATCAAGGTCGATAAAAAATAATGCAATCTTGTCTTTGCTGCGAGCCGCTTGGCGTGCTGCAAATTCAAATCTAGTGCCAAGCAGCAAACGATTTGGCAAGCCCGTTAAGAAATCATATTCCGCAAGCTGGCGCACTTGCTCTTCAATACGTTTTTTTTCGGTGATATTTCTACCGATACCGTGATAGCCAGCAAATTGACCACTCGCTTCAAACACAGGCTCACCTGACACCGATACCCACCAAATTTCTCCTGACGGTAGTTCATAACCGTATTCAAAATCACGAAATGTCTGATGCGCTTCGACAAGCCGGCGATGCTCATCCATTTGCTCAGATGTAATACCAACGTAGTTCACATCCCATCGCGGCTTACCATAGCGTGTAGTTGGGTCAATGCCTGTTGAGCGCACCATGCCCGCTGAAATTAGATTAAAGCGAAATTCGCTATCTTGCTCCCAGTACCAATCTGTGGACATTTTGAGCAAGTCACGAAAGCGCAGTTCACTTTCAGCAAGTGCAATTTCGTTAGCTTTACGCTCTGTAATATCAAGTCTGAAACCAATGATGCCACCCTCTGCTGTTCTACGATCTGAGACTAAATACCAGCGTCCTGAACGCATCAATACTTCATAGTCAGTAGCCCGCGGACTTGTATGTCGCGCTAGGCGTTCTGCAACATAAGCGTCTTCATCTAGGTCTTGCTCAAGATGCAAATTGCGCTGATGGAATGTTCGCAACAAATCTGTATACAACATGCCTGGCAAGAGTAAATCAGCAACTCCCTCATAAATCTCACGCGCACGCTGATTACAAAATATCAGCCTATCGTCAGCGCCATAGAGAAACACAGCAGAATCAAGATGATCAAACGCCTCTACGATACGCGAAAGCTTCCCTTCGGCTTTCGTGAGAAGCTGTTCAATTTCTGAATGATGGATATCCTGCGTAGTCATTGAATAGATGTGAATGGCTGCGTTTGCAGCTTATGGACATTCCTTTTTATATTGAGCGACTTCTTCTTTCAATTGAATCCACCACACTTTGCCTTTTTCAGAGTGCTTACCGCAAGGGGTAAAAGTGGCAAAACCTGGGTAATCTTTGCCTAAGTTATTGGGGTCTTCACGACGAGTACGGGGCGGTTTGACTAATCCTTTTTCGTCACTTTCTAACGGAAACAACCAGCAACCCATTGGCTTATATTTCCACTTGTGAACGCCTAGTTTGACAGCAAGCGTTTGAAAAGTGCATTTGCCATCTGCCTCGGCGAAAACGCATTTGGTATGCTTAAAGTGTTCAGGTTTATTTTTATATTTATAGCGACGTACTTGGGTCTTCATGCCAACACCGTGAGCCCATTCTTGCTCGATGATGTAGTCAATCGGCAAATGTGCAAAGTGTTCAGGATATTTCTCAACGAGTTTATGTGTTTTACGGACTTCTTCGGGACGTAAAAATGCGCCATCGCTACAGCAGATACCTTGGCAATCAGTTAAATCACAATAATGCAGTTTAGTGTGCTTGGTTGGTTTGGCAGGTTGTTTAGTTATGGTCATATAGGCTATGGTTTAAGCTCACGGATGTCATAGTTGCCACCGTTTTTGAGCACGCTTGCGCCTGACGATGGACGAATCAAATCAATAATATCGCGCGCAACCTCTTTCGCATTGCGTAACGCGCCAGTCTCGTGCATGTCGCGAAAACGTGCAACATCTGGAAACGCATCCGCCGCTTGACCGCGCACAATTGCCTGCATCGGCGTATCGACAACACCAGGCGCTAACGTACAGATGGTTAATGATGGATCAAATGATGCTGCCTCCTCGGCCATCACGCGTGTAGCCATTTCGAGCCCTGCTTTAGTGGCGCAATAGGCAGTCCAACCACGGATGGCGCGCTTGGCTGCACCTGAAGATATACCAATCACCAAACGCTCATGCGCCACACCGCGTGTGAGATTTGCAAATAGCGTGGTGGCTAAAATTGGCGCGAGTAAATTCACTTGTAGATTGTTATTCAGCGAGGCGGCATCTAGCTTATCAAAACGCGTTACTGGCAATACCACGCCTGCATTATTGATAAGTACAGCGCGCTGAAATGTTTTGCCGTTTATCTGTGCGGCTAATTCTACGAATGCGCGTTCAATTGATTGCGTATTAGAGAAGTCCGCTTCCAGCAAGGTGTTTGCGGCATTTTTGGCTGTAGTTGCCCGCCCCACCTCATAAGTTGTACTCCCATCTCGCTTGGCCAGCAAATCAGCCAGCGCGCGCCCTAAGCCTTTGCTGGTGCCAGTGACCACGTATAAATTCATCGCGCGTATCTCACTTAACTAGCTTAGGCTAGCAGCTAAAATCGCCGCAAGTCCGGTAAGCACTAGGTCAGTAATACCTGATGATGATGGCTCTTGCCATGGCGCCTCACGTGATTGATAACTCGGCGTGTATGTTGGCGTTGTTGATGGCACATGGCGCGGTCGATTTGCCTTTGCATCCAGATCGGCCAGCGCTTTTGCTACCGCTTTTTCATCAAGCACCGAGATGGGCGAGCCGCAATGCGTACAGACATGGTCAACTTCTATATTGATACCGGCACCACAGCTTGAGCAACGTATTTGCTTCACCGTCGCACTCAATGACTCAATCTCGTGATCATTTAAGGTACGGATAAAACTTTTCTCACGCAAAAATTGCACAAAGCTAATGAGTCGGCCATGCCCTTTGGGCGAGCGGTAGTACGAAAATCGTCCACCACGGCCAATATCATTGGTCAGCAACAGCTTTTCACGACTGATAGGACAACGTGGCGCAAGTGAAACAATATTGCGTTGATCATCACGATGCGCATGAATGCGCCGAAATAAGTCTATTACCGATTGCGGTGACAACGATGTACTTTCGAGATGATCAAACCAAATCAAATGACACGGCCAGCAAATATCAATCTCAACTGGGGTATTAAGATGTGTTGTAAATACAGCGCTTGAACAGGCAGCAACGCAGCTAGGACAATTGATCGCCATTGCAATGCTTACAACCCAAGTGCTGCAATACCCGCCATCGCAATTAGCGCATCATCAGACGATTTCACGCCTGATACACCGACAGCACCAATGACCACACCATCCATCACAATTGGCACACCACCTTCGAGAAAGGTCACGCCGGGCATTGAAAGTGCCGCTATGCGTCCACCTGCGATTAAATCCTCATCCAGCTTAGTCTCACGGCGACGCAACGCAGCACTTTTAGCTTTACCTTCAGCAATTTTAATACTGGCTGGCGCAGCGCCATCCAAGCGTAAAAAACCAAGCGCATGGCCACCATCATCCACCACACTAATACATACCGCCCATTTATTATTAATCGCGTGAGCTAGCGAAGCAGCCAAGATTTTATTAGTGTCATCAAGGGTTAAATAGGATTTTGTTTTCATAAATTATCGTTATTTGATTTAAGGATTAACCGCATGCAAGTTACATTATTCTATGCTGCAATGTGATGCACATTGAAATCATATTAATCCCAGTAGATAGCGCTTTCGCTTTGGTGGTGAAAAACGCGCTATGGCATATCGCAACATCGTACGCGGCATCGCCTGATAATTGCGTCGCATAAAGCTTTCTTGGGTTTCCAAGCCAATACGTTTGCCGACTTCACGGAGCATCCAGCCAACTGGTTTTTGAATTAAATCTTCATCATCAGCGAGCAATATTTCGGTGATACGAAATGTTTCTTTAAATTCACCACGCTTAATGGCATGAAAGGTCGCCATGATGGCGATACGTCGCTCCCACATTGACGCAGAATTCGCGAGCTTCGTCAGCACTGATTTTTGCTTTTTTGGGTTATTGGCTAAGTAACCACCGACGATATGCTCGGCTGACATATCAACGAGATCCCAGTTGTTAATGTACTTGCTATTGTTCAAATACAGCTTGTAAATAAGCGCTTGCGTTTTTTCGTCACTTTTTTTGAACTGTTGCACTAGCAATATAAGCGCCAACGCTCTTGCTTCGTGCCAGCTTGATTTGAGTAATGGCAGCGCAACTTCTAATCCCGCATCGCGCATATCGGACGCCATGGCGCGAAGCGCGGGCATATTGACACCAATAAACTTTTCGCCTGCCGCATATTGGTTTTTACCTGTCTTGAAAAACCGCTGTGCACCCGCCGCGACTTCGCGTTGCCCTATCGCAAATAAGCCTTTAAGCGCTAGAGCTGCAGTACGCGTCGAAGTACGCGGGGCAGCCTGCGCTACCGTTTTTGTTGCTGCTGCCATTTTTGCCATTGCGCTTCTAGCTCAGTACCTGATTTGTAATGCGGCACACGCAACACCAGTCGCTTATAGCGCTGCAAAACCGCTGTGCTGCCTTTGACCTCTGTTTGCCAATACTGATCGGCAAGCTTTAAGTTTGCGGCCTCATCTACAAGAAAATAATTTTTTGATGATTGGCCACCAAAGATATAGAGCTTGCCGTTAACAATTTTCCAAGCGTCACCGTCGCCACCCCATGGGATGCTGTAAGCAATACCATTGGCACAAAAACCACCATATTGCGGCACAAAACGATTCGGCTCCTTCAGAAATGCGGCCTTGTTTGTTTCGTTTTCAAACCGATAAGTAACACCATCGTGCTCTGTTTTTATCGCCGCAGCACCGCGAGTATGCTTACCGCTAGCGTGATAGGCTACCGGGTCAAATCCGTTTAGCATCAGCCGCGTATCAACACCTTCGCTCGAAATATTGTAGGGCCCACTGCTACTATTACTCGCACAACTGGCAAGCAACAGCATGACTAATATCGCAACAAAAGCATGTAAAAGTTTATTCATTTGTTATCCTTTTTTTCAAGCTTTTCTATACCGACTGGTATGTCACGAACTTGGAGTGTTGCAGCTTCCACAGGTTCAGTTTGGACAGCATCTGTTTTAGTCAATGTGGCCGCAGGTGGCGCGAGCAAACCATCGTTAATTCGTGTGGCAGCAATTTTTTCCACCACTATTTTTAAGTTAGCCAGACTGGCCGCAAAATCTGCACCAATCATACTATCCATGAATAATCCGAAATAACGATTGATTGGGTTGTTGCCTAAGTCCGCTTCCATTGTCCACGTCACATTGGTGACGACATCATTGGCTGGTACAAATTTGAAGCGACCATTAGTGATCATGCCCCAGTCAGCAAATTTGAGGGTGTAAGCTAATTCACGTGGTGCATCATCACGTGTTATCTCCATGTCGCCAGTACCTTCGGTCTTTGATTGCCACGACCACCTTGCCCCTACGCCAGCGCCAGGTCCGCTGTAATTGATGAGCATTGCTGGATCACGCTTATTCCAGACGCCCCATTTCTGCCAATTCGTCGGTGCCGCCACCTGAGAATGCACCACCCAAAGAGAGCCGTTAATGGACATCTCACGCACAACAGAGACATTACGTGGCAGTAAAAACGCTCCCAGCAGTAAGACAATAATGAGTGCGAAAAAAGTAATTACGATTATTTTTAGAATTTTCATATTATGTGTTGGTATGAAATTACACGTATCAGCGCATTTTACGCGTTGCATTGTTATTGGGAATATTGGCTGAAATTGCCGTGGTGAGACTAGGGTTTAAGCCCTGCCGCCACGGCGTATCGGCAAACGTCTCAACCAGAAAATTAACAAATGCGGCGACACGCGGACTTTTATGTCGTCCATGCGGATACACCGCCGAAAGCGGCAGCGGCTCCACATGATGACAATCAAGCAATATTGGCGTCAGCCAACCTGCCCGAATACCATCGCCGACAATCACATCTGTTAAGCGAATAATGCCAACACCAGCAGCCGCAAGCTGCAGCATTGTCTCGGCATTATTGGCTGTGATATTGCCTTTAACATCAACATATTCGATGCCTTCTCCGGCGCCTGTTTTACTATCTTTTGTATCAAAGGGCCAACGCTTTAACTGCGGCGCGCTTGAGATGGAGATGCAATTGTGGTGCAGCAAATCAGCGGGCTTTTTAGGTGTACCGTATTTTTTAAGGTACGCAGGGGAGACGCAAATCACGCGATGTAGGTCGCAAATTTTCTTTGCTACCAACGAGGAGTCACGCAGTACGCCATTACGAATCGCCACATCCGCGCCCTCTTCAACCAAATCAATAAGCCTATCGGTAACGGTAATATCAAGCTCAATATCAGGATAGCGAGCGAGAAATTTTGCCATTGCCGGTGCTAATTGATGCAAACCAAACGCCACGCCCACATTGACTTTAAGTAAGCCTTTTGGCTGCGTGGAGAAGCGTGTTACTTCAGCTTCGGCCTCTTCGATGTCCGTCAGAATCCGCTTAGCACTTGCAAAGTACGCCTCGCCCTCTGCTGTCAGCGCGAGCTTACGCGTAGTTCGATTCAGCAGACGCACACCTAACCTATCTTCAAGTCGAGTGGCAATTTTTGAGAGGGCAGATGGGGTTAATGACAAGTCGCGTGCTGCCGCAGAGAAACCGCCAAGTTCAACGGTTCGAACAAATGCTTTCATTTCACCTGGGGATTCCATTTGCAGACTTTCTGTATCGTTATGAATTAAATTCTTAAATAATCCCAATTTTACAAAGATTACACTAAAAATTATCAGCAATCTCATCATCAAGCCGTTACCATCAAAACAACAGAGCGATATAATTAGTCATAAATTTAAGCGCACCTCTAATGACAAAAAAAACGCCACTCGTAGCTAAAAAAACCACTCGCCAACCGCGTGCACAAAAGCACAATAAGGACATCCTGCAATTAGTATCGATGAGCGAGGCGGTATGTCAGGCCGCATCACGCACTGAATCAACCTATTGGCAAACACATCTAGAAACATTGCTAACCAATCTCGTCGATAAAGGCACTAACAAATCTGTGATGGCAGCACTCGACTATGCAGACGACAATTTTATTGGAGACGTTGCCGATACACTCGCGGAAGCCTCTGAAACCGTTGCACAATCATGCACTTTTTCGACCGATAACGATGGAGATGGTAATTTCCTTGCGTATCAGGCGATTCTATTTTCTGTCCCTATCATTGCATGGTCAAAATATCAGATACCCGCAGGCGAGATAGACATAAGTAGTGTTGAGAAAATTCGCATCAGCCTTAACCAACACTTAATCGCCGCTGATGTGCAAATTGGCTTGAATCCTTTTCTATATTCGATAGATGCACTCCCGCAAGGCTTTGCCGAAACACGTCAATTGCTGAAAGCCATGTTAAGGGGAGTAGCAATTGATGAACCATATCATCCAGAAGCGACACCTAGTCATGAAGATATCCAAATGCCCGCCGACGCGCGATTTATCTTAGGTGTGGCCATAACCAGATTAGCCTCCCCCGTTTTTCAATGGCAGGCAATAACAGACTTACCCGTTGATGGTGTAAAGCGACAAGCATTTGCAAGTTGGCTGGATGATGTGCGTCCACTCTTTGTCAAGTTATTACCAGGCTGCGAATTTGAAATGGGCATGCCAAATGCGTTTTTTCATAATTGCCGCCAAGCCGATATTCGTGTGCGTCCGCATTCGCTACGCGCGGTTGTCAACAGCACCACCGATATACTCAATACTCCCGCTAAAAATCTGACGGTTGTAATCGCAGGCGTTGGTGAGACTGAAGTGGATGAGTACCGTATTGGCATAATCAAAAAAGGTGAAGACGATGTGGTGAATGGCGCTATCTGGCCGCTATTTGCAAGCGAAGACGCCGATACGTCACCGCTGCCTATTGATGAGATTGAGGCAATAGTGCGTGAGGTAAACGTTGGTGAAGTCATCTTACTAGACGGCGTACATGCGCCCGACTATTGCGAAGATTGCGGCGCGCCATTTTTCTTTAATCGCGATGGTGAAGCCGTGCATCCCTTCATGCCAGATGATGTTGAACACACCAGCCCCAAGTACCATTAAACGGATATAAGATGAAATTATTTTTTGCGCTTTGGCCGGACGATGGCATCCGCCACCAACTTGACACACAACGTGTTGAAATTGCGCGTCTAACAGGCGGACAACCTACCCTTCCGGTGACACTGCACTTGACGCTAGTCTTTGCCGCCAATGTGCCTGAGTCACGCTTGGTTGAATTCAAAATGGCGGCCTCGCGCGTTCAACTTAAGCCATTTAAATACGTGATTGACACTTCAGGATGCTTCGCTGGGCCTAAAGTTGCATGGTTAGCAAGTGATGCACCACCACTCCAATTATTTGACTTGCAATCTACATTGCAGCGTAATGTGGCTGCAGCCAATTTTGATGTAGATAAGCGCACTTTTCGCCCGCATATAACGATTGCGCGAAAAGTTACAAACGTTTTTGAACCACACGCCATTACGCCAACGGTGTGGAACGTTAATCAATTTTGTTTAGTGCAGGCAATAAGAACCGACAACAGCATTCAATATGACATTTTGGATCGCTGGACGCTAAACGGTTAGTCATCAATCTATGGCTTTTTTGTTGTTGCCGGTTTTTGCAAGCTATCTAGCCACGGCTTCCAATCAATAGGGCCAGTCTCGAAGCGCTTTTGCAAATTTTTTAATACATTTGGCCACGCGCGAACAAAGTAATCGTAAGCCTTATTCCACTCATCGGTTTTATTATTTGCTTCTGCATCACCCCAACCGAGATGCGTGAGCGTGACATCTGTCAATTGCTCACCGCGCGGCTGAAAACGCACAATCACGACTGTGCGTTGCTTGCGCGCTTCTGGCAATGAGGGCGGCGCATTCCAAGTAAATGAAATCATTTTTTTATCTTGCACTGCGAGAAAAACCATACCATCCGCACCGCGTGCGCCGACTGGTGCAGTAGGCAGCATAAAAATTTCAAAGGCGCCACCAGGACGCAAATCGACATTTGCTGCAGGTGCAAAAAATGACGTGATACCTTCAGTTGTTGTCCACGCGCGCCATACGTCATCGACGCCAGCCTTAATCGTCATGCGCTCAACAATGGCGCGTTCTGTATTCGCCGGTGGTGCTGGATTGCTACAAGCAATTAGCAGCAGCAATATTGCGATACTCGTTAAACGTTTCATTTTGTTTTCTCCAAGAATGCACCAATCCGACGAACCGCTTCTTGCAAGCGATCAATCGGCTGTGTATAAGCTAACCGAATATGTTTTTCAGGTTCAAACTGGCCAAAATCACGCCCCGGTGTAATTGCCACATGCGCCTCGCGCAAAATATCGCGCGACAGTTGAAAGCTGTCTTTTGCGACTGCCGAAATATCGGCATAAATATAAAACGCGCCCTCCGGCACGACCGCAATGCGAAAGCCCAACGCACGTAACGCAGGCACCAAATAATCACGACGTTGGCGAAGCGCATCGCGACGCGCATCACATATCGCCAATGTCTCTGGCAAAAACGCCGCCATCGCCGCATACTGCGCAGGGGCTGACGCTGAAATAAATAAATTTTGCGCGAGCGTCTCAACACTGCGCGTGTACGCTGACGGCACCACCAGCCACCCTAAGCGCCAACCCGTCATCTGGAAATATTTCGAAAAACTATTGATCACAAAAATATTCTCCGCACCCTCAATTGACAACGCCGTTGTTGGCGCGCCATCATAAGTGAGACCTTGATAAATTTCGTCAACGATTAATGTGCCTTGACGAGCGGTCGTCGCTGCATAAATTTTTTGTAGCTCGCTTAAGCGCACGACCGTGCCGGTAGGGTTCGACGGCGAAGCAATTAATGTGGCAACTGTTTTATCGGCCCAGTGCTGCGCCACATGTGCAGCGTTTAATTGATAGTGCGTTTCCGCCCCCACCGCAATGCTTTGTGGCACACCATCCATCGCGCGCACAAAATGCCGATTGCACGGATAACCAGGGTCAGCCATCAAGACCTCATCTCCCACATTCAGCAATACGCCAAACGCCAATAGCAGCGCGGCACTTGAGCCTGCACAAACAATGATACGGGCAGGGTCTACGTGCACACCAAATTGATTGAGATAATGCGTCGCAATCAAGGCGCGTAACTCACGCATGCCACAGGCTGATGTGTAGCCTATCTTGCTCTCATGTAACGCGCGCGTGGCGGCTTCGACAATCGGTTTTGGCGTCGGAAAATCCGGCTCACCAATTTCCATGTGAATTACATCATGACCATCGGCCTCAAGCGCGCGCGCCAACGATTGAATCTCCATGACTTCAAAAGGAGAAATGTGCGACATGCGGTTAGCTAGGCGGTGCATTTAGTACTCGTAGATGTTGGAAAAGATTATTTAGCCACAGATGAACACAGATAAACGCAGATAAAAGCAAAAGCCTTTTGCTGCCTTTGAACTTATCTGTGTTGATCTGTGTTCATCTGTGTTCATCTCTGAATCAATCGTATCATCATTAATAAACTACAACACCCGCTCTATCTCATCCCACATTTTCGCGACACGTTTCACACTCACGGGCATCGGCGTGCGTAGCTCTTGGGCGAATAAACTGACGCGCAGCTCTTCTACCACCCAACGATATTCAAGTATTGCTGACTCGCTTCGGTTGGCATGACGTAAATAGTGTTGCCATAGTGTGCGTATTTGTTTGTAGCTTTCCAGGTCACGCTCCATCGTCCCTGCGCGTGCTTTGTTGAGTCGCATTGCTATCGCGTTAACGTAACGTGGGTAATGTAATAGCTGTGCTGTCGGTGTCTCGCGTAAAAAACGCGGGCGAAATAAATGCTGAAGCTGCTCATCAATATCAGGCCCAATATGTTCCCAGCCTTTCACATAACGCTCGCCAAGCAGCTTGCGTATATCAGCCACCGTGCTGAGCGAGGCATCAATGGCCGCAGCTAATGTTTGGGTGCGTGACATGAGCTGTGACTTTCCTGCACTTAAACGCTGCTGAAATTCTGTCGCCATGCGTACGTCTATTTCGCTTACATCCACAAATGTCGCTCGCACACCCGCGAATAATATTTCTTGGCGCAACGCTTCTTGCGCGTGATTTTTAGCCTCTGCAAAAAACGTGGAATATTGAAATGCGGCAATGGGCGAGACTTTAATGGCACGTTCGCTCGACTTCAAATGCTCCGCTGCTGCAAAAGCGAAAAGCCTCGTTACACCTTGTATTTGAGACATTTTTGCTTGTAACTGCACGTCAAATATAGCGATTGCTACTGTACTACCTTTATCCACAAATGCGGGAAAACCGTCATAGCGGATGCGAGTTTGTGATTGCTCTCGTTCAAAGTTAATCGTTTCCGGCAATTCAATCAAATCTGCTGGCCACGTGATTAAACCTTCTTGCTCAAGATGATTACGATGCAATGTGGAGAAAACAGTTTTCGATGCACTTGCAAATTGTGCTTTGAGCGCAGCAAAATCACGCGACATAGCAAGCTCATTTCCATCCTCATCCATGACACGAAAATTCATATAAAGATGGGTGACCACGCGACCTGCTTCAGGCGCGACATCCCACGCGTCTTTGGGTATCTCCATGCCTTTTTCACGTTTCAAAAAACGCACCATTGCATCGAGCAACGGCTCATCAGCGGCGGTCAAATCATTCATGCCAGGCTTGGCAGTCACAAACGTGATGAAGGCCGTCACAGTATTTGGCAGCGGTACCAGCGCACTACGAAATCGTTGCGGTAACGTCTTGAAAAAGGCTTGTGATTTTTCGCGCAGCATGCCCATGGTGAGCCACTCAAACCGCGCACCATTGACTTGATTGATCACCGACACAGGCAACGTAATCGTCACGCCATCCATCGGGTGCGTCGGCTCAAAACGATATTGCAACGCGTACTCAGCGCCTTTGTGTTTGAGCGTCTTAGGAAAAAGATCAACCGTAATATCATCTGCGCCGCGCCGCATGAGCTGCTGGCGGCTAAAGTTGAGCGCGTTGGCGTCAATTTTTTCAGACTCCTTACGCCACTTTTCAAAACCGGCCATGTTGATAATGTCTGGCGGAATCAACGCGTCATAGAGCGCATACATATCGTTATCATCAATCAACACATCTTGCCGTCGCGCTTTGGCTTCAATGTCTTCAATATCTTCAATCAAGCGTAAATTGGCGCGTAAAAATTTGGCATTCGTGTCGATTTCACCTGCGACTAAACCTTGGCGAATAAAAATTTCACGCGCCTCTTTTGGGTTAATCGCGCCGTAGTGTACGCGCCGCCGCGCATTCACCACTAAGCCATAAAGAGAGACCGTTTCAAAGGCAACCACCTGCCCTGACTTTCGCTCCCAATGTGGATCGTAATGGGCACGTGTGACTAGATGCGTGGCTAATTCCTCAATCCACTCAGGCTCAATGGTGGCAATCGTGCGCGCATAAACGCGCGTGGTCTCGGTTAACTCAGCCGCCATAATCCATTTCATGCGCGTTTTTTTCTGCGCAGCAACTTCACGAATACGTTTTGGCAAATGAAATTTCAGCGCTCTTGGTGCAGTGTAATCATTGCCTTCAAGTGACTTAGTGCCTATGTTCGTAATCAGCCCTGTCAATAAGGCACGGTGAATATTTTCATATCGCGCTGCCGTCGCTGACACATGCATGGATGAAGATGTACAAATTTCGGCGAGCTGCGAATGCACATCCCGCCACTCACGCATACGCACTGGTGAAAGAAAATTTTCGCGCAACAAAATATCTAACTTACGATGCGATTGGCGGTTTTTGTTCGCTTCAATAAAAAACTGCCAAAGATTCACATAGGATAAAAATTCAGATTGCGGATGGGCGAATTTTTCATGCGCAGCGATGTGCTGCTCTTGCTTATCCATCGGCCTATCACGCGGGTCTTGCACAGTCAGTGCAGCAGCGATGATGATGACTTCACTCAGACACGCTTCTTTTTCAGCCGCCACCATCATGCGCGCAATGGCAGGGTCCACCGGAAATTTTGCGATTTTCCAGCCAAGTGGCGTGATGTTTTTTTGCTCATCCACAGCGCCTAATTCAAATAGCTGACGATAACCATCATCAATCATGCGTGTACTCGGCGGTTCGACAAATGGGAAATTAACCACCTCGCCCAAACCCAACGTCTTCATGCGAAGAATGACACTCGCCAATGAAGTTCGCAAGATTTCTGGCGTGGTAAAAACTGGCCGCGTGTCGAAATCTTCCTCTGCATACAAGCGAATACAAATACCCGCTGAGACACGGCCACAGCGCCCTGCACGCTGCTTCGCGGAGGCTTGCGAAATCGGCTCAATTTGCAGCATGTCAATTTTTTGCCGTGCGCTATAACGATTCACCCGCGCCACGCCGGTATCGACCACATAACGAATGCCTGGCACGGTGAGCGATGTCTCTGCCACATTCGTTGCCAGCACAATCCGACGACGATGTGAGGCGCTAAAAATACGATCTTGCTCAGCGTTGGATAGCTTAGAAAATAGCGGCAAAACTTCCGTGTGCTGATGTGCGGCATTTTTACGCAACGCATCGGCGGTATCGCGTATCTCACGCTCACCCGGCAAAAAGACCAGCACATCGCCCTCATGCGTCTCGCGAAATATTTCCTCAACCGCATGTGACACGGCATCCTCAATATCGACTGCATCATCGCTGTCATCCAGAAAATGTTCAGGCCGATAACGCACTTCCACTGGATAGGTGCGGCCTGACACTTCAATAATCGGCGCGTTATTAAAATGCTTCGCAAAACGCTGCGGATCAATGGTGGCAGAAGTCACAATGATTTTTAAGTCGGGACGCTTAGGTAATAACTGCTTTAAGTAGCCTAACAAAAAATCAATATTCAAACTACGCTCATGCGCCTCGTCAATAATGAGCGTGTCATACGCCCATAGATTGCGGTCACTATGCGTCTCGGCGAGCAAAATACCGTCCGTCATTACCTTCACAAAGGTGTCGTCAGAAGTCTTATCGTTAAACCTAATTTTGAAACCGACCGCCGTATCACGCGGTACTTTTAATTCTTCGGTCAGACGATTCGCCAAAGTACGTGCGGCGATCCGGCGTGGCTGTGTGCAGCCAATCATCGCGCTTACGCCACGACCCAATTCCAAACAAATTTTAGGTAGCTGTGTGGTCTTACCCGAACCAGTCTCACCACACAAAATCACCACTTGATTGTCACGAATCAACTTCGCGATTTCAGCACGCTTCTCGGCAATAGGCAATGCGTCATCAAAAGTGGGGGTGGCGATTCGCGTGTGATTTTCACTTCGCTTCACCACGCGTGCTCTCGCCAACGTTTCCATCTCGGCGAATTGCTTTTCGATGGCGTCAATCGGCTTTTTTGCCCGTTGTAAATCGCGGCGCTTTTTATCCAACGAGATGAGCCGACCACGATCGGCAAGCAGCAAATTATCGAGATTAAGGCGCGGCGTTTGGAGAGGTCGTGGGACAGTTTCAGACATAGCCACGTATTTTACGTGGCTATGTCGAGAAATCACTATTACGCATTCCTAAAAAATACTGTGTATGCTAACGCGCATGGTTATGAGGAATTTAAGACTCGTTTATTAACGTGCATTTCGCAGCACTTTTGCCTTGAATCGCCCGCGTATAGGCGCCTATATGATGTTGCGCCAAATCAAATACGCCACCTACGCTGCCAACCGAATCGGCATGCGCTTTTCTTGCACTGCGTGACACGCCACGCTGCTGCCATCTTCAGCCATTAACATCTTAGGTGCTTCTGCCTTGCAGCGATCGTTCGCGTGCGGGCAGCGTGGGTGGAAGGTGCAGCCAGTTGGTGGATTAAGGGGGTTGGGCACTTCGCCTGCTACTGGCGTGCGTTGCTTACCGGTCATTTTTAAATCTGGAATGGCAGACAGCAGCATCTGCGTGTACGGGTGCAGTGGTCGATTAAAAATGGTTTTGGTATCCGCCACTTCGACTAAGCGGCCAAGATACATCACGCCAACGCGCGTCGAGATGTGTGACACCACGGCGAGATTGTGCGAAATAAATAAGTAAGTTAGGCCAAACTCACGCTGTAAGTCTTTCATCAGATTTAATATCTGCGCTTGTACGGATACATCGAGCGCGGAGGTGGGTTCGTCGCAGACTAAAAATTCAGGGTTCGACGATAGTGCGCGCGCAATCGATATGCGTTGCCGTTGTCCACCAGAAAATTCATGCGGGAATTTTTCTTGATCCAGCGGCGATAAACCTACTTGCGTCAGCAATTCATCCACGCGTTTTTTAATTTGAACTTTGTCAGTCATGATGCCGTGGGCGATGAGCGGCTCGGCAATAATTTTGCCAACACGCCAGCGCGGGTTTAAGCTGGCATACGGGTCTTGAAAAATCATTTGGAAGCGTTTACGTAGCTGCTGCTGCGTCTCGGTAGAGGCTTTCGCCATATCTACGCCATCAAATACCACTTCGCCACGCGATGGCCGATATAAGCCGCAAACTACGCGCGCAATAGTGGATTTGCCGCAACCTGATTCACCGACAAGGGACAATGTTTCACCGCGATTGATGGTGAATGAGACACCGTCAACAGCTTTCAAAATTAATTTAGGTTGGCCTTCAATGACGCGATTAAGCCATGGCTTTGAGACATCGAATTCTCGCGCCACATCGCGTACATCAAGCAAGATTTTGTTTGTTGTACTCGTATTCATCATGCGTTCACCGTTTGTTTTTTGTCCGCCGTAGTTGAAGCATATAGCCAACAAGAGGCTTCGGTTTTACCAGCGGGCAGTAAGCTTGGCCGTTCTGACGTGCAACGCGCGCCGACTTCAGCCTTGCGTGTGCAACGCGGATTAAATGCGCAACCTGATGGTATTGCATTTAACCGCGGCATCGAGCCATCAATCTGGGTGAGTCGCTCAGTACTTTCGCCCACCGACGGTATCGCGCCCATTAAGCCAACGGTATAAGGATGACGAGGGCTGTGAATGACCTCACTCACCGGTCCTATTTCAGCAATGCGACCGGCATACATCACCGCTACACGATCAGCCGTCTCGGCAATCACGCCCATATCGTGCGTCACCAGCAACACTGACGTACCATTTTCGCGGCAGAGTTTTTTAATCAGCGTGATGATTTGCGCTTGAATAGAAACATCAAGTGCGGTCGTTGGCTCATCCGCAATGATGAGCTTTGGCTCGGCGGCCAATGCTAATGAAATGACGACCCGCTGACGCATACCGCCGGAAAATTGATGCGGATAATGATCAATACGCTTTTCTGCTGCCGGAATACCGACTTCGTTTAACAAATCAATTGCCCGCTGACGCGCTTGTGTCGGCGTGAGTGGCAGATGCGTGAGGATAGTTTCAATAATCTGCCGACCAATTGTGTATAGCGGATTTAGCGACGTGAGTGGGTCTTGAAAAATCGCGCCAATTTCGCGGCCACGGATTTTGCGAAACTCATCAAATGGCAAGTTATCAATACGACGACCATTGAGCAAAATTTCTCCCGAGGCAATACGCCCGGGTGGCTCAAGTAGCCCGATGATGGCGGCACCCGTGAGCGATTTGCCCGCGCCGGATTCACCGACCACGCCGAGCACTTCACCCGGGGCAATGCTAAAACTAATATCGTCAACTGCAGTCAGTAAGCCGCGACGGGTAGGGAACTGTACGCGTAAATTTTTAACTTCAAGTAGTGGTGTCGTCATTTGATTTATCTCCACTAGCGTAGTTTAGGATTGAGCGCATCACGCAGCCAATCGCCAATGATGTTAATTGAGAGCACGAGTATCACCAGCATCACGCCTGGAAAAATCGTAATCCACCATTCGCCTGAAAATAAGAAATCATTGCCGATGCGAATTAACGTACCTAATGAAGGCTGGGTTGGCGGCACGCCAACGCCTAGAAACGACAGCGTAGCCTCCGTAATAATGGCAGCGCCGACATGCAGAGTTGCCAACACCAATACCGGCCCCATTACATTTGGCAACACGTGCGAAAACATAATCGCTAATGGCTTACGGCCAATCACGCGTGCGGCTTGCACGTATTCTTTATTACGCTCAACCAAGGTCGAGCCACGCACCGTACGCGCGTACTGCACCCAGCCCGATGCGGCAATCGCAAAGATAAGCACATACACCGCCACTTGGTCGTGAATATCTTTGAACACCACCCGTGCGACACCATCAATTAACAGTGCAATCAATATCGCAGGAAAGGACAATTGAATATCTGCCACACGCATGATGAAGGCATCTACTGCGCCACCGACATAGCCGGAAATCAAGCCCAAGGTAATACCAATCACCATTGACAACGCCACCGCGCAAATACCCACTAATAAAGACACGCGTGAGCCATACATGATGGTGGACAGCACATCCCTACCTTGATCATCTGTGCCTAACAGAAACTGCGCTTTACCGTTTTCCGTCCACGCAGGCGGGGTAAAGGCGTCCAGCAAATTTAGGGTTTTTAAGTCGAATGGATTATGTGGCGCCAAGATCGGCGCTAGTGCTGCGCCCAAAATCAAAATAAGTGACATCACTGCCGCCACAATCACCAACGGATGACGCTTAAAGCTATACCAAAGGTCACTGTCTAACATGCGTTTAATGGTATCCATGTTAGTGGCCTCCCGATCCAGATTGCTCAACACGTAGTCGGGGGTCTACTGCAAAGTACAAAAGATCAACAATCAAATTCACCGCCACAAAAATAAAACCAATCAAACAAAGGTAGGCTGCCATCACCGGAATATCGGCAAACTGCACCGCTTGAATAAAGAGTAAGCCCATGCCCGGCCACTGAAAAACCGTCTCAGTAATAATCGCAAAAGCAATAATGCCGCCGAGCTGTAAACCGGTAATGGTGATCACGGGGACTAAGGTATTTTTCAACGCATGTCCAAAATGCACGGCGTTGTTAGTAAGCCCACGGGCACGCGCAAACTTAATATAGTCAGTGCGTAAGACTTCCAGCATTTCTGCACGCACGAGCCGCATGATGAGGGTAATGGGATAAAAGCCCAACGTAATCGCGGGCAAAATAATCGCCTTCAAGCCATCTGCGGTTAAGAAGCCCGTTGACCAGAAGCCTAATTGCGTAACTTCGCCGCGACCAAACGACGGTAACCAGCCTAACCACACCGCAAAAATCAGAATCAAAAATATGCCAATTAAAAAATTGGGCAACGATACGCCGATCAACGAGCCTGTCAGCAATAATTTTGAGGTCCATTTATCTCGCTTTAACGCGGTATAAACGCCCATTGGAATACCGATAAATAGCCCAAACACCGCCGCCGTCATGGCTAACTCAAGCGTAGCGGGTAAACGTTCCGCAAGCAACTGTGAGACAGGTCGTCCAAGGCGTAGAGAAATGCCAAAATTACCTTGTAAGGCATTGCCAATAAAGGTGCCAAATTGCACATAAAACGGCTGATCCAGCCCTAATGACTTTCGCACTTCTTCGCGATCAGCTTGTGTGGCCTCTGGAGGCAGCATAAGTGAGACGGGGTCACCTACAAAATTAAATAGCGAGAAGGCAATAAAGCCAACCGCTAACATGACCATCACAGACTGCAGCAGTCGTCTAATAATAAAAGCGAGCATAGGGTTCCTAATTAGTCTGGTGCAAATGTAGTGTTGCTAAATCAATGCAGCTTATGTCAACAACTTGCTGAGCTCTTTCCCTCGAGCGCGTAGCGAGGGGCATGGGCTACAACACGAGTAGTGAAAGTACGTAAGGCTCAACACAATGCGTAACAAAAATTACTTCACCATAAACCTGAAAAAATACGGCACACCATTCGGGGGTAATACCGCTTCAACATGACTTCGCATCGCCCACGGAATGATCGGCTTATGTAGCGTAATGATAGGCAGTTCGCGATTGACGAGCAACAATGCCTCGCCAATGAGCGCGTCTCGTTTCTTCATATCATTTTCCACTTTAAACCGATCAATCAAATCGTCGAGTACTTTGTTTGAATAACGACCGTAGTTATTGTCTCCGCCCGTTGTATTTGGCACATAAGACCGTAGCAGGCTTTGCATCGTGTAGAGCGCGTCGGATGTTGGCGTTGTCCAACTCAAGAGATAGAAACTTGTATCGAATTTCTGAATTTTGGGAAACAGGTTACCGGTAGGCATCACATTCGGTGTTGCCTTGATACCGATACGCGCAAGCATCGGTGCTATCGCTTGGCAAATATCTGGCGCCGGTTTGTTATCGCCACAGTCCAGTGTGACTGAAAAGCCGTTCGGATAGCCAGCGTCTTCAAGCAATTTCTTTGCGCGTGTCGGGTCAAATGGGAGACGCTTATCCGCAGCAGGCAGAAAACCTTGATCGCCTGAGGTGATGATGGCACCCGTCAACACCGCGAGATTGCGCATAACCTTGCTTCGAATTGCTTCAGCATCAATCGCAGAGGCAACTGCTTGGCGAACGCGTATATCTTTCCAAGGATTCTTGCCCTTTACACTCGAATAAAGCAGCTCGTCGCGATGCATATCGAAAGCAAGAAATTGTACGCGCGCCTCTAACCCTTCAACCACTTTAACGCCAGGGCTCGACCGCATACGTGGTACGTCTTGCGGTTGCGGGTCGTTCACAAACTGGATTTCATTGGAAATAAGTGCCGCAA
The DNA here is from genome assembly GCA_031414695.1 of Burkholderiales bacterium. GTDB lineage: Bacteria > Pseudomonadota > Gammaproteobacteria > Burkholderiales > Usitatibacteraceae > UKL13-2. Next base: position 83,913 of record JANNWG010000046.1, read on the forward strand.
TACGCGTCGGGCTCGACTTGATAGGTCGAAGCGTGACTTCAGTCACGTTGCCCTTTTCGGGGCTCGCTTTGTTCCACCAGTCGGGGTGGGCAACCAAGACGGTGCGCACATCTGGCTGACGATCCTTGACCATAAAAGGCCCTGTGCCATTGGCGTTGCGCGAGGCAAAGGTGTCTTCAGCGTCTTTGTAATTTTGTGGCGCCTCGGCTTTATTCTTGATCGCCCAAGCGCGATTAACGATGCGAAGCCCAAACAAGTGATTTGGCAAAACAGGATTCGGTTCGCGCATAACAAAATCAACCGTGAGGTCGTCTACTTTGCGCGCGCGCTCGACCCCTTGAACCGCAATTTTGAGCTGAGAAAGCGGGTGCTGCGCGCGTTGGACTGAAAATACGACATCATCAGCATTCAATACGCTACCGTCATGGAATTTCACATTCGGTCGAAGCTTAAACCGCCATGTGTTAGCGTCAGGTTGTGTCCAAGCAGTGGCGAGCCATGGCACAAGTTTGAAATTCTTATCACGCCAAACAAGGCCTTCGTACACATTTGAAAGCAACCGGTTGGTCACAGCCAAGTTTACCGAATGCGGGTCTAAGGTTTGCGGCTCATCTTGCGTGCCATAGACAATGGCCTTAGCGTGAGCCGCACTAATGCCCACGATCGCTAACAGCGCAAACATTGTGGCAATGTTTCGTGCGAAGTGGGGGATTCTTGGCCTGACGGTGTCTTGCGGCATATTGATTGGCATGTTGTTTAATTGAATCAGCCACAATGGCGACCCCACAAAAAATCGCCCGCTGAGACGACTCAAGCGGGCGATGAATTATAGGGCTTTGGGCGTTTTATTGTTTGAATGCTCTCGATGTTTGCAGAAGCAACAAAAGTTAGTTAATCACAACCCACTTCGCATTGACACGGTTGTCAGGCCGATGTACGGCGGTCACGTTTTTACGCATTGCCCACGGGATGATCTGGTGGTGCAGCGGAATATGCCCAACATCCGCTTGATGCAACATTAACGCTTCGCGCGTAATGGCGGTACGCTTGGTGAAATCAATTTCGGTTTTGAGTTTGTCAATGAGCGCATCTACCTTGGGGTTGGAATAGCCCGAATAATTTTGCTCACCGTCGCCACCTGTTGATTTAGTGCGGATCACAGACTGCAATGTGTAGAGCGAATCAAAGGTTGGCACGCCCCAGCCATATAGGTAAAAACTGGTGTCGCTGTTTTGGATTTTAGGGAAATAGGTCACGCGCGGCATTGAGTTAAGTTTCACCTTAATGTCAATTTTAGCCAACATGCCAGCGACGGCCGTACAAATGCGTTCGTCGTTAATGTAGCGATTGTTCGGGCAATCAAGTGTGATTTCAAAGCCTTGCGGATAACCTGCCTCAGTCATGAGTTTTTTTGCGTTTGCAAGATTCACTGCGGGACGTTTTTCTATATCTTTTGAATAGCCGCGCACCTGTGGAGCAATCATCGACATCGACGGCAATGAAAGGCCACGCATAATCGTTTTTTGCAGCGCCATCACATCCACAGTCTGCAATATTGCTTGGCGAACACGTACATCCTTAAACGGATTTTTGCCTTTCACATTGGAGTAAAGCAATTCATTGCGACCCTGATCCATCGAGAGAAAAACGGTACGGTTTTCATTACCCTCAAGCGTTTTTAGTTTCGCATTCGCCTTCAAGCTGCCTAAATCTTGCACTGGTGGATCAAGCACTAAATCAATCTCGCCCGTAATCAGTGCAGATATACGCGTTGCATCTTGCTTGATCGGGGTATAGATAACCTCAGTCACATTACCCTCGCGCTTGCCCCACCAATCTGCATTAGCAGCCAGCACTGTCTTGACATCTGGCTCGCGGGCTTTGAGTACATAGGCGCCTGTGCCATTGGCATTACGTGCGGCAAACGTTTCTTCTTTATTCTTGAAGTCTTGTGGCTTCAACACATTGTATTTTGTAGACCAAGCGCGGCTCATCATGCGGACTTCGGTGAGCTGGTCTAGGAGCGTAGGCACTGGGCCGTTGGTGATGATGTCAACGGTCAGGTTATCTACTTTTTTGGCTTCTTTGATGCCCTGCATATAGGCGGCAAAGTTAGATGTCTTTTCTTGCGCCCGCGCGATTGAAAAAATCACATCATCCGCTGTGAAGGGTGTGCCGTCGTGAAAGGTCACTTTAGGGCGCAGCTTAAAACGCATGGTAGTCGGATTTAGCTGCTGCCAAGAGACTGCTAAACAAGGCTCAATCGCTATTTTTTTGTCGCGATTAACCAACGGCTCATACACATGGTCATTCATCGCATTATTTAAGCCTTCGTTTTGTGCATGTGGATCCATGGTCAGTACATCACCTTGTGATGCCCAGCGGAAGGTTTTTGCATCGGCAGTTGACTGGTTTAAAACCGCCAAAAATAGCGAGATACAAATTAAAAATACAGTGCTTCGCGATGAAATGCTCATATATGTCCTAATTAACAATCGGTAAATAAAAAGTGTGCCTGACCGGGCAAGCTAAGTCAATCTTGATCCACCTTTCTGCTGTTTTCAGTGCATTAATGTCGGCAACGCTAAAATAGCTTAACAATATTTTCTTATGGAATTGACATGACCACCATTGTTGTAGTGAAAAAAAGCGGACTCGCCGTCATAGCAGGTGACACTTTAACCACATTTGGCGCGACCCGTTTGGGCAGCGCACATGATGCTTCACCGGAAAAAATCCTTAAGCACAATGGCACATTTTTTGGCATTGCTGGCTCTGCTGCGCACCAAATGGTGTTGGAAAGCATTTTGACGAATCACGAAAAAGCCAAAGAATTTAAATTTAATGGCCGCCATGAAATTTACGAGAGCTTTCGCAAAATTCACCCTATCCTGAAAGAAGAAGCCTATCTCAACCCCAAAGAAGAAGACAATGACCCGTATGAGTCTTCGCAACTGACTGCGATGGTAGTCAATGCGTCTGGCATATTCGGCGTGTACTCAATGCGCGAAGTGTTTGAATATGATCGGTTTTGGGCGATTGGCTCAGGTCGCGATTTTGCTCTAGGCGCGATGTACGCTGTGTACAACAGCAAAAAGACGGCGAAAGAAATTGCCGAGCTGGGTGTAACGGCAGGCTGTGAATACGATACGGGCACGGGGCTGCCAATGAATATTGAGACTGTTAAGTTGGCGACAAAATAATGATTAGCCGCAGATAAACACTGATAAAACCACAAACCCTAGTGTTAACAGCTATTTTCAGACATTACTGCCTCAAACAGGTCGCTAACGCTAGAGTTTTGTTTTAGACTTTATCTGCGTTCATCTGCGTTCATCTGCGGCAAAAAAAGTTCTCTATGACATCCCACCTCACCACACGAATCGACAAATACCTCTGGGCGGCGCGCTTTTTTAAGACACGGCAGCTTGCCATTGACGCGATTAACACAGGACGCATTCTGGTCAATGATGAGCGCGTTAAACCGGCAAAGATGATAAAAATCGCTGACAGCATAGTCGTCAGAAAACCGCCATATGAATGGTGTATCGTAGTTACAGGGTTAGCGGAAAAGCGCGGGGCTGCGGTGTTTGCCTTGACGCTGTATCAGGAAACGGACTCTAGCATCTTGGCACGCGAATCACTTAAAAAAGAGTTGCAAGATATGCCGCCGCCGCTTTTTCCGGGGCGACCAACAAAAAAAGACCGACGTACGTTGGAGAAATTTTTTGATACTCAACACGCTCAAATTGAAAACAACCAGTAAAGTGCGGCAGTCAGCGCTCATTGCGCTACTACTTTTTGGTTTCACCGCACAGGCAGCACAGCTTGAGTACGTGATTGATCCTGTCGCCACCAAGACAACTTACGAGACAAAGTATCTAGGCTTCATTTCAGTACGCGGGGTGTTCACGCGCATGACAGGCTCGCTTCAGTACGATGCGACATCCGATCCCAATAAGCCTACGATTGATCGCGAGGCAAGTATTCATGTGGTGATAGACACCACCACTCTAAAGCCGACTAACTTTGATAGCGACGCTAAACGACAAATGCTGCGCGGGCCAGAGTTTTTTAATGTCGATAAATTTCCCACCATTGAATTCAAATCAAGCAAATTTCGTTACAGCGTGAATAGTCTTGGTGAGGAGAAATTGGTTGCTATCGACGGCACCGTAAAACTCGTCGGCATCACTAGGCCTGCTACGCTTAATGTGATTAAAAGTCAGTGTGATGCCGCCACCACCACGCAAGCTGCGCGTTGTACGGCGACTACCGAGTGGTTAGTAAAACGCTTTGAATTCGGCATGAATGGCTGGGCTGCCACTGTGAGTGATGAGGTAAAAATCAGCGTAGATTTGGTTGCCGTAGCAACAAACGGCGCAGTCACAAACGATAAAAAATGAATAGGGGCGGGCTGTTTGCAGCAAAATTGCTTGAAAAACCCCACCAATAAACAACTTTTCTTAAATATCAATAGATGCAGCAATTCACCGTATTTTTAGTTGCTGCTCTTGCCCGTTAATGGCAAATATAAGCTTACGCAGGTACCGCCGCCTTTGAGCGGAACAATTTCAACATGCCCACCTAGACGCGCGGCACGGTCGCGCATGTTAGCTAAGCCGCGACCATTGCGAATTTTGTCGTGATCAAAAGACGTACCATCATCCGTCATACGCACTAAAACTCGGTTACCTGCACGATCTATGCCCGTCGATAACGTGATCCGCGTCGCATTTGCATGTTTGAGTGTGTTGGTGAATGCTTCTTGCACAATATGCAAAACGCTACGCACGTTAGTCGGGTCAAGGTAATCGAGCGGTGGCAAATCTGTTACCGCCCATTCCAGAGATATGCCTGCTGTCTGTAAACGCGGCTCAAGTCGATAGCGCAAATTACCCAATACCACTAACAAGTCGCGCTCGACAGGCTCCAGCGAGTCAATGGTGAGTTTTAATTCATCAATCGCGTCCGCAATGATCGTCTCCAGCTCAGCTTGCGAGAGCGTGCCACGACGCATGACCGCGAGCGTGGACATTAAATGTGAGCCAAGTCCGTCATGCATATCGCGCATTAATCGCTGACGCTCCTCCGCTGTAGCGCGCTGTTGGTCAAGGCTGCGCTCACGCAAAAAACTCGCCGCCAAATCGCGTTCGCGAATTGTTACGCGATTCGCTAAGTCAGCATTTAACGATTCATAGCTATCTAATGTTTCAACGAATCGTTTCACCAATAAGGCGGCCACTGATATCAATAATAGTGGTAAGCCTAGCGGCAATAAATAGAGTCGATCAAAACCGAGTAATTCTTGATAGTTAATGAAATCATGCACGCCCACCCCAGCATTAAACACTACCGCGACAATCATCAACATATTGCCACGTGTGAGCTTACGCGTGAGTTGGTAAATTAACAGCGCCGTCAAAAACGGCGACATCAACGCCAGCACACTGTAAACAACCGTCGTTGCAAACCAAAAATAACCGGTGAGTGCGCAAATTAAAATAAAGAGTGAACAAACAATGCCAAAAATAATCAGTGACCGTTCGAAGCGCGGCATTTGTCGATTGGCGTAGTGTAGTGAAAAATTTACCTGCAACACAGATAGCCAACACATCGCAGGCACCGCCATTGCACCTAGCCAATCAGGCGTGTCGCGCAGGTAATGATGGAATAACCGCACCACGGCAACGAGAGCCATCATGCCAAACAGCAAAAACATAGTTTCAGAGCGGCGCCTTAGCCACAATGTGAGCGAAAAAATCGCCATCACCACCAAGACACCAGTGATAAGTTGCGGGGCTGTCGTTTGAATAAAGTAACGCGTGTCGTAGATTGACTCTAGTGACTCTGCATCGCCAACAAATACGGTGGCAACGCCGGCACGTGTGTATTTATCGGGATGCAGGCGAATATGCAGCGTGTTGACGCCTTCACGAATCAAGCTCGATGGCACTAAATGGTACTGCGCCAAATTCCACGACTCCTGCGGCTTAGGCCCTAATCTGCCACTAATGGCAAATGATGCACCGTTGAGATACAACTCAACATTGTTCGTTACCCGCGAGATATAAATAGCACGCTGCGTAGCTTCGTGACCGTCGTGGTTCCCGCCGTTGTGAGTGAAAGTGAGTCGATACCAACCGTATTTTTTCAAATCACGTTTTTGCTTTCGCCAACTATCCGGCAAATCGACAACTTGCCATTCACTAGCGGCGCTAGGAATGCTAAGTGATGTTGATTGCAAAAATTCCGCTTGGTCGTAAGCGTTGTATGGCAGCTTACCGACGCCGTGATTGGCATGCGCGGCTGCGCATATTAAGAGTAAAAAACATAAGCTAATGCGCGAGCGAAGGTTGCTAACCATGCGGCTAAGGTTAGTCATCAAGTCAGCCAAAAGGACGCTAAAGGGTGCGGATAAGACCCATGCGGTTGGCCTCAAATACGGCCTCACCGCGCGAGTGTACCGCGAGCTTGCGGTAGATTTTTTTAACATGGCTCGTCACGGTGTGCGGGGATATGCCCATCAGTTTACCCATCTCTGGGTAGTTATAGCCTTTTGAGGCGAGCAATAGTATTTCGCGCTCACGCTCAGACAAGGTGACATCACTATCGACGACACTGACTTGCGGCGTTGTTTCTGCTTGAAATCGTTTTAATAAGCGTCGCGCAATAATGGGAGATATCGGTGATCCGCCAGCCACTAGTTCGTGCAAGCCAGACAAGAAGCTCGTTTCTGATGCATCCTTGAGCAAGTAGCCAGACGCGCCAGCTTCGATGGAAGCCAACACATGCTCTTCATCACCAAAAACGGTCACTACCATAGACTCACAATTGGGCAGTGTCAGACTCGCTTGACGAATAATCTCAATGCCCGAAATATCCGGCAGCCCCAAATCAACGAGCAAAATGTCGGGTTTACGTAAACTTAACATCGCCAGGCCCTCGCCGCCCGTGCCGACGCTCGCGACAACTTCAAAAGCCGCATCTTTGGCAATGATCGTCGCATAGCGATCTCGAAACGCTACATCATCTTCAACAATTAATACACGGGACATGGCGGCATTTACTTAGTAACGTTGATAAGTGATTGTACCGCTCAGCAAATCAATCGCCATACCCTGTTTGCGGGATGATGCGTAGGTCACTATTTGTGTCCAAACAACTTCAAACTCTGCGAAATCAACTCTTTTTCATCGAGTCAAAAAACTCAGCATTATTTTTCGTCGCTTTGAGTTTGTCGATTAAGAATTCGGTGGCTTCTAACTCATCCATGGCAAACATCATCTTGCGCAATACCCAAACGCGCTGCAAGATTTCAGGCTTCAGCAATAGCTCTTCTTTACGCGTACCCGAACGGTTTACGTTTAACGCGGGATAGACACGCTTCTCCGCTGCGCGGCGATCTAGGTGCACTTCCATATTACCAGTGCCTTTAAATTCTTCGTAAATCACGTCATCCATGCGTGAGCCAGTATCAATCAACGCCGTGGCAATGATGGTGAGTGAGCCGCCCTCTTCGATATTGCGTGCCGCACCAAAAAACCGTTTCGGGCGTTGTAATGCATTGGCATCCACACCACCGGTAAGCACTTTGCCTGAGGCAGGCACGACAGTATTGTAAGCACGCGCCAAGCGGGTGATGGAGTCGAGCAAAATCACCACATCTTTTTTGTGCTCAACCAAACGCTTAGCCTTTTCAATCACCATTTCAGCGACCTGCACGTGGCGGGTGGCTGGCTCATCAAAGGTCGATGAGACCACTTCACCTTTGACAGTGCGCTGCATTTCGGTGACTTCCTCAGGGCGCTCATCAATGAGCAAAACAATCAGAACCACTTCCGGATGGTTAGACGTTATTGCCTGCGCGATGTGTTGCAGCATCACCGTTTTACCAGACTTAGGGGACGCCACCAACAAACCGCGCTGACCTTTGCCAATCGGCGCGATGATGTCAATGACGCGTCCAGTAATGTTTTCGTCCGACTTAATGTCGCGCTCTAACGTAAACGGTTTATTCGGGAAAAGCGCCGTTAAATTTTCAAATAAAATTTTGTTTTTACCAGCCTCTGGCGGCTCGCCGTTGACCTTGTCCACTTTTACCAGCGCAAAATAACGTTCGCCCTCTTTGGGTGTGCGAATTTCGCCCTCGATGGTGTCGCCGGTATGCAAATTAAAGCGTCGAATTTGTGATGGACTCACATAAATATCGTCGGGGCCGGCCAAGTATGAAATATCAGGAGAGCGCAAAAATCCAAAGCCGTCTTGCAAGACTTCGAGCGTGCCATCACCAAAAATGGCGTCACCTTTTTTCGCTTGATGTTTGAGGAGCGCAAAAATCAGCTCTTGTTTACGCAAGCGATTTGCGCCCTCAAGTTCGACTTCCGCCGCCATTGCCACCAATTCGGAGACGTGTTTTAGTTTCATTTCAGATAATTGCATGGGCGCTTTGGCTCCTTAGGGTGATACGCTCGCAGCACAATGGCTGCAAAAAATACGGTCATAAAAAATTGATAAAGGTGGCTAACGTGGTTGAAACGTTGCTTGGCAAATCGCGTGACTTCATGAAGGGCTCGAACAATAGCGACTCTAAATTACGTCGTACTTTCGACCGATTACTTTGGGGGGCGCTTCAGAGGTATTGCGAAGACTTGCCGAGTGTTTTGTTACTTCTGCGGAATGACTTTCAACACAGATTGGTGATGAGTATAACTAAAAACGCGCTGGGCGCAAGAGAAAAATGTCTTTCACTTACGACCAGCGGACTTGCCATTAGATGTTAGCGTCAATAAATGCGGCTAATTGGGTTTTAGAAAGCGCACCAACTTTGGTCGCTTCAACACTGCCATTTTTAAATAACATCAGTGTCGGTATGCCGCGAATACCATATTTTGGTGGGGTTGCTTGATTTTCATCAATATTGAGCTTGGCGACCTTCAGTTTGCCTGCATAGTCGCGCGCGACGTCATCTAATATGGGCGCAATCATTTTACAAGGCCCACACCACTCCGCCCAATAATCCACTAAAACAGGAGTTTGGCATTGAATCACTTCGGATTCAAAACTACTATCACTGACGTGCACAACTTGTTGACTCATGATGACCTCGTTTTATCAATTTTTAGGTGCCGCTGAAAACATCGCGCGGCAAATTAAGCGAAACGCGATTATGCCATTCTTCACTCATACGCATTATTAGTGCAAATACTGGCAAACAGTGGCAATTAATTGAAATAGGAACGGTCTGCTAAAATTCAAATCAATCTGCTGGCGTTTTCTGTTTGCTTTTTAACCCCTATTTAAACTAGCTGGCGTTTTCTGTTTGCTTTTTAACCCCTATTTAAACTATCGACGCATCATGGCCTACGTAATCACTGAATCCTGCATTAAATGTAAATATACCGACTGCGTTGATGTCTGCCCGGTTGATTGTTTTCGCGAGGGGCCCAATATGTTGGTGATTGACCCTGACGAATGCATTGATTGCACCTTATGCGTAGCGGAGTGCCCAGTGGAAGCCATATTTGCCGAAGATGATGTGCCGACGGTACAAAAACCGTTTATCGCCATTAATGCTGAGCTAGCCAAAATTTGGAAGCCCATTGTGCAACGTAAACCTGGCCCCGTTGATGCCGACGAGTGGGCTAAGGTTAAAGAGAAAGCCCATCTGATTGAAAAGTAGTGGCGCATCGTTTGATGTCAATATGCAAATGTCTGGTGAAGGCATTACGCTAGTAACACCAAACCGTCGCCTTGCCGCCACACTTAAGCGTCTCTTTAATACCGAACAAACAGCCAAAGGCCTCACTACATGGGCGTCGCCAGACATATTGCCCATCAGCAGTTTTTTTGAGCGCCTGTTCGCGCTCCTGCAACATCGCATTCCAGAGACTTATCAGCGTCAGTTAATGTCATCTGATGTAGCACTTTTGCTTTGGGAGCAAGTGATTCGTCAAAGCGAATCATCTAATGCATTAGCGTTGCTCTCAATTCGCGAAACAGCAAAAAATGCGACAGAAGCTTACGCACTCGCCCACCAATGGCGACTGTTTTCATCATTGCAAACTTATCCCGCACACGAAGATAGTCGCACTTGGATGGGTTGGGAAAAACGTTTTAGCGAGACCCTGAAAGAGAAAAAAGCAATTACGGCAGCAACCCTGCCCGACTATTTGCGCGCAGTGCTCGACAAGGTGGAAGATAAATCACTGCTGCTACCAAATTCTTTAATGACGGCGGGCTTTGATATTGTCACGCCGCAACAACAACATTTTTTTGACATGTTGATATCAGCTGGCGTTGAGATCACACCATTGGTATCCGCCAATGAACAAAGCAGCAATATATCCAGAGCTGTATTTGCGACTGAGGAGGAGGAACTACGTGCTGCCGCAAGCTGGGCGCGTACAAAACTAGCGGCGACACCCGTGCAAAATATCGCGATTGTCATTCCAGATTTGCGCGCTAAACGCAGCCAGATTGCACGCATCATGACTGACACGCTCGCGCCGACAGCGCGCAGCACCACAAATGCCCTACCAACTGCACACTTTAATATCTCACTCGGTCAGCCATTGGGTCACTACGCGCTGGTGTTTGATGCGCTCAACATGCTTGCGTTTTCGTTAAAGCGACCCATCCCAGCGCTCGATTTCAGCGCATTGCTACGCTCACCATTTATCGCTGGTGCGGCAATTGAAATTGCCGCGCGTGCCAAGCTAGATGCGGTGTTTCGCGATACAGTCAGTGCAGAAGTCAGTTTATTTGGGGTTCAGCGTCAGTTAAAAATTGCAGCCGATAAAAAACTCATGCACGCCGCCGCATCGTGCAATATTTTTATGACGTTAATTGATCGCGTTGCGCAATTAAATGAGTTATCCAATAACACTTCGCCGCATGAATGGCGTGAGCATTTTAGTCAGGTGCTCGCCGCCTGGGGTTTTGCGACTGAGGGCACGCTTGACTCCACACAATACCAAGTGTTGGCAAAATTTCGCGAAGCGCTCACCACGCTGGCTTCGCACCAAACAGTAAGCCATAAATTACGCGGCAGTGAAGCGCTGATGTTGTTGCGTCGCATCGCTGCTGATACAGTTTTTCAGCCGGAAACAAATCACGCTGCTGATTCGCCGATTCAAGTGCTCGGCATACTTGAGTCGGCAGGTCACATCACTGGTGCATTCGATGCCTTGTGGGTGACTGGCTTAACAGAGACTGCATGGCCACTCGCTGCTGCGCCAAACCCATTTATTCCCGTTGGCTTGCAGCGCAGTGCGGGCATACCAGAGTCATCCGCCACACATTCATTGGCGCTTGACAAAAAAATCACAGCGGGCTGGTGTGCGTCTGCACATGAAGTTATCTTTAGCCATGCCAGCCTTGCGGGCGGCGGTGCAACTGATGAAGTCAGACGCGTTAGTGCTTTGATTGCGTTTGTGCCAATTAAAGCCACACCGCCTATTGAAATAAATATGGCGGAGGCGCTGTTGGCGAGCCACCAATTTAATGCGTTAGAAAAAACGCCTGACCAAGCCATTACACCACTCACTTCACCCACGCTGATTCATGGCGGTGCGGCGATGTTGGCAGATCAAGCGGCGTGTCCGTTTCGTGCTTTTGCACGGCATCGCTTATCAGCAACGCCGCTCGCCGTGCCCACGCTTGGCATAGATGCCGCCGACCGTGGAAACTTGCTACACGATGTGCTGCATCGCCTCTGGAGCCAACTTAAAACGCAAGCGCATTTGCAATCATTGTCGTTAGCTGAACGTGAAGTTGCGGTGCATGATGCGATAACACAAGCCATCGCCCACGCCCACGCATCGGGAATTGAGGCGCTCACCGGACGCTTTGCGGCAATAGAAACAGCGCGCTTACAAGACCTAGTCTTAAATTGGCTTGCGTACGAGTTAAGCCGCGCTCCATTTAGCGTGGCGGGCGTTGAGGCCATACGCATCACCACACTGGCCAACATCACGATGAAGCTGCGCCTTGATCGTATTGATAAATTAAGCGACGGCACACACGCCTTAATTGACTACAAAACGGGCGAGGCAAAAATAAAAAGCTGGCTTGGTGCGCGCCCTGATGAGCCGCAACTGCCGCTTTATTATCATGCAGTAGAAGCCGCGGGCGATAGCGTTTCCACACTCGCATTTGCACGCGTCAAACGCGGGCCTACGTTTGGATTTGAAGGGGTCGCTGCCGCACCTGACATGCTGCCAAGCGTATCTATGATTGAAGAAAAACGCGGCGGTATCGCGGACGAGTACCCATCATGGGATGTCTTGGTGCAATCTTGGGAGCGTGCGCTCAACGCGCTCGCTATTGAATTTGCCGAAGGTGTTGCCACGGTAATGCCTAAAAATGGCGCACTAACCTGCTCGCGTTGCGAATTACAAAGTGTGTGTCGGGTGTCATCAATAGATAACAGTATTAGCTTGATGGATGAAATAGATGATGAACACATCCAGTAAGCCAGACAATCGCCTCACCGATAGCGCTGAACGCGAACGCGCGCTCAGCATTGGCGAATCATTCATCGTGCGCGCACCTGCGGGCGCAGGTAAAACGCGTCTTCTCATTCAACGCTATTTAGCGCTGCTGGCAAGCGTAGATGCGCCCGAAGAAATTATCGCCATTACCTTCACCCGCAAAGCCGCCGCCGAAATGCGCGCACGCGTGATGAATGCACTCTTAGCCGCGACTGACGACAACATTATTGAAGATAGCCAAACACGTTTACTGGCGCAACAAGTATTGGCCAAAGACAATGCTGACACCACGCGCCAACCGTGGCGACTTGTTGAAAATGCATCACGGCTTCGCATACAGACTATTGATGCGCTGAACGCATCGCTAACGCGGCAAATGCCAACACTCGCTAGATTTGGCGCGCAGCCTGAGAGCGTGGAGGATGCAAGCGCGCTCTATCTTGAGGCCGCGACAAATTTACTCGCGCAGCTAGATGACGATAGTCCCGTGGCTGATGACATTACCACCCTACTCACGCACTTAGATAACAATTTATCGGTGGTCACTCAGCTACTCGCCGCGATGCTCGCCGCACGCGATCATTGGCTTAGAAATTTAACTGATATGCAGGTTCGCGATGTGTTGGAGGCCACACTCAAACGCATCAGCATTGATGCGCTTCGCACTACAGCGGCGTTATTCCCCGATGAATTAAAATCAGAAACACTAGCATTGGCGAGACATTCGGGACAAAATTTGCTCGAACTAGCCGCCGATACTAGTGTTTCAAAATCGACTAAACATGCTGAATTAATGGCGAGCGTAGATTGCCACGACTTTCCAAGTTGCCAAGTTGAAGGTATTTCGACATGGTTAGCACTCGCTGATTTGTTGCTCACCGCGTCTAATGAATGGCGTAAACCGAAAGGCATTAACAAAACAATTGGCTTTCCCGTTGGCGAAACAGCGGCTGAAAAAACACAATGCAAAGCTATGAAAGCGCGTATTCAGGCGCTACTTGAAAATGTTTCAGCAATGCCATCAAGCGCTCATTTAATGGCTTCATTAGCAGCACTTCGCGCCCTGCCCGCCACGATTTACGCTGACGATGAATGGGAAGTGCTCGGCGCAATTGTGCGCTTGCTGCCACACGCCACCGCGCATCTATGGGCGGTATTTGGCCGCGAGGCGCAATGTGACTTTACCGAAATATCGCAGGCCGCTGCGCGCGCCTTGGGTGAAGATGATGCGCCGACAGATTTGGCGCTATCGCTTGACTACCGCATTCGTCATTTGCTGATTGATGAATTTCAAGATACCTCTCACGCCCAATACACACTGATCGAAAAACTCACGCGCGGCTGGATGCCCGACGACGGTCGCACACTATTTGTGGTGGGCGACCCGATGCAGTCTATTTACCGATTTCGCGAAGCCGAGGTGCGCTTATTTTTGCGCGCACGCGAATCCGGTATCGGCGGCGTTGCCCTCACGCCACTCACGCTCTCGGTTAATTTTCGTTCTTGCGCGGGCGTGGTCAATTGGGTTAACGCCACGTTTGAACCACTCATGCCAGCTGACAATCAAGTGCACAACGGCGCGGTGCCTTATTCGAGAAGTTCAGCGTTTCAAACAACAAACAACATAGATGATTTAGCAGTTCAGTGGCATTGGGTGTTTGACGCTAATGATAAAGATGAAAATACTAAAGTCGATACATCTGTCATCGAAGCCAATAATGTCGTCAGTATTATTCATACTGCACAACAAATAAATGCACATGGCAGCATCGCGATATTAGTCCGTAATCGTACGCATTTGCGCGACATCATTCCCGCGCTCAAGCACGCCAACATCACCTTTCAAGCTATAGATATTGATCCGCTCAACAATTGTCCCATTGTCGAGGATTTATTTGCGCTGATGCGCGCGCTTACACATTTGGCGGATCGTATTGCTTGGCTTGCGATACTCAGAGCGCCTTGGTGTGGGCTCACGCTCAATGATTTGGCTGCGCTCACCAATAGCGTGACACCAATCAACAGCACGCTCGCGCCTGACCCTCGCACTATTTGGGAAATGATGCACGACACAACGCGCATCGGGAGCCTCAGCCAAGACGGGCAAACGCGATTAATCGCGTGCCGCGATGTAATGGTAGATGCCGTGAAATCACGCCAGCAAACGTCTCTGCGCGATGCACTAGAAAACACTTGGCTCAAGCTAAAAGGCCCCGCGTGTTTGACGCATGATGGTGCACTTGCAGACGCACAAACGTTTTTACAACTTGTTGCGTCGTGTGCCGAAAATGAAACTGGCGGCAGCCAAATCATTGATCTAGCACTGCTGGAACACCGCATGGATAGGCTATTTTCAGGCAATCGCATGGCAATTAACAATCCGCTGCCTACAGTTGAAATCATGACCATTCACAAAGCCAAGGGACTCGAATTTGATACCGTAATTGTGCCGAGCCTGAATCGCATACCGCGCGTGAGTGGTAAAAAATTGTTGGCATGGTCTGATGACACCAACACCGATACAGGCGAGCGTGAGCTACTGCTCGCACCCATTCGTGAGACGGGTGTGGCGGAAAATGCCGATTCGATTTACAACTACATCGCCGCCCGTGAGCGCGAGAAGCAGCTGCATGAAGACGTGCGCTTAATGTATGTCGCTGCCACACGCGCTGTGTCGCATCTACATTTACTTGCAACACTACAAGTCAGCCATGATGATGCGGGCAGCGAAATAGTTGCGCCGAGATTGACAAGCTTGCTGGGCGCAATTTGGCCTGCGGTAGAAGCGATGGCAAATGTTGCTGAAGCAGCAGAAAAAAATTCGCCGCTTCATACAAGCATAACAACAGGCATCACAACAACAAGCATCACAACAAAAAATTTAATTGAAACGCCAAACCACGCTATGCGCCTGCCGCTCAATATTGGATGGCCCGCAATGCCTGAAGCCTTCATCAGCCTAGGGTCTCAGCGCATCGCCATAGAAGAGAAAAGTAAAGCAACCATTGATTTTGATTGGGCAAGTGACACCGCACGGCATATCGGCACACTCGTACATGCGGTACTGCAAACGATTGCCGAAGACAGACTTGAACGGTGGAACGGGCAACGCATCAATCATTGTCGCGCGCAATTTGCACAAACACTACTCGCCAAAGGTGTTGCCGCAACTGAGGTAACTGAAGCCACCGCACGCATTTGTCGCGCACTTGAAAATACGCTGGCGGATAGCCGTGGTCGCTGGATTTTGTCGCCCCACCTTGACGCGCGCGCCGAATGGCGGCTAACAGGCTTCAATGATGGCGCACTTGTTAACGTGATCATTGATCGTAGCTTTATTGATGAAGACGGCGCGCGCTGGATTATTGATTTCAAAACGGGCGATCATCAAGGGCGCGATGTTGACGCGTTTTTGGATAACGAAGCAAAGCGCTATCGAGGGCAATTAGACACTTACGCGAAGCTCGTTAATGGCATGTCAACCGTGGCGCAGCCGATTAAATGTGGTTTGTATTTTCCGCTACTGGGTGGATGGCGCGAGTGGTGTTGGAATTCACTATAACCAGCACATTTTGCGTCGTGTATATTAATCATGCGTTGATAAATCAATTGGTAAAAATTATGCCTAATCCTAAAGCAGATGCATTTTTAATGTTGGAAAAGCTCCCTGATAACAGTAGTTTTGAAGACATCCAATACCATTTATATGTGCTCGAGAAAATCTCACGTGGCATTACACGTGCCGACAATGAGGGAGCGGTCTCGACTTTCGCTGCAAAAGAACGGCTTGGTAAATGGCTCGCGAGTTAGTTTGGTCGCCTGAAGCGCTCGAAGATATCGAATCGATTGCTAGTTATATTGAGCGCGACTCACTTTGGTACGCAAAAATTGTAGCAACACAAATTGTCGAAATTGCCGAGTCAATTCCAGATAACCCACATTTAGGCCGCGCCGTTCCTGAGTTGTTGCAATCAACTATACGAGAGCGTTTTGCATACAGTTATCGCATCGTATATCGCGTAGATGATGACGCAATACTTGTTGTTGCAGTGATTCATGGCAGCCGATTACTATCACCATCAATGATTCAGATTGACGATATTTAGCAATATCGTGAATTGCTTTACATGACGCTTACTTCGGCTTCGGTGCTTTTTCTAAGCCGAGAATGGTGTCGCCAGCTTTCACTTTATTTTTCGTGAACCACATCGCATTCATTTCTAGCGCGTAACGGGCGGGGCCGGCGGATTGGTGTGATGTCTCGTCGAGTGCCGTCATCTCGTGAATGGATAAAATTTTGCCCGTCTCGTCCATGTAGGCGACTGATAAGTTGATGAGCGTATTTCGCATCCACATGGCGTGATAGCCGATCTGTGGGAAGACAAATAGCATGCCTTCGTTGGGTGCCATTTTGGTGCGAAACATCATGCCTTTTTGACGTGACTCATCTGTGGCGGCGAGTTCGGCTACGATTGTTTGGCTGCCGGCTTTTAGGCTGATTTTGGGTAAGCCGACTTGTGGCTTACCTTGTTCGGTTGGTGCTTTTTGCGCCTGAAGTGTTGGCGCATGAGAAAGCGCTATAAAGCAAAGTGATGTCGCGAGCGTAATAATTAATTTTGTCATTTTGTTAGATGCTTAAATAAATAAATCGAACATAGTGTCAACGCCGTATGCATGTTTTTTGCTGACGTTATTTTTTACCTGTACTGCCAAAACCACCCGCGCCACGCTCACTTTCGGTGAAGGCGTCAACGACATTAAATTCCACTTGCGCCACGGGGACAATAATAAGTTGTGCGATGCGCTCCATTGGCTGAATGGTGAATTCGCTCTGGCCGCGATTCCACACCGAGACAAAAATTTGACCTTGGTAGTCTGAATCAATCAAGCCGACTAGGTTGCCCAGCACAATGCCGTGTTTGTGACCCAAGCCTGAGCGCGGCAATATCAGCGCGGCATAGCCACTATCGGCAATATGTATCGCCATGCCAGAGGCGATTAAATGAGTATCTCCTGGTTTTAAGGTCATCGGTGTTTCAATACAGGCGCGAATATCAAGTCCGGCAGAGCCAGGCGTGGCGTACTGGGGAAGTTGGTCGGCGAGGCGGGCGTCTAGAATGCGGACATCAAGTTTATGGCTATGCATAGGGTTTAACTTTACTTAATTAAGCAATATCTGATTTTAACGACTGTTGATATAGTTTTGTTGCGTGTTCGACGATTTTGCTAGCAATCTCAAACTTTGGCGCTGTTGGCAGATACGTTTCACCGCTGTCATCAATAATGGTCACGGTATTCACATCGGCACCAATTGCCGTTGCAGCATGATTGGCGACAATCATGGGAATTCGCTTCTTTAAGCGCTTTTTAGCAGCATATTCAACGACGTTCTCGCTTTCGGCGGCAAAGCCAACGCAGAATGGCGCGTCTTTTCTAGCGGAAACGTTAGCGAGGATATCGACCGTTGGCACTAAGGTGATATTGATGCTGTCGCC
Source organism: Burkholderiales bacterium (assembly GCA_031414695.1). Classification (GTDB taxonomy): domain Bacteria; phylum Pseudomonadota; class Gammaproteobacteria; order Burkholderiales; family Usitatibacteraceae; genus UKL13-2. The sequence continues at coordinate 101,902 of JANNWG010000046.1, forward strand.
TGACTTTTTCATTTTTTGCTTATGCGGCTCGGCGGGGGTGTAATCAGCCACGGCTGCAACAGCGAAAAATAAGCTAACGTCGTCGATATTGTCATTAACTGCTGCCAACATCTCGGCAGCTGATATAAGGCGAATCGTTTTGACGCCACCAGGTGAGGGCAATGCGGTAGGCCCTGATATAAGTGTGACGACTGCACCCGCATCGCGCAGCGCTTCGGCAATCGCATAGCCCATTTTGCCAGAGCTGGCATTGGTAATGCCGCGAACAGGGTCAATGGATTCAAAAGTGGGACCCGCAGTAACGACGGCTTTCTTCAGCCATAAATGCTTGGAAACACCCGCTGATATTGGCGTTTTACTATTTAAGGCAAGCGTCACCGCCTCAAAAATCTCCACTGGCTCCAACATGCGTCCCATCCCTGTTTCACCACAGGCTTGCTCGCCAGCCGCTGGGCCTAAAATTGTAACGCCATCGTTGATAAGTGTAGCGACGTTGCGTTGGGTGGCGGGGTTATTCCACATTTCAGCATTCATCGCAGGTGCCACCAGCAACGGGCAGGTGGCGACATTGCGCGCTAAACACAGCGTGGACAATAAATCATCAGCCAGCCCACACGCAAGCTTGGCTAAAAAGTCGCCCGTAGCGGGGGCGATCACGACTAAATCGGCATCGCGGGTTAGGGCAATGTGCGCCATATTGTTGGGCACATCAGCATCCCATAAATCGGTAAAAACTTTATTTCCAGATAATGCCTGCATCGTCACGGGCGTCACAAATTGCGTGGCGGATTTTGTCATCACCACTGTCACCGCAACACCGCTTTTGACGAGCAAGCGCGTGAGTTCAGCCGCCTTGTAAGCGGCAACCCCACCCGTGAGTCCAAGCACAATTCGCTTCGGTTGATTCGGTTTGCCGTCGTTAATATCGGTAGGTAAGTTCATAATGCGACATTCTACTTGAGCGCTCACCGTGAGCGAGGAAAATCACCCGTGTCGATTACAGATTGGCCACTAAACGAACGTCCACGCGAGCGCCTACTCGCCAACGGGGCAGCGGCGCTATCAGACGCTGAGTTGCTCGCGATCTTTTTACGCGTCGGCGTCACCGGCAAAAGTGCGGTGGATTTAGCCCGTGAGCTGATTTCGACTTTTGGCACACTCAATGGGCTTTTTGCCGCTTCCCCTGAAGCGCTGATGGCCGTACACGGCATGGGGGAAGCCAAATACGTGCAGCTGCAAGCGGTATTAGAAATGGCAAAACGCGCACTCAGCGAAGAGATAAAACGCACTGACTCACTCAATAGCCCGCAAGCCGTGCGTGATTATTTAAAGATGACATTAGCGCGCCTGCCTCATGAAGTCTTCATCGCGGTATTTCTCACGGTGCAACATCGGGTGATTGCGGTTGAAGAGCTATTTCGCGGCTCGTTGACGCAAACCTCCGTCTATCCGCGTGAAATCGTCAAGCGAGCGCTCGCTCACAATGCAGGCTCTGTCATTTTCGCGCACAATCATCCATCAGGCGACGCCACTCCCAGCCAAGCCGATCAAACGTTAACCAAAGTGCTTGCCGAAGCATTGGCTTTAATTGACGTGCATGTCATTGACCATTTCATTGTTGCCGCAGGGTCAACCGTCTCATTTGCTGAGCATGGTTTGATACGCGGGTTACGCTAAGCAACACGGCATTGAAATGAAAATGAAACGTTGCGGTAAGTGCTTGGTTTGGTTATAATTTTGGGCTTCGTTGGCGGTTCGTGATGCCTTTGAAGAAATGATCAAAAATTAATGGAATCGGTAACGTCGATCCGCGTTTTTAACCGCAGCAAAGAATAAGTGAGGTGCCAGATGGCACGAGTTTGCGCAGTAACGGGCAAGAAGCCCATGGTTGGGAATAACGTTTCCCACGCCAACAACAAGACCAAGCGTCGATTTCTGCCTAATTTGCAGAACCGTCGTTTTTGGGTTGAATCAGAAAACCGTTGGGTGCGTCTGCGCCTAACCACTGCTGGCCTGCGTACCATCGACAAAAACGGCATTGATGCCGTATTAGCCGATATCCGCGCCAGCGGCATTAAAGTCTAAGGAGAGCGACCATGGCTAAAGGTGGACGCGAGAAAATTAAATTGGAATCGACTGCAGGTACGGGTCACTTCTACACAACCAGCAAAAACAAGCGTACAACGCCTGAAAAATTGGAATTCATGAAATATGATCCAAAGGCGCGTAAGCATGTGAACTACAAAGAAACGAAGTTGAAGTAACAGTTTCTTTTGTAAGTTGATCCGAAAAATAAAAAACCCGCTTAATGGCGGGTTTTTATTTTGTAAAAACAGCTTTATTTACGCGCTTTTTCAAGTATTTTTGCTCTAAAACACGCACCAATACTAGACTTTACACATTAAACCTAAAGTGCATCACATCGCCGTCCTTGACGATGTATTCCTTACCTTCAAGCCGCATCTTGCCTGCTTCTTTGCATTTGGCTTCGCCGCCGAGCGTGACGAAATCATTGAATGCAATCACTTCGGCGCGGATGAAGCCTTTTTCGAAGTCGGTGTGAATCACACCTGCAGCTTGCGGCGCAGTGGAGCCTTTGTGAACCGTCCAAGCACGGACTTCTTTGACTCCGGCAGTAAAGTAGGTTTCGAGCCCGAGCAACGTGTAGGCGGCGCGAATCATTCGTGACAAGCCTGGCTCTTTCATACCGATATCTTCTAAAAATACTTGCTTGTCTTCCTCAGACAACTCAGCGATTTCCGCTTCAATCTTCGCGCAGATGGCAACGACGGGTGCACCCTCTTTGGCGGCGTGTTCACGTACGCGGTCGAGCAGGGGATTATTTTCAAAACCGCCTTCGATAACGTTTGCTACGTACAGCACCGGCTTGGCGGTGAGCAGTGATAGTTGTTTGATGAGTAGCAATTCATCTGCGTCATAGCCCATCGCGCGCACGGGAATGGCTTGATCGAGCTTCTTCATCATTGGCTCTAAGATAGCGACTAACTTAATCGCTTCTTTATCGCCAGCGCGGGAATTTTTTTGTGCTTTGTGCAACGCTTTTTCGACTGACTGCATATCGGCTAGTGCCAACTCAGTATCAATGACGGCGATATCAGAGAGCGGATCCACGCGGCCAGCGACGTGAATCACATTCGGGTCATCAAAGCAGCGCACCACATGTGAGATCGCATCGGTCTCGCGGATGGTGGCTAAAAATTGATTGCCGAGCCCTTCGCCCTTTGATGCGCCAGCAACTAAGCCCGCGATATCAACGAACTCCACAATCGCGGGCACGACGCGCTCGGGCTTCACAATGGCCGACAATTGATCTTGGCGCGGGTCGGGCACTTCAACGATGCCGATGTTTGGCTCGATGGTGCAAAACGGATAATTTTCCGCGGCAATACCCGCCTTGGTGAGCGCATTAAAGGTGGTCGATTTACCGACGTTAGGGAGGCCGACGATTCCGCATTTCATTTTTGATATCCGTTTATTTCGTTAAGGTTAAATATTTTGTTACGGCTCAGTGCAAATTCTGGTGAACGGTGAAGGGTGAACAAAACCGTGCCGTCCCTAAAATTGTTTTTGTTCACAGTTCACGTTTTTTTCGTATGCAATTTCAACATCGCCGTTTCCATGTCGCCTTTGGCAATGTCAGGCCAGCAGTCAAGTGTACGTTTCATTGCGTCATCAATCGCACGACCTTCGTCTGCACTGGGTCGATGCAACACATAGTCCACCACTTCTGGGCGATCCATGCTGCCGCTTGTTTTACCTGCTAATTCTCTTGGATGACCAATGCCAATGCGCAATCGCCAAAAATCTTTGGTACCCAAGTGGCTCACAATATCTTTAATGCCATTACTGCCCGCCGCGCCGCCGATTTTCATTTTGACTTGGCCTGCAGGCAAATCCATTTCATCATGCGCGACTAAAATTTCGGCTGGTGTGATTTGATAAAACTTGGCAATTGCCCCTACTGCGCGACCTGATAAATTCATGAATGTGGTGGGCTTTAACAACCACACTGCACTTGCGCCGCCTGAGCCACCCGCCTTTGCCACTTCACCGTGAAACTTAGTTTCCTTACTGAAGGAAGCGCCCATTTCACGCGCAAGCAAATCCACAAACCAAAAGCCAGCATTGTGACGAGTATCTTGATATTCACGGCCTGGATTACCTAGGCCGACGATGAGTTTGATGGGGGGGTTAGTCACGATGGTAGTAATTGGCTTGTGTGTTGAGCTGCATCAATGTCCTTCGACAGGCTCAGGACGAACGGTGAAAATATAACCAGAAGTATCAAAACAGAATAAAACACCTGGTTCATCTCGGTTTTTCAATCAACAACTGTGTGGCTTCGCCACCAGTTTTTACTGACTAAGCCGGTCAAAAGTAGGCTTTCACTTTTGCCCGTTGTATAAAAAATGCCCGCACCCCAAGGGGAAGCGGGCATTTCAGTATGCAACGCGACAAGTTAGGGTTATTTTTTCTTGTCGTCTTTCTTGGGAGCCTCCTCCTCTTTAGCCTTTTGGTTCGATGCAGGTACATCACCAGCGGCAACTGCGGCGGCTTCTTCAGAGGCCACAGCACGCGGGATAATGATGGTCGCAACCGACTTATCTTCTTTACGATGTAGGGCGATAGACTCAACACCCTTTGGCATCTTCAAATTCGAGATGTGGATGGTGTGACCAGCCGCTAAATCTTTCAAATCCACTTCGATGAATTCTGGCAAATCGTTTGGCAGGCATGAAATATTGAGCTCATTCAACACATGCGAGACGATACCGCCAGATTGTTTTACGCCAGGGGCGATGTCTGCATTGATGAAGTGCAATGGCACTTTCATGTGGATTTTCTTATTCGCATCTACGCGCTGAAAATCAATGTGCAAAACGATTTGCTTCCATGCGTGCATTTGCACATCACGTAACAACACTTGCTCTGTTTTACCATCAAGCTCTAAGTCGAGAATAGAAGCGTGGAAAGCTTCTAAACGTAGTTTGTGATAAATATCGTTGTGATCAATTTCAATCACAGTAGCGTCTTTACCCGCACCGTAAACGATACCGGGGACTTTATCCGCACGACGAAGGCGGCGGCTCGCACCCGTACCTTGAACGCCACGCGTTGCTGCTTTTAATATAATTTTCATGATGAAACTCCAAAGTTAAAACCATTCGCGACCAAATGGTTTTGTTGCAAAAACAGATCGGTCTTTTGATCTGCTGTAAATCTATTCTGTAAATAGTGAGCTGACTGATTCACCTTCTGCGATGCGCCTGATTGTCTCAGCGAGTAGCTCTGCTGTGCCAATTTGCCGAATTTTCTTACACGCGATTGCTTCCGGCTTTAATGGAATCGTGTCAGTCACCACCAATTCATCAATCACGGATGCTTCTAATCGATCAATTGCTGGCCCCGACAATACCGGGTGCGTACAGTACGCCACTACACGTGCGGCGCCACGCTCTTTTAAAGCTTTTGCTGCCTCGGTTAACGTGCCTGCTGTGTCCACAATATCATCCATGATGAGGCATGTGTGTCCACTCACGTCACCAATGATATTCATCACCATCGAAACATTTGCTCGTGGCCGACGCTTATCAATAATGGCTAATTCGGCATCAAGCTGCTTGGCGATTGCCCTTGCACGAACCACACCGCCTACGTCAGGCGAAACGACTATTAAATTCTGGTAATCATGTTTCCACACGTCACCCAACAAAATCGGTGTTGCATAAATATTATCCACGGGAATATCAAAAAACCCTTGGATTTGGTCCGCGTGTAAATCCATCGTTAACACGCGATCCACTCCTGCACCAGTCAGCATATTGGCGACCACTTTGGCCGAGATCGCCACACGCGCGGAACGCGGGCGACGGTCTTGGCGTGCGTAGCCAAAATACGGAATCACGGCGGTAATCCGTGATGCACTCGACCGTTTTAACGCGTCGGCCATGACCATGATTTCCATCAAATTGTCATTGGTCGGCGCACAAGTCGATTGCAAAATGTAGGCGTCTTTACCGCGCACATTTTCCAAAATTTCTACCATGACCTCGCCATCGCTAAATTGAGCGACTTTGGCGCGGCCTAGTTGCGTCCCTAATAGTTTCGCGGTTTCCCGCGCAAGTTTTGGGTTCGCACTACCGGCGAATACACTTAAATTATCAAATACCACTGCAGCGCCTCATTCTCACGGTTGGAATAAGCAACTACGCATGTTGCTGCCGAGCGAACCATTCAGTCACAGGGCAACAACATACTCATTTGGCTGGGGAGGTAGGGATCGAACCTACGAATGCCGGAATCAAAATCCGGTGCCTTACCACTTGGCGACTCCCCATCATTCTTACGAGAGCATTGGGTGTTTACCCAATCCTCTTGCAACAAATCCGGTGTTTTTCGGCGAAAGTTGTTGAAAAGCGTCGAGAGCATTACGCGCATCTTGCTCGGTTGCAAAGGCAGCAAAGTGGCCAGCCCCTGAACCTGTCATCCGCGTGCCAAATAATGACTTATTTGATACTTGAGACAACGCTTGAAAACTTGCAGCAACGCTTGGAAACGCTTTCAAAACAACCGCTTGCAAATCATTTTGATAATTTGAAAGGATGGCCGCCGAAAAGTCCGCTATTTTGACGGGTAAGCTCGCTCTTGTCAAATCTGGATGATTAAACACATATGGCGTTGGCACGTGAACATCCGGTGTGGCAATGACGTACCACCATTTAGACACAACGGCGGGAGTGAGCACTTCTCCCACGCCTTCGGCAAAGGCTGATTGACCAAATACAAAAAATGGCACGTCCGCACCCAGCTTCAAGCCTATCGCGCGTAATGCATCGGACGAATATTCACAATGCCATAATTTGTTGAGCGCCATCAATACGGTCGCAGCATCGGAGCTACCGCCGCCTAAGCCAGCGCCCATTGGGGTTAATTTTGAAACCGTAATGTCCGCGCCTAGCGGGCAGTTTGAAGCACTTTTCAGCGCAAAGGCCGACCGAATGGCGAGATCTGTCTCTTCTGGCACATTTGGCACATCATTGGCGCGGCAAATCTTGCCATCGTCGCGCACGCGAATCGTGATCGTATCGCCGTAATCCAGCAGCACAAATAATGATTGCAGCAGATGATAGCCATCTGCACGGCGACCATTAACGTGCAGAAAGAGGTTGAGCTTGGCGGGTGCAAAAAAGGTGTGTTCCAGCATGTCTGAATTGTTAAGGGATACGAAATTCATCAATAACTACCCTGACAACCGTGTCTCCAGCAATGGCTGTAATACGGCTAGCGACACGTGCACCATCAATCACCCGAAATCTTTCCGCTTCTACTGTCCAAGGCGGTGCATTGCCGCTTTCCGGAAATACCGCAAAATTAGTGGCGTTTTTAAGGTCGATACCTTGCACCCAGCGCGCCAGCATGGCGGTATCGAGCCTGACGCCCAGCGCCGAAGCGGTAATATCGCCTACTGTCGCTGCTGTTTGTGTACCTGACGCATTTTTTACCATAGCCCCGTCACGGGTTGCCGTAATTTCTGCGACTTGCGCGCCGAATGGGGTAAAAATTTTAATCACTTCATCGGGTGGCGAGCGCGTCCAATCGAGCTTAATCGTGTCTAGTTTTTCGCCTACGCGCACACTTACGCGCGCAGTTAAGCTGAAACGCTCGGCATAGGCATGCGTGCTGTCAGCAATGTCAGTGGGAGGCGGCGTTACACAGGCCGTGAGCACTAACAACACTATCAACAGCGCCAACCTACTTTGCATGGCGCGCTATAACCGCAATTAGTGCTGGATGTTGAGGAAAATCTTTTAACGCGTTTTGCCATGTTGCTAGCGCCTCGGCGCGGCTACCAGTGTGAAATAACACTTCCCCTAAATGGGCGGCAATCTCCGGGTCAGGGCGCATCGCGTAGGCTTTTTTAAGCGTGGCTAACGCTTCATCATGTCGGCCTAGACGATAAAAAACCCAGCCCAAACTATCTTGTATAAACGCGTCATTTGGTGAAATCTTAATAGCCTTCTCAATTAAGCTAAGCGCTTCGTTGAGCTTAATACCGCGTTCGGCAAAAGAGTAGCCCAACGCATTGTGCGCATGCGCATGGTCAGACTTCATCGCAATAACGGTACGCAGATCTGATTCCATAGCGTCTAACTTTTCAAGCTTCTCAGCGATCATGGCGCGGTCATAGCGCAGCTCAACGGCAGTGGGCGAATTCGCTAGCGCTTCTGTCAAAACTTGGTAGGCTTCGCGATAGGCTTTTGCCTCCCGCAATAGCTGCACTTCCGCGATGACTAATTGTTGTCTCGTTTGTGCAATATCACTTTCACTACATTGCCCATCTTCATCTTTCTGCACTTTTTGCGCCTCACGCAAAAATGCGCGCCCAGCCTCAACACCATCGCGCTTGGCAATTATTTGCGCGATTTTTAATTGCGCACTAATGAAGTATTCACCCTCGTTTATTTGCTGAAACCAGCGCCGCGCTGCTTCAGCATCTTTTTTGCCTTCTGCAACCAAACCAAGATTGAAATGAATCGGGTTTTTATCGCGCGGGATACGTGCAATCGCCAGTAAAAATTGTTTTTCAGCATCCGCCCAGTCTTCAATTTGCAATGAAATCAAGCCAATCGCATAAGGCATTTCGACTTCAGCTGTGCGCGCCGCAGCCGCTAACCGAAATTGTTCACGTGCAGCTAGCAGCGACTTCATCCCCACCAACAGCCGTCCATACGCAATGCGAACGTCGGTGGCATCTGGAAAGCGCTTTAAGTACGTTACTAAGTAATTTTCCGCCCGCTTCTCGCCATTTTCACTGCCATCAAATAGCAATCGTGCCATGGCAATGGCAGCATCGCTAAATTCAGCCCGCACCCCAAGTGCGGCCTCAAGCGCCGTCTGCGCAGCCGCACGATTGCCCGCCGCCAGCGCAGTGATGCCCACCGCATATTGGGCTTCCGCAAGCTGCGGGTATGGCAGGGCAAGCTCGGCGACCGTCATCGCCACCGCGTTTCGATCCGCAATACGTGAAAACAAAAACGGCAGCTGACTAAATAACGTTGCCGCATGTTTTTGCTCAAATGTTTTATCCCCCAGCCATTGCAACACCGTCGTCGATGATTTTTCCATGCCTGACTGCGTACCGATCATGGCGCTTAACGCCTGTCTTGCCACACCAGATTCAGGCTCAATGGCTAGCCACAGCATCAGCGCCTCGCGGGCATCGCCCATCTGCTTGGCTTGAAACGCCATCTCAGTCGCGCGCCGCGCAATTCGCGCGTCATTTGAGCGCGCCGCTAAATCCATCATGCCTTGGGTGGCTAATTCACTTCGGCCACGCTGTGCCGCAATTTCGGACAATAAAAATTGATAAAGCACTTGCTCGGTGGATAACGTTGGTCGGCTCTGACTCGGTGACGGCAAAACTTTCGCAGGCGGCGCACTTTTTTTGGGCAACGATTCTGCGCCGCCAAAGATTGGCGCTAAGAGCGTTAGCGCGCATACAGATGCGGCATAAATGTGTTTAATTTTCATAACATCATCATAGCGCAACCTAACCAATATTGCTAAATCTAGGGATGCAAATACAAAACAACAATACAAATTTTCCCTCACCTGATTGTTTACATTCCCGTTAAAATCAACTTGGGAGTTCCACAAACAAAATATACCCATCAAAAAATCATTAACTGGAGGACACATATGTTGCAACATAAATTAATCAACGGTATTACTGCTGCCGCACTTGGTATCGCCGCACTTGCAAGCGCATTTACAGCCGAAGCCGCCTATCCTGATAAACCCATCACCATGATTGTGCCGTTTACAGCAGGTGGGCCAACAGACACCGTGGCACGTACCATTGGGCAGGTAATGTCAAAATCACTCGGCCAACAAGTCATCATTGAAAACGTCGGTGGCGCTGGCGGCACCATTGGCACTGGCCGTGTGGCAACTGCCACACCAGATGGCTACACAATTTTGCTCATGCACTTTGGCATCTCAACTGCACCATCGCTCTATCGCAATATGAAATACGACGCCACCAAAGACTTAGAGCCGATTGGCTTGGTCACCGACGTGCCAATGACCATCATCGGTAAAAAAGATTTAGCCCCTAATAACTTGAAAGATTTGATCGCCTATTTGCGCGCGAACAAATCTAAAGTGTCGATGGCCAATGCGGGCATTGGCTCTGCTTCTCATGCTTGCGGCATGTTGTTTATGAGTGCCCTTGAGCTAGATTTATTGACCGTACCGTACAAAGGCACGCAGCCTGCGATGACCGACCTGCTCGGTGGCCAAGTCGATATTCTTTGCGACCAAACAACCAATACCACTTCGCAAATCAAGGGTGACAAAGTCAAAGCCTATGCGGTTACCTCTAATGCGCGCAATGCCGCGCTGCCGAATGTACCAACAGCGGACGAAGCTGGCATGAAAGGCTTTACTATCGGCGTATGGCATGGCATGTGGGCACCAAAAGCAACGCCAAAGGCAATCACAGATCGCTTAAACAAAGCAATGCAGGAAGCCCTTAAAGACAAAGATGTGATTGAGCGTTTTGCCAACCTTGGTACGGCACCTGAATCGCTTAATCGTCAAACGCCGGAAGCATTGCGCGCGCATCTAATCGCCGAAATTGCAAAGTGGAGCCCAATTATCAAAAAGGCTGGCGTTTACGCTGACTAATTTAATTGGTTTCTAACACCTTAAAACGCCCCACATTCGGGGCGTTTTTTCATTTAATCGCACGGTAAACTGTTGGCATGAGAAAAAAAACTTTCTTCCAAAACACCATCGCCATGGTCTATGACTTTGACGGCACGTTATCGCCGCAGCCAATGCAGGAGTACACGGTGCTGCCAAAAATTGGCGTTGAGCCAGCTGAATTTTGGGCAGAGGTGCATCTTGAGGCGCGTAATACCGGCTCAGACCCGATGTTGACTTACATGCGACTAATGATGGAGAAGCTGTATAAGCACGATGACCTTAAAGTCACGCGCGAAGATTTTGCGTTGATGGCAAATCGGATTAAATATTTCCCCGGAGTAGAGGAATGGTTTCCACGAATCGACGCCTACGTAAAGGCGCGCAGCGGCGGACACGTCAATATTCAGCACTACATAATTTCTGCGGGTCAAAAGGAAATACTTGAAGGCATTTCGATTCACAAATACTTTAAGCAAATTTACGCTTCCGAATATCATTTCAATCAATACGGTATCGCCACGTTTCCAAAACTGCTGATTACTGATACCTCCAAAACGCAATTTTTATTTCGCATCAATAAGGGCCGTGAGCTGCTTTCAGAATCCATCAATGAGCACATGCCTGAGCATGAGCGTCCAATACCATTTGCCAATATGATTTATTTAGGCGACGGTATGACTGACGTGCCGTCAATGGCGTTGGCTAAAAAAAGTGGCGGCCATGCGGTAGCGGTTTACAACCCGAAAGCGCCAAAGACCAAAGAAACTTGCATGGGACTACTAGACGCGGGACGGGTGGATTTTATTGCGCCTGCGGATTACCGGGCAACAAGTAAACTTTCGTCCCGTGTGCAACTATTACTCGACTCAGTTATTGCAGGCATCGCTTATGCTGAAGAAGTGGCCGCCTGTAAGGCGGAGCAAGCTTGAGCGTAGCCACTGACGCCAACGTCAGTCTCAACCTCAATGTAAAAGCCCCGAACATTCATCGCTTAACACTCACCCTCCTGCGCGATTTATCAGCCAACAATTTCACTTCAGGCGCGGCACTTGCCACTAAATATGGCGTTTCGCGCAGCGCCATTTCCGACGCACTCAAAGACGCCAGCTTGCTCGGTGTGACTATTTTTTCGTTGACGCGACGCGGCTATCAACTCGCCCAACCACTAGATTTTTTATCGCTCGATGAAATACGTTTGAACCTCAAAGCCGACGCGAATCGGCTCAATTTAAGTATTGTTGATACGATTGATTCCACTAACTCAGCCCTCTTACAGCAAGCACAATTAGGCGCGCCGAGTGGCACGTGTTTAGCGGCAGAATGCCAAACAGCAGGACGAGGACGGCGTGGCCGTGTATGGCAATCCGCACTGGGCGCGTCGCTCACATTCTCATTTTTATGGCGTAGCGAGAAAGGTGCAGCCACTCTTGGCGGATTATCGCTAGTGGTAGGCCTGGCAGTGGCAAATGCGCTACGCGAATTAGGCGTTGCCGCCACGCTCAAATGGCCGAACGATATTTTGGTGAACGATAAAAAACTCGGCGGCATTTTGATCGAAACACAAGGCGATATGTTAGGTCCTACCGCGGTCGTCATCGGCATTGGGCTGAACGTGCGATTAAGTGAGGCGATGAAGGCGGCCATTGATCAAGAAGTGACCGACATTGCCACCGTACTTGCTGAAGCAGGCCAAGAAAAATACATGATGTCGCGAAACGCGCTGTTGGGCGTGGTTCTTCGTCATTTAGTGGGTCAGCTTGCGCCGTTTGCCGAAACTGGATTTGCTGCCGTGCGTGATAAATGGCGCGCACTACATGCTTTCGAAGGGCGCATAGTTGATGTTGTGACTCCTAACGAAAAATATATGGCGACCGTAATTGATGTTGCAAACGATGGCTCACTTATTATTGATCGCGGCGCGGGTAACATGCAAATTAGCGCGGCTGAAATTTCGGTGCGACTCACTAAAAAATGATGACGCCATCAACACCACATTTACTGATTGATGCTGGCAATACGCGCATCAAGTGGATGCTCATGGCCGATATTAATCAAGCCGACAAAATTGAATATGGCACTGCACTAAGCCACGACAATGCGCCACTGGCTGATTTGGCACGCATCGCGCAACAATATTTAGCGCTCAATGTCACTGCCTCAAACGTGGCCGGTAGCGCCATCAAGCAAAAATTAATTGATGCGCTCTGCCCGCATCAAATTCACTTCATGACTTCAATCAAAAACTGTTGCGGGGTCGAAAATGGATACACTCATCCTGAGCAGCTTGGCACAGATCGTTTTGCTGCTCTCATTGCCGCGCGACAAATTACATCGATGCCAGCACTTGTTGTGATGGCAGGCACAGCACTGACTATTGATGCACTGTCAGCCGATGGCGTATTTTTGGGCGGCTCAATTTTGCCAGGGCTCACACTCATGCGTTCTCAACTTAAAACTCAAACAGCGCAACTGCCGTTAGTTGATAACGCTGTTGCGCCATCAAATTTGTTTGCGCGCAACACTGAATCCGCTATTGCCAATGGAACCTTAGACGCCACAATCGGTGCCATTGTGTTGAGCGCGCGCCGACTTGAGACACTCAATAAATCCGCTATTACCATCATCGCTAGCGGCGGCGCAATCCAAGCTCTTGCACCCATACTGGCAAATCAATATCAATTCGCGATTAAAATCGTCGATGATTTAGTCTTACGTGGATTACAACGTATCGCACAATCAAACTTTTCAGCGGCTACTCAATAGTCGCTGAACACTCAACATTGAACACTGAACGCTAAATGCTAAAGGTTTTTTCATGGCTCGTTTTTTATTTTTAATTTTGCTCGTCGCTAATTTGGCGTTTGCTGGGCATATTTATTTAAGTCAACCGGCCCCAACGTTTCCCACCGAAATTAATCGCGATGCCATGAAGGTGATCTCAATCACTGACCCCGAGAAGGCGCAAAAAGATGTGCTGGAGACTAAAAAGCTAGTACAGAATTTAATCGGTGCGCAATGTTTACTCTTTAGCGTCAAACCTAGCGAAGCGCAGCGCGCACAAAGCCTCTTCACCACGATTAATTTAGGCGATCAACTGACGAGCAGTAATATTGAGGAATTCACCCGCTTCGCTATCGCCTTACCGATACAACCCAACCGCAAAGCAGCAGACACTATCGTTGCAAGCTTAAAAAAAGCAAGCGTCAAAGACGTGCTCATCATGGCGGATAACTCTATTTCACTCGGCCTTTTTTCAACTGAGGATGCGGCCAAACGCGTGGTGAGCGACCTTACTAGCAAAGTCAGTGCACAAGTAAAAGGCATTAGCATCACGGCTAAAAACCCAGTCGTCAAAGAAACCCAATTTACAATCCAATCGCCCGACGCCAGCCTAATTTCGCGCATGGCGGTGATGCAGCGTGATTTTGAAGCGAGCGTATTGACGGGAATAACGTGCCCAGCGGCGAAGACTGAAACAACGACTGCAACGGTGTCGCCATTGGCTGAAACTGTAAAAAATGAGTCTAAGGCTAAACGCTAGTATTGGCGGGTATTTTCAGACGATTTTGCCGCAAACGGCAGGCCAGTATTGCACTTTAATAATACGCGGCGCTTTGCTTAAGTCGTGATTACTTCATCGCTTGCTTAGTTTTATCCAATACCGTCATTGCGCTAGTGAGCATTGAGGCGACGTCTGCAATATTAGCGGGCACAATTAATGTGTTGCCGGCTTTAGCGAGGTTGCCGAATTGCTCAACATATTTCTCCGCAATTTTTAAGTTGGCCGCTTGTTGGCCACCGGGCGCTTCTAGTGCAGCGGCGACTTGGCGCACGGCGGATGCTGTAGCTTCAGCGACGGTGGTTAAGGCTGAAGCTTCGCCGAGTGCGCGGTTAATCGCGGCTTGCTTTTCACCTTCAGAGGCAAGAATAGCGGCTTGGCGCTGACCGTCGGCGATATTGATTTCTTCTTGGCGCACGCCTTCAGACTTTGCGATTAATGCACGCTTTTCACGTTCTGCCGTGATCTGGGCTTGCATGGATCGCAATATGGACTCAGGCGGGGTCAGGCTCTTGATTTCGTAGCGTAATACTTTGATGCCCCATGTGCGTCCGGCTTCATCGAGCACGCTGACAATTTTGTGGTTAATTTCATCGCGTGACTCGAATGTTTTATCAAGCTCCATCTTGCCGACTTCTGAACGTAGCGCTGTCTGCGCGAGTTGGGTAATCGCCATGATGTAGTCGCTTGAGCCGTAGCTCGCCAGCTTTGGATCCATCACTTGAAAATAAATAATGCCGTCCACGGCTAATTGCGTATTGTCTTTGGTGATACAGACTTGCTCAGGAATATCGAGCGGGACTTCTTTTAAGCTGTGGCGGTATGCGACACGATCAAAAAATGGCACGATCACATTCAAGCCTGGCACAAGCGTGGAGTGATATTTACCAAGACGCTCAACCACCCATGCATTTTGTTGTGGCACGATGCGAACGCCTTCAATAACAAAAACAATAATGGTGGCTAAAAAGAAAAAAGGAATCGCTAATCCACTCAGCGCAGGTGTGAAATAAAGGGAAAGCGTTGCAATTAAAACAGCGGCAAATTTAACAAACATTGGGATACTCCTTTGACTGTTCTGACTATCTGATAAGTGATTTTTTGTGTGGTTTGGCGTATTAAAAATATTGGTGATCAAGTCGAAACCAATAGCACGCCTTGTGCGGTGGCTTTAATGGTTAAAACATCATTGGGGTTGGGTTTATGACTGCCTTCGACTTTTGCATCCCACGATGCACCACGATATTTCACGCGTGCTGTGCCACTGGCTTCGCTCACCCAACTTTCAAACACCACTGTCTGGCCAACCTCTAAACTATTTTCAGATTTAGCGTCTTTTGGATTTTTTTGCCACCACGTATGGACAAGATAAATGCCGATAAAGGTGGCTGCTACAGTCAATATAATTTGCAGCCAAAACGCACCCCCGAGGTAGGCAACCAGCGCACCGACGAGTGCCGCCACGCCAAACACGAGTAAATAAAACGTGCCGGTGAGTAGCTCGGCGATGATAAGGATAAAACCTGCAACTGCCCAAATTAAATAGGCTGCCATGTGAATTCCTTTGATTTAGCTATTAACGGTTGAACAAAATAAAAAATCTTTCTATTTAGAACCAGCAAATTTGTAACGCTTATAGACTGACCTTCTGATTTTAAGCTAGATGTTTATTTGTATTAATCAAATCAAAAAAAATTACCCGCTCGGATGTGTTGCTTTGTGGACTATTGCGGACTATCTGCTCACTACATTACAACTCTATACTCAACCAAAAATAGCGCATTATCCGCTGATTATGTTGTTGATATGCAGTTGACGACTTTAGATCGGTTGCAGTTTAGCTGTGGACGTAGATGAAATTGCAGGCATTGGCAATATCAATGACACGGTTAAACCGCCACCTTCTCGATTATGCAAGCTAATATGCCCACCGTGGGCTTCTACAATTTCATGCGCTAGCGCTAAGCCTAAGCCCGTGCCTGTACGTTTGGTGGAATAAAACGGCATGAGCGCATGGGTAAGCACATCTTCTGTCATGCCACTGCCTCGGTCCTCTACGTCAATACGCACGACGCGAGTTGCACGGGTGCTCGAAAAAGTGGCGCCCTCGTCAACTCGCGATGCACTCACTCTGACACAAACAGCCTCGGCTGGAGAGCCTGATTCATGTGCATTCTTGAGCAAATTGATAAGCGCTTGTTCAAGCTGCGTTACGTCAAAATAAACTGTCTTTTCGGCCAAGGTATCTATACATTCAAAACGTGCGTTAAGCTTTAGTTTTGCAATAAAGCTTGCCCAAGCTACCCACTCAGGCTGCGGATTAGGCAACTTAGCAAAGCGCGCATAGCCCAGAATAAAGTTTTCTAAATGTCGGGTGCGCTCAGCAATAGCATCTAAAATTTCGATTAAACGTTCAGGTTTGTTGCGTTGCAAAAGTTGCACGCCAGAGTGCGCCAGCGATGCCACGGGTGCTAATGAATTATTGATCTCATGACTAATGACGCGGATGACTTTTTTCCATGTTTGCACTTCTGCACGGCGCAATTCAGCCGTCAGATGGCGCAGCATCAGAAGCTCATGACGACGACCGTTCAATGTGAAAAAACGCCGTGCCAAGTGATACACATCATCGCCTTCATCGACATCACCTATTTTTTTAGACAACGTAAATAAACCATCACCTTGTTTATCCATCGCGTCTATCAGCGCGCTATGGGCATTTGCGAGCACCTGATTTAGCGTTTGCCCTTCTAATTTGCGCCCATCGTTTAGTAATTGGCGTGCTGCCAAATTGGCGTAAATAATCGGGCCAGTTTCAGAAGTTAATAACATCGCCACTGGTGTGTGCTGAACCATGGTATCGAGCAGTAATTCACGTTGCACAAGATCAAGTCGTTGGCTGCGTAGCACTTCGCCAAGCGCGTTGTGGCTGGCAACGAGCTCGCCAATTTCATCGTTGCGCGGCCAATGCAGGCTAAACGAAAAGTCAGCGTCTTTATATGAGCTTACCGTGCCGTTAAGCGCGTTAAACATTTGCAAAATGGGTCTGATTTGGGCGCGAATAGCGATGACTGCTAGGGATATTGTGATAGCAGCTGCGATCAGTGCACTTTGCCAAGCGTCGAGACTAGTTAGGTAAGTAAGGCACAGTTGTATGCCGGTAGCGCATGCAATGATTGCTATTGCGATTAGGCTAAAGCGGGTAGTGAGTGAAACGCGGCGGCGACGTTTGTTAGTCATATTAATTGGCGCAGACATTGAATAACCTATTTACTGACAGCTGGCTGCTCACCCTCGGCTCAGACAACAGCAACACGACTTGCGCCCAATTCGTAAGCTGTACTTTGTTCGTGAGGTCGTTTGGTAGGCGCACGTTCATGTTGCGCGCTTTACTCCCAACCGTTCCATGCGCCGATATAACGCCTGACGACTTAGGTTTAGCTCGCTGGCGGCTTGGGCAATGACGCCACCTGCACGATTTAATGCCGCTTCTATTGCATTACGGTCAGGCTCAAGATCATTGATAGCGTGAGGTGCTACAGCTGCAGTTTTTGGCAAGCCTAAATCTGCCACACTAATTTCATCCCCGCTACTTAATAGGCAAGCGCGTTGTATAACGTTTTTAAGCTCACGAACATTGCCGGGCCAATTGTGACGCTGGAGTGCATCAATGGCATAAACACTTAAGCATTTATCCGCTTGTAAAAAATATTGCGCCAGCGGCAATATATCGTCAGTGCGGGCCGCGAGTGCGGGTAGCTTTAACTCAATCACATTGAGTCGGTAATACAAATCTTCGCGAAACGTACCCGCGGCAATCATCTGTGATAAATCCGCATTGGTTGCACTGATAACGCGCACCTTTACATGTCGCTCCACGTTGCTGCCAAGCCTTGTAAATCGACCGGTTTCAAGTACTCGCAACAATTTCATTTGCCCTGATAACGGCAAATTGCCAATTTCATCTAAGAACAGCGTGCCCCCATCTGCTGCTTCAAACTTACCTTCGCGCAACTTTGCAGCGCCCGTGTATGCCCCCGCTTCTGCGCCAAACAATTCTGCTTCAATTAAATCTGCCGGTAGTGCACCGCAATTTAGCACCACAAACGCACCCGTTTTTACGCTGGAATTAGCTCGGATAATTTCGGCAATACCTTCTTTACCTGCGCCATTTGGCCCTGTGATGAGTACCGGCACATCCGCACGCGCCACTTGGCAGGCGATGGCCAGCACCTGCTCAGTCGCGGCATCTTTCCACACATAATTGCCTAAATTAAACTGCTTGGAAAGCGCCTGTTTACGGGCATCTCCGCGTTGCCTTGTGTGTGCTAATAGCGCATTCGCCTCGCCCAACTCTAATAAATTCTGAGCGGTGGCAAGCAGTCGTTCATCATTCCAAGGCTTAGCCAAATAATCAGACGCGCCAGCCTTAACTAAATTTACCGCTGCGTCTAAATGCGTCCACGCTGTAAGCAAAATGATGGGCAAATCTGGGTGACAGGCGCGTATTTTCTTAAACAACGCCACACCATCTTCACCCGATGTAGTGTCAGCACTAAAATTCATATCTTGAATCACTAAATCAATGGGCATTTCGCCCAACATTTTTAGTCCCGCTGCAGGTGTCAACGCACTAATTGTGTTGATTTCTGCAAGTGAAAACAGCACCTCGAGGGCAAGTGCTACCGATTGATTATCGTCAATTACAAGAATAGTTGGCATGAAATGAACTGATTTATAGAGACTACACGCTACGAGTGGCTAAAGCGGGAGAAATACTTGCAGCACGACGCGCTGGCGCGTAGGCCGCAACAATGCCAAGCAAGAAAAATATCACAGAACCAATCGTCAAATAACTAATGGGTAATTTTGCCAGTTCAAACTTCGCCACCAATAGCTGATTCAAGCCTATCGCCAGCAATAAGCCCGTCGCAATCCCCAGTGTCGTGATAAGGATGTTTTCAGTAATAAAGTAGCGAAGAATATCAAACTGCGTCGCACCCAACGCGCGGCGCACGCCAATTTGTTTACGTCGCTGCGATACCCAAAGTGCGGTCATACCGACGATGCCGCTCACGGTGATTAACATCAGAAGCACGCTGACCGCGATCAACATCCACGCTAGGCCATTGTCGTTACGGTAGCGTTCAGCGCGATGTTTTTCAACGCTCTCTGTTCTAATAATCATTGGCTGTGCGTGCGATTTTCGAATCACCTCCTCACTCTCGGCCATGATGCGATCACGCTGACCCGCTTCGACTCTGATCACAAAATCTGATCTAGGCGAAGAAATGCGGGCAGGTGAAATGGCCGAATACTCCGCACTTACACCGCGCTGAGCGTTCGTGGTTTGCAAGCGCTCTACCACGCCTACAATAGTTGAGCTGTCCGCATCCGCGCCCTGCCCCCAATAAATTGGTTTGCCTACAACGCTCACTTCATTAGGAAATAAATAGTTGGCGAGTGCGCGGGTAATGATGACCGTGGCTGGCTGAATGGTATCGGTTTCTACGTTCACGATGGCAATTTCTTCGGCCTTGAAGTCTCTACCCTCGATAATTTTTAAGCCCATCGTATTGATAAAGCCATCGGTCGAATAATAGCGAGACGCGGCCACGCTTGGCTTTACTTCACGGGAATGCGTAATGCCTGACTGACTACCGCTGCGCGTTAACGGCATTTGCGTAGTCCACGTTGCACCCAATACGCCCGGAATAGCCGCAAGTAATTGTGTTTGACGTAATTGCAGCGCAATATTCTCCTCATGCGGCGGCGCTTTGAGGTGGCGCAAATCCAGCAGGAATGTTGAGGCTTCATCCACCATGCCCGTCTGGCGCGATGACATCACGGTACGCTCTTTGACAATATGTAGCGCATTAGCCAGCAGCGCAAGACTAATAGCAACTTGTGCGGCCACCAATAATGGCGCCATTTTATTGCGCATTAAGGCTGAAAATATGGGTCTAATTTCCATAGTGAAATTCCTTGAGAAAATTTTTATTGTGATTTAAGTTCAGCCGCAGGGCTGATGGTGCATGCACGCCATGTCGGCCATATACCTGCAATTAAACTGGCACTGACCGCTAAGGCGAAAGTTAAAAAAAACATTTGCCAATCTATGCGCGCCACAGCGGCAATTTGAAGTGATTGCTGAGACAGCAACCACAGCCCACCAAAAGATAGGATCAAACCAAGTGCGCCGCCCGCAAGGCCTAGCACCGCAGTTTCTACAAAAAACTGATTAAAAATTTGTCGCCTTGATGCGCCCAATGCGCGACGCACACCAACCTCCGCACCACGTGTTGAAAATTTCGCCAAAAGTAGCCCAACTGTATTCACCAAGCACAGCAGCAAAAAACCAAACGCTAACCATGCCGATAGCTTCCGATCATCAGACACCACGCCCAAATGTGCCATCCACTCCATCACATCAAAAACTTGATCTTTATTGTTTCGCATATAGCGCCCAAGCTTGCGTTGCTCGGCCGTGAAGCCGCGTAAGTATTCATGCACAGCCGTACGCTCGGCCGCATTGGTGACTTCAAACCAAAATTGCACCCATGTACATTCAGAATCAAGTAGACCTTGATATCCAGGCCCCATCTTGCTTCCCATGCACCAAGTGCTGCCATCATGTCTTTTCTGCGTCGCAATGGCGTTTGCAAATGGAATAAACACATCTTCTTCGCCCACATAAGCGCCACGTTGGTTATTAAACACATTGACAAAACGTGGCGATGGTCGCCACACCGCAGTCACGCCCGCGACTTGATAATCCAACCCAAATAACCGAATGCGCTTGCCCACCGGATTATCGTTACCGAATAATTTTTCGCTTATGTTTTTGCTAATCACCACTACATTAGCCGCCGCCGTATCGTCTTCTACGCGCCACGCGCCGCCAAATAAAAACGGCACCTCAAACATCGTAAAAAAATCTGCGGTGGTGGCCGAGCCCGAAATATCGAGCACCGGCAAATTCGCTTGTGCTGGCTCTATCGCGCCAGACACCGTGTAAACCGCAGTACGTCGAATACCCTGTTGGCTATTCAGAAAAGTCACCGCATCGCGATAGGGTAGGCGCGATTGTTCTTGCTCCTTACCCGCTTCATAACCTTCTAACGGACCGTTATCAATCAAGGGAACCAGTAGATTGCGGCTTTTCTCAGGGATGGGATCACTCATCATCGCCGTTAAAACAGTCAAGGTTGAAATACTTGCCGCCACACCAACGGCTAAGGTCAATACCATGAGTGCAGTCAAAATCGGATTGCGCCTCAAGCTGTTAAGTCCAAGTTTGAAATAATAGCTAAACATAATTTGCATCCTTAAGCGTGTGAAGCATGTGACGAATCAGCCACACGAATAGGCTGGGGAACCAATAAAGACGGGTCTTTTCGCACCAAATCACTCACCTGACCGTCAATAATATGCACGTTACGCTGGGTGCGTATGGCAAGCTCAGGATCATGGGTCACCATCAAAATCGTGGTGCCTTTAGCGTTAATGTCTTCTAATAATTCCATTACACTACGCGCCATTTGGCTATCTAAGTTGCCGGTCGGCTCATCTGCCAACAAGACTTTCGGTTTACCTGCGAGCGCACGGGCGATAGCCACACGCTGCTGTTGCCCCCCTGAGAGTTCCGCCGGATAGTGCTTGGCACGCGAGGCTAAGCCCACTTGGCTCAACGCATCTTCAATACGCTGTTTACGTTCAGATGCGTTTAAACCACGATAGCGCAACGGCACATCAACGTTATCGAATAAATTTAGGTCCGGAATTAAATTAAAGCCTTGAAAAATAAAGCCCAGCTTTTCATTACGAAGCTTTGAACGTCCTGCATCATTTAAGCCGCTGACATCGACACCGTCTAAAAAATATTCGCCGCTGCTGAACTCCTCAAGCAAGCCAGCGATATTGAGGAAACTCGTTTTGCCCGAGCCTGATGGACCAGTCACAGTGACAAATTCACCTTGCGCCACGTTTATTTCAAACCCCCGCAAGGCGTGGGTTTCAATCATATGGGTGCGATAAATTTTGCTTAAATTTTTCATTTTTAACATAGCAACACTTTCTAAAATTAATTATTTATTGAAACTCGCTCGGCGTTTTCAAACACTTCGCTGCCCGAAACCACCACCGCCTCACCTTCACGTAATCCCGACATAATTTCGACTGCCGCTATACTGGTAGCACCAAGCATTACGCTACGACGCACTGCAATACTGCCTTCCAATACATAGGCAAATTTGCCGCCACCCTGCTCTACAAATGAACCACGCTGTACAAGCAACACATTCGGCTTTTCTTCGATCAAGATGCGCGCTGAAATACGTTGGTTTTGACGTAGTCCGACTGGCTGTGCGTCTTTAAATCGTGCTCGTGCTAGCACTTGGTTTTTAACGACCTCTGGCGAAATAGCAGACAAAGTGGCGATGTGTTTTACGCCAGCAATGTCAATTTCTACGCGCATGCCAATGCCTAAATCCGCCACATATGTTTCAGGGATTTCCAATTCAAGCTCTAGCTTGGATAGATCTACCAAGGTCAGGATCGGCGTATTGGCTTGTACCACGCTACGATTCGCCACTGATAGTGTGCCTATAAAACCATCCATCGGCGCGCGTAATTTCAATTCATCCACACGACGCTTGGCGTTAGCGTAAACCAAACGCTGGTTTTGTAATTGGCTAAATTTGGTCTTAAGCTCAAGCTCTACATTCTGGTTTTCTAAATCAGTGGCCGCTTCAGCGTGCTTGGCACGAATTTCGGCTGACTTTAAGGCATCCTCAGCCCTTAAAAAATCCACTTTCGACACAATGCCAACACCTACCGCTTGCACCCGCTCATACGCGCGCTTGGCTGATACGCGTTCAATTTCGGCTTGGTCAGCGTCACGACGCGCGGTGAGCTTTTGCTTCTTGGATAATATTTGGCTGCGCGCCACTTCGGCTTCCAACTGCTCGGTGTTGGTTTGTTCGCGCTTTAATGCATCTGTTAAATCTGGCGACTCTAGCTCCGCTAACAGGTCGCCCTTCTTTACCGTGTCCCCAGCATTGGCTTTCAAATTTACGGTACTTATCGCAGTTGAAAATAAAGTTAAGTTCACCGCTGCCACCACCTTACCGTTTACCGACGCATCGCGCACGAGGATACCGCGCACCACTACAGCTGTGCGAATGCGTGCGGCATTAACGGATTGCGAACTACTGCGCCAAGCATCAAGTAAGACGATGGCGCAGCCAAGCAAGAAGATGCTCAACAGTACGAAGACGCCAATGCGACGTTGGCGCGCGCGCTTCAATTGCTTGATGGCAGCCGGGGCTAATTGGGCATCTTGAGATAATGGCTCGCGGATCATGGTGGTTGGCTTGAAAGGTATAACCCTTAATAGCACTTACCATGCCAACACTTAAGCATTTGATTTATAACAAATATATTCGACTTTGAAGTGTCCGTGGCGGACAAACAGTCTAGTGCCGGACGCTGGTTTGCCACGACCACTATAAAAATTGTTGGCATTAATTAAGCCCAGCCATCACATCAACATCTACGCCCCAGATTGCATCGGCTATCGACATCACGCTTTCTATACAATCAAAACGTGCCCAATTTAGCAACACCTTGCTGAGTACCGATTCTGCTGATCAATTCAAACCGCTTGAACCATTGAGGCCTAGCGAGCGCTAGATTATTTGGCATTAAAAAGCGTAATCACTACGTAAGGCTCACTATCCGCCACGCTTAGCCGAAATAATCTTCGTATTCACACCCGCAAAGTTAAGCCCGCCAAAGAGGCGTCCGTGCTCAATTTTTACGCAGCGATCCATGACGACATCAAGACCTGCGACGGCGGCTTTGTTTGCGGCTGCATCATTGACGACACCCAATTGTAACCACAGCGATTTCGCGCCGATGGCAATAGCTTCGTCGGCGAGCGCACCAATTTCTTCACTGCGACGAAAGCAATCCACCATGTCAATTGGTTGCGGAATATCGCGCAGATTTGCGTAGCATTTCTCACCTAGCACTTCGGTGTAAGCGGGGTTAACGGGAATAATTTTATAGCCATGTTCTTGCATATATTTCGCCGCAAAAAAACTCGGCCGCCACCAATTCGCCGATAAGCCCACTACTGCTATGGTGCGGGTATTTTTTAACACGCGACGTAAGCCCGCAATGTCATCGACCATCATTTTGGTGTCTCATCATCGAGTAAGGCTTTAGCGCGCGCCGTTTTAGCGTCGTCTCCTGGGCTTGCCGCTACAGTTGTAAGTGCTAAAAATCGGCGGCGACGACCAACCCAAAAAGCGATAAACGCACCACCACCCAGCAACACAAATGGCCCAAACCAGAGCACCCATGTTTTGCGGTCAACGGGTGGGTTGTAGAGCACAAAGTCACCATAGCGTACTCGTAAAAAATCTTTGATTTCTGCATCGGTTTTACCAGATGCAACTAAGGAGCGTACCTCACGCCGTAAATCTCCCGCCAGCCCAGCGGGTGAATCTGCCAAGGTTTGATTTTGACAAACGAGGCAACGTAATTCACTTTCAAGTTTTTTTAAGCGTAGTGCAAGTTCAGGCGATGGCAGCGGCTGAAGTGGTGTTGTTAATTGCGCAAAGGCAGGCATGGCGATGACGAAAATAAAGGCGCACAGGTATTTTTGAAGAATATGTTTGGCGCTATCCAATCCAGCTACAAATGCGGGTGGATACCGAACAAGCATTTTGAATAATTCACAAACTCTGATACTGGCGGACATCTTCGAGCAAAAATGTCTGTAAGCACCCGTCAATAGTCGTGTTTTAAAAAAAATAGTCATCTACACTCACATCACCTTCTGCAAATCACGAATGATTGGCAGTAATTTTTCATTCATCACTTTGGCATCAATGGGGCCTGTGTGTTTCTCGCGCACGATGCCAGCTTTGTCGATGATGAATGTTTCCGGCGCGCCGTAAACACCCCAATCAATTGCGACACGCCCATCAATATCACTTACGCTCAAACGATACGGGTCACCATATTTTGCGAGCCAGCCTTTGGCGGCGATAGGATCATCTTTCCAATTAAAACCGACGATAGGCACAACTTGATTTTTAGCTAAATCATTTAGTAGCGGGTGCTCATAACGGCACGACGCGCACCAGCTTCCCCAAACATTGAGTAGCCAGACCTTGCCTTTCATCGACGCGGGTGAAAATTTATCGCCCGGCGTGTGCAAGATGGGCAGGCTAAATTGCGGCGCGGGTTTGCCGATGAGTGCCGATGGCACTTCGCGCGGGTTTAAAAATAAGCCCTGATACAAAAACCAGACTAAGGTAAAAAATACAACCAGCGGTAAAAAAAATTGCCACGCGCGTTTGGCTTTATTTGTTTGATCCGCCACAGTGGCAGCGCTCGACATAGTTACTCCGCACCTTGAATATTAGCGTTCGTTGGTATTGGCGAATTATTGACTTTAGGCACATCGGCTGTCTTTTTTTGCCGCACACGATAACGTCTATCACTCATCGCAAAAGCCCCGCCCAGCGCCATCAAAATACAGCCCGCCCAGATCCAATCAATAAATGGTTTGACGTAAATTCGCACGCCCCACGCGCCGTCAGTTGCGCCCTCAACTGGCTCACCGAGTGCCACATATAAGTCACGCGTGAAACCTGAATCAATCGCCGCCTCGGTCATGGTTTGACCAGAGGCAAAATAATTACGTTTTTCAGAGGCTAATATTTCCACCACGCGACCATCACGGCTGACTTCAAAACGGCCTTCTATTGCCGCGTAATTTGGCCCTGGCTTTTCCGCGATTTCGACAAACTTAAAGGTATAGCCACGCTCGGTGACGGTCTCACCAATAGCAAGACGCACGTCGCGTTCAGTCTCATAGCCGCGCACCAGCGTGACGCCGATCACAAATACTGCAATACCAATATGCGCGATGTGCATACCGTAATAACTGGCACTATTCGAACGTAATTTTTCCCACACATTCGCACCAGCGGTGGATCGCAGCCGGTGAATAATCGCCGTCACACATGCCGCAATAATCCAAAACGCGAGTAGTAAGCCAAGCGCAACCAACGGCGTCCATTTGCCCATCACAATCGGCACGACCACTGCGCAGGCTATCGCCACGCCGAGCGCCCATTTCAGACGCACCCACAAATCAGGCAAGGTCGCATTACGCCAGGATGACACTGGTCCCACCGCCATTAAAAATAATGCGGGTGCCATTAGTGGATAAAACACAGCATCAAAATACGGTGGGCCGACGGATATTTTGCCGAGCTTTAATGCATCTAAAAATAGTGGATAGAGCGTGCCGAGTAGCACAGCTAACATCGCGACCACTAACAACACATTATTGGCTAGCAGCAAAGACTCTCGCGATGTCGGGCTAAACGCGCCAGGTATTTTGGCCAGACCCAGTTGCGGCGCGCGCCACGCGTAGAGCGCTAATGACACACCGATCACCACGACTAAAAATCCCAAAATAAAGGCACCACGTGCTGGGTCAGTGGCAAAAGCGTGCACGCTGGTGAGCACGCCTGAGCGCACTAAAAACGTCCCTAGTAGTGACAATGAAAACGCCATGATGGCGAGCAGCACTGTCCAGCTTTTGAAGATGCCGCGCTTTTCTGTAACCGCCAGTGAATGGATGAGAGCAGTGCCCACTAGCCATGGCATAAACGATGCATTCTCAACTGGATCCCAAAACCACCAGCCGCCCCAACCAAGTTCGTAATAGGCCCAAGCGCTACCGAGCGCGATGCCGAGGGTTAAAAATATCCACGCTGCAGTTGTCCAAGGTCGCGACCAACGCGCCCAAGTTGCATCGAGCTTGCCGCCAATAAGAGCGGCAATCGCAAACGCAAAGGCGACTGAAAATCCCACATAGCCCATATACAACATGGGCGGGTGATAAATCATGCCGGGGTCTTGCAAGAGCGGATTCAAATCCCGCCCCTCCGCCACCGCAGGTAACAAACGCTCAAACGGATTTGATGTCATCAACATAAAGAGAAAAAAGCCAATCGCAATTAAGCCCATTACCGACAACACGCGTGCGATGACATCTAACGGCAATTGGCGGCTAAATAAAGCTACAGCGGATGTCCAACCGGTGAGCATCAATACCCATAAGAGCAGCGAGCCTTCATGCGAGCCCCATGAAGCGGTGACTTTGTAATAAACAGGTAGTTTGGTGTTTGAATTTGCAGCGACGTTTTTAACCGAAAAGTCACTCGTCACAAAACAGTAAATCAAGCAGGCAAAGGCAAGTACGACAAAGAAAAATTGCCCCGCCGCAAGTGGCCGTGCGAGCGCCATCCACGGCGTGTCCTGTCTATACGCGCCTATGAGCGGGACTGTGCCGAGCATGATGGCAAAGCATAACGCGATGATGAGTGCGAAGTGACCAATTTCAGGAATCATATTAAATTACTCAAAAAAATTTTGACCTGCTAAAAAAATCAAACAACATTACTTCCCAGCCTGTGTCACTACCGGTTTTTGCCCCGCAAAAACTTTGCCTTCAATCGGATACCCTGCTTGCTTTAATGCTTCTGCCGCTTCTGGTGGCATGTAATTCTCATCATGCTTGGCGAGCACCTCAGAGGCACGAAAAATACCGTCTGCGCCTATCTTGCCTTGAGCGACGACACCTTTTCCTTCTTTAAATAAATCAGGCAATATGCCCGTGTAGGTAACTGGGATCGTTTTTAAAGTGTCGGTGACAGTAAATCCCACCGTTAAGCCGTCGGTTTTCCGCGCCACACTTCCCGCCGTAACTAAGCCGCCAATACGAAAGGTACGATCCTTTGGTGCTTTATTTTCAGCAACTTGCGTAGGCGTAAAAAAGAACACGCGATTTTCTCGTAGCGCATTGACGACGAGTGTCGCCGCAGTCGCCAATATGGCTAAGCCAATAACTACCCACATAACGCGCTTTTGCCTAGCTTTCATGCTGACTGTGCCTCAATTTGTTTAGCGATGACATCATCGCGAATGTCTTGTTGGGCGCGATGAATACGTAGGCGTACCAAGATAATTTCGATGGTGATAAGTAACATAAATGCACCAAATGAGCCCCAGACGTAGAAGCCGCGCCCACCCATATCAAAAAAAGTTGCCCAATTCATTTCAAGCCTTTAATTTCGTTAATCCCCGCCACCCATGCCGCATTTTTTTCACGCGTCAAAATGATGGCGCGCACCCGGCAAAGTGACACCGCAATCGCGTACATCCAGCAGGCTAACGCCATAATCAGCATTGCTAGCAGCATCGCCGTTGCCATCTTATTGCCTTGACTCACAGATATAGACGCGCCTTGGTGCAAAGTGTTCCACCATTTGACGGAAAAATAAATTATTGGCACATTTACCGAGCCCACCAGCACGAGCAACGCACCCGCTTTGTCGGCGCGCCTTTTATCTTCGATTGCATTGATGAGAGCGATGTAGCCGACATATAAAAATAGCAATATCAAAGTCGATGTCATGCGCGCATCCCACACCCAGTAAGTGCCCCAGGTAGGCTTGCCCCAAAGTGCGCCCGTCCAGAGCGCTAATACCGTGAACATCGCGCCGGTGGGGGCAAGCGCCTCAATCATCATTGCCGATAAACGCGTTTGGTAAATCAGCGAAAGCACCGCATAGCCAGCCATGACGAGATAAATAAACATCGCAATCCACGCGGTGGGCACATGAACAAAAATAATGCGATATACCTCACCCTGCTGAAAATCCTCAGGTGCGACAAATAAGCCCAGATACAAGCCGAGCGCGCAGAGTAAAAACGCAAGTGTGCCGAACCATGGCACGAGCTTACCCGCCAGCGGATAAAAGGTTGATGGGGCAGCGTATTTGAATAGGCTCATGTCAATCCAGCGAAATTTTAGTGGCAGCAGCAACCGCAAATGGCGTGGAAACGATGCCAAATAAATTGAGCGCGGCAAGCAAGTATAAATTAGCCGCCGCATCTAACCCTGCCATGGTCGATTCAACCGCACCGGTGCCAAAGATGAGCACCGGAATATACAACGGCAGCACCAGTAACGCCATTAACATCGCCCCGCCGCGTACGCCAAGCGTCAATGCTGCACCCATCGCACCCAACATGGTAAGAACGGGCGTGCCGAGCAGTAGTCCGGCTGATAGCACCACTAACTCACGCGCTTCCAGCCCATACTGCAAGCCAATCGCGGGGGCGAGCAGTGCTAATGGAAACCCAGTGGTGAGCCAATGCGCCATCATTTTGCCACCGACAATAAATGGCAATGGGTAGCGGGATAAAGCAAGCTGATCTAAAGTGCCATCCGCATAATCTTGCTGGAACAAACGCGGCAAGGTGAGCAATACCGCCAGTAAGGCGCACACCCACATTACGCCAGGCGCGACGCGCTTTAGTATTACCGCCTCCGGCCCAATCGCAATTGGAAAAAGACTTACTACGATGACAAAAAATACCAGAGCTTGCAAAGTTTCACCACGAGATCGCATTGCAAGCTTAAGATCGCGTTGGCACGCCACAATAAAGCCGCGCTCGGGCTGATTTAATGTTTGATCGGTCATCGTGCGGCCATCAATTCACGCATCAGCAACTCACGCGTAGGCTTATGTAGCGCTAACGATAAATGCGTCGCGATTACACACAAGCCGCCTCTTGCTAAGTGACTATCCACGACACTGCACATCAAGGTAACAGCAGCGTCATCGAGCGCGTTGGTAGGCTCATCAAGCAACCAAATTGGTTTCTGGTTGAGCAGCAAAATAGCAATGCCAATGCGACGCTTTTGCCCTTGTGAAAGCCTCTTGCCCAAGACATGACGCTGCTTTAACAAGCCAACCTGGTTCAGCGCATCAAGTCGAGTTTCGATTGAGGTTGCAACGGCATCTACTGCAAGTGCGTCTGCTAAATTTTCTTCTGCCGTTAAGTCATCTTTTAACTGATTCGCATGACCAACGTAATGAATATGGTTGCGCGATAATTCGCTAAGTGGTTTTAAGATGGCATCGTTTAGCTCAAGCTTACCGCTATCAGGGACGGTCAAGCCGGCAATGACGCGCAATAAACTGGTTTTGCCCACACCATTAGCGCCGCGTAATACCAACACTTCGCCCGCATTGACGCTAAACGATAAATCAACAAATAAATCACGCTCGCCGCGTTTAAGCGTGATTACCTTTGCGGACAGCGCTAGCGTCGTAAATGACACTACGGCATTACCTTGTCGATCATAATTTGCACATTAGGCGCATCATTTTTAACTGATGCGCTACCGCCTTGCATATCACCAGTTTGAGGCATTGCATTGCCGCCTTTTGATATGCGCGCTTCGATAGTGATATCCGCATGCGCTGATAAATTCATGCCCGGTGCCATCGCCATGGCGTCACTTAATGTGTAGCGATAAGGCCATGTTGATGGCACAGGAATTCGCAATACGGCGAGGGGCATTTTCGGTGCATTTTTTCCAGCCGCGCGCGCAAAAATAAATAGTGTGCTGCCCGACGTGATTTTTGATTTCAGTGCGTTATCAATATTGACTTGGCCCGATACAGACTTAGCGCCAGCCGATGTTTCTACTGACGCTGGCGCCTCTTTTTGTACGGTGACTTTTGCCGCCTCTGGAAACGCTGGCTTACCAGTTTTGATTTCTACAATGATGTCGCTCACCTGTTTGAAATCTTCTGAGTCTGGCGGCACTAATGACTTTAATTTTTCCCAATATTTGAGGGAGGCTGGCTTATTACCAGCACGCATTTCGGCAGTACCGGCGAGCGCTAAGGCTTTCATATTGTTAGGGTCAGCCTTTAACGCCTGTGTTATCAAAGTGCGCGGCTTTCCTTCAAATACCCCTTCTTGCACCATCGCCTGAGCGTCTGCGTAGTCAGCGAGCAGCTGCGCATCATTGGGGGTGAGTGCCGCCGCGCGCTGAAAGGCATCGACTGAAGCACCTAGTTGACCAAGCGCCTGTTGGGTACGCGCAAGCAAGATCCATCCTTTTGCATCGTTTGGATTTTCCTGCATTTTTTTCGCCAGATTGTCGACCAAAGCAACAATTTGCTTATCGGACATCGGCTGGTTTGGGTCAATCGGCGCATCGGGACTTTTAGCCGCCACAGAAATCTGCCGCGCCTCATGACTGCCCCAATTTATGTAGCCTAATATGGAGCCAGCAACGACAAAGAAGGAAACTACAGCCCCTAATACCCACGGCGTTTTCGAGGCATTACTGCCTGAAATCACTCTCCCTTGCTTGACTTTGCTCTCTAAGTCAATCTCGGTCGCAGCGCGCTCTGCCAACTCATTGAGCGCCATGTCGCGCTGAGATTCGGTCATGAGGCCACGTTCGAATTCAGCATCAATTTCGCTGCGCTGTTGACGAAACGCCGCCAAATTTGCCGCATCCGTTGAGAGCCGCATTGATGTTGAACGTTTTGAGCGTAATAACGGCAACAAAATAAATAGTAACGCCACTAGCAGCAACAAGGCCGCAATTACATAAAACATTAGGTTGCTCTCATACTTGTCATAAATAAGTTTAATTATAGCGAGACACGTCGTTTAATCGATTTTGAAAATACAGATGTTGTGCAAATGAGCAAAATAAATTTGCGCCCCAAGCGTTTTTGGATAAACTAACATCACTGAAACAATAAGGGAAATTTATTGCCTCGTCGCACTCAGGTAATAAATTGTTAGCTAAAAGTTGTCGTAGCGACTGAAGCATATTCAGTCCGCAAAAAAAGGACAGTGCGACTATGCTGATGCGTATCTCATCAGCATGCGCCTACAAAAGCCATGCAACATCGAACTGTTTTAGAGTATCGACGTTATCGCTATTTCAAAATAGCAGGGTTGGTCGTCGTTGCTTCAATAGTCGCTTATTTTTATCAAACAACACCTGTTGGTCGATACGGTGGCACGCCTGTTGGCTACGCACTAGGCACAATTGCCGCCGCGCTCATCATTTGGCTAATGTGGTTTGGCGTACGTAAACGTCAATACAGCGCATCTCTCACCTCCACACAGGGCTGGCTGTCAGCGCATATTTATTTAGGGATGGCACTCATTATTGTTGCCACCTTGCACGCAGGCTTTCAATTCGGCTGGAATGTTCACACACTTGCGTACGCGCTGCTCGTCTTTGTGGTTGGTAGCGGCTTTTTTGGCGTATTTGCCTATTTAAGCTTTCCCGCCCAACTCGCTGAAAACATAGGTCAGGACACGCGTGACTCGCTACTACTCAGAGTGGCAGACATTGATCGCGATCTACAAAAATTCGCCATTGTGATGCCAGATAATTTAGCCAGGTCTATCGACGATAGCGTCAACAATACCCAGATAGGCGGCGGTGTTTATAACCAATTACGGCAAGCTCACCCACGTTGCGCGACGTTACGAACCATCAAGCTCATTGAGGCAGAGACCAACAAATTGGCATTACAAGGTGAGCAGGCGCAAACGCTACACAAAATTTACGATGCCATTCTGCGTAAACAAAAAATTGTGGCGCGGATACGACGTGATATTCGACTTAAAGCCATGTTGCAAATTTGGTTATTCCTGCACGTACCACTGTCATTTGGTTTGCTGGCCGCACTGGTAGCGCACATTATTGCTGTGTTTTTTTACTGGTAGGCTGTGTAATGAAACTTCTCCTCACGCGAATCACAACCAGCAAGCCTGGCGGCGCCCAACGTACTGATGAAATAATTGACGCTGAAATACTCCAAATCGGCCGTGGTTCCAATTGCAATATTCATCTAACCGATTCACGAGTTGGGCTGCAACACGCCACGATTACAAAGAATAGCCTTGGCAGCTTCAGTATTGAAGCATTGGGTACGATGCTCATTGACGCCACCGCTGTCAGCGTAGCGGTGCTCAAAGAAGACCAGCAAATCCAGCTAGGGCCATTTACGCTGGTAGTACTAAAACCCGTCAACGATGCTGACCTAGCGCTATCACTGGAGTTAACAAAAGTGCCAGAGAGCACAACAGCGCCGACGACAAAACAATACGCACTTTCGCTCAAACAAACTTGGCTTTCGAAGCGTGTCTTATCATGGCTGTCTGTTAGTGTTGTCGCGTTAGCATTTTTAGTTGTACCGATCTACTACGCCCTACATATACCAGCTATGTCTATGGCTGAAGCGAAGTCGCAGGCTCAAAACCAAGCACACACCAACAGCAATCTAAAACCGACCGATTCATGGAATCCGGGCCCGCTTGATTCGAGTCACGCCAATTTTGGCCGCGACTGCACACAGTGCCATCAAACGCCGTTTGTACAGGTGCAAAATACATCCTGCGAAAACTGCCACAAAACTATCGGCTGGCATTTTGCACTTGATACAACACAGGCCAAACAATTACACGAGAACATCTTTGCCAACGACGACAATGTCGGTCGCTGCGCCTCATGCCATCGCGACCACAAAGGCACGAACGCGCTTAAACGCCAAGATTCACCACTCTGTACGGATTGTCACCGCGACGTAAAAACACGACATGAGAAATTAGCGATTCCTAACATCACAAACTTCACCACTGACCATCCAACATTTCAACTCTCAATATTGGTCGCAGGAAAAACAGGCAAAGCGGCGCTCACGCGCATATCGCAAGACGATAAATCAAAGCTCATTGAGCGCTCAAATTTGAAATTTCCGCATGATGTGCATCTGTCTAAAAAAGGCGTGCGCTCACCAAATGCGAGCGCAGCAAAAGATGGCAACGAGGTATTGACCTGCAAAAACTGCCACACCCCTGATGAGACCGGCACCAGATTCAAGCCAATCACAATGAAAGAGCATTGCCAAGACTGCCATTCGCTCGCCTTTGAGCCCGCCGCCACTAGTCGCGAAGTTCCACACGGCAATGTTGCCGACGTTATTTCCACCGTCAATGAGTTTTACGCGCAAGCCGCATTGTTTAATAAACCAATCGACAGCACCAGCAATCGCGCACCGCAAAAAAACACTGCATGGGTCAATCAAAAAGCCCAATCGATAGTCACTGAGATGATGGAAAAGCAAGTTTGCTTTAGCTGCCACACCATCACCAAAACCAATCAAAGTTGGGACGTAGCACCTATTGCCGTTACGCAACACTGGCTACCAAAATCGCGCTTTCCTCACTCGCAGCACAGCACCCATGAGTGTGCTGAATGTCATGATGCGACTAAGTCAAAATCGGCTAACGATATTTTAATTCCCGATATTAAAAATTGTCAGGGCTGTCACGCAGGCAATGTCTCCGTTGTTGATAAAGCGCCAGGGACATGTCAAACCTGCCATGGCTTTCACGTTGGTGGTCCCGGCGCGGGCACGCCTGCGGTGTTACCTAAGGCACCAGTTAAAGCGCCACTCAAGACGCCACCTAAAACAAACACCAATTTAAGCCAAGTTAGCGCCAGCACATATATGCATCCGCTGGGTTCAGGCAAATGAGATTGCAGCCAATGTCTCGTCAGCAAATGTCACTCCAGCGCTGCATCTGCATATGTGTTGCGCTAGTTTTTTTAATGAGCTGTGGCGGCGGTGGTGGCAGCGACGGCAGCACCGCACTAGTTTGTACTAACAACTGTGTGCCACCTGCCACATCAACAGATTTTTTGACCGTGGCCGATGTTGAGCGAGTCATCGCACAAGCGGTGCATGAGGCGAATGCGCAAAACGCGAAGGCCACTATTGCCGTTGTTGATCGTGTGGGCAATGTGTTGGCGGTATATCGCATGGCAGGTGCAGCAACCACATTTCGTATTAGCAGTGGTCGCAATGTCAGTGGTGGTCTTGAAAATATTGATGTATTGCCTGATACATTTGCGGCCATCACCAAAGCAATTACTGGCGCCTATTTATCGTCTAACGGCAATGCGTTTTCAACACGCACGGCGAGCCAAATCGTGCAAGAGCACTTTAATCCGCGCGAATTAAATCAACCGAGCGGGCCATTATTTGGCGTACAGTTTTCACAGCTGTCTTGCTCCGACTTAATGCGTCGTGAAACAGACGGCAGTATCGGACCGAAGCGTTCGCCGCTTGGCCTTGCCGCAGATGCGGGTGGATTACCACTTTACAAAGATAATCGCTTGGTCGGTGGTGTTGGCGTGTTGGCAGATGGGTTGTACGGACTTGACCTTGATATCACCAATCTTGACAACGATAGAGATGAATTAATTGCGGTCGCTGCCTCTACTGGGTTCGTTGCTCCAGAGGATATTCGCGGCAATCGCATCACAGCCGACGGCCGAACATTTCGTTATTTGGATTCAACATCTCTATTAGCGAATGCCGCACTAGCGCCGGCATATGCAACGCTTAATAGCAGCGTCGGCAGCAATATCGCCGTACCTGGCTTTTTTAGCGCAGTGATTCGTCAAGGTGTTTCTTTTGGCAACAGTGCATCTGGCATACGTGCACTCACTTCAACTGAAAATAGTGCGTTGGCATCACTCAATGCCTTTGTTGTCGTCGATAGCAGCAACAGCAATCGTTACCCGCCTCGCGCCGGCACTGATACTTTTTTAACGGCAGCAGAAGCCACTGCCATCATGGCCGAAGCGTTAAAAGTCGCTAATCGTACCAGAGCGCAAATACGTCGGCCACTTAGCACGCAAGCACAAGTCACTATTGCGATTGTTGACACTAATGGCGAAGTGCTTACGCTCGCGCGCACACCGGATGCGCCGGTATTTGGTACTGATGTGAGCTTGCAAAAAGCGCGCTCTGCTTTGCTGCTCTCACACCCTAATTCGGCTGCCGACATCAGTGCGTTAGCTATCGCTAACTATATTGGCGCAAGTGCAACGCCAGTCGCAGCACCTAACACCGCGCGTCCATTCGCGCAGCAAGTGGCAGGGCTGCGTACGTTTCTCAATGACCCGCGCGCACTGGCCAATGGTGTTGCGTACTCTAACCGCGCCATTGGAAATTTAGCGCGGCCGTACTTCCCAGACGGCATTACTGGCACCGACGCAGGACCGCTATCGAATCCTATTGCCCAGTGGAGCCCATTCAATGTGGGACTGCAATTAGATTTAAGCTACAACGCGATTATCGCGGCGGCCGTTAATCCCATTGCCGCTACGCCAGCGGCCGGCTGCACCGGCCTCACGCGAGCTAAAAACGGTATTCAGATTTTCCCTGGCGCGGTACCAATTTATCGTGGCAATCAGTTAGTCGGTGCCATTGGTGTGTCAGGTGACGGCGTGGATCAAGACGATATGATCGCTTTTCTGGGGCTGGCAAATGCGTCGCGCATCATTACTACCGGCGTTGGTCATGCGCCTAAAGCGCTACGCGCCGATCAAATTGTGCCGCAGGGATTAGGTACGCGGCTTCGTTATGTGCAGTGCCCGCAAGCGCCGTTCATTGATTCAAGCGAACAAAACGTGTGCGAGGGCTTATGATGACGCGCTCAATACTGGTTATCACTTTTTGTTTACTAAGCGTGCCATTGCAAACAAGCGCTTTAACGTTAAGTGTTCAGTTGCAACAGGCAGACGAGACAAGTGTGCCGCGCGAGCGCCCACCGTCTGATAGCCGTCCACCACTCAAATATCCGCTGCCACCGATTGACCCATCAAAAGTGGATCCGCCAACACCACTGGATGAACGTGTTTCAGTATCAGTACCGGATCGCTGGCGCATCATGGAGACGCTCAACTTTAAGTTTCCGTGGTTTGATCCGTACAATCAAAACGTCTGGAAGGGCGACAAACCATTTACGCCATTTGCGCGCTGGGGAGATGGCAAGACTAATGATTGGTTTTTAGCGCTTTCGGCAGTGTCAGATACGTTAGTGGAAGCGCGGCGCTTACCGATACCCGTTGGCGCGCAGTCAAGTTTACGAAGTGACGCGAATGATATTTTTGGACGCGGCAAACAAACGGTGCTGGTGGAAACCATCATATTGTCAGCCGCCATCATTAAAGGTAATACCACTTTTAAGCCGCCAGATTATGAATTCCGCTTTGTGCCCGCCATACAAATTAACCATGCGCGGCTAGAAGAAGTGCGTGGCGTTCGCGTTGATCCGCGCCGTGGCATTCGCCGTACTGATACGCATATCGGCATACAAGAGTTATTTGCTGACGTGCATTTGCGTAATGTGTCTGACAATTATGATTTTGATTCGTTGCGCGTTGGTATTCAGCCGTTCATTTCGGATTTTCGCGGTTTTGTTTTTCTCGATGTGCCGTTTGGTATTCGTATTTTTGGTAACCGTGATAATAACGTTTGGCAGTACAACTTAGCCCTGTTTCAGCGGCTTGAGAAAGACACCAACAGCGGCCTAAATGATGTGGGACAAAAATTGCGCCGCGATTATTTTTTCGCGGCTAATGTTTATCGGCAAGACTTTCCCATACTCGGTCACACCACACAGGCCACCATTATTCATAACGTTAACCGTGAATCAGCGCCTGATTACTATGACCGTAATGGCGCGTTGATACGTCCAGCTGTGATTGGCGATGTGCGTCCGCGCAATTATCAAGTGACCTATTTAGGCTTAAATGGCGATGGTCACTTTGGCCGCTGGAATGTCACCTCTTCTTTGTATGCCGCATTTGGCACAGACGAACGCCACCCGCTCGCACAACGTCGCCAATCGATTCGCGCGGGCTTTGCGGCAGTAGAAGTATCCAGAGATTTTAGTTGGCTACGCACCCGTGTCAGTGCGCTTATATCAAGTGGCGATAAAAATCCATTTGACGGCAAAGCGACTGGTTTTGATGCCATTTTTGAAAACCCGCAATTCGCCGGTGCCGACACCAGCTTCTTTATTCGTCAGGCCGTACCACTCATTGGTGGCGGTGGCGTGGCACTGTCACAACGTAATGGCGTGTTGCCCTCACTCCGATCATCGAAAGATCAAGGCCAATCTAATTTTGTTAATCCGGGCTTAACGTTAATCGGTGTGGGTGCAGATGCGGATGTGACGCCGCAAATACGCGTACTGGGTAATGTATCGCGGCTTAGTTTTAATCACACCGCCACACTTTCGGTTTTGCGTAATCAGCGCGTTGGTTCAAAACAGTTGGGCACAGATGTGTCGCTAGGCGTGCAGGCGCGGCCATTTATGTCGCAAAACGTGGTGATCAGTGCTTCGGCCTCTGCACTTGTGCCAGGTGCGGCCTTAAAAGCGCTCTATGATGAAAATAAACGTGGCGTGCAATATTCAGCGCTGCTCAATGTTGTGTTGACGTATTAGTTTGATGGTAATAAAAATGACAAACCCTAATAATGGCGGGCATTTTAGAGCAAAAACTGCTCAAAGCGCCCTCCTATGCTTGTGTTTAATGTTTAATTACATACCACAAGTGCAAGCGTCAGCAGCTGAAAAACCTGTTGCGCGGCAGTACGTGAGCACACCTGCCGCGCCTAAGCGCCAGTCGATCATGGACGAAAGTAAAAAATCATTCGGCTGCGTGTCATGTCACACCACGACTGACCGCCACACCATGCACTCTAACCCCGCTGTTGTTATTGGCTGTACCGATTGCCATGGCGGCGACGCCACCGTAATGAAAAGTAAAGATAGCGCCAATTATCAAGCTGACATGGCAAAAGCACACGTACTGCCGCGCTTTCCTTCTGCATGGAAAACCCCATCGAGTGCGAATCCCGAAGCCAGTTTTACGCTACTCAATCGTGAAGCTAAAGAATTTGTGCGCTTTATTAACCCTGGTGATTTACGTGTCGCACGTGAGGCCTGTGGTGCTTGTCACTTAGAGGTGATTCAACAGGTTGAGCGAAGCCTGATGGCCACCTCCGCCATGCTATGGGGTGGTGCCTCGTATAACAACGGCATCTTGCCCTACAAGCGCTACATACTCGGCGAGGCTTACACACAAAATAGTGAGCCCGCAATAATTAAAAATCCAGTTCCCGTCACACCACACATGACCGCAATGGGTATTTTGCCTTCGTTAGCGCCGCTGCCTGCATGGGAGACTGTGCCACCAGCCGATATTTTTCGCGTCTTCGAGCGCGGTGGTCGTGTTATTAATACACAATTTCCCGAAGTTGGTTTACCCAACATTACTGGTGTGCTGCAAAAACTTGACGAGCCAGGCAGACCTGATATTAAGCAATCTAATCGCGGCCCTGGCACTGGGCAGCGTATCGCGGTACCGTTGATTAACATTACCAAGACGCGCTTAAACGATCCGCACTTATGGTTCTTAGGCACTAATGAGCAGCCGGGCGACTATCGCTCCTCAGGCTGCACGGCGTGCCACACCATTTATGCAAATGATCGGGACCCTAAACACAGCGGACCGTATGCGAAATTTGGCAACGAAGGCAAATCACAATCCAAAGACCCGACCATTGATAAAACCAAATCGGGCTCACCGTTAAAGCATGAATTCACCCGCGCCATCCCGTCATCGCAGTGCATGGTCTGTCACATGCATCAGCCGAATATTTTCGTTAATACCTTCTATGGCACCACCATGTGGGATTACGAAGCCGATGCGCCAAACATGTGGCCGAAAAAGCAAAAATATCCAACCGCTAAAGAATCACGCGAAATATTAAATCGTAATCCCGAAGAAGCCGCTACACGCGGGCTGTGGGGCGATAAAGATTTTCTCAAACGCGTTTGGGAAAATAACGACAAGATGAAAGACACGCAGTTTGCCGACTATCACGGTCACGGCTGGAATTTTCGTTATGTGTTTAAGCGCGACCGCAAAGGGACATTGCTCGATAAAGATAATGCCCCCGTCGCTGACAATGACCCTAAAAAATTTAGCAAAGCAGTTCACCTAACGTCAATTCATCTCGACAAAGGCATGCACTGCGTTGATTGCCATTTTTCGCAAGACGTTCACGGCAATGGCCACATCTATGGCGAAGTCGCCGCGGCGGTCGAAATAGAATGTATTGATTGTCACGGTACAGCGGACAAATACCCCACCTTATTTACCTCCGGCCCTGCCGCTGCCAAACAGGGGCGCGACTTACAAGTCATGCGCACCCCAGATGGTCGCAAACGTTTTGAATGGCTCAATGGTGAGCTATATCAACGTTCAAATATTGACCCTAAGCTCGAATGGAAAATGAGCTTAACCAAAGATAGCGTCACGCCAGGTCATGCGGAATACAACGAAAAAGCAGCGCGCGCGAAACTCATGCACACAGGAGCTAAAGGACGTGATGGCGAATGGGGTGAAGTGAAAGGCAAGGCACCTGATGACTACGCGCACAGCAACGAAAAAATGACCTGCTACTCATGTCACCTATCGTGGACAACATCATGTGCGGGCTGTCATCTGCCGATTAAAGCAAACGAAAAATCGGACAAACTCCACTACGAAGGCGGCGAGACCCGCAACTACGCCACCTACAATCCGCAAGTCGCGCGCGATGATATGTTTCAACTAGGTCGTCATGGCGACGTTAAGGGCAATCGTGTCGCGCCTATTCGCTCAACATCCGCGCTGATTTTGTCATCCACCAATGCAAACCGCGAAAAAATTTATATCCAACAGCCGCCGATTGCGGCGAGCGGACATTCTTCACAAGCTTTCGCGCCGCATTATCCGCATACCGAACGTAAAACCGAAACCAAGACCTGCACCGATTGCCACGCTGCCAAGGATGGCGACAATAACGCCATCATGTCGCAGCTTTTGTTGCATGGCACGAACTATGTGAATTTTGTTGGTTTCAACGCGTGGGTCGGCACAACCAAAAAAGTAGAGGCCGTGCAAGTCACCGAATGGGATGAACCACAAGCGGTTATCGGCAGTTATCTACACAAATATGCGTACCCAGATTGGTTTGAAAATCACCAAAAGGCGGATAAAAAATTAGCCGAAAAGCATAGCGAAGCCACCACCGGCGAAGCGAGCTGCTTACAACTACGTGGCGAATATCTGTTTGTTGCTGAGGGGCGTGGCGGATTCCGCGTTTACGATACTGCTTCTATTGCTAACAAAGGCGTTTCGCAAAAAATTATTACCGCGCCATTTTCGCCGCTCGGCCAAAATACCCATGTGCCGTCGAAAAATGCCACCTGCATGGCGCTGCCAACCAATCAGCCTATCGCACCTGAACGTAATCAAGGCACGCTAATGCGCGTGACCAACCAAGAGCAGGCTTTTCACCCTATCTATCATTACGCGTTTGTCGTAGATGCGGAAGAAGGCCTCATTGTGGTGAATGTTGACACCTTAGCCGATGGCGAGCCGCGCAACAATTTCTTAACGCGCGCAGCAACATTCAATGACAATAATATTTTGAAAGGTGCGCGGCACATCACGCTCGGCGGCTACTACGCCTACATCGCCACTGACGCGGGCTTAGTGGTACTTAATTTGAATGACCCGTTGAAGCCGACAGTAGCAGCACAAATTCCCCTCAATGATATGCGCGCATCTGCACTGCAATTTCGCTATCTCTTTGCCACCACCGCAAAAGGTTTGGAAATCATTGATGTCACGCATCCGAATAAGCCAGTGCTTAAATCGCACTTCGCGCTCGATGACGCACGTCGTGTTTATGTGGCTCGCACCTACGCGTATGTGGCCGCGGGTCGCGATGGCCTGGTCATTGTGGATGTAGAAAAGCCTGAAACACCTCGCCAATACTTGCGTTTCAACGCTGCAAACACAATCACTGATGCGCGTGATGTAGTGGTGGCCTCGACGAACGCTTCATTATTTGCCTACATCGCCGATGGCAAAAATGGCATGAAGGTGGTGCAGCTAACATCGCCTGAATCGCAACCAAAATTTTATGGGTTTTCACCCGAACCGAAACCAGAACTGATTGCTTGGCGCAACACAGATTCGCCCGCACTGGCGCTTTCTAAAGGTCTTGATCGTGACCGTGCAGTGGATGAAACAGGCGGGCAGATTGCGGTGTTTGGCCGCATCGGCTCACGGCCGTTTAATAAAAGCGAAATGGATAAACTGTATCTAAATCCTGACGGCTCAATGTGGACAGTAAGTGATGCCATCGACCGAAAGAAATACGTTGGAGTATCTAAATGAAACTTATCAGCACTAGCGGAACCTACGAAACCAACAGCACATTAAACAACGCGTTATTTTTTGTTGGGCTAATTTGCGCCCTCTTATGCAGCAATGCGCACGCACAGCTTCTGCCTTACCAATCACCGCATAAAACGGAAGGCGCGGCGACTTGCGCCTCCTCCTTGTGCCATGGCTCGATTAAAACCTGGCAAGGCTCGTCCGTCTTACAAAATGAATACGTTACTTGGAGCCGTGTCGATAAACACGCCAAAGCGTATAACAAGCTTTTTAACGACACATCCAAACGCATCGCTAAAAATCTCGGCTTAAAAGAAGGTGCGCACCAAGCAAAGCTATGCT
Organism: Burkholderiales bacterium; assembly: GCA_031414695.1. GTDB lineage: Bacteria > Pseudomonadota > Gammaproteobacteria > Burkholderiales > Usitatibacteraceae > UKL13-2. The sequence continues at coordinate 144,558 of JANNWG010000046.1, forward strand.
TAGATTGTCATGCGCACAATGTTTCAGCAGATAAGCACGGTGAAAAATTTTCAATACAAGACAACATCACCTGTGAAGCATGTCATGGCCCCGCCGAAAAATGGCTACGTTCACATGTATCAAACGATGCGCCACCTGAACTATCTCACGCACAAAATGTTGCCGCTGGTTTGTATCCCACCAGTGACCCTGAGGCGCGTGCCAAGCTATGTTTATCGTGTCACTTTGGCAATCAGGATAAATTAGTCACACATCGTTTAATGGGCGCAGGACATCCCCGCATGACCTTTGAACTTGATACTTTTACCGAAATGGCACCAAAACATTTTGTAATCGATAACGATTACAACGCGCGCAAACGCGTTTGGGAAGGTGTCAAAGTTTGGGCGATTGGTCAGGCACTTGCCACGAATGATTCACTCGATATTTTGCTGCACCCGACACTTGGGCGTGATGGCATTTTCCCTGAATTAGTTTTATTCGATTGTCATGCTTGCCACCGCCCAATGGCGGAAAATCGATTGCAAGCCAAAACACCTCTTGGTGTCGCCGCAACGCCAGGACTGGTTCGCCTAAACGATAGCAATATGCTCATGCTGGGCGTGATTGCACGCGCCATCAATCCCCCACTAGGCGATCGTATCAGTCAAAAAACCATTGCCCTTCACAGCGCGATTGCGGGGGACAAACGTGTAGGCGATGTCGCAACCGTTGCAACGGAAATGAAAGCGCTCTCGCGTGAGGTGATTAATCAAATTAAAACCGCAAAAATTGATGCGAAATTATTAAACACTGTCGTCTTAACGCTCGTCGATGATGGCATTAAAGGGGGGTATCGTGATTATGCCGCCGCCGAACAGGCAACATTAGCCATTTCATCTATTGGGCAATTTATGGCGGTGCAGGGCAGCTTGAAATCCCCAGCGCAATTTACGACCAAGTGGAAACTTCTAAACGCCTCTCTACAGCATGACGAAAAATTTAAGCCGCAGGAATTCGTCACCAAACTGCAAGCACTGCGACCAACACTGACGCAATAGAACGCGATAGGAATCAATATGAATGAACATGACAAATACGATGTTGCCATCATTGGTTCAGGCCCGGCCGGGCTTTCAGCAGCAGGGCACGCGGCTGAATTAAAGATTTCGCATATTCTGCTCGAGGCAGAAAGACAGCCAGCCAGCACGATCTATAAATACCAAAAAGGCAAACACGTCATGGCAGAGCCTGCCATTTTGCCGCTCAGAAGCCCGATGAGCTTTGGCGCTGGTACGCGCGAAAAAATCCTTGGCGCTTGGAATGATGAAATCAAAAAATATAACGTCAACATTCGCTATCAAGCGGAAATGAAAGCCATTACCGGCAGCAAAGGGGCATTCACGATTACGCTGACAGACGGCTCGGTCATACTCGCGGCCAATATTGTTTTAGCCATTGGCTTACAGGGCAATCATCGCAAGCTAGGCGCGCCTGGTGAAGATTTACAAGAAGTGCAATACACGCTTAACGACCCCGCAGAATTTAATGGTGAAACCATCATCGTTGTCGGCGCAGGTGATGCCGCGATTGAAAACGCACTCGCACTAGCCAAACAAAATCGCGTCATCATGGTGAATCGTAATGATGAATTTACGCGCTGCAAGGAAGGTAATCTCGCGGCGGTGCTTGAGGGAATTAAAACCAATCAACTTGAATGTCGATTTGGCACCAAGGTCGAGCGTGTCGAAAAAGTGGAGGCGATTGATAGCCCTAGTTTGCAATTTATTTGTAAAACACCGAATGGCAGCGAAACTATTGCCTGTCATCGCATTATTGCCCGTCTTGGGGCAACGCCGCCGCGCAAGCTGGTGGAAAGTTTTGGCGTTGCATTTCCCAACGCGGACCCCGCCTCTGTACCCGAGTTGTCGGCTCAATATGAGTCAAATGTAGCAGGCATCTATATTGTTGGCGCACTGGGTGGCTACCCGCTGATTAAACAAGCCATGAACCAAGGTTATGAAGTCGTTGAGTACATTTTGGGACGTAACATTGAGCCCGCCGATGAGCCACTGCTGCGCACCAAATTTGCCGCCTATCGAAGCGTGCAAACTGTCAATGAAGGTATCGAACGCATTCGCACGAATGTGCCGCTGTTATCATCACTTACCGCCTTACAACTGCGTGAATTTTTGCTCGACAGCGAAATCTTAACACCAGCTAAAAACGCCGCCATCTTTAAGAAAAATGATTACACCAATACATTTTTCTCAATTGTTGAAGGCAGTGCATTAGTCGAAATTGTCAGCAAAGATGGCACAGCTACGCAAGTTACGCTAAAAGCTGGTCAATTTTTTGGTGAGATGGGCCTTATCTCAGGACGGCGGCGTACGGCCACTATTGTTGCTGGCGACAACTGCGTGCTCATTGAAACACCGCGACGGTTAATGCTAAAACTTTTAGCCTCAGTTGAAGCCGTGCGCAAGACGCTAGATCAAGTCTCACTAAAACGTGCAGTGCGCCAATATTTACAAGCGCAGATTTCAGAGGATGAAGTCGATTTTCTGGTTGAAGGCGCGATTATTAAAAAATATGCAGCCAATGAGACGCTTTTCAACGAAGGCGACAAAGCAGATGGTTTGTACATGATTCGTCGCGGCTCGGTAACCGTATCGCGCGCCATTGCAGGCAAAGATGTTGTCATGTCTTATGTTGCCGCTGGCAATTACATTGGCGAGATGGCTCTTATGTCAGATGCGCCACGATCAGCGACTGTAAAGGCGGCGGTACCTACTGAATGCGTAATGCTTGAGGCGAAGCGCTTTGTAGAAGTGGTGTCGCGCAATACGTCCATGCGTGGCGGCGTTGATGCACGCTCGATGCAGCGCATGTCAACGAATCAAACGATGGAGTCAAATGCTGACTCGGGCAATTTGATTTCGTTCTTGATGCAGCAAGGGTTGGGTGAAGCCACTGATGTACTGCTCATTAACCAATCGCTTTGCATTGGCTGCGACAATTGTGAAAAGGCATGCGCTGAAACGCATGGCGGCACTTCACGGCTAGACCGTGAAGCTGGGCCAACTTACGCGGAGATTCACGTTCCAACATCATGCCGCCACTGTGAGCATCCACACTGCATGAAAGATTGTCCGCCAGATGCGATTCATCGCTCACAAAACGGCGAGGTATACATTTCGGATGCGTGCATCGGCTGCGGTAACTGTGAAAAAAATTGTCCGTATGGCGTAATTCAATTAGCACCCGTTACGCCACCTAAATCAAAGCCGATGGTATTGTCGTGGCTGCTGCTAGGCTTGGGTGACGAGCCAGGTGCTGAGGCAAAGAGCTACGATAAAAATGCGCCAAAGAAAGCCGTCAAGTGCGATATGTGTAAAGGCCAAAAAGGCGGAGCGGCCTGTGTACGTGCTTGCCCAACTGGTGCAGCATTGCGTGTGTCACCAGAGAAATTTTTAGATTACACAGCTTAACTAAAAGCCATATTCGTTAAAATATCCAACCGCTAATCGGCAATATAGGCGCTGCTAATGACCTCAACATTGCCGTCATTGCGGCGTAGGCGAGAATCCAGTCCATCCTGTTATTGTTGCGTTAGGGGAAGCTAGCAGCCCTAACTTATTATCTCTAATAGCGACGGCTATCTTGGGCAACTATTGCCTCAAAACGCTCGTCAATAAACAACTTTCGTTATTTAAGCCAAATCTATACGCTTGTTCAATGCTTGAACTTAACCTAACATACACCTGTGTATTTTTAGGCGATAAAACAACGTGTCCAACTCTACAGTGCCATCAGCAGCGCAAAAAAAAATAGCCTCTGTAAAACCAAACGAGTCAGCGCAGCTTGATCAAACTGCTTGGCTGCGAGCGGCGGCCTCCGCGATTGCGGAGGATGGATTTAGTGGCATACGCGTCCTGCCGTTATCTAAACGCCTTGGCGTCACACGCGGCAGTTTCTATTGGCATTTTGCCGACCACGCGGCCTTTGTGAATGCATTCATTGATTATTGGCGTCACCAACAGTTACGCGCGGTTGAAGCCTATCAACATACTCAACCTGATGCCATCAGCGCGTATAAACAATTATTAGATGTCGTCTTGACGGATACTGAATCAGAGCTAAGACGGCTCAAGGTGGAATTCGCGCTACGCGGCTATGCCCGCCGCGACAAATTCGCGGCCGACGCTGTTGCGGTGGTAGATAAGGCGCGTATTGATTTATTTTTACCCATCGTCAGCGCGATTGCCAAAGATGCGGATGAAGCTGAATCATTTGCTACGCTACTGCTCATTCAACTCTCTGGCGCGCAGCTCGCGATTGCAGGCCCAAACTGTCGTCCCGCACAATTGGCACACCTCAAAGAAGCGATGCTCACACAATTGGCGGCTATCTATGCCGTGAGAAGCAACATACCAAGCAAGAAACTCAAATGAAAAAAATACTTGTCACAGGCGGCGCAGGCTACATCGGCTCGCACACCACGTTGGCACTTTTGGAGCACGGCTATGAGGTCGTCGTGCTCGATAATTTTTGCAACAGCACGCCTACTGCATTGACCCGAGTCGAGTCAATTGCTCAAAAAAACATCACGGTAGTCAAAGGTGATGTACGTGATGTTGATTGCTTAAATCAGATTTTTTCGCAGCACACTATTGCGGCAGTGATTCATTTCGCCGGCTTAAAAGCGGTGGGCGAATCGGTACGCGAGCCATTGCGCTACTACGACAATAATGTTGTCGGCACGCTGCGCTTGATTGACGCCATGAATGTGGCCAATGTGGAGCGCCTCATCTTTAGCTCATCCGCCACCGTCTATGCGGACTCGGGCAAGCCGCGTTTTACCGAGACATCGCCACTCGGCCCGGCAAGTCCTTACGGCACCAGCAAGTTAATGGCCGAGCAACTCTTGCGCGACGTTTGTGTGAGCAATTTAAAATTAAAAGTCGCACTGCTGCGCTATTTCAATCCGGTCGGCGCGCACGAGAGCGGCATGTTGGGCGAAGACCCGAACGGCATTCCAAATAATTTAATGCCATACATCAGCCAAGTTGCTGTCGGTAAATTAAAGCAACTTTCTGTCTACGGCAATGATTATCCGACGCCTGACGGCACGGGAATTCGTGACTATATTCATGTAATGGATTTAGCCGAAGGCCATTTAGCGGCGCTCAACGCCATCGACAGCTTGCCGCAAGTCAGTGCCATTAACTTAGGCTCGGGCAATGGGCATAGCGTGATGGATGTTATCCGTGCGTTTGAAAATGCAAGTGGACGTAAGATTGATTACAAGGTAGTCGCGCGACGCGACGGCGATATTGCTGACTACTTCGCCGACGCGGCACTCGCCAAACAATGTCTTGGCTGGCAAACCAAACGCAGCCTTAACCAAATGTGTGCCGACTCATGGCGCTGGCAGCAGCAAAATCCTAACGGTTATTCGTCAACCTAGAAACAATTGTTATGCCGCTAACAATTCGCCCAGTTGCCCACGTTGATAGCTACTATCACCAAAGGTCAGATCAATAGCAGTCAGGCGTTTGAAATAATGGCTAATAGCCAACTCATCGACTACGCCCATGCCGCCATGCAACTGGACGGCCTGCTGACCGACATAACGAGCCGATTGACCGACTAACGCCTTAGCAGCAGTGATTGCTTTGCGGCGCTCATTTACATCCTCACTGCCCGCTTTGAGAGCCGCCAATATGGTGATGGAGCGTGCTTGTTCGGTGGCGATAAACATATCGACCATACGATGTTGTAGCGCTTGGAATGTGCCGATTGCCACGCCGAATTGTTTTCGGTTTTTTAAGTACTCCAACGTCTGCTCATTAAGCGCTTCCATTACGCCAACCGCTTCCGCGCAGAGTGCCGCAATACCATAGCCGATAGCACGCTCAATGATCAAATAAGCATCGTCCGAAATCATAGCACTCGCAGGCAAACGTAATGCGCTAAATGATAAATCCGCAGCAGACATACCGTCATTAGTGGCATAGCCTTTAATGTTTAACCCTGCTGTATTTTTATCAACTAAAAATAAGCTGATACCTGCTTTATCGTTAATGACACCTTTATCGTTAATGACACTTTGAGTACGCGCAGAAATAATAAAGCTATCTGCTGTGTCCCCATGAATGACAACGGACTTAGTGCCGCTCAATATGTATGAGTCACCATCGCGTGTTGCGGTGGTGGCGATGTAGCTTAATTGATAGCGACCTTGCCTCTCATAAGTCGCAAGCGCCATTTTTTTAGCGCCACTTGCGATGGACGCAAGTGCTGCTGCGCTCAACACATTTGATTTTGTCTGCCCCAGCACGCTGCCACATAACACGACAGAAGCCAGATACGGCTCGACCACCAGTGAGCGGCCAAATGACGACATTACCACCATCGTGTCCTCACTAAATGCGCCTTCGCCGCTCATATTGGTGGTGTCACCTAAGCCACCACAATCGTCCGTAATACCAATGCCAAGCAAGCCAAATTCAGCGAAGGCTTGCCAGTGCGCAGCAGACGTTTTGTGATCCGATTTTAGTTGCGCCCGGCGCAGATCAAACGTATAAGATTTTTCAAGATAACGGCGCAGCCCATCTTGACACTGTTGTTGCTCTTCGGCTAACGAAAATTCCATGTTGGTCTCGCTAAATTAGTTACAAGCCCAGCACATGCTGAGCAATGATGTTGCGTTGAATTTCATTCGAACCACCGAAGATGGTGAGCTTACGCATGTTTTGGTACTCCCCCGCCACGACCGGCGTGTACAGGTTGCCACTAGCGCTTCCCGTTTCATCGCCTAGCCATGCTGCATCTAGTGCTTCTGGCAGATGCACAAGCGCCTCAGGGCCAGCCGCATGCATGGTGAGCTCAATGATGGATTGCATAATTTCCGAGCCGCGAATTTTAATGATCGATGCTTCGGGGCCGGGCGAGCCGCTCTTGGCAATCGCCGCGAGCGTGCGCAGCAGGGTAATTTCGTGCGCCATTAATTCCATTTCACACTGCGCGAGCTGGTCACGAAAGCGCATGTCATCCATTAGCGGTTTACCGTTCGCCATTTCAGTACGGGCAATTTCGTGCAAGCGGCGCATCCAGCGTTTACTGGCGGCCACGAGATTAAGCCCAGTACGTTCGTGTGAGAGCAAATATTTCGCGCAGGTCCAGCCTTTATTTTCTTCGCCAACTAGATTAATAACGGGCACTTCAACATTATCAAAAAAGACTTCATTCACTTCATGTTCGCCATCGAGCATGATGATTGGTCGAACGCTGACGCCAGGCGTTTTCATGTTGATCAATAAAAATGAAATGCCCTGCTGCGGTCGCCCTTCACTTGATGTGCGTACTAGACAAAAAATCCAGTCGGCAAATTGCGCTTGAGTCGTCCAAATTTTTTGGCCGTTGACGATATATTTATCGCCCACTTTTTCTGCCTTTGTTTTAAGTGATGCCAAATCAGAGCCTGAGCCCGGCTCTGAGTAGCCTTGACACCAAAAATCTTCTCCCTTAAATATACGCGGTAGGTAATATGCTTTTTGCTCTGGCGTGCCGAACGCCATCAATACGGGGGCTAACATTTTTTGGCCGAACGCGATTAAGCCTGGCGCGCCTGCATCGACACACTCGTTATCAAATATCGCGATTTCAGTATGATTCCAACCCGTGCCGCCCGCATCTTTCGGGGAATAGGGCGCGCCCCAACCGTGGTCAAACAATACGCGTTGCCAACGCATGAAATCATCGCGCACCATGCGTTTGCCGTTAAGCACTTTGTGGCGAATATCAGCGGGCAGTTTTGCCGCTAAAAAATCACGTACTTCTTGGCGAAAAAGTTGTTCCGCGGGTGAAAAATCAACATTCATGTGTCTATGCTCTTATGACTTCGATAACCGTTAATAAAATACGAAACTCGTTATTTGACGGCTATCTTCAAGCATTTATGCTTGAAGATAGCCGCAGGATGGCGACTTTGTATCCCTAAATTAACAAACCTCAAATAATCCCGCCGCGCCCATGCCACCGCCAATACACATGGTGACCACCACGTATTTCACACCGCGACGTTTGCCTTCAATTAGTGCGTGACCAACCATGCGTGCGCCGGACATACCATATGGATGACCAATCGCAATCGCGCCGCCATTGACGTTGAGCCTTTCATCAGGAATTCCAAGTTTGTCGCGACAGTAAATAACCTGCACAGCGAAGGCTTCGTTTAATTCCCACAGGCCGATATCGTCCATCTTGAGCCCCCCACGTTCGAGCAAACGCTGTATCGCAAACACCGGGCCGATACCCATTTCGTCCGGTGCGCAGCCTGCAGTAGCGAAGCCGCGAAAAATACCGAGCGGGGCAATACCACGCTGCTCGGCTAACTTAGCATTCATCACCACACAGGCCGATGCGCCATCAGAAAATTGGCTTGCATTGCCCGCCGTAATTACGCCACCCGGCATCGCAGAGCGAATCTTTGCGACACCTTCGACGGTAGTATCCGCACGAATACCCTCGTCTTCGCTGATCGTCACAATTTTGGTGCCGAGTGCGCCTGTCTTCGGGTCAGGTGCGCCCATGGTGACGGTCATCGGCACGATCTCGTCCGTAAATTTACCCGCTGCACGGGAAGCGGCGGCGCGCTGTTGGCTACGTGCGCCATAGGCGTCTTGCAACTCTTTTGGCACGTTGTAACGCTTGGCGACAATTTCAGCCGTCTCCAACATATTCAAAAAGAAATCAGGGCGATGCTCTACCACCCATTCGTCTTTTAAATAGTTCATATTGACATTCGCCTGCACGCAGGAAATCGACTCCACACCACCTGCCACCATCACCGGTGCGCCACCGATGATGACACTGTGCGCAGCCATCGCAATGGCTTGTAAGCCAGATGCACATTGGCGATCTACCGTGGTGCCGCTTGCAGAATTTGGCAACCCCGCGCGTATTGCCGCGTAGCGACCAATATTTAAGCCAGTCGCACCCTGCGGTAGCGCGCAACCCATGATGACATCCTCTACCTCAGCAGGGTCAATACCGGCGCGTTTAACGGCGTGCTCAATAGCGTGCCCCGCGAGCGTTGCACCGTGGGTCATGTTAAAACTACCGCGCCAAGATTTTCCAAGTGGTGTGCGGGCGGTGGATACGATTACGGCATCAGTCATGTTTGTTCCTTAGATTCGGTTTTTTTGTTTAGCGTTGAGTGTTTGGCGTTTAGCGCATATTTGTCGTTATGCGTTGAAGGATTTGCCGTCAGCGGCTAGCTTAGCAAGCAGCGGTGCGGTGTTCCAGAATTGACTACCCGACTTATCTTGCAATGCGTAGCTTTCCATGGCGCGTTCCACATTCATCAATCCGACACTATCGGCATATAACATCGGCCCACCACGATGGGCAGGGAACCCATATCCAAAAATGTAAACAATGTCGATATCAGAGGCGCGCTGCGCGATGCCCTCTTCTAAAATACGCGCACCTTCATTGACCAACGCATACACACAGCGCTCAACAATTTCTTTGCTCGAAATTTTGCGTGGCGTGATGTTGTGCGCGCTACGATGCGCCTCAACAATGGCATCCACTGCGGTATCAGCCATTGCATCACGACGTCCTTTTTCATAGCGATACCAGCCTGAACCAGTTTTTTGACCGAAGCGACCCGCTTCACAAAGCGTATCGGCTATTGCTTCAGCGCCGCTCACAGATGTTGGATTTTCTGCACGCTGACGTTTGCGAATTGCCCAGCCAATGTCGTTGCCGGCCAAGTCACCCATGCGAAATGGCCCCATCGCCATGCCAAATTTTTCAAGTGCGCCGTCGATTTGTTGAACACTCGCGCCCTCCTCCAACATATTGATGGCTTCGCGCGAGTAGCCGCCAATCATTCGATTACCAATAAAGCCATCGCACACACCAGAAATGACCGCCGTCTTTTTAATTTTCTTAGCGACCTGCATGATAGTGATGAGCACGTCATTGGCCGTCTTGGCACCGCGCACCACTTCTAACAGTTTCATCACATTGGCTGGGCTAAAGAAATGCGCGCCGACAACATCTTGCGGCCGCTTGGTGAATGCTGCAATCGCATTCAAATCTAGCGTGGAAGTATTGGAGGCCAAAATAGCACCGGCCTTGCAAACACTATCAAGTTTTTCAAACACAACCTTCTTGACGCCCATGTCTTCAAACACCGCCTCAATCACCAAATCCACATTGGCAAAATCGTCATAGCTTAATGTCGGCTTTAAGAGCGCGGCCTGTGCGGCGGCTTTCTCAGCTTTCATCTTGCCTTTTTTGACACGACCTTCAAAAAAATCTTGAATGTGCTTCACACCACGATCAAGCGCCTCTTGCTTGGTTTCTAATATGACGGTCGGAATGCCCGCAAGTAAAAAATTGATCGCGATACCTGCGCCCATCGTGCCTGCGCCAATCACGCCAACACTTGCGACGGTACGTGGCTTCACTTCTTCGCCGACACCGACCACTTTTGATGCTTTGCGCTCTGACAAAAATAAATGCCGCAACGCGCGCGACTCGTCACTCATGTAAAGGTCTAAAAATAATTTGCCCTCGACCTTCATACCTTCATCAAATGGCTTGGTCAACGATGCTTCAATGGCATCAATACATTTAAGCGGCGCAGGGTAATTTTTACTCATCGCCCCTACCGCATTGCGCGCAAACATAAATAGCGCATCGGCCTTTGGATGCTTAACGCGCATATCGCGCACACGCTTGAGTGGACGCTTTTCGTTGGTAATTTTTTGCGCAAACGCTAATGCACCTGCCAACAAATCACCCTCAATCATTTCATCAAATAATGGAGAGCCTTTGAACATCGCTGACGGCACAGGCTCACCTGACACAATCATATTGAGTGCGGCTTCGACACCAATGATACGTGGCAAACGCTGCGTACCACCTGCGCCTGGCAATAGCCCAATTTTGACTTCTGGCAGCGCAATTGATGCGCCCATTGTTGCCACCCGAAAATGGCAACCCAACGCCAACTCTAATCCCCCACCCATACACGCGCCACCAATTGCCGCAATGACGGGTTTGGTGGATGACTCCACAATATTAATCAGCGTATGTAAGCTAGGCTCCGACATAGCAGCTGGTGTACCAAATTCTTTAATATCAGCGCCGCCAGAAAATATCTTGTCCGAGCCCATCAAAATAATAGTAGTGACCGCGGCATCTGCTTCCGCGCGGCGAACATTCGCAACAATGCCCGCTCGAACCGCGTGACTTAAGCCATTTACAGGCGGATTATTTAGCGTGATAACGGCAGTTGACCCGTTAATTTCATAATTCGTACTATTCATATGAATCTCGATGATGAGTGGTAAAAGATGATGGGAATTGGTACTTTTAGTTTTCAAAAATGCCAATTCCATACACGTGTGTATTGAGGAGACCATACACTAATGTATTTTTAAAAGGACGTCAAATTAAAAATGGTTGTTTTTGTTCGATTTAATAATTGCGAAAACACAGTTTGAAGATAGCCTTGTTGAAACCACCTAGGCAAACGACCTCATTCAACAAATACACGCCGTCTTAGAGACGTAGGATTTCTCTTGAAGCTGCGGTAATTGTCATTAGACTCCAATTGTAGGATGGCACTTAAAACGGGTTAGCGCTATATTTGTTCAAAGTAACTCGCCTATATTGAGTGGCTGAATAACTAGATGAAGCGCAGTCCATTTATTTTTACGAGTTGTTTATTCAATTCGCGCCGACACAAGTGTTCACAATCGGCTCGCCAGCTACAATCGATAAAGTGAACTGGCGCACAGATTTTCCAGTCCGCACTAGCTAAATTGAAAGTAGTAATTCCAAGCACCAGACGTTTTCAAAAAAATAAAATTTTCAAAGGCGCAATATGTTCGCTGTCAATCGGGGCTTTCATGCTCCTCAAAATACCTGTCTAGCAGGCAAACCTCAGCGCTTGCTCAGTGCAGTACTAGCGTCGTTGGCACTCATCTGCGTTGGGTCACTATTGCAAAGCGGCGACGCGCAAGCGGCCAATAAAGACAGACGCGCCAAGATAGCGTACGACTTAAACGAAGAGCTTTTCGAGACGCGAGCACCAAAAGCCAAATGGGCGCGCGATATCAACCGCGTTCGGCATGTGCAAGTTATTATCGTCAGTGATTCGTCTGACCGTGAGATGACCGACTTGCGTAATCATGTGAAGCGCATTGGAGGTTCAATCCATGCCGTCCACCCAAGTATTCAAGCTATCACGGTGAACGTCAAAGCTAGCCAAGTTAGCGCGCTTTCGAAACGAGACGATGTCATCAGCGTATCACCGAATCGCGAAACGCAACGCACGTCTAGCACCCTCGAATCCATTACCGGCGCGTTGAGCAACAATGTACGCACCTACAGTTCCAAAACATCCTATTCAGGTCTTGACGGCAACGGCATCGGCGTTGCCGTACTCGACTCTGGGGTAATGTCACAGCATGCCGCTTTTGACGACCCCAAGGTTAGCGGGGCATCGCGCGTCAAGCGCAATGTGAATATGCTCAATGCGAATGCTGCCAGCTGGGTTAATAGCGCCGGCGCGACAGCCTCACTGCAGCCGGGTAGCGCCGCACTTACTGCCTACGAGGCAGCCATCAGAGTGGACTCCAATGTGGCGACGGAAGACGCATTTGGCCACGGCACCCATGTTGCATCAGTGGCCGCAGGGCGCTATTTCACGCCGAATGACGTGGCTTCACGGGATACCAGCGGCATCGCACCGAACGCCAATATTTACGACGTTCGCGTATTAAGCGACGCCGGTTTCGGCACAGTGAGCGACGCGCTAGAAGGTATCCAGTGGGTGATCTATCATGCTAAGGAATACAACATACGTGTGATGAATTTAAGCCTCGCCGCCAGCTCTACCGAAAGCTGGGAGACTGATCCGCTTTGCGTGGCTGTTCGCAATGCCGCCGCAGCCGGTATCACAGTCGTGGTCGCCGCTGGAAATTACGGCAAAAATCTTTTCGGTAGAGAAAACTACGGCGTCATCAGCTCTCCCGGAAACGATCCTACTGTCATCACTGTAGGTGCCGTCAATTACAAAAACACGACGACTCGCAACGACGATATTGTAAATAACTTCAGCTCGCGCGGCCCGACCCGCGGTGGCTATAAAGACGCCTCCGGCGTGCGCAGGGCTGACAACCTCCTTAAGCCTGATCTGGTTGCACCAGGCAACAAGCTAGTAGGTGCCGCCGCAACATCAAATGATTCCGCTACCCTGAAATGGAATTACCTCGGCGCTATTTTCAAGTCATTCCTTGTTGATCCACTAGGAATCAAGGCAACGCAAGATGAAACACAGATGCTGATGAGCGGCACCTCAATCGCGGCGCCCGCCGTGGCAGGCACCGTGGCGCTGATGTTGCAAGCCAACCCCGGCCTCACGCCGCCGCTAATCAAGGCCATCTTGCAGTACAGCGCACAACCATTGCCAAACGCCAACCTGCTTCAACAAGGTGCTGGGTTGCTCAACGTTGATGGTGCGGTGACGCTAGCCGAGGCACTACGTACCGACATTTCTAGCCAACTCGACGCAGGTGGCAGTAATCTTGTCCCGGGGACGACGTCCTTGCTAGCTTCTGGCAAAAGTATGCCGACCAAATCATCAACCATTAACGGCACAAGCTTCAATTGGAGCCGCATCGTCTATGCGGGCGGCAACCAAATCCTTACTGGCGACAATCTTTTTACTAAATACCAGCCGATTTGGGACACACGCCTAGTATGGGTTCGCAATGGTGCTAAGCGCTCAACCATAACCTACTGGCCCGCCGCATCTGGGGTCGCCAGCAATACCTTTGTTAAGTCGATTACTTGGGCAAGCGCATCTAACCAAGCGCTAGTTTCTTCAGGCGTCCTTAACGCCAGCATGCTGGCGGGTTTCAGCTCCTCAATAGCCAAGACCGGCGCCTTCATGCCAACGGCGACGCTGGGCGGATGGCTCACGCTAGGCAGTGGTATGTTACTCGGCCAAGGTATAAAGCTCTCAAGTAGCGGAGTGGTGCTGAGCGAAGGCGTGGTTTTAAGCGAAGGTGTCGTGCTTAGCGAAGGTGTTGTATTAAGTGAAGGCGTTGTGCTTAGCGAAGGTGTGGTGCTGAGCGAGGGTGTTGTCCTAAGCGAGGTAGTCACCCTCGGTGAGCCCTGAAATCTAGACGTTGACAACATAAGTAAGCCAACCGTTAAAGACACCAAGATCAGTTATGCATGATTACAACAAAGCCGCAAAGACCTACTGGTGGATGATCGCTGTCATTGGCTATTCTCTGCTCGTTTTTGCACTGTTCACTGTCTCATCGATGCCCCAAACCACGATTTTACAGGTCATCACTGCAACGGCTTTTGTTTGTGCTGCGGCTTTTTTCCCCGTCTCCATTCCGAACAGCAAACTGTCAGTTGCCAGTGGCGAGATATTCATTTTTCTTGCGCTCCTGCAGTTTGGGTTAGAAGCGGCTGTCATCGTGGCTGCATTCGAAGCTGGAATAGCCTCATTTCGAACCTCCAAGCGCTGGACTAGCTGGTATGGATCGCCGGCGATGGCGGTTTTGGCAACTGCGGCCTCCGGATATGTTTTTTTTGCAATCAGTTCCTTACTAGAAATCAGCGGCACGCTCGTGGGCGCATCGATGATGGTATTGCTCACCGTGGTTGCAATTCTTTACTGCGCGTTAACCAATCTAATACCTTCATTACTAATATCGCTTAAACGTAATGAGCGCCTTGACGTGGTAGCTCTCTTGAAGGACCGCACATGGATGGCGCTAGCACATGTAGGCAGTGCTGCCTTCGCCGGACTCCTGTACTACGCCGGGACCGCGCTAGGCGTTTGGGTGCTATTCGCCGCGGCGCCTAGCATCGTACTTACTCTTGCATCATTTCATTTCATGTTTGCGCGTACCGAAGTTGAACGCATAGCGCAATCAACTTTACTCGACGCTGCAAAAGATGAGAGCAAGCGCGCAAAGTCGTATATGACTGAGATCGAACAAGGCAAGGCACGATTTCATGGCGCTTTTACTAACGCGGCTATCGGCATGATGCTAGTTTCACGCGCAGGGAAAATTCAAGAGGCGAATCCTGCTGTTAGCAAAATGCTTGGTTATTACGAATCCGAATTGCTCGGTAGCTCACTTAGCCAATATATGAACGCCGAGGATTACTCGCTTCTAATTTATGAAATTGGCGAGCTGCCTGACATCGGTGAAGCAAAGCTAATGCGTGAGCTGTCTTGTACTAACAAGAATGGGCAAAGCATCGGTGTGGCATTCAGCGTTGCCAACTTTGGTGACGGCGTGAACGATGCTGATTTGATTGTGCAGATGCAAGATATCCGCGAGCGCAAAGAGGCCGAAGCGAAACTAGTGCAGATTGCGTTTCACGACGCACTTACCGGATTACCAAACCGCGTGTACTTTCGTGATCAACTCGCTAAAGCGTTAGCTCGCTTCAAGCGCGATCCTAATGCCCGTTTCGCCCTCATGTTTCTTGACTTTGACCGATTCAAATCGGTCAATGATAGTCTAGGGCATGGTGCAGGTGACGAGTTGCTAATCGGTTTCGCCCAGCGCATAAACGGTGTCATACGCAGCTCCGATACAGTCGCTAGGCTTGGTGGCGATGAATTTGCGGTGCTGGTACAGGAATTTGAAAATGAAGACCGCGTCGTTGGCCTTGCGCAACGGATACAAGACAGCTTTCTTGAGCCGTTCCGCATTGAGGGCACCAACATTACGTCGAGTGCGAGTATCGGTATCGCCTTTGGAAGTGATCGCTACACTACCCCAGATGAAGTGATTCGCGATGCGGACCTTGCAATGTACAAGGCCAAAATGCTTGGTAAAGCGCAGTACGCAGTGTTTGACGTTAGCCTGCACGACCGGGCTGCGGCTGAACTTCAGCTTGAAAACGAGCTACGTCGTGCGATTGATAAAGGCGAAATGCGCATTCACTATCAGCCGCAATTCAACCTCAGCGATCGTACGCTTTGCGGCTACGAAGCATTGGTACGTTGGGCGCATCCGAAACGGGGTTTGTTGTATCCACCCACATTCCTGCCAATTGCCGAAGAGACTGGGCTTATCGTTCCGCTTGGCAAATGGGTGGTTCAACAAGTCTGCGAACAAATGCGCCGCTGGCAATCCAGCCCACAAGGTGAATCATTGCGAATGGCGATTAATGTTTCTGGGCGCGAGCTTCGACATGAAAATTTTGCGTCGTTTCTAATCGAGCAACTCGCTACAAACGATATCCCAGCCAGCTTATTTAGTATTGATTTAAGCGAGCGCGCGCTCATAGAGGGTCATAAATCTGCCAAAACAACGCTAGCGCAACTTTCCAAAGCCGGAATTTTAATCAATATTGATGATTTCGGTACGGGCTTCTCCTCACTGAACAATCTGGCCAACTTGCCGATTGCGGGCATCAATATAGACGGTACCATTGTGCAGCGCGCGGCAGACAGCACTGATGCCAAAGAAATCATTCGCGCCATCACATCGCTTGGCCGTGCGCTCGGCAAACGTGTTCACGCACATGGAATTGAGACTGAGTCGCAGTGGCGCGTCATGCAAGAATTGGGCTGCGATGCTGGACAGGGAAATCTATGTTCGCAACCTGTTAGCGCGGAAGATATCAACCAACTGATGCTCAACACGCGCTTGATTCGGAGCGTCCGCTAATCGTTATTTATGAAGCATACAAGCATTAATAGCTGTTTAACTAAACATCTTCATTTGACTGATTTTTTTCGTAAGGACACATGACGGGGTTTCGCAACGCATGCGTTGTGCCGTCGAGCGCTTTTTTCGATGCAGCGAAAAAAGGAGTCCGCAGGACGAATAACCCTACGTGCAAATCTGCACAAAATGGTCGGAATAAAGAAGTTGGTGAGCCGTGTAGGGCCTTATTTCCCACAACGCCTACGACCAAAGGACGCGAGACGGGGTTTCGCAACGCATGCGTTGTACCGTCGAGCGCTTTTTTCGATGCAGCGAAAAAAGGAGTCCGCAGGACGAATAATCCTTCGTGCAAATCTGCACAAAATGGTCGGCATAAAGAATTTGGTGGGCCGTGTAGGACTTGAACCTACGACCAAAGGATTATGAGTCCTCTGCTCTAACCAACTGAGCTAACGGCCCGATTGCAAATTATCGCACGCGAGTCAGGTTTTTTGCCGCAGATAGCGATACTTCGATTACCCTCTAGTGTCACAATGACATCCACTAGAATGATTAGTCGTTCAGTTGCCACAATCACCAAATAAAATAGCTCTACATTTGATCGCAATTTTTAAGCCCCCATGCCCACCAAACCTGCACCAATTTCTCTAACCGGTACTGCACATTACTTAACCTCGCTATTTGAGCCGCGTAGTGTTGCCATTGTCGGCGCGACAGAACGCGTAGGTGCGCTGGGGCAATTCGTCTTGAGCAATATGTTGGCGAGTGGCTTTAAGGGCCCAATTTACCTAGTGAATCCGAAATATAAAACCATCATGGGTCAGAAAGCCTATGCGGCTATTACAAATATCCCGGATGTACCTGACTTAATTATTGTTGCCTCTCCTGCTCACACGGTGGCGGATGTGCTGCATGATGCAGGCATTCACGGTACGCGCGCGGCGGTGGTGTTATCGGCTGGCTTTCAAGAAATTGGTGAGGAAGGTCGTATTCGCGCGGGGCTTGTGTTGGCCGCCTTACGGAATAAAGGCGTGCGTATGGTGGGGCCTAATTGTGTTGGCATCATGCGCCCTGCTATTGGTCTCAATGCGACCTTTGCCAATGCGGCAAGCCAAACCACCAAGCCTGGCAGCATCGCTTTAATCGCCCAATCGGGTGCGGTATGTACGGCCATCCTTGATTGGGCGGCGACCACTGAGATTGGTTTTTCCAGCGTCATCTCGCTAGGTGGCGCGTTGGATATTGATTTTGGTGAAGTGCTTGATTATCTGGTGCACGACATTGAAACGAAAAGTATTTTGATGTATGTCGAAGGCGTGCGTGATGCGCGACGCTTTATGTCGGCTCTACGCGCTGCCGCGCGTGTCAAGCCAGTGGTACTTCTCAAAGCCGGGCGCAACGCCGCAGGCAAAGCCGCTGTCACTAGCCACACTGGTGCGCTCGCGGGTAGTGACAAGGTTTGGGATTCTGCGCTCGCACGGGCGGGCGTGGTACGCGTGCAATCCTCACTGCAACTATTTGCCGCAGCACGCGTATTGGCGAATCCTAAACTCGCGCGCGCGATGGCAGGCAATCGACTCGCTATCATTACCAATGGCGGCGGGCCAGGCGTGGTCGCGGCAGATTGTGTAGAGGCATGTGATCTGACATTAGCGACGCTTTCGCCTGCAACAATTCAGCAATTAAATACGGTGCTGCCAGAGCATTGGTCGCACGCAAACCCGATTGATTTAATTGGTGACGCCACACCGGCACGCTTTCGCGATGCCTTAGCGATAACGCTTGAAGACGCCAATGTTGATGCAGTGTTGACGATGTTTTGCCCACAATCAGTTACCACAGCAGAAGCAGCGGCAGCGGCTGTAATACCACTCGCCTCAAAAGCGCACGCTGAAAAAGGTAAGCCCGTATTTACCTCATGGCTTGGCGGCGCGTCAATATTGGGCGCGCGACAATTGTTTGAAGAAACCGGTGTGCCGAATTTTTTAACGCCTGAAAACGCGGTAGATGCGATATCGTATTTAGCA
Organism: Burkholderiales bacterium; assembly: GCA_031414695.1. GTDB lineage: Bacteria > Pseudomonadota > Gammaproteobacteria > Burkholderiales > Usitatibacteraceae > UKL13-2. The sequence continues at coordinate 163,306 of JANNWG010000046.1, forward strand.
AAATTCCGTCAGCACCAGGCTATGTTGTTACAGTCGCCACCCGCCGCCGCGCTCATGTCGTTTCATGATCTCGCCAAATCAATTGCCATTGCCAAACGCATTCGCGAACGCGCCATTGATGAAAAACGCACCATCTTGCGTGAATCAGAGGCGAAAGAATTACTCGCCGCGTTTCATTTACCCGTGCACGTCGGCATACTTGCACATAGCCGCGAGGAAGCCGAAAAAACGGCCAAGAAAATGGGCTTTCCGGTCGTGCTGAAAATTGATTCGCCTGACATTACGCACAAGAGTGATGCTGGTGGTGTTAGATTAAATTTAATCAACACGCGACAAGTGGGCGATGCTTACGACGCCATCCTTGCAGATACGCATGATAAATATCCGCTTGCGACAATTCGCGGTATCAATATCCAACCGATGCTTAAATTTGCCCATTCACGCGAAGTGTTAGTGGGTATTTCACGCGATGCTACATTTGGTCCGACCATATCATTCGGCGCGGGCGGCGTTGCCGTTGAGGCAATAGGCGATACCGCTATTGCCCTACCACCGCTTAACGAGACACTCGCCGAAGCGCTCATTGCCACACCGCAAATTGCCCGCGTGCTATCGGCATATCGCAATATCCCAGCTATCGATATTCCCGCCTTGGTTAATCTACTTGTCCGTGTTTCCACCATCGCAGCGACTCTGCCTTGGGTGCGCGAGCTTGATTTAAATCCTGTATTAGCCCACCCAGGCGGTGCTGCTATTGTTGACGCACGCATTGTGATTGATCGTGATTCGCCGATCACCGATACGCGTTATCGCCACATGACCATTTTCCCCTACCCAGTTGAGCTTGAACGAGAGATTCGCCTGCGTGACGGCACGGCAGTGCAGATGCGCGCCATTCGCCCTGATGATGCCGCACGCGAGCGAGCGTTTGTGGCGGCAATGTCAGATACCTCACGCTACTATCGTTTTTTGCATCCTGTTGCCGCATTGTCAGATGAAATGATTGCGCGCTTCACTCAGCTAGATTACGACCGCGAAATGGCGCTCATCGCACTGCTGCCGGACGAAAGCGAAATCGTCGGCGTTGCGCGCTATCACCCCAATGCCGATGGACAAAGTGTGGAATTCGCCATCGCCATTGCAGACAACTGGCAAAGCAAAGGTTTAGGCGAGGCACTCATGCAAAATTTAATTGCGTGTGCACATGAAGCCAACTACGCCATCATTGAAGGCACTGTGCTTAACGGCAATACTGGCATGTTGAAATTGGCTCAGCGATTGGGCTTTCATACTGAGCCGATAGCGGAGGCGAGGGAAACGACGCGGGTGGTATTGCAATTGGGTAAAGTGGATTGATGAATATTGTCGGTGAGTTTCGAGCACAAATGCTTGTAAGTGTCCGTATTTATTAGTGTTTGATAATAATTAATGCGCTAACAATCTAATTTACATCTAATTCACTTTTAACTCACTTCTAATTTACTATCCAAATTTACTGTCACCTCGGCCAAGGCTGGTGTCTAATTTTTGTTCAACAATAGATAAATAGTATTTACTCGACTACACTTTCCGCACCGAACTTGTTGAAATGTTTGATTTGTAAATAAGTGATGTGTCTCTCGCATTGGGAATTTTGCAGTAGCGAACACAACACGTATTTGCTGATTAATTTATTTTTGGTTGTTATCACTCAAATGTGCACAGTCAATCAATAAAATCTAAAACGGATGCGGCATATGAGCTAGTTGACGTTGTTGTTCCTGATACACTGGCGCAAAAAGATAAATAAACTGGGTCAGGAAATCACGAGCAACAATGGTGCCAAATACATGTTGTTTGTTCTCAGAAACCTGTTAATCCAGTAAGTAGCAATTCTAGAACATTAGTGAATTTGCAAATGAATCTATACAAATGTACTGACTGTGACTTTGCACTAGCTGATGAGACTATTATGCTTTGTCCAAAATGCGGTAGTGACCTACGAACTGTGAACATCTCGGCGACACTCGAGGGCAAATCTCACTTGTTCATAGGATATACACTTAAGAAAGAGGGTTTGAAAAAGCCAGTAGTTGAGTCGATTCACCGTTTGGAAACTCAAAAATCTACGGGAAGGATTATGGAAAAATCACGATTGATTGACCTTGAGAATGATCAGTACATTGAGCATGTAGTCGATAATATTACTCGTGAAACTATTCATCGTTGCGAAGAGCCGTTAAGCGAACATAAGGGTCATGGAAGTGCGAAAAAGAAAGGTGGCTAACTTTTCACTTGGTTATTCATAACGAAATCAAACACAATTGAGCCTCTTGCAAAACCCTAAGGATGTGAACATTTATTTACGCAGGGTGCATAAAAAAGAGAGGTGGGCGCAACCATTGCTGGCATGATGCGAGTGTCAAAACAAACATCTGCGCCCACCTATGAATACTACGCAAC
>JANNWG010000047.1:0-17155 GCA_031414695.1 Burkholderiales bacterium
AAAGCACTCGCAAGAAGAGTTGAATGCAATTGCCGAGAAAATTAACAATCGACCGCGTGAGTCTTTAGGATGGGACAGTCCCAATGAGGCGTGGGCTAAGTTGCTAAAATCAGACGTTGCACTTAATTCCTGAAGCCGTCAGCGAAATGTAAAAAGCCTTGTATTTACGGCTATCTTCAGGCATTTATGCTTGTATTTGCCCACCAATAAACGAGTTTTGCATAATTTATAAAGTATTTGGTAATTTAACCAAATCTTAAGCTTGGCTTTGGTAGAATTACCAAATCATGAATAAATCGCCTCTCATCGCATCGCCAAGCGACAAAAAAGCAGCAGCGCCTGATACGCCAAAACCGTCTAATCATCAAGGCACGGAATTAACTTTCCCCAATGCGCTTGCCACCGCGCCAATACCGGCGTCAGCACGTGATCGCATCTTGCACTCTGCGGTGAGCATCCTTTTTGAGGAGGGCTTTGGTGCACTCACGCAGACGCGGGTGGCAGACAAAGCGGGCGTGCGCCAAAGCCACATTACTTATTACTTCCCCGCGCGCAATGATTTGCTGCGCGAAACCGCCGCCTACGGCTGTAATGTCATGCTCGAAATGCTCTCAGGCAGCATTGAGGCGGGCACATTAACGCTCGATACCGCGCGCGATTATTTTGTTGCCGACATCACCGATAGGCGTTTTGCCCGACTGATGTGCGCCCTGATTGTGGCCTCAGACGAAGACGAGCACATCAAAGTCTGGCTTGCCAGCTTTGAGGAATTCAACCGTCAACGCCTGCTGGATACGTTTCAAACATTAGGGCTGAACGTGAGCTTAGCAGACGTTGAAATTTTTCATTGCGCCTATGTCGGCGCGGTCATGCTCGATTTGGGCGAATCTACCGAGGCGTCATTTGCCCGTACCGATCGTGTGCTGCGCCATGCCTTTGAGATGCTAATGACAAAGGGTTTACATATCGCCGCAGCACCCGCCGTAACCAAATCTGTTTCAACTAAAAAAGTTAAATCATGAAAAAAAACATGCTCAAAATAACAACCTCAGCCATTTTGATTGCGTTGCTCAGTGGCTGCGCTGTTGGCCCTGATTACCAGCGCCCTTCTTCAACCTTAAATGCCGCATGGGTCGCGCCGTTACCACATGAAGGCAAGCCCGCTTCGCTGGTAAATTGGTGGTCACAATGGGACGACCAAGTATTGGTAGAACTGATTGATAACGCCATGCGTGAAAACACCAGTATCAATCAAGCCGCCGCACGAATAGCGCAATCACGGGCGAGTTATCGCAGCCTAACATCACTACTTTTCCCCAGCTTCGTCGCCAATGCTCTTGATACGCGCAGCAAAGGCGATGCGCAAGGTCAGCAAGGCGGGCAAGGTAGCCAAACTGGGCAGGCAAATCAAGGCGGACAAACCAATGCTGAGCAGCGTATACGTAATATCAGCTTGGACGCCTCGTGGGAGCTTGATGTGGTCGGCGGCGCACGTCGTGGCCGCGAAGCCGCCGCCCAGCGGCTTGATGCGCGTGAAGCTGATTGGCATGATGCGAAAGTCATGATTGCGGGAGAAGTGGCAATGCAGTACGTCAATTTACGCACTTGCGAAATACTACTCACCGGCTATGATACCGACGCCAAATCACGCGTTGAATCGGCGCGATTAACTAACTTAAAAATGAATGCTGGCTTTGAAGCGCCCGCCAACGCTGCCTTGGTGAATGCCAGCGCTAGTGAGGCAAATGCGCGACTAATTCAGCAGCGCGCTGAGTGCGACATTGTCGTTAAAGCACTAGCTGAACTCACCGCTACCTCAGAGCCACTACTCCTCAGAATCTTAGAAAAAAAACGCGCCGTATTGCCCACACCGCAAAAATTCTCGATTAATCAAATACCGGCAGAGGCCATTTCGCAGCGGCCAGATGTCGCCAGTGCGGAGCGCGAATTAGCCGCATCCATGGCCGATATCGGCTTAGCGATTGCCGATAGATTTCCGCGCATATCACTCACCGGTGTGATTGGTTATCAACAATTTTCAACCAGTGGCTTTGATAGTAATGGCCGCACCTGGCGCTTCGGCCCTGCGATTACGCTACCGATAATTGATGCAGGTCGCCGCGCGGCCAACGTGGACGCCGCACGTGCCCGCTACGATGAGCAACTCGCTACCTACAAAGGCAAAACCTTACGCGCGGTACGCGAAGTGGAAGAGTCATTAGTGCGCCTAGATAGCGCGGCAAAACGCGAAGCCGATGCAAATGCCGCGCTCGCGGGTTATCAAAAATACTTAACCGCCGCCGAAGCAAAAGTAAAAGTGGGTGCAGGCAGCCTGACCGAGCTTGAAGACGCCCGACGCGCCGTTGTTGCCGCACAAGGCGCGGCTGTTGGCGTGGCACGTGAACGACTGACGGCGTGGATTGGCTTGTACAAAGCAGTGGGTGGGGGCTGGGTGAATAGTTGAACCTTGTTGCCTCCTCCATACCAGTTCCCCCTTTTGAAAAAGAGTCTGTCCTGAGCTCGACGAAGGAGGAATTAGAGGAGATTGCGCTGAGTTCCAAATCACAAAATTTGCAAATAAAGTTAATGATGAAAATGGAAAAAATTATGCTGAACAATTGGAAAAAAAACACCATTGCTGTTGCCGTTGTCACGATGCTCGCGAGCGGCATTACCGTCACAACCATCGTGCGTGCCGCTGATGAAACCAAAGCGACCGCCAAACCCGCGCTAACGATCACCACGACTAAGCCAAGCTCTGCTGCAATTACCGCCACATTTGGTGCGAGCGGCAATATTGCAGCATGGCAGGAGGCAATTATTGGTGCTGAGTCGCAGGGGATGCGCGTGCGAGAGGTGCGGGCCAATATTGGTGACTCTGTAAAACAAGGCCAAGTCTTAGCCACATTCGCCACCGAAACCGTCACCGCCGAACTAGCCCAATCAAAAGCCAACGTCGCCGAGGCCGAAGCGGCACTTGCCGAAGCGCAGCTCAACGCGGATCGCGCCAAAACATTGGAAGCATCAGGTGCGCTTTCCTCACAGCAAATAAACCAATATTTCACGCTCGCCAAAACGGCGGAAGCAAGGCTGGCTGCCGCCCGTGCATTCGCCACGGTGGCACAAGTTAAGCTCAGCCAAACGCAAGTATTAGCGCCGGATAGCGGCACCATTTCAGCACGCGCCGCCACCGTCGGCTCGGTCGTGCAAAGCGGGCAAGAGCTATTTCGCATGGTGCGTAAAAATCGGCTCGAATGGCGCGCCGAAGTCACCGCAGCAGAATTAAATAATGTATCCGTCGGCCAAAAAGTGAGCCTCACCACACCAGCAGGGGAAGTCGTCGCTGGCACTGTACGTATAGTGGCACCAACGGTGGACCCGCTGACGCGCAATGTGCAAGTGTTTGTTGATCTCGTGCCCAGCCGCGCAGCGAAAGCAGGTATGTTTGCACGCGGTGAATTTCAATTAGGACAAGCTGCTGGCTTAACCATACCGCAGCAAGCGTTAGTAATACGTGATGGCTTCGCTTTTGTGTTTTTAGTCAAGCCGGATAACCGTGTTGCGCAGGTGAAAGTCGAGGCGGGACGGCGCTTTTCAGACCGTGTCGAGATTCGCAAAGGGCTCACGGCTGAAAGCTTGATCGCCGCGCAAGGCGCAGGCTTTTTAAATGATGGTGACTTGGTAAAAATTGCGCCGCAAGCAGCAACAAAACTACCAACCCCATCAGCACCTAAAAAATAACGGAATCACATGATGAATGTCTCAACTTGGTCGATTAAAAATCCCATTCCAGCCATTGTCTTTTTTATCCTGCTTACATTTGCAGGTGTGGTTGGTTTCAGCATGTCCGGCGTTCAGGATTTTCCTGATATTGAATTACCCATGGTCACGGTAACCGCTAGCCTACCTGGTGCCGCGCCCGCGCAGCTTGAAACCGAGGTGGCGCGTAAGATTGAAAATTCAATCGCGACACTGCAAGGTGTGAAACATATTTACACCAATATTTTGGATGGCACAGCATCGGTCAGTGTGGAATTCAATTTAGAAAAAAATGTGTCTGAAGCGACCAACGAAGTACGTGATGCGGTGAGCCAAGTCAGAGCCGATTTACCCGCAGAATTACGCGACCCCGTGGTGTCAAAAGTCTCCACCACCGGCAGGCCCATTTTGACCTATGCGGTGTCATCCGCCTCGCTTGATGAAGAGGCGCTGTCGTGGTTTATTGATAACGCCGCAACTAAGCGTTTATTGACAGTTGGTGGCGTTGGCCGTGTGGCGCGTGTAGGCGGCGTTACGCGTGAAATACGAGTGGAATTAAATCAAACACGCATGTCATCCCTCGGTGTAACGGCTGCCGATATTTCGCAGCAATTACGCCGTGTGCAGCAAGAAGTCCCCGGCGGTCGTGGCGATGTTGGTGGTGCGGAACAATCCGTACGCACCATTGCCACGGTAAAAACAATTGCGGAATTGTCTGCCCTTGATATACCACTTGCCGATGGCCGACGCGTTAGGCTTGATCAAGTCGCGACTGTTATTGATACGGTTGAAGAACCGCGTTCATTAGCGCTCAAAGACGGCAAACCGGTGATTGCAATTGAAATTACCCGCAGCAAAGGTGCCTCTGAAATCACCGTAGCACGAGAAGTTCGTCTCGCGGTGGATGAGCTACGCAAGGCAAACCCAACTATTGTTGTCGATGAATTAATCGATAACGTTTGGGCTGTTGAGGAAAACTTTAGAGGCTCGATGTTTTTGCTGCTAGAGGGCGCGATTCTAGCAGTGCTAGTGGTTTGGTATTTCCTGCGCGATTGGCGTTCAACCTTAGTGGCGGCATCCGCCCTTCCGTTGTCGATCATCCCGACTTTTTTCGGCATGTATTTATTTGGCTTCACCTTAAATACAGTGACACTGCTGTCACTTGCCTTGGTCGTGGGCATCCTAGTTGACGATGCCATTGTCGAGATTGAAAATATTTCGCGACATTTACGTATGGGCAAATCACCAATGGAAGCTGCACGTGAAGCGGCAGACGAAATTGGTTTAGCGGTCATCGCGACAACCTTCGCGCTGATTGCGGTGTTTTTACCGACCGCATTTATGGCGGGCATTCCGGGCAAATTTTTTAAACAGTTTGGTTGGACGGCAGTCTTGGCGATTTTTGCCTCACTAGTGGTGGCACGTATGCTGACACCAATGATGTCAGCTTACTTATTGAAGCCAGTCAAGGAGACCGTCGAAAAAGATAGTCCGATGATGACGCGCTATTTGGGTTGGGTGGGCTGGTGTATTCGCCATCGCTTTATTACCTCGGTAGCGTCATTTTTATTTTTTGTCGGCTCGCTATTTTTAATTCCACTTTTGCCAACAGGCTTTGTGCCGCCCGCTGATCGCGCACAAACTATTATCAATATTGAATTACCACCAGGCTCGACGCTCAAGGAGACGCTCGCTGCTGCTGAGCGTGCGCGCTTGGTTGCGCTCGAAGTTAAAGACGTTAAAACCGTATTTAGCTCCGTCGGTGGCGGTGTGGCGGGCGATGCCTTTGCCATTGGTGTAGCCGCTGAAGCCCGCAAAGCCGCGCTCACTGTATTGCTGACGCATCGCAATGACCGCTCACGCACGCAGCAAGAAGTCGAAGTTGAGCTGCGTGACAAATTAGCGAATGAGCCCGGCGTGCGTATTAGCGTCGGCCCACAAGATAGCGGCGTCAAAATGCAGCTTGTTTTGCAATCGGAAGACCCGAATGCGTTGCTCGAAGTTTCGCAATCATTAGAGCGCGATTTACGTACGCTGCAAAACGTCGGCAACGTATCCTCCACCGCAAGCTTGGTGCGCCCTGAAATTATTGTGCGCCCTGACTTTGCGCGTGCGGCAGATTACGGCGTAACGGCTGCGGCAATCGGTGACACAGTACGCGTTGCCACTAGCGGCGACTACTCGCAGAATTTAGCAAAATTTAATTTAAGCGAGCGGCAAATACCGATCCGCGTGCAACTTCCTTACGCCACCCGCGAGAACTTAGCGGCAATTGAGCGCTTACAAATACCGGGCAAAAATGGCCCTGTCATGCTGAACCAAGTCGCTTCTATCGAAATGGGTAGTGGTCCGGCGCAAATTAATCGTCTTGATCGTAGCCGCCAAGTCACCTTCGATGTTGAACTCGGTCTACGTGAGTTAGGCGACGTGTATGCCGAAGCATTGCAGCTACCAACGATGAAAAATCTGCCGCCAACCGTCAAGCAAGCTGAATTAGGCGACACCCAAATGCAGCAAGAATTATTTGCCAGCTTTGGCTTGGCAATGGGCATTGGTGTACTGTGTATTTTTGCGGTGCTGGTGCTGCTGTTCAAAGACTTTCTGCAGCCGATTACTATTTTGGCGGCACTACCTTTATCACTTGGCGGCGCATTTATATTGCTACTGGTTACGGGCAAAAGCTTTTCGATGCCTTCACTGATTGGCCTACTGATGCTAATGGGTGTGGTGACAAAAAATTCGATTCTCTTAGTTGAGTACGCGATTGTGGCCAGACACGAACTTGGCATGAACCGTTATGACGCCCTCATTGACGCTTGCCACAAACGCGCCAGACCGATTGTGATGACCACACTCGCGATGGGATTTGGCATGCTGCCGATTGCACTCGGCTTCGGCGCTGACCCGTCATTTCGCTCACCAATGGCAGTCGCTGTCATTGGTGGTTTGGTGACTTCCACGGTGCTGAGTTTGATTGTGGTGCCCGCAGTTTATACGTATGTAGATGATGCCGAAGGGCTATTGGGTAAGCTATGGCGAAAGCTTAAACGCGAGACCAAGATTGACGTGGCTGCGGTGAAAGCGCCATGAATTTGACCATTAACGCGGCGTATCAATAAATAGCAAAACTCGCCTATTGGCGGGTGATTTCAAGATAAATTGCTTGAAATGGCAATCTGGGTAGTTGTTTTAATGTTTTTGTGCGCAACGGTATGCCGTTGACTACGGACTCAATTTAACTATTTTTCAGCAATATGTGGCATGATTCCTTTCTATAAGTGACAACACTCAAGAACTACACAATGCCCAAAACTGAACCTAAACATCCGCTTGCAGAAGTCTTTGGATTTGCCACTACCGATCAAAGCGCGAAAGCAAATGCTGCGAGACAAAATCGTTTGTGCCCGTTCAATAACAAAGTTCCGAACTGCACAAAAGATAAAGCCAAAAATCCACTTGGTGTTTGTAGCATTCATCATCGCGACACGCACACGATTACCTGCCCAGTACGCTTTCGCGAAGATTGGGCCATCACTACAGATGCGGCAAATTTCTTTTTTGGCGAAAATGCACGTTGGAGTTCTTTAACAGAAGTTAGATTGCCTGATGCAGACAATAAGTCAGCCGGCAATATTGATGTTGTTCTCGTCGCTTATGATGAGCGCGAAAAAATAATCGATTTCGGCGCCTTGGAAGTGCAGGCAGTCTATATTTCTGGCAATGTGCGCGACCCATTCGAGCACTTTATGAAAAATCCTAAGGCTAATCAAAATATGGATTGGTCGGGGCAGCCAAATTACCCACGTCCAGATTATTTGTCCTCATCGCGAAAACGATTAGCGCCGCAGCTTCTTTTTAAGGGTGGCATTATTAACGCTTGGGGTAAGCGGTCTGCAGTCGCAATGGATAAGCAATTTTTTGCCACGCTGCCCAAACTTAAAACATTGCCTAAACATAAAGCGGATATTGGTTGGTTTATTTATGACTTAGTGTTTGATGCGACAACTAAGCGTTATCAATTAACCAAGGTAGATGAGATTTTTACTGCATTTAGCGCGTCCCTATTAGCATTGACCACCACAAAACCGGGTGACATCAAAAAATTTATGGGCACACTCCAAGATAAGCTTGATGAGAAGCTAGAGTCCCCGCCCACCACCAAATCTATTGATAGCCCGTTTTAGTATGCTCATGCACCAAGCAGAATTATTCGTACATGAAAGCGCGCCTCGCGTAATTGAAGCGCCGGTAAATGTCGCCTCAGTACCGCAGCGCAGCCCATTTCGCTACCCAGGTGGTAAAACATGGTTCGTGCCTACTTTCAGACAATGGATACAAAGCCTTGAGTCAAAACCGCAAGTATTAATCGAGCCTTTCGCTGGCGGCGGCATCATCAGTTTGACCGCGGTATTTGAAGGCTTGGTAGATCACGCAGTGATGATTGAGCTAGACGAAGATGTGGCCGCAGTGTGGCAAATTGTGGTGAATGGTGAGGCTGAATTGTTAGCCGAAAGGATATTGAAATTTCCACTATCAATTGAGGCCGTGCACGATGAACTTTCAAAACCCAACACTTCATTACTAGAGCGTGCCTTTAAAACTATCTTGAGAAACCGCACTTTTCACGGCGGCATTTTGGCTCCCGGCTCAGGTCTAATCAAGAACGGTGAAGCAGGAAAGGGGATTGCCTCGCGCTGGTATCCTGAAACGCTAGCGAGACGTTTATCTGCTTTGCATTTGATGCGTCATAAATTGACGGTGCTTAAGGGAGATGCATTTGAATTGATGACAACCTATATTGATAGTAAGAAAAATGTTTTTTTTATTGACCCGCCCTATTCGGCAGGTGGCAAAAATGCAGGTAAGCGTTTGTACACGCATTTTCAACTTGATCATGAGCGATTGTTTGATCTGTGCAACCAGCTAGCAGGCGAGTTTCTGATGACGTACGACAATGCAGATGAGGTCAAGTTGATGGCTAGTACAAAGTTATTCGACACACGCTTAATTGCAATGAAAAACACACATCACGCAAAGATGTCAGAGCTGGTGGTCAGTAAAAATCTAGAATGGCTTTCACAAAGCCATGTTAATTAATAAAAAAAAACATCAGCATATAAATAGTGCGTTTACAGGCGATTGTGCTTGCAATAGACCGCCAATAGGCGAATTGCATATTTTAACGATGCCCTTACTTCCAAGCCGCGTTAAATTTTTGCCAATGCTCCACGCTGCTATTAGCACTTAAAAACTGGCGTGCGACATCAATTTCATCGGCGTAAGTTTTTTCGTTAAGTGCGCCGCGCATGAGTTGGAAACGTAAAAAAACCAAGTAGGTATTCATCACGTCGGTCTCGCAGTAATCGCGTATCGCGCCGATTTCACCACGCTGAAACGCGTTCCACACCTGCCCGCCATCCATGCCGAGCTTGCCGGGAAAACCGCATAGCTGCGCCATCGCATCGAGCGGCGCGTTGGCGCGCGGCTGATACATGGCGAGTACATCCATCAAATCCAAGTGCCGCATGTGATAGCGGCTTATATAGTTATTCCATTTGAAATCACGGTTGTCTTCGCCCATGTCCCAATAAGTTGGCGCGGCGATAGCATGTACCAACGCGCGGTAATTAAGTACCGGCAAATCAAAGCCGCCGCCATTCCACGAGACTAATTGCGGCGTGTATTTTTCGATACCTTTGAAAAATTGTTGAATCAAGTGTTTTTCATCATCATCGGCTTTACCGATTGACCACGCGCGCAGCCCATCATCAGTTCGTAGCACACATGAAATCGCGCACACCAGCTGCACATGATGTGGCAAAAAATCACTGCCGGTAGCTTGACGACGACGTTGGAAAACGAATTCGGCAACGGCCTCATCACTCAAGCTGGCATCTAATTCATGCAGCACGCGCAGCCCCGCGACATCAGGTATGGTTTCAATATCAAAAACGAGAGTTGGGGTCATGATGATTGCAATTCACAATGTTGAGCGATGCTGCATTTTCGCATGGGCAAATCTATGCGCGAATTGCCAACGCTATTTTTTCTTCCAAACGCCAGCGGCGTCTTCGATCATCCAACCAGTGGGCGCACGATTGATCCAGCGCTCACCAAAGGTACGTTTCAAGTCAGCCTCCCAATCAGGTCGGCCATTCGCACGGGCAATTTCACGGTAAAGCGTAGCGCGATCTTTGTTGTCATCATCGACGAGCATTTCAACGTTGCGCCGCTCTGTAGGGTGAATATTGTCGGGTTTCATTATTTGAATCAAACCATCGCGCGTCAAACCAATCGAATGTGATTCAAACAGCGGTTTTAAGATCGGCATACGTGTGGCAAGGCTTTTTTTAATCACCGCAATTGATGGCGAATCAATACCGAGATTCGCTTCTGTTTGTGCCATTGCAGGCGTATAAATGCTGTAAAAAACTAACCCTATAACAAACAATATTTTGTTCATTTTTTTACCGTCTCTTGATTAACGTTTGCTGGCGTCACGTTTTTTTGTGGCGGTGCTATCCCAAAAATATCGTCAATGACAGTATCAGCGGCTTTGGCAGCGTCTGCTTTTGGATAAAAAATAATAACGTCTGAGGCACAGCCAGCGAGCGTCATTGCGCTAACAAAGCAGCATGCACCTATTAAGATTTTTTGTTTCATTACTGTTCCTTAGACTTAATGAGAGTACTCACGCTGGAAAAATACCTGTCGACAAGTAACGGTCGCCCCGATCACATACTATATGCACAATGATGGCGTTTTTAACAGTGGCGGCGACGCGTAATGCAGCAACCAGCCCGCCGCCAGACGATACGCCTGCAAAAATCCCCTCCTCTGCTGCTAAACGGCGCGTCATCTCTTCACTTTCGGCTTGGTTGACTTCAAGTATTTCGTCCACCCGCGCCGCATCAAAAATTTTAGGCAAATAAGCGGCAGGCCATTTACGAATGCCTGGCACACTAGCGCCATCAGCAGGTTGCACACCGATAATTTTGATGGCAGGATTCATTTCTTTCAAATAACGCGATACCCCCATGATGGTGCCTGTGGTGCCCATGGTCGCAACAAAATGGGTAATCTTGCCTGCTGACTCTGCCCAAATTTCAGGGCCAGTAGTGGTGTAATGCGCGAGTGGATTATCGGGGTTAGCGAATTGATTCAGTACCAAGCCGCCACGCTCGCGTTGTAACGCGTCTGCAGTATCGCGTGCGCCTTCCATGCCGATGGCTTTGGGCGTTAACACTAATTCAGCACCATATGCTTTCATTGCTTGACGCCGCTCCACCGATAAATTATCTGGCATGATGAGCACCATTTTGTAGCCTTTAATGGCGGCCGCCATGGCGAGTGCGATGCCGGTATTGCCAGATGTCGCTTCAATTAAGGTATCACCGGGCTTGATCTCGCCGCGCGCTTCCGCGTTCACAATCATTGACATCGCCGGACGGTCTTTGACTGAGCCAGCAGGATTATTGCCTTCGAGCTTGCCCAGCAAGGTATTGCTGGCATCAATCCCTTCGCGGTGTGGGATGCGTTGGAGTTTGACTAGCGGGGTATTACCGACGGCATATTCGATTGTCTTCATTGGGTCTGTAAATGGGTGGCGAGGCTATCCATAAAATCACGTACAAAGCCGCGTAAGTAGGCGTTTTTACGATAAGCTAGTTTGGTCACACGTTCGGGGAAAAGTTTCGCGCCATCAAGCGCGACCAAATCATTATCGCGGCTATCCACCGCGATGCCCGCAATAATGCCAACGCCCAGCCCCTCGCGAACGTAGGTTTTAATAATATCGGTATCAATGGCGGTGAGCACCACATCAATCTCAAGCCCCGCTTGGGCAAAGGTATCGTCGAGCGCTGATCGACCTGAAAAAGCAGCGTCATAGGTCACAATCGGGTACTGGGCAATATTAACTAACGTGATTTTTTTAACCAGTGTCAGCGGATGAGATTTCGGCACGATAACGCAATGATGCCATCGGTAAAGCGGCACCGTAATTAGCTCTGGGTAACTGTCTAAGGTCTCGGTTGCAATCGCAATATCGGCATTGCCTGCAATCACCATTTCGGCTAATTCACGTGGTGTACCTTGCCGCAAACTTAAGCGAACATCTGGATATTTTTTAACGAATTTTTTAATCACGCTCGGTAGCGCATAGCGCGCTTGCATGTGCGTGGCGGCGATGACTAGCTCGCCCTGATTCGCATTAGAAAATTCTTTGCCTACGCGTTTTAAGCTGTCAACTTCATTTAGCAGCCGCTCACTAATCGCCAATGCGGCAATACCTGCGGGCGTGAGTGCCGTTAAGCGCTTGCCCTGTCGCACAAAGATATCAACGCCAAGCTCGTCTTCTAGTTCGCGAACCTGCCGCGACACGCCAGGCTGTGAGGTGTGCAACGCCTCGGCGGCTTGGGTGAGATTTAAGTCTTGGCGGACGATTTCGCGGATGTAGCGGATTTGTTGGAGATTCATTATTCGGTTTAGTTGTTGATTTTTAAAACGTTCGTTTACCACCGTTCGCCCTGAGGTATCGAAGGGCAATGTGAGCAAAGCCCCTCGATACCTCAGGGCGAACGGTGAACATAAATTTATCCGAACAGCATGGTGTTGGGTGTGGATCGCCTAGCTTAACGGGCAATACAAGCAACATAGAAGTGAATTTTATTATATCAAAATAACATTATTAATAGATATTAATTAGTTCTAATTATATAAACGACCACTTATTATTGCTTAATCCAATTTTTTAATGACTGAGCAAACATGAAAACTACCTACGTAAAACAACAAACGCGTCGTACCTTTTTAGCACTTTCACTTCTTGCCAGCGCTGCGTTTATTGCCTCACCTGCGCAAGCCGAGACTGGCCCAGCTGAAGTGCGCTTGGATTTCGCATTTTATTCGCCGCCGAGTTTGGTGATTCGCAAATTTGGCTGGGCGGAGCAGGAGTTTGCTAAATCCAGCACCAAAGTACGTTGGGTGCAATCAGCAGGCAGTAATCGTGCGCTGGAATTTTTAGCCGCCGACGCGGTGGACTTTGGCTCCACTGCTGGCTTAGCCGCGGTGCTTTCGCGTGCCAACGGCAACCCGATTAAAACGGTATTTGTTTATTCGCGCCCTGAGTGGACAGCCCTAGCCGTGCATAAAGATTCGCCGATAAAGACACTCGCGGATTTGAAGGGTAAGCGTATCGCTGCTACTAAGGGCACAGACCCATTTTTATTTACCTTACGTTCATTGCAAGTGGCGGGCTTAAATAAAGCCGATGTGGAGCTTGTCCATTTGCAACACGCCGATGGCCGCGTTGCGTTAGAGCAAAAGCGCGTGGATGCCTGGGCAGGACTTGATCCACTATTGGCCGCGAGTGAGCTTGAAGCGGGCACGCGCATTATTTATCGCAATGTGAATTTCAATACCTATGGCTTTTTGAATACCACTGAAAAATTTGCCAAGCAGTATCCTGAAGCGGTTGAGCGCACCGTGCGACTGTATGAGCGCGCCCGCATTTGGATTCAGAAAAACCCAGCTGAGGCCGCGGAGTTGCTGGCAACTGAAGCCAAGATTAGTCTCGATGTCGCAAAGCGCCAACTTGCGCGCACTGGCTTTGATGAATCTATTCCAACCCAAACACACCGCGCCGCATTGAAGGCCGCCGCACCGATTTTGCTAGAAGAGGCCTTGGTTAAGCCGGGCACAGATGTAGCACGGGTGGTGGATGAATTAATTAGCGCCGCACCTGCGACAAAAGTGGCGGCCATGTTTCCAAATGGGACGACACGCTAATTTTTAAATATGCAGCTTCACTCAATCGAAATTGCAGCACGATCAAAAATAGAGATCAGCTCCTCCCTTTGAAAAAGGGAGGGTGGGAGGGATTGCGGTGATCAACAAACTAATCCCATCATGCTGCAAGCTCAACAAAATCGTTACAACAATTAACCTAAAACACAAGATATGAACGCCATCGCCTCCACTACAAACGTTAGCCACGAAGAAATCAAAATAAGGCCAGCGTTTGCCTTGCCGCAGAGCGCATACGGCTTTCTTCTTCCACTTGCCCTCTTAATCATCTGGGAGGCGGTATCGCGCTTCGGCTTGATCGCGCAGCATTTGTTACCACCGCCCTCAGCCTTAGCCGAAACCACATTGGCACTCGCCCGTGACGGTAGCCTCTTCACACATATCGGTGTATCAAGCGCACGCGTGGCAGCGGGCTTTGCCATTGGTGCCGCGCTTGGCTTGATTATCGGTGCAGTGGTGGCATTAAATCGCACCGCCTCCGCCCTACTCGACCCTAGCTTGCAGGCGTTGCGTGCGGTGCCATCACTCGCATGGGTGCCGTTATTGTTGCTCTGGTTGGGCATTGATTTAGCGCCGAAGCTAACGCTGATTGCGATTGGCACTTTTTTCCCGATGTATTTGGCGACATTATCGAGCTTAAAAAATATTGATCGCAAGCTAGTAGAAGTGGGCGTGCAATTTGGCTTCACGCCCTCACAATTACTCCGCAAAATTTATCTGCCTGCTTCGCTACCTGGCATCATAACTGGCCTGCGCGCCTCACTCGGCTTAGGCTGGATGTTTTTAGTCGCCGCTGAACTCATCGCAGCCACCTCCGGCTTGGGCTATTTATTAACTGACGGACGTGAAACTGGTCGCGCTGATTTGGTATTGGTCGCCATCATTGCGTTGGCACTACTTGGCAAAGCGAGTGATTCGCTACTGGTTGCACTTGAGCGGCGCGTGCTGCATTGGCGTGATGTGGCGGATATTCAAGAAAGCCACAAATGACGCGAAGACTGCAAGTTGATGTCAAACAAAAATCATTCAACGGTCGCGCCATTATTCATGATGTGACATTTGATGTGGCTGCCGGAGAAATCGTCGCCGTGCTTGGCGCATCGGGCTGCGGCAAGAGTACGTTACTACGCGCCATTGCGGGACTAGATCGTGACTATATTGGCAGCGTTAGCATTCACGGCGCGCACGACAATACCATTGGCGTGGTTTATCAAGAGCCGCGCTTAATGCCGTGGCTTACGGTCGCGCAAAACATAACCTTTGGGCTACTGTCAAACAATAAAAACACCAATATCGACGGGCTTCTTCATGAAGTAATGCTCGAAAGTGCACGTGAATACTTGCCAAAGCAATTGTCTGGCGGCATGGCGCAGCGGGTGGCAATCGCCCGTGCATTGGTGCGCGAGCCTGATGTATTGCTCATGGATGAGCCATTTTCTTCCCTCGATGTGCTCACGCGCCGCAGTCTGCACGCGCTCACGCGCGAAGTCACCGCCAAACATCAAACCGCCACCGTTATCGTTACGCATGATGTCGAAGAAGCAGTGAATCTCGCCTCTCGCGTATTGGTCTTAACCAAACGCGATAATCACGGCGCCACCATCCAGCACGACATACGCCCTAGCCAATCAACCACATCGCGCCACGAGATGATTGACGCGATAATAGAATCTCTCGAACAATCGCAACCACAACACGCCATATGACAACGCCAATTTCCGCTCTCGCCGATAAATTATCCGCCGCACAAGCCCCACTAAAAGCCCAATATCGTGAATCGCCAGACGCTGCAAAATTGGTATTGCACGCAACGGGGCGCGTAGTACAAGAGGCCGTCGGCTGTGATGTCAAAACATTCAGCGGCGCACGTGATGGCGTAACGCGATCAGGCCTACATCCCGCCACAGGCGGCGACGGCACACTCGCCTGCTCAGGTGACATGTTGCTAGAAGCACTCATCGGCTGTGCGGGCGTCACACTTGCTGCGGTTGCCACCGCCATCGGCGTCACCCTCCACAACGCCAACATCACCGCCGAAGGTGACCTAGATTTTCGCGGCACACTCGGCGTCGATAAATTAGCGCCCGTCGGCTTCAGCGCTATTCGCGTAAATTACACAATCAACACCGACGCCAACGACGCACAACTTGAAACCCTCAAAAAACTCACAGAGCGTTATTGCGTGGTGCATCAAACGCTGGCGAAGGGTGTGGCAATTGATAGTGTTTTTGTAAGGGCGTAAGTTGGCATTTGGCTATCAAACCATGATGGCCACTATGTTTATAGAAAAGCGCTTTGGAGAGTAGCGAGAAGATAGGCCGCACGGCAGCGCTTTTGTTAAGATTTCGTAGCGTGTTGTGATGGTTATGCCCCCGATAGATTTGTCACAGTACGCGGCCTTGGCATAAGAAGTCATCAACCATTTTCGCGACGTTTGTAAGGTAAGTGCGTCGGCGCTAGACTGACCTTATACCAATAACTATAAGGTTGGAAAAACGCGATGCCGTCACTTAACACGTTGCTCAAAGAGGTTCGCGGCTGCACCGCCTGCGCCGCGCATTTGCCGCTGGGCCCGCGCCCCGTGGTGCAAATGCACGCCAGCGCACGGATTTTGATTGCCGGCCAAGCGCCCGGCAGCCGCGTACACGAAACCGGCATCCCATTCAACGACCCCAGCGGTGACCGATTGCGCCTATGGCTCGGCATTTCCAACGAAGTCTTTTACGACGCCAAACAAATTGCCCTACTGCCGATGGGTTTTTGTTACCCCGGCATCGGCAAATCCGGCGATTTGCCGCCACGCTCAGAATGCGCCACCTTGTGGCGCGCGCCGCTACTTTCGCATTTACCCAATCTCAAACTCACCCTCGCCATCGGCCAATACGCACAGGGCTATCACTTGCCGAATGAAAAAGGCGCGCTAACCGAAATTGTCCGCGCATGGGAAAAGCACTGGCCCGACATCGTCCCGCTGCCACACCCCAGCCCCCGCAACAATATTTGGCTCAAACGTAATCCGTGGTTTGAGGAAACACTGATTCCGGTTTTGCGGGAGAGAGTGGCTGTGGTGTTGGGTTGATGTTGAGGCGATTGAATCAAAGGGGCAGACGTATAGGGAACCTCGTTTGATTCGGCACACAATAGATTAAGAAACGATAAAAAAAGCTGTCGTCCCCGCGCAGGCGGGGATCCAATTTCGCTCAACACTCACCGCGCGAAATAGGCTTCCGGGCCGCGCGGCGACGGGGCAATTGGAACCCTAAATTGAACGTGCCTATTTGGCAAGGTATTACAGATAAAAATATCTGAAACTGTCCATCAATATTAGACTTTTGAGTCAAGACGAATGAGAGATGCCATACCAATAATCTAAGGGGTCCAATAATCTAATAATCTAAGGGGTCTAATCTAATCTAAGGGGTCAATCTAAGGGGTTCAATCTAAGGGGTCTAATCTAAGGGGTTAGAATCTAAGGAATCTAAGGAATCTAAGGAATCTAAGGAATCTAAGGAATCTAAGGAATCTAAGGAATCTAAGGAATCTAAGGAATCTAAGGAATCTAAGGAATCTAAGGAATCTAAGGAATCTA